>NZ_JCALCP010000018.1:0-66199 GCF_059812405.1 Mycobacterium sp. NGS57 | reverse complement strand
GCGAAACTGCGCATAGACCAAAACCATGATCACCGCCAGGACGACGAACACGCCGACGGCGACCCACCGGTACGGCGGAACGCGTGACGGGTTGATCCGCGCGGCGGGATTAGTCATGGTGTCTAAATCTAGTCTCTCGCCGCCGAAACGGCGCACCCCGCAGCGTTACCCGTCCGTGAGCTCACACCCGAAGAGCGCTCCCAACGTCAAGCCGGCGTCCAGGTCTCCCACGACTCGGAGAAGTCCAGCGTCGTCCGCTCGATCTGTGCGGTGCTGACGATCTCGCGGAAGTGCTCCTGCCAGCCCCACCACAGGCAGATGTGAAAGACGTGCTGGTACCAGCTGAGCTGGTAGCCGTCCGGGATGGTCTCGCCCTTGTTCTCCGGCGAGAACACGGCGACCGCCAACAAACCGATCACGGCCGAGGCGGGCAGCTGGATCTTGCCGGTGCTCCAGATCTGCACGCCCAGGGGGCGCGGGCCGGGGGGAGTCAGCTCGAAGCCCTCCGGCAGCTCGTCGTCGTGGCCGTGGCTCCAGCGGTGCACGCCGTAGAGGACGTCGGCGACATCGGGACGGCCGTCGGGCAGATCCGACTTCACCGCGACCGGAAAGCGGCTCTCGTTGAAGTCGATAGCCGGGGCCGCCATCACTCCGAAGATGTCCAGGCCGTCGCGGATGGTGCGTTTGAACCGCGTCGCCACCCCCAGCTGGGGGTAGCGCTTCTTCGCCGTCCCGTCCACGGCGTTGCCGGCATGAGCCATGGCCGAGTCCCACTCGCGCCGTTCCCACTGGTCCAGTGATCGTCTGACCGCGTCGCCGACATCCACGCATGGAGGCTAACCGCCCAGCCCCCGGCCTGTCCCGACTATGGGCGTGGTTGAAAGGGCCCCCAGCGCGGCGGAACGGTCACGGTCTGGGTGACCGTGCTGGTTTCGGTGCTCGGCGCGACGGTCGTCGTCGGGGTGTCCGTGCTCGGCGGGACGGTCGTCGTCGGGGTGTCCGTGTTCGGCGGCGGGGCGGTCTCGGTCACGGTCTCGGTGGGCACGTTTGCGCCGCCACCACCCCCATGGTGCCGGGGCGGCGGCGCGCTCGTGGTCGTCGCCACGGAGGACGAGGTGGTGGGGACGGGAGTCGTCGTCGTGGTGGGAGCGGGCGCCGGCGGCCCGGCGACCAGCTTGATCACCGCGTACGCCGCAAGGCCCAGCACGATCACCCCGATTGCGCCGGCGGCGACCAACGCCAACGGGCGCCGGTACCAGGGCGTCGGGGGTTCGGGCGGCTCCGGCGCGGAGCCGTACTCGCCGTACTCGCCGTAGCCGCCGTATCCGGCGGCCTGGGTCGGCTCGGAATAGTAATCGGGGTTTTCGGGGTAGGGCGGCACGAGGGGAGATGGTAGTCGGTCAGGCTTGGTTGTCGATAAGCGTCAGCGCCCGCTCGAACAGGTGCACCGTGGCCGCATGCAGCTGGTCGCCCACCTCTTTTTCGGCCTGGCCCGCGCAGGCCCGGGCCAGCGTTCCCTCGATCACGATGCCGAGCTTGAAGCAGGCGAGCACGGTGTACCAGATGATGTGCGACAGGTCGCGGGTGGTGTTGGCGGCGTACCGCTGGAACAGGTCGTCGGTGCTGGCCAGCCCGTCCTGGCCGCCCAGGGCGTGGCTGAACACGCTGGTCCCGTCGGGCTGGCGCCAGGTGGCCAGCAGCCAGCCCAGGTCCAGCAGTGGGTCACCGATCGTGCACATCTCCCAGTCGACGATGGCCACCACTTCGGGTCCGGTGCGGGAGAACATGACGTTGGCGGCGTGGTAGTCGCCGTGCATGATGCCGGGTGTCCAGGCCTCCGGGCGGTAGCTCTCGAGCCAGGACGCGACTCGTTCGACCCCCGGAATGTCGGGCCCCGGGTAGTTCGCGTACTGCCGGTAGGAGTCCAGCTCGCCGAGCCAGCGCGGCACCTGGCGCTCCAGGAAGCCGTCCGGTTTGCCGAAATCGGCCAGGCCGACGGCGACGTGGTCGACGGCGCCGAGCTTGGCCAGCGCGTCGGCCATCGACAGCCCCATCCCGAAGCGCACCTTCGGATCTCCCGCGTGCAATGGTGGCAGCCCCTCGCCGGCGTTGAACCCGTCGACCGGTTCCATCAGGTAGAAGACGGCGTCACCGAGCACGCCGGGGTCGTCGCAGGTGGCGATCAGGTGCGGGTGCGGGACGTCGGAGCCGGCCAGCGCCGCAAGGACTTTGGTTTCCCGCAGGATGACGCTGTTGCTGCGCGGGCGCAGATGCCGCGGCCCGCGCCGGAGCACGTAGGGCCGCCCGGCCCGGGTGAAACGAAGCATGACGTTCTGGGTTCCGCCGGTGACAGCGGCGACGTCCTGCAGCGGTCCCTCGCCGAGCCCGTGTTCGGACATCCAGCGCGCCACGGCGTCGAGGTTGACGTGATTCACGTTCAGCCCTTCGGCCGTGGCGTGTAGCGGACGGTCTGGGCCCGGATCATGCCGTCGCGGAATACGAAGGTGTCGACGCCGTCGTCCACCCGGTTGACCGCCGAATCCGCGGCCCACTCGAGGAACAGCAGGTCTCCCTCGAAGATCTGGTTCTTCAGGTCCCACGCCGCGTCGGGCAGGTCGCCGAGCAACTTGGTGAAGACGCCCCGGACGCCGTCCCGACCGCGCGCGGCCCCGGCCGGCGTGATCAGCACCGAGTCGTCGCCGTAGTCGGCGACGATCGCGTCGAGGTCCCCCGCGGCCAGCGCCGTCCCGTGATGGGCGAATACTTCCTGCGGCGTACGCGTCATGTCAGCAGCCTAGGTCACGGGCGACGGGCTGCCGGGGGCGCCGGAGGCTGGAACAATAGCGGGCGTAGTGAACGGGCTTGGGCCGAGAAGGGACATGGCGATGCCGCGCACCGACAACGATTCCTGGGACATCACCCAGAGTGTGGGAGCCACCGCGCTGGGCGTTGCGGCGGCGCGCGCCGCCGAGACCGAGAGCGAAAATCCGCTCATCAACGACCCGTTCGCGCGCGTGTTCGTCGACGCGGCGGGCGAGGGCATGTGGAGCATCTACGCCGATCCCCGGCTGCTGGCCAAGGCGACCGAGCTCGAGCCGGAGGTGCGGGCACGGATACAGCTGATGACCGACTTCATGGCCACTCGCACAGCGTTTTTCGACGAATTCTTCCTGGGCGCCGCCGACACGGGCGTTCGGCAGGTGGTGATCCTGGCGGCCGGGCTCGACGCCCGCACCTGGCGGCTGCCCTGGCCCGACGGCACGGTCGTGTACGAGCTGGACCAGCCCAAGGTGCTGGAGTTCAAATCCAACACGCTGCGCGAGCACGGCGCGCAACCGAAGGCGCGGCTGGTGAACGTGCCCATCGACTTGCGTCAGGACTGGCCAAAGGCGCTGCGGGATACGGGGTTTGACCCGTCGCAACCGGCGGCATGGTCGGCCGAGGGGCTCGTTCGATACCTGCCGGCGCAGGCGCAGGACCTGTTGTTCGAGCGCATACATTCGCTCAGCGCGGAGGGTAGTTGGGTGGCGTCCAACGTACCCGGCGAGGGTTTTACCGATCCCGATGTCGTTCGCCGCCAGCGCGAGGACATGCAGCGCCTGCGGGCCGCGGCCGCCAAGCTGGTCGACACCGAGATCACCGACTTCGACGACCTCTGGTACCCCGAGGAACGCAGGCCGGTCGACGGCTGGCTGCGTGAGCACGGGTGGGAGGTGTCGACCGCGACGTTCGCCGAGCTGATGGGCAGGTACGGCCGCGACATCCCGGGCGGCGCCCAGACGGTGATGCCGCCCACGCTTTACGTGTCCGCGCGGCGCTCGGTGTGAATTAGCTTGGGTTGGAAGGCATTCCGGCGGCTGTCTGTCGACTTTCGACGTCATCCTTGAGCGCCGCGATCGCGTCCACCGGGGTGAGGTTTTGACCCTGGCTGTTCTGACCGAGTTGCGGCCAGCCCTCGCCGTCGGGACCGCGTAGCTGGTCCCAGATGTCGCGGACCTTGCTCAACAGCTCGGCCTGCTCGTCATCGGTGAGTGCCATCAACCATCCTCCGTTCGCAGTGATGCCGCAGGCCGCGGCAAACTCTTGTGGGGTCAGCCCGTCGGCGGAGTTCATGTCGCAGTGGCCGAACGGCGGACATCCCTGCGGCAGGTTGGGGCTGAAACCCGTGCCGTCGGTGTACTGGTGCGCGACCTGGCCCGGCAGTTTCGGGTTGGACCCGTAACCCGCCCCGATGACCCGCAGGCCCGAAGGCCGCGTCCGCCACATGTTGAAGAAGTCATAGGCATTGGCGTAACCGATGATTCGCGCGGGGGAGCCGGCGTAGTCGGCCAGGTTCCAATACAGCGCGTTGATCCAGCTCGAGCCGTCCCCGGGCGGGTTGCCGCCCGATTCCACGTCGAGCATCAGCGCGACGCGCGGGTGCAGGCCGCCCCCGGCATCGATCATCGAGCGCACGGTGTTGGCGTTGTCGAGCCAATTCGGGCGCACGTAGGTGTAGACGATTCCGAACGCCATGCGTCCGGCGTCCAGCGCGCGACGCATCCACGCGTAGTTGGCCGCGAAGTTGTGGTCGCGATAGGTCCCGTCGCACACCCGGATCGAAAGCACCCGGTATGGGTACGAATCATTCACGGGTACTTGGTATTCGGATACGTCGGCGAACAGGGTGTCAGTCACAAATCTCAAACCCCCTTTACCGCAACACCGCTCGCCATGCTACCTGCCGGGCTGCGAGCGGTAATCTCACGGGCATGGCTGATCGGCCTGCCCGGGTGAGCGACGTGCACCGGATTGCGGCGTCGATGCCGCATGTCCAGCGCTTGGAGGGACCGAAAGGCAACGCGATCTATCAGGTGGGCGGAAAATCCTTCGTGTTCTTTCGCACTCCCCGGCCCGACGCGATCGATCCGGACACCGGCGAACGCTACGCCGACGTGATCATGCTCTGGGTGCAGTCGGAAAGCGACAAGCTGGCGCTCGTGCAGGACCCGGCGTCACCGTTCTTCACCACCGGCCACTTCGACGGGCATCCCTCGGTGCTGGTGCGCGCCGGCCGACTACCGGAGATCACCGCGGCCGAGCTGGCCGAGCTGATCGAGGACGCCTGGCTGTCGCGGGCGTCGAAGCGGCGCGCCGCGGCTTGGCTCGCCGACCATTCCTAGCCTTCGGGCGTGGTTTAGGCATGCGTCAAATGGGTAAAGCTAGGCCCACGAGAAACCGTCTCGAACATTTGGAGGTCGCATGCGTGGTCGCGGAGTGATCAGCGCGATTGTCTTGGTGTGGCTCGTCATAGGAGTCATCGCTGCGTGGCAGCGGGGCTACTTCAAGAATGACCAATCCAGTTGTGCCTCAGCAGGAACCGTCGCTGTCACGGTAATCGCCGGGCCATTGAATTATGCGGGTGTCAACCCGAAGGTGAGGGACTGCCATTTGCCTCAACCCAGCTCAATGAGATCGATCACCGTATAACCGTCGGCAAAGGAAGTTGAAATGATCATCTTAGGTATTGTCCTGTTGGTTCTGGGATTCATATTCCACATACCGATTCTGACCACGATCGGCGTCATACTGCTCGTCATCGGCGCCATCCTGTGGATCCTCGGCTCCGTCGGCCGTCCGGTCGCCGGCAGAAGGTATTGGTACTAGTAAGCCGTCTGGTACGGGGTCGCGTGGCTGCTCGGCAGTCACGCGACCTTTTCACAGGACACGCAAAGGATTGCCATAGCGACGGCCCAGTCGGGCGCGGATACTGGACCCTGTGACACAGCCCCGAGCGTCGGTAGAACGGGTCGTCATGTGCCGCGCCGACGGCAATCCCATCAACGTGCTCGTCGTCGATGATGAAGCGGTTTTGGCCGAAATGGTGTCCATGGCCCTGAGGTACGAGGGCTGGAACATCTCCACCGCCGGCGACGGCTCGTCGGCCATCGCCGCGGCCAGGGCCCAGCGCCCCGATGTGGTCGTGCTCGACGTGATGCTGCCCGACATGAGCGGGCTCGACGTGCTGCATAAACTCCGCGAGGAGAACCCGCAGCTGCCGGTGCTGTTGCTGACGGCCAAGGATGCGGTGGAAGACCGCATCGCCGGGCTGACCGCGGGCGGCGACGACTACGTGACCAAACCGTTCAGCATCGAAGAGGTGGTGCTGCGGTTGCGGGCCCTGCTCCGCCGCACCGGCGTGACGACGCTGGACAGCGGTGCCCAGCTGGTGGTCGGGGACCTCGTGCTGGACGAGGACAGCCACGAGGTGACGCGCGCGGGGGACCCAATCTCGTTGACCTCCACCGAGTTCGAGCTGCTGCGGTTCATGATGCGCAACTCCAAGCGGGTACTGAGCAAGGCCCAGATCCTGGATCGGGTGTGGAGCTACGATTTCGGCGGCCGCTCCAACATCGTCGAGCTCTACATTTCCTACCTGCGCAAGAAGATCGACAACGGCCGGGAACCCATGATCCATACGCTGCGCGGCGCCGGGTATGTCCTCAAGCCCGCCCGCTAGGACGCGGCGGGTCTGGTCACTTCGGCTGCGGCTGCTGGCCGGGCAGATCGTCGTCCTCGCCGTCGTCTGCATCGGCATCACCGCGGCGACCGAGTTGGCTCTGCTGCACCACCTGGTGGCCCAGCTCGACGGGCAACTCGGCGGCACGTCCTACCGTTCGGCGCTGATGTACCCCGAACCGAAACGTCCGGGCTGGCACCACGAGTCGCACTTTTCCTATCCGCGGCCGGGCCCCGGCCCGCGATTTCTCGACGCACCGGGCCAGCCCGCGGGCATGGTGGCCGCGGTGGTCAGCAAGGGCAAGGCCGTCGACGCCGGGTACCTGACCAGCGCCGGGTCGCGCGCCGCGCTGTCCCCGACCGCGCAGACCCAACTGGAACGCATCGCCGACAGCCGCAAGCCGGTGACGCTCGACCTCGACGAACTCGGCCGCTACCGCGTCGTCGCGGCACCGAGCCGCAGCGGCGGTGACGTCATCGTCACCGGCCTGTCGATGGCAGGCGTGGACGCCACGATGATGCGGATGCTGGTCATCCTCGGCGTCGTCACGGTCATCGCGCTGGTCGCCGCGACCAGTGCCGGCGTCGTCATCATCAGGCGCGCACTGGCGCCGCTGCGCCGCGTCGCTCAAACCGCCAGCGAAGTCGTCGAACTGCCCTTGGACCGGGGCGAAGTCGAATTGCCGGTGCGGGTCGCCGAATCCGACGCGAACCCGTCCACCGAAGTGGGTCAGCTGGGGTCGGCGCTCAACCGGATGCTCGACCATATCGCGGCCGCGCTGTCGGCGCGGCAGGCCAGTGAGACCCGGGTGCGCCAATTCGTCGCCGACGCCAGTCACGAATTGCGCACGCCGCTCGCCGCGATCCGCGGCTACACCGAACTCACCCAGCGCATGGGCGACGATCGTGAGGCGGTGGCGCACGCCATGAGCCGGGTGGCTTCCGAGACGGAGCGGATCACGCGGCTCGTCGAGGACCTGCTGTTGCTGGCCCGCCTGGACTCGGGCCGGCCGCTGGAACGCGAACCCGTGGACCTGACGCGGTTGGCCGTCGACGCCGTCAGCGACGCCCACGTCGCCGGGCCCGATCATCAGTGGGAGCTCGACCTGCCGGAGGAGCCCGTGGTGATCACCGGCGACGCGGCACGATTGCACCAGGTTTTGACGAATTTGCTTGCCAATGCACGCATTCACACCGCCGCCGGCACCGTCGTGACGACGCGACTGATCACCGAGCCCGCACACAGCGTGTTACAGGTCATCGATAACGGCCCCGGCATTCCCGCGGCGCTGCAATCCGAGGTGTTCGAACGCTTCGCCCGCGGCGACACCTCACGCTCCCGCAAGGGCGGCAGCACCGGATTGGGACTGGCGATCGTGTCCGCGGTGGTGCGGGCGCACCATGGCACGATCACGGTGGACAGCGCACCCGGTCACACCGAGTTCACGGTGCGGTTGCCACTCAACGGGTGGCAACCGCCCGCGTCAAACGTTTCGGTCTAAGGCTGGATTGCCCGCCTCCTCAGCGGGCTAGGAGCAAGTCACGTCGATTTCGAACGGCTTGTTCACCGGCTGCATCGGGTTGGCCATGTCGACGCCGGTGGCGGTTCCCTTGATCGTGTACTTGTTGCCGTCCTTGGTCGCGTTGGCGTTGCCCTGGCCGGAGCCCTGCGCGTAGGCGAGCGTCACGCCGTTGACGTTGCCAAGCCCGACGGACTTCACCGTGTTGTCGCCGGTGAGCACGGCGGAAATGCCCGTCGCCGCGCCGCCGATCGCGATCGTGGTGTCGCCGTTCACCGTCGTGCAGACGACCGAGCCGGTCACGTTCTGGTCCTTCCCGTCGATGCTCACCTTCGGGCTTGCACCGCCGGCCCCGCCGGTGGCAACCGAAGTGCCGGCCGAGGAGGTCCCGGAACCGCTCGTAGTCGACTTGTTGCTCGAACACCCGGAAATACCGGCGGCCAGAATTGCTGCTCCCGCCACTGCGACAGTCAGTCCACGCTTCACCTGTTCTCCTAACCCGATCGTTGCGGTCCTCGGCATTGAGAGCCGTCAAGGCAGTATGCGGGTTTGCCTAGCCGTGCAAAAGAGGTTAGGTGAAAAATCTTTCCGAACACCGGATGCCGCTGCGCGGTGTTTGCCCAAGAGCGAATTGGAAATATTATTTCCGTTCGCTCCAGACCGCGCCATTTGGTGGCAATGTAGTCCTTGTGGAACACAAATCCCCAACCGCCGTCATCGAATTCGCCCATGGCCGGCACGCCCTGCCGTTCGACGACACGCGCGACTTCGACGACACCGATCGCGGGTTCATCGCGACCCTGTCGCCGTGCGTGATCAAGGCCGCCGACGGTCGCGTGGTGTGGGACAACGACGCTTATGCCTTCCTCGACGGCGACGCGCCCACGTCCGTGCACCCCAGCCTTTGGCGGCAATCGACCCTGACGGCCAAGCAGGGCCTCTACGAAGTGGTGCCGGGCATCTATCAGGTGCGTGGCTTCGACATCTCCAACGTCACCTTCGTCGAGGGCGACGCAGGCGTCATCGTCATCGATCCGTTGATATCCACCGAGGTGGCCGCGGCGGCGCTGGCCCTGTATCGCACCCACCGCGGCGGGGACCGCCCGGTCGTCGCGGTGATCTACACCCACAGCCACGCCGACCACTTCGGCGGCGTGCTGGGCGTCACCTCGCAAGCCGACGTCGACTGCGGCGCGGTGGCGGTGCTTGCCCCGCAAGGGTTTACCGCGCACGCGGTCCAGGAGAACGTCTATGCCGGCCCGGCGATGCTGCGACGCGCGACCTACATGTACGGCTCCCAGCTGGAGCGCGGGCCGCAAGGCCACGTGGGTTGCGGTCTCGGCCAGGCCACGTCGACCGGCGAGGTGGCCCTCATCGTGCCGACGATCGACATCCACGAGACCGGTGAGACGCACACCATCGACGGCGTCGAGATCGAATTCCAGATGGCCCCCGGCACCGAGGCGCCGGCCGAGATGCACTTCTATTTCCCGCGATTCCGCGCCTTGTGCATGGCCGAGAACGCCACTCACAACCTGCACAATCTGCTGACCCTGCGCGGTGCGCTGGTGCGTGACCCGCATGCTTGGTCGGGTTACCTCACCGAGGCCATCGACACATTCGCCGACCGCGCCGACGTCGTATTCGCGTCCCACCATTGGCCCACGTGGGGGCGGGAGCACATCGTCGAATTCCTGTCGCTGCAACGCGATCTGTACGCGTACCTGCACGACCAGACGCTGCGGCTGCTCAACCTCGGGTACACGGGTGTCGAGATCGCCGAGATGTTCCAGATGCCGCCGGCGCTGGAGCGGGCCTGGCACGCCCACGGCTATTACGGCTCGGTCAGCCACAACGTCAAGGCGGTCTACCAGCGCTACATGGGATGGTTCGATGGTAATCCCGGCCGGCTGTGGCCCCACCCGCCAGAGGCCCTCGCGCCGCGCTACGTCGACGCGATGGGCGGCGTCGACCGGGTTGTCGAGCTTGCCCGGTCGGCGTTCGAGTCCGGCGACTTCCGTTGGGCCGCAACGCTGCTAGATCATGTCGTATTCACCGACAGTCAGCATGCCGCCGCGCGCGAACTGTACGCCGACACGCTCGAACAGCTCGCCTACGGCGCCGAGAACGCCACCTGGCGCAACTTCTTCATGAGCGGGGCCGCCGAACTGCGCGACGGCAACTTCGGCACCGCGGGACAAGTGGGCTCACCGACGATAGTTTCCCAGCTGACGCCGGAGCAGATCTTCGACAGCCTTGCCATCCGCGTCAATGGCCCACGCAGCTGGGACCTCGACATCGCGATCGACATCACCTTCGCCGACGCGGCGACGAACTACCGGCTCAGCCTGCGCAACGGTGTGCTCGTCTACCGCGAGGTGGTGGCCGACCCCGCGGCGGCCAGCGTTACGGTCAAGGCGGATAGCAAGATTCGGCTCCTCGTGGCCGCTATGGGCGACTTCTCCTCGCCCGGGCTGGAAATCTCGGGCGACCAAGCTGCGCTGCAGGCCTTCCTCGGTGCGCTCGACGAGCCCGACCCGAACTTCAACATCGTCACGCCCTAGCGCTCGCAAAAGTCAGGCGACGTCGACGACGACCTTGCCCAGCACCTTGCGCTCGGCCACGTGCCGCAGCGCGTCCGCCGTCTCGGCCAGCGGGAACCGCGCGCCGATGTAGGGCCGGATCGCGCCCGAGGCAAACATCTGCGCCAACTCCCCCATATCCCGCGCGGCGTCGTCGGGCCGGTCGGCCATGAACGTACGGATCTCCATGCCCCGCACGGTGATTCCCTTGAGCAGCACCAGGTTGAGCGGGATGGCCGGGATGGTGCCCGAGGCGTAGCCGAGGGTGACGAAGGTGCCGCCGCGCGCGAGGCCGCGCAGCGCAGGCTCCGCATACGGCCCGCCCACCGGGTCGAGGACGACGCTGGCGGCGTCGCCGGTGAGCTCGCGGATGCGCGTCTTGAGGTCCTCGCGGTCGTAGTCGACGGTGGCGTCGGCGCCGCGCTGCCGGCACAGCTCGAGCTTCTCGGGGCTGGACGCCGCGGCCAGCACCCGGGCCCTCATGGTCACCGCCAGATCGACTGCGGCCAACCCCACGCCGCCGGCGGCACCGAGCACGACCACCCAATCGCCCTGCGCCACTTCGGCAATCGACCGAAGCGCGTGATACGCGGTGCGGTACGTGACGCCGAAGGCCGCGGCCGACGCGAAGTCCGCGCCGTCGGGGATGGGCGCCACCGCTCCCGCGTCGAGCAGCGCCTGCTCGGCGAACGCCCCGGTCGGAGTGGTCGCGACCACCCGCCGGCCGGGGGTGAGGTCAACGCCGTCGCCGACGGCCATCACCTCGCCGGCCAGCTCGCTGCCCGGGGTGAACGGCACCGGAATCTTGACCTGGTACTTGCCGGCGATCAGCAGCACATCGGGGAAGTTGACGGCCGCGGCGCGCACCCGGACCACCAGCTGGCCGGGGCCGGGCACGGGATCGGGGACGTCCTCGACGACGAGGTCGTCGGGGGTTCCGTAGGCGCGGCAGACGACGGCGCGCATCACCCGATCCCCAACCCGCGCAGGCAGAAACCCACCAGGTGCGCGATGTCGTCGGGCCCCGGCCGGTCGGCGGATCCCACGTAGCGCCGCATGGCCGCGGCCGTGCAGCAGAACACGGCCTCGACGTCGCGGTCGACGTCGGCACTGCCCAGCTCCGCGACGGGCGCGATCAGCAGATCCCGCAGCGGTCGCATCATCTCCTGGTCGGCCGCACGCCAATCGGTGGCCGCCGACATCTGCCCGGCCGCAGCGCGGCTCATGCTGATCAGGTGCGGGTCGGCGACCTGCGCCAGCGTGCCCTCGATCCATCGTGCGACCTTGTCCTGCGCCCGGGATTCCTTGGCCATCTGGTGCTGCAGGTAGGACACGACGATGCCGACGCCGCGCTCCATGACCGCCAGGATGAGGTCGTCCTTGCCGGCGAAATACCGGTAGAACGCCTTGTTCGACGAGCCGGCCTCCGCGACGATGTCGCTGACCCGGGGCGCCTCGGGCGCCACGCGTTCCATCACCCGCACCGCTGCGGCCAGGATCCGTTCGACCTCTTCGGTCGCTTCCCGCTGCCGGTCGTCGAGCGCCCGCTCGACGGCCGCGGCGACCCGGCTAGAAGTCAACGAGCTCACCGTATTTGGCGCGGGCCGCCTCGCGCCGGACGTCGAGCATCTCGCTGGGCCAGTCCCCGTCCTCGGCCTCGTAGCCCTTGAGCAGCATCCGCGCCAGGTTGACCTTGTGCGCCTCGGTCGGCCCGTCGGCCAGGCCCAGCGCGATGCCGCCCAGCAGCACGTTGACCAAGGGAAGCTGATCCGTCAGCCCGAGTGCGCCGTGGACCTGAATCGCCCGCAGCGCAATTGATTTGAGCACCTGGGACGCCAGGATCTTGCAAGCGGCGATCTCGGTGCGGGCGGCACGCTCGTCGCCGCCGTCGATCAGCCACGCGGCGTGCAGGACGGTCAGGCGGAACGGTATCAGCTCAGTGTAGGAGTCGGCGACGAACTCCTGCACCAGCTGCTTGTCCGCCAGCGAGCTGCCCTGTGTAAAACGGCTTTTCGCGCGCCGCGACATCATTTCGACGGCGCGCTGCGCCATCCCGATCGAGCGCATCGCGTGATGCAATCGCCCACCGGCCAGCCGGGTCTGCAGAATCAGGAAGCCCTGGCCGGGCTCGCCGAGCAGGGCGTCGGAGGGCACTCGCATCCCGTCGTAGCGCACCAGCGAGTGCCCGGGTTCGTGCGCGTCCGCGCCGACGAGGTGGTGGTTGGCCTCCAGGATCAGCCCGGGGGTCCCGGCCGGGATCAGGAACGTAGAGGCGCCCTGGTGGACGGGCACGTCGGGATCCGTGATGGCCACGACGATGAAGAACGATGCGACCGAGGCGTTGGAGGAGAAGTACTTTCGGCCGGTGATGACCCAGTCGTCACCCTCGCGAACCGCGCGGGTGGTGAAGACGCGCGGATCGGCACCTCCCTGCGGCTCCGTCATCGAGAAGCACGAAAAGATCTCTCCGGACAGCAGCCCGGCCAGGTAGCGGTCCTTCTGATCCCGGGTCCCGAACCGGGCGATGATCTCCGCGTTGCCGGTGTCGGGCGCCTGCGTCCCGAACACGATCGGCGCCCAGGGGCTGCGGCCCAGGATCTCGTTGATCAGTGTCAGCTTGACCGCACCGAAGCCCTGCCCGCCCAGTTCCGGTCCCAAATGCGGTGCCCACAAGCCATTGTCGCGAACCCGCTGCTTGAGCGGGTCGACGATCCGGCGGCGCTCGTCGTCGAGCGGCAGGAACTCGCAGCCGCCGAAGAGCACCTCGAGGGGCTCCACCTCCTCGCGCACGAACTCGCGGACCCACGCCAGCTTCTCTTCGAACTCCGGTTCGGTGGAAAAGTCCCAAGACATTCGAATGCTCCTACTCGCTCATAATCAGGGGATGCCGCCGTCGGCGCGCACGATCGAGCCGGTGGTGAAGCTCGAGGCGTCGGAGGCGAGAAACAGTGCGGCGCCGACGATCTCGCGCGGGGCGCCCGCGCGCTCCAACGCGAGATGCCTGAAGGGTTTCTCTGCCGCCTGGTCGAGATTCCACGCCTTGCTGACGTCGGTCAGAAAGGGCCCCGCCATGAGCGTGTTGACCCGCACGGCCGGCCCGAGCCCCTTGGCCAGCGCCTCGGTCATGGCGTTGAGCCCGGCCTTGGCCGCGGCGTAGGGAATGATGTCGGGGGTCGGCCGCAGCGAGCCCGCGGTGCTCACATTGATGATGGACCCCCGCCCGGCGGCGACCATCCGCTCGCCCACCAAGGCCGATAATCGGAAGGGACCCTTGAGGTTCAGGTTGAGCACCGCGTCGAACAGCTTCTCGGTGACGTCGGTCAGCTTGTCGTACAGGGGCGACATGCCGGCGTTGTTGATCAGCGTGTCGACCCTGCCGAACCGGGCGTAGGTCGCCTCGACCAGCCCGTCGAGCTGATCCCAGCGCCCCACGTGCACCTGATAGGGCATGGCCGAGCGGCCGGTCTCGGCCTCGATTTCCTTGGCCGTGGCCACACAGTTGTCCATGTTGCGGCTGGCGACCACCACGTCGGCCCCGCACCGCGCGACGCCGAACGCCATCTCGCGCCCCAGTCCGCGACTGCCGCCGGTGATCAGCACCACGTGATCGGTGAGGTCGAAAAGCCCGTCGGCGTAACCCATCTCAGTTTCCCAGCCTGCGGGCCAGCTCGGCCGCCGTGGCGATGAGCTGTGGGATCATCGCGCCGAAAGCGTCCTTGATCTTGGGATCGACGTTCCCCGTGCGCACCCCGGCCGCATACGTCTTCTCCAGCACGATGCCCAGCTTGAAGTTGGCCAGGACCAGGTAGTAGTCGATGTTCTCGGTGGACAGCCCGCTGATTTTCTCGTAATGCTCGAGCAATTCGCTGCGCGTCGGCATGCCTCGCATGTCCAGATAAAACCCGTCGGTGCGGGGCTCCTCGCCGTCGTAGCCCAGCAGCGCCCACGCGAGGTCCAGCAGCGGATCGCCGACCGTCGTCATCTCCCAGTCCACGATTGCGGCCAGGCGCGCCGGTTCCCCGTGCGCGAACATCACATTGGCGAACTGATAGTCGCCATGCATGATGCCCGGCCGGTAGCGAGCGGGCCGGTGGTTGCGCAGCCAGTCGGCCGCCTCGTCCAGCCCGGGCAGCTCGCGCACCCTGTAGGCGTCGAGGAACTTCAGCCAGCGATCGACCTGGCGTTCGTGGAATCCGTCCGGGCGGCCGAAGCCCTCGAGCCGCTGGGCGCGCCAATCCACCCGGCCGAGCTTGGCCGCGCCCTCGACGAGTTGGAACGCCAGCCCGCGACGGCTCGTCAGGTCGGTGTCGAACGGCGCCTGCCAGCCTCCGTCCATCGGGCTCCACCCGTCGATCGCCTGCATCACGTAGAACGGCATGCCCAGCGCGTCGCCGCTGTCGTCGGCGGCGATCAGCGCCGCGTGCGGCACGTCGGTCCCCGACAGCGCCCGGACCAGCCGGATCTCCCGCAGCAGGCCGTCGATGCGGGCGGCGTCGGCGCGCGCCCCTGGCATCCGCAGCACCATGCGCTCGCAGCCGCGCTGGATCAGGTAGAGCGTGTTCTGCGACCCGCCCTTGAGCTGCTCGAGGACCGGTTGTTCGCCGCCGCCCGGCGCGCCGTTGGCATCGAGCCAACGAGCCAGGACGCCGGCGTCCAGCTGGGTTTCGCTGACACTCGTCATAGACTGCACACCCCGCTCTCCGTGCAGAGAATAGCATTCTCCGTGGGTTTGGGGAGTGTCACGGTTTGTGCGCGCTGAGCAAAAAGCCCGGCGCCACGAAGTGGCCCTCCTCGTCGAGTTCGGTATTCGGCGGCGCCCCGCCGCGGGCGCTGCCGTACACCTTCGCCGCCCGGATCTCGTCGACCCGCCACAGCTCTCCGACGGCGTCGCGCAACTCGGTTTCGGTGAAGCCTTGCGGGCCGGGCCGATCGCCATGAGGGCCCATGGCGCCGGCGGCGAATGCCAGGATGTAGAGCGCGGCCCCCGGCGCGGCGGCCCGCAGGATCGACCGCAGGTAGTCCTGTCGTCTCTCGGGCGGCAGCGCGTGGAATAGCCCGCTGTCCAGGATCGTGGCGAAGCGGCCATCGTAACCGCGAAAGTTCGTGACGTCGGCCTGCGCGAAAGTCGCTGTGGTCAAACCTTGTTCGGCGGCCGCCGCCGCGGCGGCCGCGACCGCGGTGACGCTGGCGTCCAGGCCGACGACCGTGTGTCCGCGCGCGGCGAGGGTCAGCGACAGGGCGGCGTGGCCGCAGCCGGCGTCCAGGACCTCGCTGCGGATCGTGCCCTGCTCGATCAGCGCCGCCAGCTCGGGCTGCGGCCGGCCGATGCTCCACGGCGGCGGCGTCGCTTCCCGATACGCGGCGTCCCAATCCCTGCTCGGCTGGGTCATCTCTGCTCCTGTGGGACGCGATGAGAAACTGGCCAAGCTCACCCTCTGACGACGGGAACAAACATGCAAGTGCTCCTGGTCCGCCATGCGCTACCGCGGCGCAGCGAACCCGGTCAGGGCTCCGACCCCGACCTGTCGGAGGAGGGCCGGGCGCAGATCGAACGGCTGCCCGGGGCGCTGGCCAGGTTTCCGATCGCGCGGGTGGTCAGCAGCCCGCAGCGGCGCGCCATCCAGACCGCCGAACCGGTCGCCGCCGCGCGGGGGCTGGCTGTCGAGGTCGACGAGCGGTTCGCCGAATACGACCGAGACCTGCCGGTGTACATCCCCGTCGAGCAGATCAAGGCGGAAAGGCCCGAGGAGTGGGCGCGCCTGGCCCAGGGGCATCTGCCCAGCGCGGTCGACGAGGACGCGTTTCGCGCGCGCGTGCGCGCGGCCGTCGACGACGTCGCCACCGCCGCCGATCCCGAGGACACCGTCGCGGTCTTCAGCCACGGCGGCGTGATCAACGTCCTGCTGCACGAGATCCTGGGCACCAAGCGGTTGTTGTCCTTTCCCGTCGACTACGCGTCGGTGACCCGGCTGCTGTTCTCGCGGTCGGGCGAGGCGACGGTGGCCGGGGTCAACGGGGTCGAGCACGTGTGGGATTTGTTGCCGCGAAATCAGCGGTGGTGATCATTGCCGGCGACGACGGTGGTAAATAAGTTCGGGTGACATCAGTTGACCGCCTCGACGGGCTCGACCTGGCCTCGCTGGACCGGTATCTGCGTTCGCTCGGCATTGAACGCGACGGTGAGCTGCGGGGCGAGTTCATCTCCGGTGGCCGCTCGAACCTGACGTTCCGGGTGTACGACGACGCCTCCAGCTGGCTGGTGCGCCGCCCGCCGCTGCACGGGCTGACGCCGTCGGCGCACGACATGGCCCGCGAATACAAGGTGGTCGCCGCCCTGCGCGACACGCCGGTCCCGGTGGCGCGCGCGATCGCGTTGTGCGAGGACGACGCCGTGCTGGGCGCGCCGTTTCAGGTCGTCGAATTCGTTGCCGGACAGGTGGTACGCCGGCGTGCCCAGCTCGAGTCGTTCAGCCACACCGTCATCGACGGTTGCGTCGACTCCCTGATCCGGGTGCTGGTCGATCTGCACAGCGTCGACCCGAAGGCCGTGGGGCTGGCCGACTTTGGCAAGCCCAGCGGTTATCTGGAGCGCCAGGTGCGGCGTTGGGGCTCCCAGTGGGAGTTGGTGCGGCTGGCCGACGATCACCGCGACGCCGACGTCGAACGGCTGCATTCGGGCCTGCGCCAGTCGATTCCGGAGCAGAGCCGGACCTCGATCGTGCACGGTGACTACCGCATCGACAACACCATCCTGGACGCCGACGACCCGACGCGGGTGCGCGCCGTCGTGGACTGGGAGCTGTCGACGCTGGGCGACCCGCTGTCCGACGCGGCCCTGATGTGCGTCTACCGCGACCCCGCGCTGGACCTGATCGTCAACGCGCAGGCCGCCTGGACGTCGCCGCTGC
Source organism: Mycobacterium sp. NGS57 (assembly GCF_059812405.1). Lineage (NCBI taxonomy): Bacteria > Bacillati > Actinomycetota > Actinomycetes > Mycobacteriales > Mycobacteriaceae > Mycobacterium > Mycobacterium sp. NGS57. Next base: position 48,691 of record NZ_JCALCP010000018.1, on the reverse strand, counting down.
TGCCGACGGCCGACGAGCTGGCCGACCGCTACTCCCTGGTGGCCGGGCTGCCGCTGGCGCACTGGGAGTTCTACATGGCGCTGGCGTATTTCAAGCTCGCCATCATCGCCGCCGGCATCGACTTCCGCCGGCGGATGTCGGAGTTGGCGCAGGGCAAGGGCGACATATCGGAGCATCAGCCCGAGGTCGTGGCGCCGTTGATCTCTCGCGGACTGGCGGAGCTCGCCAAGCTGCCGGGCTGACGCTTTGAGTGTGAATCCAGGGCTTTGAGTGTGAGCCAGTGGCGGCGATCCGGCGATTTTTCCGCCCAGGATGCACACCGGAAGCCAACGATTCACACTCGATATAGGAAAGCCTTCAGCGGGTAGCCGCCGCGTGACTCTTCTTCGCCGCCCGGCGCAGCTGCAGAATCCGCGCGGTGCCCGCCGCCACGGTGATCAGGCCGCCGACCACCGCCGCGAGCAGGATCGCCACGCCCAGCGGCAGGGTCCAATGCCAGCCGAAGAACGCAAAGCGCGCCGAATCCGTGTTCTGAGCGATGAAGATCAGCAACAGGATCAGGATCAGGAAGCCGGCGATCAGGGATGTCCACAGGGCGCCGGCGCGGGTGAACCCGACGGCCGGGTCCTTGGCCGTCGCACGGGAAGCCGGGGAATGCGGGTTGGGCGAGGCAGGTGATTGGCCGCTCATAGTGTCATCTTTGTCCGATCCTGCGCAGATTGAAACAATTCCGCCCAAAACGGCGCCCGCAACCTGCCGCGCCGACGGCGACGCAACCCCGGTTGTGCCGTTAGTGTCGGCGAGTATGAGGATGCCGCCGTGCGTGCATCGCGCGACCGTCCGCTCGGCTGTGTGGCTGGCGACGCTCTGCCTGGTCGTATCCTGCAGCAATGCCGATCCGCTGGGGGCGGAGATCCGCAGCCCGAAATCCATCGTGGTCGGTTCCGGCGACTTCCCCGAATCGGAGATCGTCGCCGAAATCTACGCACAAGCGTTGCAGGCCAACGGCTTTGAGGTTGGGCGACGGATGGGAGTGGGCAGCAGGGAGACGTATATCCCTGCGCTCAAAGACCATTCCATCGATCTGGTGCCCGAGTACATCGGTAACCTGCTGTTGTATTTCGCCCCCGACGCCACCGCGACCATGCTCGACACCGTCGAGTTGGAGTTGCACAAGAAGCTGCCCGGGGACCTGTCGATCCTGACGCCGTCGCCGGCTTCGGACACCGATACCGTCACCGTGACCAGCAACATCGCCGACGACTGGAAGCTGAAAACAATCGCCGATCTGGCGGCGCACTCACCGGACGTACGCTTCGGCGCCCCGTCGGCGTTCGAGAGCCGCCCGTCGGGGCTGCCCGGTCTGCGGCAGAAGTACGGCCTCGACATCAGCCCGGGCAACTTCGTCGTCATCAACGACGGCGGCGGCGCGGTGACGGTGCGCGCGTTGGTGGAGGGCAGGGTGACGGCTGCCAACGTCTTCAGCACCTCGCCGGCCATCCCGCAGAACCATCTGGTTTCCCTCGAAGACCCGGAGCACAATTTCCTGGCCGGCAACATCGTGCCACTGGTGAATTCACAGAAGAAGTCCGACCGTCTCAAGGTAGTGCTGGACGCGGTGTCGGCCAAGTTGACAACGGCGGGCCTGGCCGGACTCAACGCCGCGGTGTCGGGAAACTCCGGCGTCGATCCCGACGAGGCCGCACGAGACTGGGTGCGGAACCACGGCTTCAATCACCCGATCGGCCAACCGCATTGATCGCCTTCGACAACGTCAGCAAAGTCTTCGCCGACGGCACCGCCGCGGTGGACCGGCTGAGCCTGGAGGTGCCCACCGGCGAGCTGACGGTCTTCGTGGGGTCGTCGGGCAGCGGCAAGACGACGGCGCTGCGGATGATCAACCGGATGATCGAGCCGACCTCCGGCACCATCACCGTCGACGGTGCCGACGTCGCCGGCGTCAACCCGGTGCGGCTGCGCCTCGGGATCGGCTATGTCATCCAGCAGGCCGGGCTGATGCCGCATCAACGCGTGATCGACAACGTCGCGACGGTTCCGGTGCTAAAAGGGCAGTCCCGCAAGGCCGCCCGTAAGGCCGCCTACCAGGTGCTCGAACGCGTCGGGCTGGACGCCAAGATCGCCACCCGCTACCCGGTCCAGCTCTCCGGCGGAGAACAGCAACGCGTCGGCGTGGCGCGCGCGCTGGCCGCCGACCCGCCGATCCTGTTGATGGACGAGCCGTTCTCCGCCGTCGACCCCGTGGTGCGCGTCGAGCTGCAGAACGAAATCTTGCGTCTGCAAAGCGAATTGCACAAAACCACGGTCTTCGTCACGCACGACATCGACGAGGCGCTCAAGCTCGCCGACCGGGTCGCGGTGTTCCGGGGCGGCGTGTTGCAGCAGTACGACGAACCCGCGCAGCTGCTGTCGCGCCCGGCCAACGATTTCGTGGCCAGGTTCATCGGGCTGGGCCGCGGCTATCGATGGCTGCAGCTCATGGACGCCGCGGACCTGCCGCGCCACGAGGTCGAGCGGATCGCCCGGGACAAGTTGCGCGACGACGGGGTTCCGGAAGGCTGGGCGGTGGTGGTCGACGACGCCGGCGCCCCGCTGGGGTGGGTCGACGCCGACGGCCTGCGCCGGTACCGGGCGGGCGCGTCGCTGTCCGACAGCATGAGCGGTGTGGGCTCGCTGTTCCGTCCGGACGGCAACCTCAGTCACGCGCTCGACGCCGCGCTGTCGTCGCCGTCGGGGGTGGGCGTCGCCGTCGACGAGGGGGGCAAGTTCGTCGGCGGCGTGCTGGCCGAAGACGTGCTGGCCGCCGCGGAAGCCCGACGGCGGACCTGACGCGTGCACTACCTGCTCACCCACCTCGACGACGCCTGGCCCCTGATCGTGGTGCACCTGCGGCTGTCGCTGCTGCCGGTGCTGATCGGCCTGGCGATCGCGGTCCCGCTGGGCGTGCTGGTGCGGCGGGCGCCGGTTGCGCGGCGGTTGACGACGGCAACGGCCAGCGTGGTGTTCACCATCCCGTCGCTGGCGCTGTTCGTGGTGTTGCCGATGATCATCGGAACGCGGATCCTCGACGAGGCCAACGTCATCGTCGCGCTGACCGCCTACACCGCCGCCCTGCTGGTGCGGGCGGTGCTCGAGTCGCTGGACGCGGTGCCCACCCAGGTGCGTGACGCCGCCACCGCGGTGGGCTATCCGGCGATCAAAAGGATGCTGAAAGTCGAACTGCCGCTGGCGGTCCCGGTGCTGATCGCCGGGTTGCGCGTGGTCGTGGTGACCAACATCGCGATGGTCTCGGTCGGGTCGGTGATCGGCATCGGCGGCCTGGGCACCTGGTTCACCGAGGGCTACCAGACCGACAAGAGCGATCAGATCGTGGCCGGCATCATCGCGCTGTTCGTCCTCGCGGTGCTGATCGACGCCATCATCGTGCTGGCCGGCGGGCTGGCCACGCCCTGGGAGCGCGCCGGGCGCAGCACCGCTCGCCGCTCGGTGGTGGCCCCGACTGTGGGCGGAGTGGGGGGCGCGCGATGAACTTCGTGCAACAGGCGCTGTCCTACCTGCTGACCGCGGACAACTGGACCGGACCGGTCGGGTTGGCCGCGCGCGTCCTCGAACACCTCGAGTACACCGTCGTCGCGGTGGGCGCCTCGGCGCTGATCGCGGTTCCCCTCGGGCTGCTGATCGGGCACACCGGTCGCGGTGCGCTGCTGGTGGTCGGCGCGGTCAACGGGCTGCGGGCCCTGCCGACGCTGGGCGTCCTGCTGCTGGGGGTGCTGCTGTTCGGGCTGGGGGTGGGGCCGCCGCTGGTCGCGCTGATGCTGCTGGGGGTGCCGTCGCTGCTGGCCGGCACCTACGCGGGCATCGCCAATGTGCAGCCGTCGGTCGTCGACGCCGCGCGGGCGATGGGCATGACCGAGACCCAGGTGCTGCTGCGCGTGGAGCTGCCCAACGCGCTCCCGCTGCTGCTCGGCGGCCTGCGCGGCGCGACGCTGCAGGTGGTCGCCACCGCGACGGTGGCCGCCTACGCAAGCCTCGGCGGGCTGGGCCGCTACCTGATCGACGGGATCAAAGAGCGCCAATTCCAGCTGGCACTGGTCGGGGCCCTGATGGTGGCGGCCCTGGCGCTGATCCTCGATGGCCTGCTGGCGCTGGCGGTGTGGGCGTCGGTGCCGGGCACCGGACGGTTGCGGGGCCCCGCACGCGGCCCGATCGGGGGGCTGATCGGGCGCCGCGACCACGTGATGACCGCCGCACTTCCGGACAACCCCACCGCCACCGACGGCCACGTCCTACGGTAGATACGTGAACGCAGCCCCCTCCGATCCCGCCCGCCGCGTGTGGCAGGCGATGCTGACCTGGCGCGCACCAGACATCTCCCGCATGGAATCGGTACGAATCCAGTTGTCGGGCAAGCGAATCAGGGCCAACGGGCGCATCGTGGCCGCGGCCACCGAAACCCACCCGGCCTTCGGCGCCTACTACGACGTGCAGACCGACGAGACCGGCGCCACCAAGCGGCTGGGGTTGACGGTGACGCTGGCCGAGCGCGAGCGCGTGCTGTCCATCGCGCGCGACGAGGAAAACATGTGGCTGGTCACCGACCACCAGGGCGAGCGGCGCGCCGGGTACAACGGCGCGCTCGACGTCGACGTCGTGTTCAGCCCGTTCTTCAATGCGCTGCCCGTCCGGCGCCTCGGGCTGCACGAGCGGGCGGACATGGTCACGCTGCCGGTGGTCTATGTGAACGTGCCCGACATGGCCGTCACCGCGGCCACCGTGAGCTACACCAGCGAGGGCCGCCTCGACGGCATCAAGCTGCGCTCACCCGTCGCCGACACCACGGTCAGCGTCGACGACGACGGGTTCATCGTGGACTATCCAAGCTTGGCAGAGCGGATCTGATCACCCCGCCCGCGCGGCCCGCGGCGGCCAGCTCGTCGCGCCAGTTCTGCGCGCCGATGACGACGGCGACGATGTCGGAGCGCGGGAAGCTGTCGTAACGCGTTCGCGCCGCGTGGCCCGCGTCGACGAGGTCGGCCAGCGAGTTGTGGGAGGCCAGCGATTCGCGGGCGCGACCGAGCAGCCCGACCACCTGGTCGACCGCGGGCAGCAGCTGTCGCGCGTTGCCTTCGCACATCGCGCGCACCAGATCCGGGGCGGTGCCGGCGACCCGGGTGCCGTCGCGGAACGACCCCGCGGCCAGCGCGAAGGCCAGCGGGACCTCCGCGGCGGTGACGGCCAGCGCCTCGGCGAGCAGGTGCGGCAGGTGCGAGATGGCGGCGGCGGCCGCGTCGTGCTCGTCGGATTTGGCCGGCACCACCAGCGCGCCGCACTCCAGCGCCAGCGTCATCACCATCGACCACACCGCGGGGTCGACGTGGTCGTCCACGCTGACCACCCACGGCGCCCGGGTGAACAGCCCGGCATAGCCCGCGGCCCATCCCGAGTCCGCGGTGCCCGTCATCGGGTGGCCGCCGACGAAGCGCCGCAGCAGCCCGGCGGCGGCGACCTCGTCGAGCACCGCGCATTTGACGCTGGTGACGTCGGTTAGCGGGCAGTTGGGGGCCAGCTCGGCGACGTGGGCGAGCATGCCCGCCAGCGCCGGCATCGGCACGGCCAGCACGATCAGCGCGCCGGTGTCGGCGGCCCGGGTCAGGGTCTGGGTGAGGTCGATGCTGGCGTCGAAGCCGTCAGCGGTGGCGCCGTTGGCGCCCTCGACCGATCGGTTGTAGCCGAACACCTCACGCCCGGCCGCCTTGGCGGCCCGCATGATCGACCCCCCGATGAGGCCCAGCCCGAGCACGCAAACGGGCATTTGAGAAACGGGACGAGCCACAGTCCAAGGTTGGCACAGTCTCGGTTCGGCGGCGCCTTCAGGTGCCCCGCTCTGGGCGCGTTCGTCTGGTCAAGATGCCAGGTCAGCGACTAGCGTAGGCGCCCATGGGAGCACAGCGGGCGCCAGCGCAAGGCCCGTCCGCGGACACACCGGACGGCTTCGGCGTCGCGGTCGTGCGAGAAGAGGGCAAATGGCGCTGCTACGCCATGTCCCCCAAGGCGCTGACGAGTCTGGGCACCGCGGAAACGGAACTGCGCGAACTGCGCAGCTCGGGTGCGGTGTTCGGGCTTCTCGACGTCGACGACGAGTTCTTCGTCATCGTGCGCCCGGCGCCGTCGGGCACCCGGCTGCTGCTCTCGGACGCCACGGCGGCGCTGGACTACGACATCGCCGCCGAGGTGCTGGACAACTTGGACGCCGACATCGATCCGGAGGATCTCGAGGACGCGGACCCCTTCGAGGAGGGCGACCTGGGGTTGCTGTCGGACGTCGGGCTGTCCGAGGCGGTGCTGGGCGTCATCGTCGACGAGTCCGACCTGTACGCCGACGAGCAGTTGGGCCGCATCGCCCGCGAGATGGGCTTCGCCGATCAGCTGTCGGCGGTGATCGACCGCCTCGGTCGGTGATCGACGAAGATCTGATTCGTACCGCGCTGTCGGTCGCCGCGACGGCGGGCCCCCGCGACGTCCCGATCGGGGCGGTGGTCATCGGCGCCGACGGGACGGAACTGGCCCGGGCGGTCAATGCCCGTGAGGCCCTAGGGGATCCGACCGCGCACGCCGAAATCGTGGCCATGCGGGCGGCGGCCGGCGTCCTCGGCGACGGGTGGCGGCTGGAGGGCGCGACGCTGGCCGTGACCGTCGAGCCGTGCACGATGTGCGCGGGCGCGCTGGTCCTGGCCCGCGTCGCGCGGCTGGTGTTCGGCGCCTGGGAACCGAAGACGGGCGCGGTCGGATCGCTGTGGGACGTGGTGCGCGACCGTCGGCTCAACCACCGCCCGCAGGTGCGCGGCGGGGTGCTCGCGGCGGAGTGCGCCGCGCCGCTGGAGGCGTTCTTCGCGCGCCAGCGATTGGGGTGAGTGGCCACCGGTTCGGTAAGCTGCGTGGCGGTGGCGTGTCCGAGCGGCCTAAGGAGCACGCCTCGAAAGCGTGTGACGGCTAAAACCGTCCGAGGGTTCAAATCCCTCCGCCACCGCCAAAAAATTTCCTGCGGTCAATGCGGGTCAGCGTTCGAAGTGCTGGTAGTCGACGGGATTGGCCCAGTCGCCGCCCCACCGCCAGCCCCGGTCGGTGAAGGCGCGCACGGCCGCGTCGCCGCGGTGGAAGAGCCCGGGATCAGTGCGGTCGCGATCCAGGTAGGCCGCCGCGTTGTGCGGTTCGAAGGCGCCGCGGGCGTAGACGCACGGGTTGCGAAGCGGATTGACATCGATGGCCCGGCCGTAGGCGTGTGGGGACCATTCGGCGCTTCCCGGCAGGCGCCGGCAATTGAACGCCGACGTGTTGTCGTCCGCCATGGACAGCTCGTCATCGGCGGCCGGATACGTGTCGACGGCGCGGATCTTCTCGACGGGAACGCCCAGCCGGTTTAGCTGCTCGAAGATCGCCACGACCTCGGCCGCCACGTCTTCGTGCACGATCAGCTCGCCGTGGTGCATCCGGCCGTCGAAACCGAGGTACTCGACGGCCACCCGTCGTAATTGCGCCGGTTCGACCGGGCAGCCCGGCCGCCAGCTTTCGCCGAGGTCCGCGGCGGTGACGGGCTGCACGGCCGCGGTGGCCGGTGCCGCTGCCGCGCTGACGGGCGACGACACGGTCGTCGACGGCGATGATTCGATCGCATGCGGTGGCGGCGCGCACGAGCACTGCAGCAGCGCGACACCGGTCGCGAGCACGGAAAGAACGGGCCTCAGGGACATCGAATGTCGACGCTATCTCAGCCCCGCTGGCCGACCTACCCTTGCGCTATGCCCGTCGCCGTCGCGGCCGTCCTGCTGGCTCTGCTGACCTTCTTCTCGGCGGCCTGCGCGACCAAGAACCCACCCGTCATCAGCAGCACCACGCAGCGACCGCCGCCCACGCAACCAACGCGGGCGCGGCCGGCTCTGCCGCCCAGTGCCGATTTCCCGACAATCGCCAAGCTGATGAACGATGCGGTCGCCGCGCGGCGGCTGCCCGGTGCGGTGGTGCTGATCGGCCACGCCGGCAACATCGTGTTCCACCGGGCGTACGGCTCGCGCAGGCTCGCCGGCGAACCGGGACTCGACGGATCGCCGGCACCGGCGGAGCCGATGACCGAAGACACCATCTTCGACATGGCGTCGCTGACGAAGAACCTCGCCACGGCGACGGCCGTCATGCAGCTTTACGATCAGGGCCGCGTTTCGTTCGACGATCCCGTGCAGAAGTATCTGCCGGAGTTCAACGCGGACAACGATCCTCAGCGCGCGACGGTGACGGTGCGGATGCTGTTGACGAACACCTCCGGCGAAGGGATCGACGTCAGCCTCGCCGACCCGTGGGGACTGGACGCACCCGACAAGGCGGAAGGCATACGCCGTGCCCTGTCCACACCGTTGCAGTCGGGCCCCGATCAGGTTTTCCGCTACTCCGACATCAACTACATCCTGCTCGGCGCGCTGCTCGAGAAAGTCGCCGGCGAGGCGGAAGACGTCTACGCCCAGCGACACGTGTTCGCACCGCTGGGAATGGACGAAACCCGCTTCCTGCCGGTGGCGAAAGCCTGTGGGCCCCACACGATCAGAGGCGCCGCCGTCGCCTGGGCGCCGGCGCCGCAAGTCGCCTGCCCCCCGGACTCATGGAGCACCGACCTTTTGGCGCGCGTCGCTCCCACCGCACGCGACGAGGAAAGCAGGGCCGATCCGGGCAAGAACCCCGATTACGACCGCCTGCTGCGCGGAACCGTGCACGACCCGACGGCACGCCGGATGGGAGGAGTGGCCGGCAACGCCGGCGTGTTCTCTACGGCGCGCGATGTCGCCGTCTACGCGCAGGCGCTGCTGGATCGACTGGCGGGCCGCCCGAGCGAATTTCCGCTGGCGCAATCGACTCTCGAGTTGATGACGACGCCGCAGCAGCCAGGACATACGCCCCAACAGCTCGAGGCGGCGAAAGATGCTGCCGCACAAGCCATTCGGAAAGCGCCCAGGGTGGGGCCGCACTACCCGGCGATCCCCGGGCAAAATCTGTTCGGCTTCGGCTGGGACATCGATACCGGGTTCTCCAGGCCGCGGGGCTTGGTCTTTCCCGTCGGCAGTTTCGGCAACACGGGCTTTACCGGGACGTCGCTGTGGCTGGACCCGGGCTCGGACACGTATGTCGTCTTGCTGTCCAACTCGATCCAGGTGCGCGGCAGCCCCCCGATCTCGGACCTGCGGGGCGACGTGGCGACCGCCGCGGCCCAAGCCCTGGGCCTGTACGGCCGGTAGGCCTCAGGTGGGCTGGCCGCCGGTCAGGGCGCGGGTCGCCTGAAATTCGCTGTCCCGGTAAGGCCGCCCGTCGGGCTGCAGCAGGTCGTGGAACCACACCTTCGGGGGCGCCGCGTACGGGTGATCCCAAGAGTCCCACGGGAAATAGGTCTGGGTCTTTCCGGCGACAAATCCCCAGTTGTAGGCGCCGACGTTGTGACGCTTGGCCACCGGCAGGATCGACTCGATGGTGCTGCCCTGGGGCCGCGCCATGTACTCCGTGCACAGGATCGGCCGGCCCATCGGCGCCAGCTCGGCGATCCGCGACTCGAAGCCCCCGGGCTCGGCATAGGAATGGAACGTGACCACGTCGGAGTTGTTGAGCTGGATCGCGCTGATGGTGCTGCGGCCCGCGGGCTCGCCCCAGTCGCCGCGCCACACCCCGCTTGTCAGCGGCTGGCCGGGATCGACCGCGCGGGCCCACCGGAACACCTGGGGCAGCAGCTCGGCCACTCGCTCCAGCTTGTCCTTGCGCTCCACCTTCTGATACACGCGCGCGGGATTGTCGGGCTCGTTCCACAGGTCCCAACCCAAAACGCGGGTGTCATTGCGGAATTGGGACAACACGCTCGTGACATAGCCCTGCAGGACGCGGACGTAACGAGGATCGCCGAGGCGTTCGGCGCCGGGGCTCTGCACCCAACCCGAGTTGTGCACACCCGGCCGGGGCGCGCGTTGCGGGCCCAGTTTGGGCAGCGGATCCCAACAGGAGTCGAAAAAGACGAACAGTGGCTTGATGCCGTGGTTCGCGGCGATGCCGACAAACTGCGCGAGGCGGCTTTGAAAGCCGCGGGGGTCCTGCGCCCAGAGCTGGTCGTGCAAAAAGACCCGCACGCTGTTGAAGCCGTATGCGCGCGCCCAGCCCAGCTCGGTGTTGATGCGCCGAGGATCGTAGGTGCCGGGCTGAAACATCTCGAGTTGGTTGATGGCATTGGCCGGAATGTAGTTGGCGCCGACGAGCCAGCCCTGCGCCTGATACCAACGGTTGGCGCGGTCGGTCGACCACCGCGTCACCTCCCCGGAGGACCGCGGCGCCGGTTCCGCGGACGCGCGGGGTGCGTGGGCCAAAGCCGTGCCCGCCGCCAGCAGCAAGGGGAGCTTCAGGGCCGTTCGACGGTGCACGAACTGACGATAAATTTCGCGGGCCCGTGTCCCCGGTATTTGGCCAGCGAGTCGCGCCGGCTAATCGACGGTTCGGAAATTGTTATCTTGTTGTGACCTACCGGCATTCGCGCCGGCAGTCGCGGTGAGGACCGCGCCGGTTATCGTAGTGTCGTTGCGTCCCTTGGGATGCGGTCCGGGGCTGGGGGTTCAGAACCGTTTCAGAACCCGAAAGCCCTTGTGTGCGTGGCGAAAACGGGCCCGCTCAGATTTCGAATGACGGCGGCGTCCAGCCTCCCACCAGAAGGGGTAGCGAAACCGCCGAATCGCCGCTCGTGACGTCGATCAGCCAGCGGCCGTCCTCGGGCAGCCGCGCGTCGATTTCGAAGAAGGCGAATCCCGGGAAGTCGCCGAGGGAGGCGTCTGGCGCCTCGAACCATTTGTATTGCGGCGCGCCGTCGTCGGGGCTCGGCGGCTTGATCTCCACGTCGACCCGCCGCTCCGGATCGTCGCCGCCCGGCTGGGTCAGCACCACGAGGACGAACCGGGCGTTCCGGTCGGGCCCGACCGTGAATTTGGAAAGCACGCCACCCTGGACGTTCAATTTGTTGTCGACCGTCGCGGCCGCTTCCGCCAAAAAGGCACCGGTAACTTTCACACGCAGAATTTACCGCGCGGCGCCGCCGATTGGGGACCGAACGACTAACGCAGCTTGCGGCCGTAATTGTCGGTCACGCTGCCGGTGAACATCATGATGGCGTCGACGACGGCCCATACGGCGGAGCCGAGCAGAACGGGAAAGCCGAATAAGCAAAAGACGGTGAAGACGAGCCCGAACAGACCCACGCACAACTGCGCGACCGCGATCTGCGTCGAGTCGATGTAGAAGCGGCCGATACCGAACACTCCCAGGAAGAGCTGCAGCAGCCCGGCCGTCGTCGCGGACTTATCCGACAGCGGCAGCCCCGTGGCCGGATCGCGGCCGAACGGCGCATAAGGGTCGGCCGCATATCCCGGATAACCGGGATGGGGAGGCGGGGCCGGATAACCGGGATAGGGAGGCGGCGCCGGATAGCCGGGCGGGGGCGGATTTCCCCACCCATGGCCCTGCGGCGGCCAGCCCCAGGGCGGCTCGCCCGGCTCACCGGGCTCGTTCGGTGTCGACATTGGCTTCGAGTTAACACGCGCCGCGGCCGGCCGTCCACCACATTTGCTGATGGTGCGGTTGGATGCGATGGGAAAAGCATCTTCCCTTCGCGCGGGGGAGGACGATACTGAACCCGTGCCTGATCGCAATGTGCTCGGCGGCCCGCTGGAACCGTGTGGCACGGAACCACTCACCGGTTACTACCGCGACGGCTGTTGCTCGACGGGTTCGGAAGACCTCGGCCGGCACACCATCTGCGCGGTGATGACCGCCGAGTTCCTGGAGCATCAGCGTTCCATCGGCAACGATCTGCTGACCCCGGTCCCCGAGCACCGGTTCCCCGGCCTGCTGCCCGGCGACCGGTGGTGCGTCACCGCGCTGAACTGGCTGCGGGCCCACCACGACGGGTGCGCCGCGCCGGTGGTGCTGGCATCCACCCACGAGCGCACGCTCGAGGTGGTGCCGCTGGAGGTGCTTCAGGAGCACAAGGTCGACGTGCCCGACGACCTGGCGAACCTGTAGAGCCCGCGGCGTGGATCTCGACTTCGACGATCTGACGTCGCCCAGGCTCACCGATGTCCAGCGCCAGATCCTCGACTTCACCGAGGCCAGGCCAGTCGAGTTCGACATCGACCGGATGCTGGCCGAAGCGGTCGAGCAGGCCGGCGGGGCGGCCGACCTGGACGACACGGACGGGTTCGGCGACCGGTTGGCTGCGCACGTCGCCGCGATCCAAGGCGACGACGGCCTGACCCAGCTCATTCGCTCGACGCTGCGCCAACGGGTGGTTCGCCTGCTGCGCAACCGGCTGTCGCTGACCGAGCTCGTCAAGCGGTATCCCGAGATCGAGTCGATCCCGATCGAAAAGCCCTTCATCGTGGTCGGCATGCCGCGATCGGGCACCACACATCTGGTGAACCTCATCGCCGCCGACCCGCGCCGGCGCGCCCTTCCGTACTGGGAGAGCCAGGAACCAATACCCGCGCCCGGCGAAGGCCCCGGCATCTATGGCGTCGACCCCCGCTACGCGCGGGCCAAGTCCGAGCACGACGCGCTCATGGTCAGCGCGCCGGTGGTGGCCGCCATGCACGACCGGTTTCCCGAGGCGATCGAGGAGGAGGTCGAGCTCCTCGACCTCGACCTGGCCGGCTATGTCCTGGAATGGCATGCGCGCGTGCCGGATTGGCGCGACTACTACCTGGGTCTCGACCAGAACCGGCACTACGGGTATATGAAGAAAGTGCTGCAGACGCTGACCTTTCTCCGCGGCCCGCGGACCTGGGTCCTCAAAAGCCCGCAACACTGCGAGCAACTCCGCGCGCTGATGGCGACGTTCCCCGACGCGACGGTGGCTTTCACCCACCGCGACCCCGTCGCGGTGGTGCAGTCCGCGATCACGATGATGGCGTACTCGGATCGGTTGCGCCGGAACAGCATCGACCCCGGCTGGCTGCTGGACTACTGGAGCGACCGGGTGCACCGGTTGCTCGCCGCCTGCGTGCGGGACCGCGACCTGGTGCCGGCCGAGCGCAGCGTCGACATCAGCTTCCACCACCTGGGCGGCAACGAAATGCCGGTGCTGGAAGGGCTTTACCGGTGCGGTGGAGTCGAATTGACACCGAAGGTGCGCGAGTGCTTCCGGCGCTACCTGGACGGCAACCCGCGCGGCAAGCACGGCCACATCCGCTACGACCTGCAGCGGCACTTCGGCGTGTCGCCCGAGGAGCTGCGCGGGCGCTTCGGCTTCTATTTCGACAGATTCGACGTTCGCCCCGAATGAGGAGCAGCCATGGGCACCCAGCACTTTGACCCCATCTATCGCGACCGCCCGGGAGCCGACGCGATGCGCCCCGCGGCCGCCGAGCGGGCCGAACAGGTGGCCCCCGGGCTGTGGTGCTCGCCGGGACTGTCGAACTCCTACCTGCTGACCACCGGCGACGGCCGGGTGATCGTCAACACGGGGATGGGGTTCGAGGGGCCGGTGCACCGGGCCAACTTCGACGCTATCGACGCCTCACCGGTGCGCTACATCATCTTCACGCAGGGCCACGTCGACCACGTCGGCGGCCTGGACAGCGTGCGCGACCCCGACACAACGGTTGTGGCGCAAGCGAACTGGACCGCCTGGCGCGACGACAACGAACGCCTGATCCCGTACCGCGCCGCGCGCAGCGCGTTCGCCTTCCACGACACCCTCGGTGAGGGTATCCAGGCCATTCAGCGGCGCCTGGGTACCACGCGGCTGGCCGGCCAGAGCGTTCCCGTCGTCGACCTCGACTTCGAGGACACCCTGATGTTGGAGGTCGGCGGCCGCCGGATGGAGCTGATCTCGGTGCCCGGCGGGGAAACCACCGACTCGCTGGTGGTGTGGCTGCCCGATGAGCGGATTTGCCTGTGCGGAAACACCTTCGGTCCGGTATTCGGCCACATCCCGAACCTGGTCACCATGCGCGGTGACCGCTACCGGGATGCCCTGACGGCCATCGCGTCCGTCGAGCGGGTGCGCGACCTACAGCCGGAGCTCCTGGTGACCGGCCATTTCGACCCGATTGCCGGCGCCGCCCGCATCGAGGCCGAACTGACCAGGCTGCGCGACGCGATTCAGTACCTCCACGACCAGACCGTGGCGGGCATGAACGCGGGCAAGGACGTCCAAACGCTGATGCGCGAGATCACGTTGCCGCCGGAATGCGAAGTGGGCCAGGGCTACGGCAAGGTCGACTGGGACGTGCGCGCCGTCTGGGAGAACTACTCGGGCTGGTTCCACCACCGCTCGACCACCGAGCTGTATCCCGTCGGATTCGACGCCGTCGCCGCCGACGTGGTGGAGCTGGCCGGCGCCGACAAGCTGGTGGAACGGGCGCAAGCCCACCTCGACGCGGGCCGGCCCCTGCACGCCATCCATCTCGCCGAGCTCGTGCCCCCAGAGCATGCGGGGGCGCGCGAAGTGTTGAGGAAGGCCCATGAAACGCTGTTGGCCGACAGCACCAACTTCTGGGAAAGCGCCTGGCTGCGAAACCAACTGGCGGGAAAGTAAGGACACCGGATATGGGATTCGCCCTACGGCCCGAGGACTTTTACCACACCGGCATCATCGTGCCCGACCTCGACGCCGCGATGGCCCGTCTCGGCGAGCTGGCCGGCTATGAGTGGATCAACCCGCTGACGTACACGCTGCCGTTCCGCACGGCGAACGGAACCCGAGAACTCACGTCGCGGTTCGTCTATTCCCTGCAGGCCCCGCACCTCGAACTCATCCAGGAGGTCCCGGACAGCCCGTGGATCGCGGCGCCCGGGAACGCCATTCACCACCTCGGCTACTTCACCGACAACCTCGCCGAGGCCGCCCGAGCGTTGGAGGACAACGGCTTCACCTTCGAAGCCACTGCCGACATCAACCCTCCGGATCTGGCCCTGTTCGCCTACTACATCGACGCGGCCGGCACCCGCATCGAGATCGTCGACCGCGCGCTGTTCCCCGACTTCCCCGCGTTCCTGCGTGAGGCCGCCGCCCCACCGGAGGCCTGACGTGCTGCTGACCGTGCTGCGATTCAACTTCGCTTCGCCACAAGGGAATCCGCGGAAGCAAAGCGAGCTGGTCGGTGCCGCACTCGAACTGGCCCAGTGGGGCGAGTCGCACGGCATCACCTCGATCAGCGTCGACGAGCACCACGCGACCGGGCACGGCTGGAGCTGCAACCCGATCATGGCCGCGGCGATGTTTCTGGCCCGCACCACGACGCTGGTCGCCAGCGTCGACTGCGCGCTCGGGCCGCTGTGGAATCCGGTCCGGCTCGCCGAGGACATCGCATTGGTCGACAACATGAGCCGCGGCCGGCTGCATACCACCATCGGCCTGGGCTACCGCGCGG
This sequence comes from Mycobacterium sp. NGS57, assembly GCF_059812405.1. Taxonomy (NCBI): domain Bacteria; kingdom Bacillati; phylum Actinomycetota; class Actinomycetes; order Mycobacteriales; family Mycobacteriaceae; genus Mycobacterium; species Mycobacterium sp. NGS57. The sequence continues at coordinate 33,236 of NZ_JCALCP010000018.1, read as the reverse complement.
TCGAATACGACTCGCTCGGTGTCGATTTCGGCCGGCGCGGCGGGGTGATGGACGCCCTGATCCAGAACATGCTGTCGGTCTGGTCCGACACCGGGACGTGGACCCGGCCCCATCCGCCGCTCTATGTCGGCGGCGGGGTGCGCGCCACGGCGCGGCGCGCGGCCCGCTTCGCGTTGCCGCTGAGCCTGGCCGATCACCTGCCCGACATCGCCGCCTACTACCGCGAGTTGTGTTCCGAGGCCGGCATCAAGCCGCTCATCCTGATGCCCGGGCCGGTCAATCGCGGCATGGTCTACCTTCATGAGGACCCCGACCGGGCGTGGGCCGAACTCGGCGACCACATCCTTTGGGAGGCGGTCACTTACGGGCAATGGTCAACCGACCAGCGCTCGCTGATGCATCTGCCCGGCGTCGCGACGCTGGACGAGGTCAGGGCGTCGGGCCGATACCGGTTCCTGACGCCGGAACAGCTCATCGCCGAGGTCCGGGGCGCCGAGTCCTACGGGCCGCTCGTCATGCACCCGCTGGTCGGCGGCATGCCCGTCGAGGCAGCGTGGAAGTCGGTCCAACTCCTTACCGACAAGGTGCTTCCCGCGCTCAATGCCCGGCATTGAATGCGACGGGCAGAGTCACGGGGCCGCTGATCCCGGCCGGAGGTTTCCACGGGGCGGGGCCGCAACGCCGTAGGTGAGGCATTCGCGAGGCGATGACCTTCAGCGCTTCGGCGAGTTCGACCGTTATCGGTGCGGATATTCCCCGCCGCAGGAGCGTTATCCGCTCTCGAATTCCTGTAGCAGGGCCGCGAGTTGGTCGCGGCTGCTCACGCCGACACGGGATGATGCCCGATGCAGGTGGCCCTCGATGGTCCTGACGGAGAGGCTTAGCACGCTGGCGATCTGTCGGTTCGACAGCCCCTGCGCGACCAGAGCGATGACTTCGCGTTCGCGGCCTGACAGGGGAAGTGGTTGCTCCGCTTCGCGTAACGCTGGGCTTCGCGCTCCACCGCCATCGTGGGCCAGACGTTGCGCGCGGCCCGCGGCCGTGAGTGCCGATCCGCGGCGCCCGCGACTTCGATAGGCCACGGCGGCGTGCGCCGACGCGTCCGCGGCCGCTAGTAGGTCGCCCATCTCATGCAGTTGGTCCGATGCCTTGCACAGCAAGTCACCGTCGCCTTCGGCGAGTCCCACGGCAAAGGTTGCCGCAGCACCGACGCGCGGACCTTCCACCACATCACTCAATTCCAGAAGCCGTGTCGTAAAACGCTTGTCACCGAACTGCGTAGCCGTTTGCAGGCACAAAACTTCGCGGGCGTATTGGTCGTGATCGCGGGCGTACGCCGCAGCGGCCCGAGCGGAGGCGATCGCCGGACTGACCGCGCCTCGAGCTGCGGCGAGCCAGGCCATCGCGAGCAGTCGGTCAGGTTCGAGATAGGCGAACGACGGATGTTTCAGTCGCATCATGGCGGCCGATTCTGTGGTTGCCGCGTGCAGATCGCCCGAGCGGGCGAACATCTCCACTGTGACCATCGAGAACCGGTAGCACAACGTCGAGGGCTCACCCAGTTGACCGAAAACCGCTTTCGCAGCGGTCATCTCGGCTCTGGCCGCTTGAAGATCGCCCCGACCTAATGCGGCCAGACCGTTGATCGCCGTCGCGACCGTACTGGCGATGCCCGGCATGTCGGCACAACGCTGCCGCGTCTCGGCCGCGACCGCTTCCGCCTCTTGGACGCGGCCGGCTAGCAGCAGGGCGGTCACGTGGTGGTCGGCCAGCCCGACGCCCGGGTACGTCGCCTCCAGTGATGTGGCTGCGCGGGCGTATCCGTCGGCGGCTGCGCGTGTCGCCTCCGAGATTGCACCGAGATCACCGAGCGCGATGACCAGCGCCCAGACGGCCACCAGCCCGGCCACGGCGGGCAGCCGCTCAAGGTCCACCGGCCGCGCTGCCGCCACTGCTTCGCGCGGTCGCGCCGCGGACGCCAATTGGACGGACCGGATCGCGTGCAGGGTTTGTTGCATGGACGGGCTGGTTGGGTTCCCCTTCAACGCATCATCGACCAGCTTCCACGACATCTCGGGTTTGGCCATCGGCCACAGACAATTGGCGGCGCGGACCGTCGTCACGCTGCAGCGCTGGGCTTCGTCCAGCGCTGCCAGATCCAGCGATGCGAAAACAGCCTCCGCCTCGTCGGCTCTGCTCATCAGGTTGAACGCGTAGGCGCAGAGGATCGAGGCCTCCACGCGGCCGTCTTGTTTGGCTGGCTCGGCCAACCGTTCCACCAGTGGCAGATCCAATCGCTGAAACGCCGCACGCGTGGCGCGCAGCGACAGTTCCGGGTTCGGCGGCAAATCGGATTCTGCCCACATGACCCCCGCGCGGATCGCGGTGTCGATATCGGGATCCGGAAGGTCCACCAGAGCTTTGGCGACGCGTCCACGCAGGCGCTGCATCCGCCAACGGCCGGCCTGGTTGCGGCGCATCTCCCCGTACAGTGGGTGCCCGATACGAACGGTGGCGCGACCTTTCGGCGTCACAGTGATCAGCCCACGTAGTTCGGCCTCTTCTATCGCAGTGCCATCGACGAGCGTGGCGAGCAGTGTCAGGTCAACCGGCTCTGAGACGGCGACCAGATCTACGACATCGAGGAGGCGGTCGGGGACCGACCCGATGTGAGATTCGATCAAACTCATAAGGCTGGCCGTCGCGGCCGGCGCTCCGCTCCAGCGCCATACGCCGTCGTTGGCGGCCAGCCGTCCCGCGGCCTGTTCCTGATCGACCAGATGCCGCAGGTACAACACGTTTCCGCGAGTGAGCTCCCACATCCGGCGCACACACTCGGGGTCGACGGAGCCGTCCAGTCCGCCTTCCAGCAGCAGCTCCGATTCGCGACGCGACAGGGGCTGCAATTCCAGCAGCAGGAGCCGTCGGTCCTTCCACAACGCAGTGACCGGGTCAGGGACCTCTGTTCCGCTGCGGATGGTGACTACGACTCGCGCTGTGCGGCGCAGCACTAGTTGGTGCACAACGAAAGCCGACAGTGGATCCAGACGGTGTGCGTCGTCGACAACGACGACAACCGGGCCGCCATCGGGGGGGACCGTAGTCAAGGCGTCGATGATGTCGCTGACTACCTGCACCGGGTTGCCCTCGAGCTCGTTGGTCCATGCGGCGAAGGCTGCCAGCGGGATACCTTGTGTGGTTTCGGTACCCACCACCCACCGCACCGTGGCACCGGTGACGCTCGCGGCCGAAGCCGCCTCGGCGGCCAGGCGACTCTTGCCTACCCCTGCCGGCCCGAGAATGGCGGCGCCGACGGACTCGTCGTCGCCAGTTGTCAAGGCCTTGGTAAGCAGATTCAACTCGGCGTCACGGCCGGTCAGTGGCCAACCAGATGTTGCGGGCGCCAATCTCATGCGCCGTCCCGACGCGATCGCATCCGCATGGAGGTCAATGTCAGGAGACTAGCGATTGATCGGCAACATGTCACTGAATTTGCGGGGTCCGAAACCGTTCAGTCCAGAGCCGTTGCGAAGCGAAAAGCAGAGATGGAGTGGCGTCCTACCGCATCTGTTAGTCCACTACAGCCGGACCCTGAATATGTGGAGCGGGACCAGCCCTTGAATGATGCCGTTGATCAGCTGCCGGTGTTGTACGCGAATGCGCTGCGACTGCGTGCCTGCGGCACGCCTCACGATGAAATCGCCGAACGGATCGGCGTTCACCCAGAGGCTATTGACACGGTTCTTCGCCTAGCCGACGAGAAAATCCACCTGCTCCGCGCGGGCACCGCGAGCGAAAAAGCGGGAGAGGCACAAACCGAACGGTTGCCCCGCGCCGATTGAAAAATTGCGACAAACCCCTATGCACGGAAAGTAACGGAAATCTAAGAACGATTGGGGTAGTCGGCTACCCACGCCAACAGGGAAGCCAGCGCAGACACTCGTCGTGACGAAGATCGGCGGAACTTCCGCCTCCGATGAAGAGGGGAAGCGCGATGAAGTGTCAGGCGGCGGTGCTGCGGGGGGTCGGCCGTGATTGGGAGGTCCGCGAGGTAACACTTGATCCGCCGCAAGCCGGTGAGGTGCTGGTGCGGATGGCCGTTGCCGGCATATGCCACTCCGACGACCACTTCGCCACCGGTGACCTGGTGCCGACTGCTGAGATGGAAGAGCTGCTACGCATCGGCGGGATGCCGGTGCCGGACAATTTTCCGTTGCTCGGCGGTCACGAGGCCGCATCGCTCGTTTCCTGCGGGGTTAGTACCGGCTGGGGATCGGGGACAACCGCGGTGGGAACCGAACCTGGCGACACCGTGGTCGTGATCGGCCCCGGCGGCGTCGGGGTCAACGCCGTGCAGGGTGCGCGAGCGGCTGGTGCCAAGCATGTGGTCGGTGTGGATCCGGGTGATTTCAAACGAGATTCGGCCAAAATCTTCGGTGCAACGCATACTAGCGCCACGGCCGAGGAGGCAATCGGTCTGGTTCGTGAGATCACGTCCGGCGTCATGGCCGACCGCGTCGTCGTGACCGCAGGGGTGGTGCACGGCGACCTCATACCGCTGGCGATGATGCTGACGCGCAAGGGTGGGACATGCTTGCTCACCGGCATCACCCCGATGAGCGAATCGACGGTGCCGCTTGCGCTTCTTGACCTGGTCAATTCGTGTAAGCACCTGAAGGGCGTCCTTTTCGGCGGGATGAATCCGCGCACCAGCATCCCGATGCTGCTGTCGATGTATCAGGTGGGCGCCCTCGAACTCGACGAGCTGGTCACGCGGCGCTATCGGTTAGAACAGATCAACACTGCGATCGCCGACCTTCGTGACGGCCGAAACATCCGCGGCATGATCGAATTCGCATCCTGACCGCACCGACGAACTGGAGACTGAGATGGCACGAATCATTGTCACCGGCGGCAACAGCGGCGTCGGAATGGCCACCGCCGCGGCGCTGGCTGCCGCCGGGCACCACGTGATGATCGCTTGTCGGACCGTTCCCAAGGCGCAACGGGCTGCCGCGGAGATGACCGGCGACGTCGACGTTCGCCATCTCGATCTGGCCGACCTGACCAGCGTGCGCGCATTCGTCGATTCGGTGGACACCGTTGATGTGCTGGTGAACAACGCCGGCGTATTCGGTCTACCGCTCACCCGCACCGTCGACGGCTTCGAGGCACACATCGGCACCGACCACCTCGGCCATTTCGCGTTGACCTGTCTGCTCGGCGACAAGATCACCGATCGGGTGATTTCGGTGGGTAGCGCGTTATACGCCGCGGGGCGCCTCGATCTCGACGATCTGAACTGGCACACCCGCAGGTACTCGAAGTGGGCTGCCTACGCCCAGTCCAAGCTGGCCAACATGCTCTTCGTCAACGAACTCGCCCGCCGCGGTGTGCGCGCCTACGCATCCGATCCCGGCGCTGCCGACACCGATATCACCAGGGACAGCACAGGATTGACGCATTGGCTGGGCGAGCACAAGTTCACGACGTTCCACATGCAGAGCCCACCCGACGCGGCGCGAGCCAGCATCGAGGCAGTGACAACAGACCTACCCACAGGAACCTACCTCGCGCCGCGGTTCAACCAATGGGGCAGGCCCAAAGCAACCGCGCCGCGCAGGAAGGGCCGCGACCCGGCGATGGCGGCCCGGCTCTGGGAATTGTCCGCCGAGCTGACCGGATGCGACTGGCGGCCCACCGGGCGCAAGGTCACAAGTCGCAGCGGCCACGACGAAAGGCAGATTGTGTCATGAAGCTTGCGATATCGCTGCCGAATTCGGTGCGCGTGAAAGCGCTGGTACAGCCGTGGGAATTCGGTGTCACCGGCGCGGACCAGACTGTCATCGCCAAACGCGCCGACGAACTCGGCTACGAAATGATCGTCGTGCCCGAACACTTCATCGTCCCCAATTCGCACGTCGAGTTGTCCGGACCGCACTACTTCCACTCCACGGTCGCGCAGGCTCACATTGCCGGTGCCACTCAACACATCCGGGTGAACTCCTTCGTCACAATACTGCCGCTGCAGCATCCCCTGATCATGGCCAAGGCGCTTTCGACCGCCGATTGGCTGAGCAGCGGTCGGATAACCGTTACCTTCGGAGTTGGTTGGGACGCCGAAGAATTCAAGCTTCTGGGCGTGCCGTTTTCCGAGCGTGGGCGCATGGCCGACGAATACCTCGCTGCCATCCTTGAGCTGTGGGCCAGTGATAGGCCCAGCTTCGAGGGGAAGTACGTCTCGTTTGACGACGTGGCTTTCGAGCCGAAGCCGTTCCAAAAGCCGCACATACCAATCTGGATCGGCGGCGACGCCGAACCCGTACTCAAGCGCGCCGCCCGCTTCGCATCTGGGTGGGGTCCCTTCCTGACCCAGCCTGCAGACATTCCCGCCAAGCTCGACTTCATCAAGTCCCAACCGACCTACGACGGGCGGCCATTCGACGTGTTGTACGGGATTGGCACCTCCCGTGTCGGCGAGGGGCACGTCGTCGTCGACGATCCCACCCAACGGCCGGGGATGAGCGCAGAGGAAATCATCGACCAGCTCGGTTGGTTCGCGGAATTGGGTGTAACGATGAGCGGACTCTCCGTTCCACCGGTGACAGACCTCAACGCCTACCTCGATTACATCCAGTGGGTCATCGAAGACATCAAACCTAAGGTGCAGTAGCAGCGGTGGCCGAGATCGAGCCGCCGTGTAGCGCGAGCACGGCACGACACATCCCGGAGCGCATGATGCCTAACGCAATCGATATCGGCGGCGTCGATCTCAGTGATCCGCAGACCTACCGCGCGGGTGTCCCGCACGAAGCGTTCCAAAGGCTCCGAGAGCAGGCGCCGGTCGTGTGGCATCCGGGCCAGGACGGGTCGGGGTTTTACGCCCTCACCGGATACGACGAGATTCGCGAGGTATCTCGCGACAGCACGACCTGGTCATCCGAGGTCGGCGGGGTGACTCTGGATGCCCCAGGCGATGAAGGGGTCGATGCCCGCGGCGTCATGATGCTCACGATGGATCCGCCGCGGCACACGGCGCTGCGTGCCCTGGTCAGCCGCGGATTCACGCCTCGGCAGTTGGCCACGCTCCATGAACACATCGCCGATATGGCCCGGGACGTGGTCGATATCGTCATCGAGCGGGGGCACTGCGACTTCGCCAACGATGTCGCAGGGGCCCTACCCGCCCACGTCATCGCCGAAATGCTGGGCACCCCCCTGGACGATGGGCGGCGGCTCTATGCGCTGATAGAACGAATGAATCGGGGATCGGCCACCGATCCGGATGTGGTGGGTGCGGCGATGGAGATGTTCGCCTACGCGAGTGAACTCGCCATCCGTAAGCGCGAGCAACCAGGCGACGACATTGCCACATCGCTGCTCAACGCCGAGGTCGACGGCCAACGCTTGACCGATATCGAGTTCAACTACTTCGTGCTATTGCTCATCAACGCCGGCGGCGACACCACCCGTAACCTGGTGGCGGGTGGCATGTGTGTGCTGCTGGACCATCCGCAGGATCTGGCGATGTTGGCGGCGGACCCATCGATGTTGCCAACCGCGGTGGAGGAGCTGCTGCGATACGTCACCCCCGTCAATACGTTCGCGCGCATCGCAACCAGAGACGCCGAATTGCATGGGGTTCCAATACGCAAAGGTGACCGAGTGGCCATGTTTTATCCGTCGGCCAACCGCGATGAAACCCGATTCGCCGAACCCGACCGCTTCGATCCGAGAAGGACACCCAACCCGCACCTGGGGTTTGGCGGTGGCGGTACACATTTCTGCCTGGGTGCGAACCTGGCCCGCGTGGAGGCCGCTGCGCTGCTGCGTGAAGTCCTGGTCCGGATGAAGAATCTGGAGCTCGCGGGACCGGTCGAGCGGACACCGTCCACCACGATGAATTGTCTGCACACCATGCCGGTCCGGTTCACTCCGGCGGCCGCGCCGCGGGTGTCCTCTTCCAATGGGGGCTCTTGACCGCTTCGAGGGCTTCGGTGATGTAACGATCCAGCGGCCAGCGGTTGCGGGATTGGCGCACCCATTGTTGAAAGCCGAAATCGGCCGCCGCAAAGGCGATCTGGACGAGCAGCCCGGGGCGGATGTCGACCTCCGGGTTGGCGCCCATGCGCCCGGCGATCAGCTTCGTTGCCCGCTCCTTGTCGGCGGGGCGGTGCAGCGTCACCTTGTCGAGCAGGCCGGGAGCAACCAGCAGGGCCTTGCGCCACTCCTCGCAGTCGGCGCGGTCGAACGAGCGGGTCCGCGTGACGATGGCGCTGATCAGCGCGACGTCGGGCGACTCGCCGGCCGGCCGGTCCTCGAGAAGACCGACGATCGCGGCCCCACCGTAGCGGACCGGCGCCAGCAGCAGCTCCTCCTTCGCCGGCACATGCCGGAACAGGGTACGCGCCGAAACGCCTGCGGCCGCGGCGATTTCCTCGGTGGTGACGGCGTCGTATCCGCGCTCGACGAACAGCCGGAACGCGGCGCGCCGGATGTCGGCCCGGATCTGTGCGCGCTGCCGGTCGCGCAGCGACTCCGTCATCGGAACGAGCCGATTCCGCCGTCGACGTGAATGGTCTGCCCGGTGATGAACGTCGCGTCGGTGCCGAGCAGGAACGCGACCAGCGCGCCCACGTCGGTGCGCACGTCGCCGATGCGTTTCATCGGGACGCGCCGCACCGCCTTCGCGTAGTCGTCCGGCGCGAACTGCTTCCACAGTTTGACGCCGTCGGACTCGGCGAACGGGCAGACGATGTTGACGCGGATGTTGTCGCGCCCCCATTCCAGCGCCGCGACCTTCGACAACCCGCGGATGCCTTCCTTGGCGGCGGCGTACCCACCCCACTTGGGTTCGCCGCCGGTGCCCGTCCCCGAGCCGAGGTTGACGATCGACCCGCCGCCGGCGGCGACCAGCACCGGATGCACGGCCTGCATGAGCAGGAACGTCGCCCGCGGGCCGACGTCGTAGCCGAGCGCCAGGTCCTCGGTGGTGATGTCGACGAACGCCTTGGGCTCGTTGGTGGCGATGGCGTTGTTCACCAGGCCGTGCACCGCGCCGAAGGCGTCGACGGCGGCCGCGACGATCCGCCGGGCGCTGCTCGGGTCGCGCAGGTCGGCGACCAGATTGGCGACGGGTCCCGCCGCGGCGAGTTCGGCGGTCGTCGTCGCGAGCAGCTCGTCCTGGATGTCGACCAGCAGCACCGACGCCCCGCGTTCGAGCAGCGCCGCGGCGATGCCCTTGCCCACTCCCTGCGCGGCGCCGGTGACGATCGCGACGTGGCCGCGCATCGAGTCCGGGTGCGTGTAGGTCATGGCGTCGCGGCGAGATTCGGGGCGGGGCGCCCCGCGAACAGCGGCAGGTCGAGGTAGGTCTTGATGCCGGGCTCGGCGGCGCAGACGTCCGGGATGGCATTGACGCAGTGGTTGGCGGTGGCCACCACGCCGGGATTGCGTTGCAGCCCTTCGGCGATGGACGGCGGCTGCAGGCCCTTGAAGGTGAGGCTGACGGTGGGGTCGCCGGTGATCTCGACCTCGAAGCGTTCGCCGAGCCCCGCGAAATTCCAGTCCGGGTCCAGGTTCTCCTCACCCATCAGCCAGTTGACGGCCGCGGTGATCACCGGCTCGCCGTCGGCGAGGGCTTGCCAGCGGAAGCGGCGCGCGGCCACGGTGCCCGCGGTGATGGGGAAGGGGTCGTAGTCGATGTCGGAGGTCGCCACGGCGATATCCTGAATGGTCCTGATGTTCGGGTCGATGCGAAAACCCATGTGGTCGGCGATCATTCGCACCGACATCTTGAAGCCCGATTCGAGCAGGCTGGCCATCGGCCCCTGCATGGCCTCGTCGGGGGTGCCGCCGAAGCCCATGATGTGGCGCACCACGTCCGGGGCGTTGTAGGTGCGGATATCGGAGAACTCCTCGGCGCGCACGTGGGTGACCGCCGACGACAGCGAGGACACCATGAGCGGGAAGCGTTCGGTGATGCCGCCCGGGTGGATCCCCGAGCCGTGCAGGGTCACCCCGGCCTCCAGCGCGGCGTCGGCGATGGCCTGGTGACGCGGGTTGTCAAGGTCGGGATAGACCCACCCGACCGGGGTCACCACGTTCTTGCCGGAGCGCAGGATCGCAAGCACCTCTTTGTCGTTGGGCACCAGCGGGCTGTAGACGACGCAGTCCGCGTCCAGCGCGAGCACCGCGTCGACGTCGGTGGTGGCCGCGACGCCCAGGGGAGCGGTCCCGACGATGTCCCCGACGTCGACGCCGTCCTTGCTCGAGCTGTGCACCCAGCACCCGGCGAGCTCGAGCCGAGGATGGTTCAGCACGCATTCGATGGCCGCCTTGCCGACACCGCCTGTGGCCCATTGGATGACACGAAGCTTGCTCATGGCCGACCTCCCGCGCGCCTTTACAACCCACCAGTGAGATGGCACGGTATGACTACCTGGCAGTGACTGTCAACAACGGAGGGTCGATGGGCGTCCTGGACGGCAAGGTCGCGATCGTCACCGGAACCAGCCGCGGGGTGGGCGTCGGCATCGCCCACGAACTGCTGCGCGCCGGCGCCACGGTCATCGGCTGCTCACGCTCGCCGCTGGAGACCATCCCCGGCATCGCATCCGACTGGGCGGCCCGAGCGTCGCAACGCGTCTGCGATCAAGGCGACTACCGCTCGATCGATTCGTTCGTCGCCGACGTCGTCGCCGCCCACGGCCGCATCGACATTCTCGTGAACAACGCCGGCGGCACGGTGCCCGCACCGCACGCCGAAGCCATTCCCGAACTCGTGCAACGCATTCAGGGTGCACCGGAAAACGACGACGACTATGCGCGCACGGCGCTGTTTCACGCCTTCGCCGTGCAGATGAACCTCATCAGTCCGCTCTGGTTCGCGATCCGCGCGTATCGGGAGATGGCCACCCAGGACGGCGTGGGCTGCATCGTCAACATCTCCAGCGGCGCCGGGCACCCCGCGGGGTCGCCGACCCTGGTGTCCTACGGCGCGGCCAAGAGCGGCCTCAACCACCTCACCCGCTCGCTGGCCGAGGAGTGGGGACCCAGGGTGCGGGTCAACTGCGTCGCGCTGGGCCCGACGATGACCGAGAACTTCCGCTCGTTCGTGCTGCCCAAGGACGACCCGACCGGCGAAAAGTACTTCGCCGCCGTGCCGTTGCGCCGGGCGGGGGAGCCCGCGGAGGTGGGGCGTGTCTGCGTCTTCCTCGCGAGCGGCGACGCGGACTTCGTCAACGGCACCACGATCGAGTGCGACGGCGGCATGCTGCCCGGGGTCCTCTACGACGCGGGGCTGAAGACCATCACGGATCTGCTGTAACCGTTTGCTCGCCCTAGGCGTCTAATTAGCGGATGGAACTGATGACGCCCACCGACGCGGTCTTCCTGCTGGGGGAATCGCGCGAGCACCCCATGCACGTCGGGGGCCTGCAGTTGTACGAACCACCGCCCGGAGCCGGCCCCGAGTTCGTCCGGGAGTTCACCGAAGCCCTGGTGGCCAACAACGAGTTCCAGCCCACCTTTCGTAAGCACCCCGCGGCGATCATGGGTGGAATCGCGCCTCTGGCGTGGTCCTACGACGACGAGGTCGACGTCGACTACCACGTGCGGCGCTCGGCGCTGGCGTCGCCGGGCCGGGTCCGCGAACTTCTCGAGCTGACGTCCAGGCTGCACACCAGCCTGCTCGACCGCCACCGCCCGCTGTGGGAGCTGTACGTGGTGGAGGGCCTGAGCGACGGCCGGTTCGCCATCTACAGCAAGATGCACCACGCGCTGATCGACGGTGTCTCCGCGCTCAAGCTGATGCAGCGCACATTGTCTTACGACGCCGACGACCGCGAGGTCCGCGCGGTCTGGAACCTGCCGAAGCCCTCGCGTCCATTCAACCCGGTGTCCCGCCTGAGTTCGCTGGCGAAGACGGCGGGATCCGTTGCGGCGCTTGGCCCGTCGACGGTGTCGCTGGCCCGCGCCGCGCTGTTCGAGCAGCAGGTGACGTTGCCCTTCGCAGCGCCGCGAACCATGCTGAACGTCAAAATCGGCGGCGCCCGCCGATGTGCCGCGCAGTCGTGGTCGGTGGACCGCATCAAGGCCGTCAAGAAGGCTGCGGGGGTGACCCTCAACGACGTCGTCCTGGCGATGTGCGCCGGAGCCCTGCGCTACTACCTGCTCGAGCAGGACGCGCTGCCCGACACCCCGCTGATCGCGATGGTCCCGGTGAGTCTGCGCAGGGAGGACGAGGCCGACTCCGGTGGCAACCGCGTCGGCGCGATCCTGTGCAACCTGGCCACCGACACCGACGATCCCGCGCAGCGGCTGCAGACCGTCAGCGAGTCGATGCACAAGAACAAGAAGGTGTTCTCCCAACTGCCCCGCGTGCAGGCGCTGGCGCTTTCGGCGCTGAACATGAGCTCGTTGGCGCTGGCGGCGGTTCCGGGTTGGGTGTCGTCCACGTCGCCGCCGTTCAACATCGTCATCTCCAACGTGCCGGGGCCGCAGGAGCAGATGTATTACGGGGGAGCGCGGCTCGACGGCAACTACCCGCTGTCCATCGCGATGGACGGGCAGGCGCTCAACATCACGCTGGTCAGCAACGCCGGCAATCTGGAGTTCGGTCTGGTCGGCTGCCGCCGCAGCGTTCCGCACCTGCAGCGCCTGCTCGCGCACCTGGAGTCATCGCTGAAGGACCTGGAACGCGCCGCAGGAGTCTGAAAGTCCATGCCCAGGCTCAGCGCCGGTGTGTTGTTGTACCGGGCCCGTGACGGCGTTGTCGAAGTTTTGATCGCGCATCCGGGTGGCCCATTCTGGGCGCGCAAAGACGAAGGCGCCTGGTCGATTCCCAAGGGCGAGTATGTCGAGGGCGAGGACCCGTGGACGGTCGCGCAGCGTGAATTTCACGAGGAGCTCGGGCTGCCGGTGCCGGCGGGGCCGCGCGCCGGCCTGGGGGCGCTGAAGCAACCTGGCGGCAAGGTGGTCACCGCGTTCGCCGTCGGGGCCGACCTCGACGTCACCGACACGCACAGCAATACCTTCGAACTGGAGTGGCCGAAGGGCTCGGGCACGATGCGCGAGTTCCCCGAAGTCGACCGCGTCGACTGGTTCGCGGTGGCGCAGGCGCATACGCGGCTGCTCAAGGGCCAGCGCCCGTTCCTGGATCGACTGATGGCCCACCCCGCGCTGGCGGAACTGCACGAAGGGATCTGACATGCAAACACTGCGCACCCCCGACGAACGATTCGACGCCGTGCGCGACTTTCCTTATGCCCCAAGGTATTGCGACATCCCCGACGGCGACGGCGGTTCGCTGCGCGTCGCCTGGGTCCAGGACGGTCCGGAAGGCGCGGACCCGGTTCTCATGCTGCACGGCGAGCCGTCGTGGTCGTACCTGTACCGCAAGATGATCCCGATTCTGGCCGCCGCCGGGCACCGGGTCGTCTGCCCCGACCTGGTCGGGTTCGGCCGTTCGGACAAGCCCGTCCGCCGCGAAGATCACAGCTACGCACGCCATGTCGAATGGATGCGGGCCGTCGCCTTCGACGTCCTCGACCTGCACGACGTGACCCTCGTCGGCCAGGACTGGGGCGGGCTGATCGGCCTGCGCCTGGCGGCCGAGCATCCCGAGCGGTTCGCCCGGCTGGTGGTCGCCAACACCGGGCTGCCCAACGGGGAGCAGCCGATGGCCGACGTCTGGTGGCGCTTCCGGGAGGCCATCACGACGGCCCCGGAGCTGAACATCGGCTGGTTCGTGCAGGGCGGTTGTCGCCAGCAACTGAGCGACGAGGTGCGCGCCGGCTACGACGCCCCGTTCCCGGACGACGAGCACTGTGCGGGCCCCCGGGCCATGCCCGGCCTGGTGCCGACCGCACCCGACGACACCGCCGCCGCGGCCAACAAGACCGCCTGGGCCGCGCTGTCGGCGAGCCCGACGCCCATGCTGGTCGCTTTCAGCGACAGCGACCCCATCACCGGGCCGATGGCCGCGATCTTCCGGCGTGAGATGCGCGGCGCGCAGGGCATCGAGCACCCGACGATCCGCGGCGCCGGGCACTTTCTGCAGGAGGACGCGGGCGAGGAACTGGCCAACCACATCGTGGAGTTCCTGCGCCGCTGAGCGCACCGGGCGGTGCAGGCACAATGTCGGCATGACGACCGCGCCCCCTGAGGCCGAATCGCAGGGCCTGCTGCTGCAGTTGCTCGATCCGGCCAATCGGGCCGACCCGTATCCGCTGTTCGCGCAGTTTCGCGAGCTCGGACCGCTCCAGCTGCCGGAGTCCAACTTCGTGGTCTTCTCGGCCTACCGGGACTGCGACGACGTCCTGCGGCACCCGTCGTCGAGCAGCGAGAGCGCAAAGTCGACCGTCACCAGGCGGCAGCTGGCGGCCGGTGTGGTCCAGCCCCGGCAATTTCCGACGGGATTTTTGTTCCTCGACCCGCCCGACCACACGCGGTTGCGCAAGTTGGTCAGCAAGGCGTTTTCGCCGAAGGTGGTGACCGCGCTGCACCCCGAAATCAGCGCTCTGGTAAGCGAATTGCTCGACCCGATCGCCGAGCGGGGCGCGTTCGACGTCGTCGCGGACTTCGCCCACCCGCTGCCGGTCGCGGTGATCTGCAAACTGCTCGGCGTGCCCCTCGACGATCAGTCGCAGTTCAGCCACTCGTCGGCGGTGCTGGCGCAGTCGCTGGATCCGTTCTCGACGATCACCGGCGTGCCGGGCGAGATCGCGGCCGAGCGGCAGCGGGCCGGGGCCTGGCTGCGCGAATACTTCCACGGCCTGATCGACCGGCGCCGGTCACGGCCCGGCGAGGATCTGCTGTCGGGCCTGATCGCGGTGGAGGAATCCGGCGACCAGCTGACCGAGGAGGAGATCGTCTCCACGTGCATCCTGCTGCTGATCGCCGGGCACGAGACCACCGTGAACCTCATCGGGAACGCCATCCTGACCATGTTGCGCGACCCGGCGCACTGGGCGGCGTTGGCCGCCGACTCGGGTCGCGCGCCGCTGATCGTGGAGGAGACACTGCGTTACGACCCGCCCGTGCAGCTGGTTGGGCGAGTTGCCGCCGCCGACATGACGATTGGGGACGTCGAGGTGCCGGCCGGCGACGTGATCATGTTGTTGTTGGGCGGTGCGCAGCGTGATCCGGCCGAATTCGACCGGCCAGATACCTTCGACCCGGACCGGGGGACGTTGCGGCACTTGGGCTTTGGCCGGGGGGTGCACTATTGTCTGGGCGCTCCGCTGGCACGTTTGGAGGCGGGCGTCGCGCTGGCGGCCGTGGCGGCACGCTTCCCGAATGCCCGGCTGGGCGGCGAGCCGCAGTACAAGCCCAACGTCACGCTGCGCGGTTTGGCGGAGTTGGCCGTCGCTGTCTGACTAGGTGCGTTCCCACGGTGCGCTTTCGCCCATCTTCGCGTAGTACCTCGCCAGGTGACGTTTGACGCGGTCGACGTCGGCCTTGGGCAAATCGATGCCGCCGCGTGCGCCGTCCATGATCGCGCCGGCGATCATCACGCCCCGCGGCACGGCTTTGAGCTCGCCGCCGATCACATCGGCGAACAACAGCTTGTAGGCGCTGAAGTTGTCCTTCTTGGCGTTGTCGTACCAGATATGTGCGTCGCGGTATTTCTGGTTCGGTTGCTCCTGCGCACCCGCCCACTTGCGGACGCGCTTTTCGGCGGCGCCGCCGTCCCACTTGCGGGCGCGATCGGCCAACGGCAGGTCCCTAAACGCTGTTACAGACATCTTTTCCGCGTGCCCGCCTCGGGCCGCAGATAAACGCGGGATCTAATCCTGGCCGTAGGCGCCAGGGTCCGCTTTGTCGGTATCGGTGCTGTCGTCGACATCTTCGGCCTCGTTCACCTCGCTCGGGGCCGCCAACACGATCGAAATCGGTATGGGTGTGGCCATTTCGATTCCGCCGAACGTGTCGTAATAGGCACCGATGGTGTACTCGCCTTCGGATTCGACTTCGAACGCCAGGTCTTGGGTGAAGCACCGGTACTTGGAGGGCCTGTCGGGTTCGTCCGGCCAATGCCATCCCCCCTTGAGGGTTCCGCACGGTTTCCCGGCCGGGTCCTTGCACACGATATGAAGCTCCGGGTCGTAGTCCCCACCGGCCTGCGCGTGCACCACGAGGACGAGCGGAATCCGTGCCATCAAGGGGATTCTCGCGATCTGAAACCAGGTCGTGGGAATGCGCGTGGCATAGATCGCGCCGCTTTCGTCGAGCCCGGCGGTGCCTGCCACGAACAGTGCGGCGATGTGCAGCATCACGACAGCTTAAAGGTGCCCGGCCGCAAAACGAGGACTAGGTGACGGGCGTATGGACCAATCTCGGCCGCTTTCCGTGTCTAGCGCCCACGCTCGGCGTGCAAAACTTGGGACCGGTAGCCGCGAATAGGACGTCCACTTGCAACGCGATTGAATCCAACCCTCACAACGGAGAAACAACCATGACACGACGCATCGCGCGGCTGGCGACGACCGCGGTTGTGGCCGCCGGTCTGGGTTTAGGCCTGGCCACGGGCACTGCCGGCGCCCAGCCCGGTCCGCTGCCGCTGGACGCCTGGCCCGGCTGCCCCAACGACCACCCCCAGGGCCCGTGCCACTGGTGCCCCGGACAACCGCTGCCGCCCACCGGAAACCACGTCACCAACCCGGTGCGATGGGACAACAACGTCTGCCACACCTACTACTACGTCTACTTCGGGCAGGGCAACGTCGCCCAAAACATCTGGGACGGAGAGGATCCCCCGCCGCCGCCCCCGCCGGCGCCGCCGGGCCTCATCAACAAGGACAACTGCCAGCAGATTCTCGGGATCTTCTGCCCTCACGCCTGAGGCCCCAGACCCGGCAGGATGTCGCCGAGGCTGAAGGTGACCGGCTGCTCGAGTTGCGCGTACGTGCACGAGCGCGGATCGCGGTCGGGACGCCACCGGCTGAACTGGGCGGTGTGACGGAACCGCGCGCCTTCCATGTGGTCGTAGCGCACCTCGACGACGCGCTCGGGTCGCAGCGGCACGAACGAGAGATCCTTGCCGGCGTTCCAGCGCGAGAACTCGTTCTTGCGCGGTGTGCGCTCGCCGGCCTCGTGCGCGGCCCAGTTCCACGGGTGATCCTCGAAAGTGGTGACCAGCCGCTGCATTTCGGTGAACAGCCGCCGTCGCTCGGCCATCGGGAAGGCGCCGATAACCCCGACCGAGGCGAGCTGGCCGTCATCCTGGTACAGCCCCAGTAGCAGCGAGCCGATCGCCTCGCCGCCCGATTTGTGCACGCGATAGCCGGCGACCACGCAGTCGGCGGTGCGCTCGTGTTTGGTCTTGAACATGACGCGCTTGTCCGGCTGGTAGGTGACGGTCAGCGGTTTGGCGATGACGCCGTCGAGGCCGGCGCCCTCGAACTCCTCGAACCAGCGCTGCGCGGTCGCCATGTCGGTGGTGGCCGGCGTGACATGGATCGAGGGCCCGCAGTCCTTCAAGGCGTCGACGAGCGCTGCGCGCCGCTCGCTGAACGGGCGACCGGTGCAGTCGTCGTCGCCCAACGCGAGGAGGTCGAAGGCGATGAAGGACGCCGGCGTCTTCTCGGCCAGCATCCGCACCCGCGAGTCGGCCGGGTGGATCCGCTGTTGCAGCGCCTCGAAGTCCAGGCCGTGTTCGGTCGCGACGACGATCTCCCCGTCGATCACGCAGCGTTGCGGCAGCTCGGCCCGCACCGCCGCGACCAGCTCGGGAAAATACCGCGTCATCGGGCGCTCGTTGCGGCTGCCCAGCTCCACGTCGTCGCTGTCGCGGAAGCAGATCGACCGGAATCCATCCCATTTGGGCTCATAGGACGCGTCGGGTGGGATCGACCGCACCGGCTTGGCGAGCATGGGCGAAACGGGCGGCATGACAGGCAAGTCCATAGCCTGATTGTGCTGGAATCGACGTATGACCGCTGCAGCAGAAGAGATCGACGTCGACGGCATCGCGGTGCGGCTGACCAACCCCGACAAGGTGTACTTCCCCGCGCTGGGCGCCCAGGGCACCAAGCGGCGGCTCGTGGAGTACTACCGTGCGGTGGCCGGTGGCCCAATGCTGACCGCGCTGCGCGACCGGCCCACCCACCTGCAGCGCTTCCCCGACGGCATCGACGGCGAGGAGATCTACCAGAAGCGGGTACCGCAGCACCACCCCGACTACCTGCAGACCTGCCGGGTGACGTTCCCGTCGGGACGCACCGCCGACACGCTGAAGGTGACCCACCCGTCGGCCATCGTGTGGGCGGCGCAGATGGGCACGGTCACGCTGCACCCCTGGCAGGTCCGCTGCCCGGACACCGACCACCCCGACGAGCTACGCATCGACCTCGACCCCCAACCCGGCACCGGCTTCGAGCAGGCCCGGGCGGTCGCCGTCGACGTGCTGCGGCCGCTGCTCGACGAACTCGGTCTGGTCGGCTACCCCAAGACGTCCGGGGGCCGCGGGGTCCACGTGTTCTTGCGCATCGCCACCGACTGGGACTTCATCGAGGTGCGCCGGGCGGGCATCGCGCTGGCCCGCGAGGTCGAGCGCCGCGCCCCCGACGCCGTGACCACGTCGTGGTGGAAGGAAGAACGCGGCGAGCGCATCTTCATCGACTTCAACCAGAACGCGCGCGACCGCACCATGGCGTCGCCGTATTCGGTGCGGCGCACGCCGATCGCGACCGTGTCGATGCCGCTGGCGTGGGGCGAGTTGGCGGGAGCCGATCCCGACGACTACACGATGGCAACCGTGCCCGAGTTGGTGGCACGCCGGGACGATCCGTGGGCCGGCATCGACGACGTGGCCCAGTCGATTTCGCCCTTGCTGCAGATGGCGGCGGCCGACGACGAGCGCGGCCTCGGCGACCTGCCCTACCCGCCGAACTACCCCAAGATGCCGGGCGAGCCCAAGCGCGTGCAGCCCAGCAAGGACAGGGACTTGAAGAGGTGAACCAACGTAGGTAGCTAGCCGTTTTAAGGCGCTAACCTTTGTCATCAAGTATGATACTAAATATGTCTACTGCGACGACTACGATCCGGGTTCCGGTCCAGACGCGTGATCGCTTGGCCGCCCAGGCCCGCGAACGGGGAGTGTCGATCGCCGCGCTCCTTGGGGAGCTGGCCGCCGGCGCCGAACGCGAGGCGATCTTCCGTGCGGAGCGTGAGGCCACCCGAGCCGAGGCATCGCTGCGTCCCATTCGCGACGAGAACCGCGACTGGGATACCGCGGCCGGCGACGGCCTTGCCTGAACCGCAGCGCGGCGAACTCTGGCTCGTCGCACTTGGCGCCGCGCGCAGCGGTGAACCCGGCAAACACCGCCCCGCCGTCGTCGTCTCCGTCGACGACATACTCACCGGCGTCGACGACGAACTGATCGTCGTGGTACCGGTGTCGAGTTCGCTGATGCACAACCCCTTGCGGCCGAACATATCCCCCGGCGAGGGCGTGGAGGCCACCAGCGTCGCCGTCTGCCGGGGCGTTCGTGCAGTCGCTCGCAGCCGCCTGCTGGAGCGACTGGGCGCCGCGAGCCCCGACAGCATGCGCCAAATTGAACGCGGCCTCGCGCTGATTCTGGGCATCGAGATCGCCTGACTGACTTCTGACTGACCGCGGCCTTCAGCGCAAGGGGCCCAAGGGATTCGAGTTGGCCACTAGGCCTTGTCATGCCGCGGGGTAGGGTCGGACCGTGGCCGAAATCCTGAACACCCAGGTGTGTGTCGCCGGAGGCGGTCCCGCCGGCCTGGTTCACGCCTTGTTGCTTGCCCGCGCCGGGATCAAGGTCGTTGTCCTGGAGAAGCACAACGACTTCCTGCGCGACTTCCGCGGCGACACCGTGCATCCGAGCACCCTGCGGATCATGGACGAGCTGGGCCTCGTCGACGAACTCCTGCGTCTGCCGCATACGAAGGTCAACCGTGTCGCCTTCGACACCGACGGCTCCATCCGCACCTTCGGCACCTTCGGCGTGCTCAGACGGCTCGGCTTCAAACAGCCCTACATCGCGTTGATGCCGCAATGGGACTTCCTCGACTTCCTCGCCGAAAAGGCTTCTGCCTACCCCGAATTCACGCTGATTCGCAATGCCGAGGTGAAAGACCTGATCTTCGACGGCGATCGGGTGGCCGGGGCGCGCACGCCCGAACTCGAGGTCCGCGCCGACTTGGTGGTCGGCGCGGACGGGCGCAAATCCGCGGTGCGGGCGGCCGCCGGGTTGGAGGTCGCCGCGGCGCACTCGCCGATGGACGTGCTCTGGTTTCGGCTGAAATGGCGCCCCGGCGACCCGCGAGAGCTCTACGGGGTCATCCGCCGGGGCTTCACGATGGCGATGATCTACCGCGGCGACTATTGGCAGATCGCGTACCTCATGCCGAAGGGGTCGAACCCCCGCGACGAGTCGCTGGAGACGTTCAAGCAGCGCATCGTGTCGGTGCGGCCGCAGTTGCGCGACCACGTCGGCGACCTCGGCTCCTGGGACGAGACCAGTCAGCTCGACGTGCGGGTGGACCGGCTCAAGACGTGGTGGCGCACCGGCCTGCTCTGCATCGGCGATGCGGCCCATGCCATGTCACCGATCGGCGGGGTCGGCATCAACCTGGCCGTCGCCGACGCGGTGGCCGCGGCCAACATCCTGTGCGATCCGCTGCGCGAAGGCCGCCTGCACGACGCCGATCTCGCCAAAGTGCAACGCCGTCGAGAGCTGCCCACCCGCGCCATTCAGGCCATCCAGGTGTTCGCCCAGGACAGGGCGATCGCGCCCAATTTGAGCGGCGACCTGTCCCCGATCCCCATCCCGGGAATCGTCGGCCGCGGCCCGCTGCAATTCATCCCGCCGATCGCATTCGGGCGGGGCCTCCGGCCCGAGCATGTCCGCACCCCGGACGTGCACACGACCTAGCAATATTTGACTAATCCCTCGTGGGTTGCGGAAGGGTTCCATATATTCCCATTCATCACGTACACAAGGAGTTGCGGATGTTTGCTTGCGACCCCGTCGATCTTGACTTCCTCGCTAAGGCCCCCAGCAGTCTTCGTGCCACCGTCAAAGTGGGCAGACCGCCGAGCGAGGTCTTCGCCGCGCTTGCTCGCGACCCGGCCAATTGGGGCGAGTTTTCCCGGGATTTGACAAGTCGGGCCGTCGGCAGACACCGGGTCCGCATGGCGTTGGGTCTTGCTACACAAAGCGGCTCATCGGCATAACGATTGAAGAATCGGTCCTCATCTGGGAGGAAGGAGCTCGCCTTGCGTTCCGTGTCAACGGCACAAGCGCACCGGCGTTTCACGCTTGGGTTGAGGACTACAAGTTTGAGTCGGACGGCAACGACGGCACTCTGTTGCGGATTGCAATCGGCGGCATGGGGCGAATTGCCTTCAAACTGGTCACACCTTTACTGCCCCGCGTCTTCACTCTCCTGATGACTCGCATGGGTCAAAACATTGAACGTGGCCGTTGATATTCCAACACCACATGACATTCGAAGGGCTAACCGCCCCGCCGTCGCGATGAAGTGTTCTTTAGCCAATCGGTGCCAGCCTCGCCGGAGCGCTCTCCACTGAACGCGGCGCGGTTGCCAAGGAGCGGCGGGACAATGACGCCGGCACCTTGACGGGATCGTCGACCTGCTGCTAGACATGGCGTGCGCGGTAATATTGGGCGATCGCCCAAAACCGAAACGAGGTGGGCTATGGCGGGCCGGACCGTCACCAACGACACCGACGTCTACTACGACCCCTACGACGTAGGTATCAACGCCGACCCGTACCCGACCTACGCGCGGCTGCGCGAGGAAGCCCCGATTTACTACAACGAGCGCTACGACTTCTGGGCGCTGTCGCGGCATGCCGACGTCGAGCACGGACTGGCCAACTGGGAGACGTTCTCCAACAAGCGAAGCGACATCCTCGAGTTGGTGCAGTCGAAGTTCGACATGCCCGGCGGGGTGATGATGTTCCAGGACCCGCCCGAACACACCCGGCTGCGCGGGCTGATGTCGCGCGTGTTCACCCCCCGGCGGATGGCCGCCCTCGAAGACCAGATCCGCCGGTACTGCGTGCGGTGCCTGGACCCCCTCGTCGGATCCGGGGGATTCGACATCATCGCCGAACTCGCCTCGATGATGCCCATGCGGGTGATCGGGATGCTGCTGGGAATCCCGGAGTCCGAGCAGGTTTCGGTGCGCGACGCCAACGACGCCAACCTGCGCACCAAGCCGGGCGCACCCCTGAAGGTCGCCAACGCCGACTCCATCGCCGACGGCCGGATCTACGCCGACTACGTCGAATGGCGATCCAAGAACCCCTCCGACGACCTGATGACGACCCTGCTCAACGTCGAGTTCGACGACGACCGGGGCGTGCACCGCAAGCTGACCCGCAAGGAAGTGCTGCACTACACCCAGGTGGTCGCCGGCGCGGGCAACGAGACGACCGGCCGGCTGATCGGGTGGCTGGCCAAGGTGCTCGCCGAGCATCCCGACCAACGCCGCAAGGTCTACGAGGATCGCTCGCTGCTGACCCGCACCGTCGACGAGACCCTGCGCTTCGAGCCGACCGGTCCGCACGTTGCGCGTTGGATGGCAAAAGATTTCGAGTGCCACGGCACCACGGTTCCGGCCGGCAGCGCCATGCTGCTGTTGTTCGGCGCCGCCAACCGCGATCACCGCCGCTACACCGACCCGGACACCTACAACATCCAGCGCGACAACATCTCGCACATCACCTTCGGCAAGGGCGTGCACTACTGCCTCGGGGCGAATCTGGCGCGCCTCGAGGGCCGCGTCGCGCTGGACGAGATACTCAACCGCTGGCCGGAGTGGGACATCGACTACGACACAGCGCAATTGGCGTCGACCTCGACCGTCCGTGGTTGGGAGCGCCTGCGGGTCGTGCTGCCCTGAACGAGACTAGCCGCGCCGCTTCTTCGGGGCCGGCATCTCGAACCGATCGAGGAACCGGTTGACCAGCGCGACGGCCGCGTCGTGTCCACCCTTGGTGCCGAGCCCCTGCTCGAGGATGAGGGTGCGGCCGATAGCCGCGATGACCACCGCGAGGCCAGCGGGCGGGAATTCGCCTGTGTCCAGGCCGTGTTCGCGGACGATGAAGTTCAGCGCGGTGATCTGCTGCTCGCGCCAGCGCTCCGACCAGGCCGCGATCTCGGCCCGGATCTCCTTGCGGTGGTTGGCAAGTCCCATGAACTCCAGCAGCAGCCGGGTGTCCTTGGGCGCGGTCAGGGTGTCCCAGAAGGCGTGCAGCGGCCGGTCGGACGCCAACGCCTGCTGCTGGCGCTCCAGGTAGACCGCGGCGCCGCGGCGAAACACGTCCAGGTACAGCTCGTCCATCGTGGGGAAGTAGTAGTGCACCAACGCCGGTTTCACGCCGGCCTCGGCGGCTACCCGCCGCGACGTGGCCGCGGCGTAGCCCTCGTCGATCATGATGCGAATCGTCGCGTCGATCAACATGTCCCGCGTGGTGGAGTCCCGGGCCTTGGGTCGCTGGGATGCGGTCATGACGTCTGGTCCTCCAGCCCGGCCCTGCGCAGCACGTTGTGTGCGTGGCGCATGAGCGCCGCGTCGACGAGCTTGCCGTCCCTGCCCACTGCGCCCACCCCGCTCGCCTCCGCGCGACGGTAGTCGTCGATGATCGACCGCGCCGCGGCGACCTCCTCGGGCGCCGGCGCGAACACCGCGTTGGCGACGGGCACCTGGTCCGGGTGGATCGCCCACTTGCCGTCGTATCCGAGCAGGGCCGCCTGCTGGGCGCGGCGCCGATAACCGTCGATGTCGCGGTAGGCGGGATACGGTGCGTCGATCGCGTCGATGCCTGCGGCGCGCGCCGCGGCCAGCACCTGGACCCGCACAGCGTGCCAGAAATCGCCGGGATAGTCGCCGGCGGGATCGAAGTTGCCGTCGACGCGCGACCGCAGCGACGCCGACAGGTCGCCCGCACCGAAGATCAGCGCCTCCAGGCGGGGGCTGGCCCGCGCGATCTCGGCCGCGTTCAGCAGCCCCTCTGCCTCCTCGATGAGCGCCTCCAGCGCGATCGGCCGGGCCAACCGCAGTTCGGTCTCGAGCTGGGTGAGCAGGACGTCGACCCACCAGACGTCGCGCGCCGCGCGCACTTTGGGCACGATGATGACGTCCAGGTTGTCGCGGGCGCCGGTGACCACCTCGACGATATCCCCGTGACACCACGCGGTTTCCAGGCCGTTGATGCGCACGGCGCGAAGCGTCGTGCCCCAGTCGAGTTCGTTGAGCGCGCTCACCGCGACGCCGCGGGCGGATTCCTTGGCCGGGGGCGCGCAGGCGTCTTCCAGGTCGAGAAATACCAGACCGGCGCCGGCCTGTGTGGCCTTTTCGCACATGCGCTCGTTGCTGGCCGGGGTGGCCAACTCCGAGTGCCGCATCCGTGGTTTCGTCACCGTGTCTCTCCCGTGCGTCTCAGATCGTGCCCGCGGCCCGCAGGGCGCCGCGACGCTCGGTGTCGATGCCCAGCAGCCCGCCGTAGACGGCGTCGTTGTCGGCGCCGAGGCCGGTGCCCAGATGCACTATGCGACCGGGTGTTTCGCTGAGCAGGGCGACGGGCGCCTGCACGGTCATCGCGCCCAGCTCCGGGTCGTCGACCGCGGCGAATGTGCCGCGGGCGAGCAAGTGCTCGTCGGCCAGGAGTTGTCGGGCATCGTAGACCGGCGCCGCCGCCACACCCGCATCGAGAAACACCGCCATCGCGTCGTCAAGGGAGTGCGTGCCGATCCACGTCGCCACCAAGGCGTCGATCTCGGCGGCCCGCTCCTGGCGCGCCACGTGTTCCACGTACTCCGAACGCGTTGCCAGGTCTGGTCTTTCGATCGCCCGGTACACCCGCGCCGCGGTGCTGTCGGATGCGCTGGACAGCGCGAGCCACCGGTCGTCGGACGTGCGGTAGACGTTGCGGGGCGCGCTGGCGTCGGCGCGGTTGCCGGCCCGCGTGTCGATCACGCCGAGCTGGTCGTAGGCCAGGGTCGACTGCTCGATCAGCCGGGCAAGCGGTTCGATGAGGCTGACGTCGACGAGTTGGCCCGACGCGTCGTGCACATCGCGGTGGTACAGGGCCATCATGACCGCATACGTCGCGGCCATCGACGCGACACCGTCGGCCAGCATGAACGGGGGCAGCGTCGGCGGGCCCTCCGGCTGGCCCGTGACGTGGGCGAATCCGCTCATCGCCTCGGCCAGCGTCCCGTAACCGGGCCGGTCGCTTTTGGGACCGCCGCCGCCGTAGCCGGTGACGTGCAGCATGACGAGCTGCGGGTGGCGCGCGTGCAGCGACTCGTAGTCCAGTTGCCAGCGCCTCAGCGTGCTGGGCCGGGTGTTGGATACCAGCACGTCGCTGACGGCCAGAAGCCGGTGCAGCACATCGCGGCCCTCTGCGCAGCGCAGGTCGAGGGTGACGCATTTCTTGTTGCGGCTCACGCTCTTCCAGACCAGGCCCACGCCGTCGCGACGCGGACCCCAGGTGCGCAGTGGGTCCCCGGATCGGGGCTCCTCGACTTTGATCACCTCCGCGCCGAATTCACCCAGCGCGGTGGCGACCAGCGGCCCCGCGGCCAGCGTCGCGGTGTCGATCACCCGCAGGCCGGTCAGCGGCAAAGCGGCGGCCACCGGCGCACTCGCCCGGTTCACACGGCCGGCTCGGCGACCATGTCGAAGAACGCGGCACCGGAGTCCGGGATGCGGTTCTGCTTGAACACGTTGACCGCGTAGGAGACCAGGATCATCGAGTAGAGCAGGTGCAGCAGCCTCGTCGCGTCGTCGGGCAGGGCGTCGATGTCGAGCCCGTTCAGGTACGCGATCGCCTCCTCCGCCCGCGGGGCGACGGCGTCGTAGAACCGGACGAGTTCGTCGTAAGGCTGCGAAAGCCGCGCCTCGTAGCGCTCGGCGCGCGTCGGCAATGCCCAATCGGCGACGAAGGGCTCGAGATCGGCAAATCCTTCGGGCAGTGTTGATTCGGTCATGACGACTCCCCGGCCCGGTAGGCGTCCACCGTGTCGCGGATGACCGTGTGGAACTGCCGGATAAGCAGTTCCTGGTCGCTGAGGTGAAAGGTGTTCTGCGCCCGCGTCTTCAGTGCCGAATGCGTGGCCTCGATCGTGTTCACGTCCTGCATGGCGAACTCGATCGTGCTGTCGACCACCAATTCTTGCGCGAGCCGCTCGGTGGCGTTCGCCGGCGGCACGAAATACATGTCGATCTCGTAGATGTGCGAATCGACGGTCTCGGGCCAGTAGGTGTAGGTGATGTAGTACCCGCGCGCCCAGATCTGGATCGAGATGTTCGGGAAGAGCCAGAATTGGTCATTGCCCCACGACGCGATGTCGCCGCGGTTGAGGAATTCAGGTTGTGGTCCTTCAAAGCCCAAGTCGGGGACGTCGTCGGGTCCGAACAGGCCGGCGCGGAACAGCTTGTAGACCCAGCGCTGGTCCCGGCGCGCCGAGCCCGCGGTCCCGGGTTCGCGGGGCGGCAACGGCGGCGGCCCGGGAACCGACGTGAGCATGTGCGGCCGGAACAGCTCGTAGTGGTAGGCGTCGACGGGCGGCACCATCTTCTCGGCCTTGGCCACGTCGGGGTCGATGAAGCGGCCGTGCACATAGGGCGGGTGATACCACTCGCACACCGAGTCGACCGCAAGCTTCCAGTTGCCGTTGATCCGGGTGGAAAACCCGTAGCGCTGCGTCATCTTGTGGAACGGGTAGGCCTCGACGGGCGCGAGCCCGTCGCCGAGGAAGCTCCGCAACGGCACGGGGTTGTCGGCGAGGTTGACGAAGATGAAGCCCGCCCACACCTCGCAGTGCACCGGCGGCATCCGCAGCTGGCTCTTGTCGAGGTCGAAGAACTCGCCTTCGTTGGTGATGTGGTTGACCCGGCCGTCCAGGCCGTAACGCCAGCCGTGGTACTTGCAGGCGAACGCGCGACAGCTGCCCGAGGACTCCCGCGACGGGTGCTCCTGCCACACCACCTTGTTGCCGCGGTGCGCGCACACGTTGTGAAAGGCATGCACGGTGTCGTCGAGGTCGCGGGCGACGACGATCGACGCGAGCCGGCCGGGCAGGTCGCGGGTGAAGTACGAGCCCTTGCGCGGCAGCCGCTCGATTCGCCCGACGCACAGCCAGTTTCGTGCGAACACGGCCTTGCGCTCGTCGGCGAAGAAGTCCTCGGAGATGGAATCCTCGTAGCTGACCGGGCCCGTCCCGAGTTCGGGGTAATCGGTGGTGAACTTGCCCCGTCCCGTCGAGAGGCGCTGCTGGGTGCCGGTCACGACGGGACTCCTTCATTGTGCTGGCCGCCGTTCGGCTCGGATTGCGTCCAGGGCCGCGCGTCCCAGGCCCGGTCCAGCGGCGCCATCTCCCCGCCGAACGGGAAGAAGGCCCGCTGCGCGTAGGTTTCGCGGGCCAGGCCGTGGCCCAACTCGTCGATGAAGGCCCGCTTGAGTGGGTTGGTGAACAGCTGGCGCGAGTAGCGCAGCGTCAGCGGCGGCCGCTTGACCAGCTCCCGCGCGAGTTCCCAAGCCCTGTCCAGCAATTGGCCCTTGGGCAGCACCTCGTTGACCACGCCCCACTCCTTGGCCTCGTGCGCGCCGAGCTTCATGCCGGTCAACAGGAAATAACGGGCGCGGGTGTGGCCGGCCAGGAAACTCCAGATGACGTGCTGGCCGTCACCGGGCACCTGGCCGCGCGGAAAATGCGACGCATCCTGGAAATAGGCGTCATCGGAGGCCAGGACGATGTCGCCGAGCAGCGGCACCTCGGAATGCATGTTGCACGGGCCGTTGACGGCGCTGATCATCGGGACGTCGACGTCGAGCACGTTGGTGATGAGATGCCGCGCGTACCAGGCTTTTTCGTCGAGCTTGAGCAGACCGCGGGTGCCCGGCATCAACAGGTACTCGGGCTTCTCGACGGGGTCGCCGTTGGGCATGCGCCCCCAGGTGGCGTTGTAGGTGTCGCCGGTGCCGGTATGGATCAGCACCTTGATCTCGCGGTCCCCGGCGACATCGGCGAACGCGTCGGACATGTCGTCGTGCGCCCGCCAGTCCCACACCAGGGGGCCGCCGTGGGTGTGGCACTGCATGAGCAGGATTCCGTCGTCGGAGAGTTCGAACCGATAGTTGGCGTAGCGATCGTGGTATTCGCTGTATCGGGTCCGCTTTGCCATGGGATATCCATTCCTTGAGCGATCGCCCAAATAGTCCCATCTCCAATGGTGGCGGTCAAGGTTTACCGGCCGTGCAGCATCCGGACCACGGGCGCGAAGGATTCGATTTGGGACTGCTGCACCGTGACGTAGTTGACGCCGAGCGTTTCGCGGCGCGAACACAGCAACTCCGCAACGGTTTCCGGCGAGCCGATCAGCACGTTGGGATGGTCGCGCAACAGGTCTTCGGAAATACCCGTCGACTTCGCCAGCCCCGCCAGCACGGTCCCGGGATCGTCGGTGATCTCGGCGAAGAAGGGCGAGCTTTCGACGTCGAGACGGCCGTAGCGCTCCCCGGCCGCGGCGCGCACGAAGCCGATCCGGCGCTGCGCGACCGCCTGCGGATCCAGGCCGTCGGCGTCGTGGGCGACGAAGGGCACGGTGGACATGCTGACGATGTCGGCCTCGCGCCCGGCGAACGACAGAATCCGCTGCCCGCCCCCGCCGACCATGATCGGCGGATGGGGACGTTGTGCCGGTCGCGGCCGGCCCGCGTATCCGTGCACCTGAACGAACTCGCCCGCACAGTCCAGTTCCTCGCCGTCCCAGTGCGCCTTGATGAGCGAGACGACCTCCGCGAGTTTGGCGATTCGCCGGCCTGGGCGGTCGAATTCGAGCCCCATCGCGGTGTATTCGACTTCGCTCCAGCCGGCACCGATGCCCATCTCCAGACGGCCATCGGACAACAGGTCAAGCGTCGCGGCCTCCTTGGCCAGCACCGCCGGCACGTGGTAGTCGATGCAGAACACCCGGCACCCGATGCGCAGCGTCTCGCTGTGGGCTGCCGCCGCCGCCATCGCCGCGATGGGCGCCAGATCCTGACGCGGAGTCCGCGCGGCTCGCTGCGCCGGACCCGGGCCCAGGTAGTGATCCGCCAGGAAAAGCGTTGTGTATCCGAGCTCTTCGACTCGGCGCACGGTATCGCGCCACTCGCGCGCCCCGGCGGCGTTGGTCGCCTGCACTCCGAAGCGAAACGGGGGCCTGTCCATCACCGGACCCTAAGTTCGGCGGTCCTGCGGAAGCAACAGCTTGACCCTGGCGAACGCCGGGTGATAGGCATGGGGAGCCCATGGGGTTGGGCGGTCGCTCAGGAAAGGGGCGCGCGTGAAGACGGCGGTCGTGACCGGCGGTGCCTCGGGGATCGGCCGTGCCGTCGCCGAGCGATTGCGCAGCGACGGAATGCGGGTCGCCGTCATCGATCTGTCCCCCACCGACGACGGGTCCGGTTACGTCGCCGACGTCACCGACCGCGCGCAGGTCGACGCCGCGATGTCGGCGATCCGCGACGCCATGGGCCCGATCCTGGTGCTGGTCAACGCCGCCGGAGTCGAAGGCTTCAAGAAATTCCTGGGCATGTCCTTCGAGGAATGGTCCAAGGTGGTCGACGTCAACCTCTACGGCGTCTTCCACACCATCCAGGCCGTGCTGCCCGACATGGTCGAAGCCGGATGGGGGCGCATCGTCAACATCTCCTCGTCCAGCACGCACTCCGGGCAGCCGTTCATGTCCCACTACGTGGCCGCCAAATCCGCGGTGAATGGGCTGACCAAGTCGCTCGCGCTCGAATACGGACCCAGCGGAATCACCGTCAACGCGGTCCCGCCGGGATTCATCGACACCCCGATGCTGCGCAGCGCCGAGAGCAGGCACCTGCTCGGGGGAACCGTCGAGGACCACATCAATCGCACGCCGGTGCGCCGGGTGGGCAGACCCGAGGACATCGCCGCGGCGTGCGCGTTCTTCGCGTCCGAGGAAGCCGGCTACATCACCGGCCAGATCCTCGGCGTCAACGGCGGCCGCAACACCTGAGGACATCGGATGTACGACAGGGACCAACTGTTCATCGACGGCGCGTGGACTCGTCCGCAGTCCGACTCCGTCATCTCGGTGGTGTCGCCGCACACCGAGGCGGTCATCGGCCGGGCGGCGTGCGCGGGACCCACGGACGTCAACCGCGCCGTGGACGCCGCCCGGGCCGCCTTCGACACCGGACCGTGGCCGCTCATGCAACCCGCCGAGCGGATCGAGGCGCTCACCCGGCTGGCCGGCATCTACAAGGAGCGGCGCGCAGACATGGCCGCGTTGATCTCCGCCGAGATCGGCGCGCCCATCAGCTTCGCCAAGATGGCGCAGGTCCGCCTTCCGCTGACCATGATCTCCGCGTTCTGCGGCATGGCGGCGAGCTACCCGTGGCAGCAGGACCGTCCGGGCTTGTACGGCAACGACATTCGGATCGCGCGGCGGCCGGTGGGGGTCGTGGCCGCGGTGGTGCCGTGGAACATGCCGCAATTCCTCACCGTCACCAAGGTCGTGCCCGCGCTGCTGGCCGGGTGCTCGGTGGTGCTCAAGCCCGCGCCCGAGGCGGTGCTCGACGCGCAGCTGCTCGCGGATATGGTCGCCGCGGCCGAGCTTCCGCCCGGCGTGCTGAACGTGGTGCCGGGCGACCGCGAAGTCGGCGAGCTTTTGGTCGGCCACCCGGGCGTCGACAAGGTCTCGTTCACCGGATCCACGGCCGCCGGCCGGCAGGTGGCGCGCGCGTGCGCCGACGGGCTCAAGCAGGCGAGCCTCGAACTGGGCGGCAAGTCGGCGGCGATCGTGCTCGACGACGCCGACCCCGCGGCGGTCGCCGCCGCCATCCAGATGGCCAGCCTCGCCAACAGCGGCCAGGTCTGCAACGCGCTCAGCCGGATTCTGGTCCCGCAGGCCCGCAAGGACGACTTCGTCGACGCGCTGGCCGCGGGCATGGAGTCGATGACGGTGGGCGACCCCTCGGATCCCAACACGCAGATCGGTCCGCTGGTGGCGCAGCGCCAGCAGGAGCGGGTCCGCGGCTACATCGAGTCCGGCACCAGCCAGGGCGCGCGCCTGGTGACCGGTGGCACCGAGATGCCCGACGGCCTCGAAACCGGTTGGTACGTGCGCCCGACGCTGTTCAGCGACGCCGACAACGACATGCGCATCGCGCGCGAGGAAATCTTCGGCCCGGTGCTGACCGTCATCTCCTACCGGGACGAGGAGGAGGCGATCCGCATCGCCAACGACTCCGAATACGGGCTGGCCGGCTCGGTGTTCACCGCCGACGTCGAGCGCGGGTACGGCGTGGCGGCGGGCGTGCGGTCCGGCACTTTCGGCGTCAACGAGGGCTACGTCATGGACCCGGCCGCGCCGTTCGGTGGGGTCAAGAACAGCGGCTACGGCCGCGAACTGGGAACCGAGGGCATCGACGGTTACACGGTGAGCCAGTCGATTTCGGTTGCGGCGCACTGACCTTCACGCGCGGCGATTACAAAACCGCATCAGCGGGCAACCGTTCTGGCGTGGCAACCAGCTTCCAGGACGTGATCCGGTCCAAGTACCTGCTCTTGACGACGTTCACCAAAGACGGGCGCGCCAAGCCGACACCGATCTGGGGCGTGCCCGACGGCGACAAGCTCCTGGTCATCACCGACGACGGGTCGTGGAAGATGCGGCGGATCCGCAACACCCCGCGGGTGACCGTCGCCCGCAGCGCGGCGCTGGGCAAGCCGAAGAGCGAGGCCGTCGAAGCGACCGCCCGGGTCCTGCCCAAGTCCGAGACGCGGCGCGTCTACCACGCCGTGCTCAAGCGGTACTGGTACCACGCCTGGTGGTTCTACGCGCATTCGATCATGCGCGGCGGCATCGACAAAGTGCACGTCGGTCTCGAGATCGAGCCGGCCTGAGGGCATCGAACCTGCGCTCAGATCGCGAATTCGGCCCTTACTTAAGGCGCGCTGGTCGCAGTCTCGGTGGAAGGGATATCGCTAGGCAGGGGTTGTCGCCTCGCTCTTGGGGTCGATCAGGATCTTCGCGTGGGCCTCGGGATCACCGAGCGCGTCGAACGCGGCCGCCACGCCGGGCAGCCCCACCGTCCCGGTGATCAGCGGCCCGACGTTGACCTTGCCGTCGGCGAGCATGTGCAGCGTGTCGCGGAACTCCAGCGGGGTGTAGCCGAGCACGAACCGCAGGTCGATCTCCTTGTTGATCGCCATCGCCGGCCGGATGTGGTCCGAGCCCATGCACACGCCGACCACGACCACGCGCGAGAACAGCGGTGCGCTGGCGATGATGCCGTCGATAATGCCCGGCACACCGACACATTCGAAGACGATGGGATGCTTGGGCGTCGCGGCTCCGGCCACTTCGGCGGCGCGCCAGACATGCCACCACGGCAGCCGCAGCTTCTGCAGCTTCTCGATCGTGCCGACCGCCAGGTCGAACGCCTCGAGGATGCCCTGCAGGTGTTTGCGGCTCGCGTCGGTCGTGTAGGGCGAGTCCTGCCCGGGATCGACGACGATGTCGGCCCCACACGCGGTCGCCAGCGCGCGCCGGCCCGCCGAGAAGTCGCTGGCGATCACGGTGCGCACCCCGTGCGCCTTGAGCATGCAGATCACCGCGAGCCCGATCGGACCGCAGCCGATCACGATCGCGACGTCGCCCTTGCCGACCTCGCCGCGGCGCACGGCGTGCCAGCCGACGGCCATCGGCTCGGTCAGGGCGGCGACGTCGGCGGACAGCCCGTTGGGCACGGGGACCGTCAGCGACTGCTCGACGAGCAGCTGCTCGGCGTAGGCGCCCGGCGCCCGCGTCGACAGCCCGATCCCGTGCACCTCCTTGCCGCGGCGCAGCAGTGGCAGCGCGACGACCCGGGCGCCGCGGCGCGGGGCCTTGCGGGTGCCGGGCCCGTAATCGAGCACCTCGCCGCAGAATTCGTGGCCGAACACCACCCGCTGATCCGACCGCATGAACGCGTCGTAGCCCGACTCGGCCATAACGTCGGCCAATTCGTCGCAGTGGTGGCGGGCGTGCAGGTCCGATCCGCAGATGCCGCAGCGCAGGACCTCGATCAGCAACTGCCCCTTGGCCGGCGTCGGCGTCGGCAGGTCGACGACCTCGAGCTCTGCGTTGGTGCAGGTGACGCTCTTCATCCGTCGATCCTCCTATGCCGCCGCCCCGCGCGAAAGTGCAACTGGCAACGCGTTTCT
>NZ_JCALCP010000017.1:0-68451 GCF_059812405.1 Mycobacterium sp. NGS57 | reverse complement strand
ACCGACCGGCAGTGATCGCGCTCCGGATTCGCCACCGGTCCTGGCAGGGCCTGGTGTTGCTGGTGGCCGCCCTGGTGCTGAGCTCGTGCGGCTGGAAGGGCATCTCCAACGTGGCGATCCCCGGCGGGCCGGGCAGCGGCTCGGACTCCATGACCATCAACGTGCAGATGCCCGACACGCTCGCGATCAACGGCAACAGCAAGGTGATGGTCGCCGACGTCTACGTCGGATCCATCAAGTCGATCGAGCTGAAGAACTGGGTGGCGACCCTGAAGCTGGGTGTCAACAAGAGCGTCAAGCTCCCGAAGAACGCGATCGCCAAGATCGGTCAGACGTCCCTGCTGGGTTCGCAGCACGTGGAGTTGGATTCCCCGCCGAACCCGTCGCGGGAGCTGCTCAAGGACGGCGACACCATCCCGCTGAAGAACTCGACGGCGTTCCCCACCACCGAGCAGACGCTGGCCAGCCTCTCGCTGATCCTGCGCGGTGGCGGCATCCCCAACCTGGAGGTGCTGCAGAACGAGGTCTACAACATCTTCAACGGGCGCGGCCCGCAGATCCGGGCGTTTCTGGGCAAGCTGGACACCTTCACCGGCCAGCTGAACCAGCAGCGCGATGACATCACCCACGCCATCGACTCCACCAACCGCCTGCTGGTCTACGTGGGTGCCCGCGCCGACGTGCTGGACCGGGTGTTCACCGACATCCCGCCGCTGCTCAAGCATTTCGCCGACACCAAGCAGCTGCTGATCAACGCCGTCGATTCGGTGGGGCGGCTGAGCAAGGCCGCCGACCAGTACCTCTCGGAGGCGCGCGCCCCGCTGAACCAGGATCTGCAGTTGCTGCAATGCCCGTTGAAAGAGCTCGGCCGGGCGTCGCCGTACCTGATCGGCGCGCTGAAGCTGATCCTCACGCAGCCGTTCGACATCGACACCGTCCCCAAGATGTTCCGCGGCGACTACGTCAACGTGTCGCTGACGCTCGACGTGACCTACAGCGCGGTGGACAACGCGTTCCTCACCGGCACCGGGTTGTCGGGGGCGCTGCGCGCGCTCGAGCAGTCGTACGGGCGCGATCCCGAGACGATGATCCCCGATGTCCGGTACACGCCGAACCCGAATGACGCGCCCGGCGGGCCGCTGGTGGAAAGGGCGGACCGGAATTGCTGACCACCTTCATCCGGCGCCAGCTGATCGCCTTCGGGATCCTCACGGTGATCGCGCTGCTGGTGCTCGGCGTCTACTATCTGCAGGTCCCGAGCCTCATGGGCATCGGCCGGTATGAACTCAAGGCCGATCTGCCCGCGTCGGGGGGCCTCTACCCGACGGGCAACGTGACCTACCGCGGCATCACCATCGGCAAGGTCACCGACGTCGAGCCCACCGAGCGGGGCGCTCTGGCGACGATGAGCATCGACAGCCGCTACAAGATCCCGGTCGACGCGATCGCCAACGTCCACTCGGTGTCGGCGGTCGGTGAGCAGTACCTGGACCTGGTCTCCAGCGGGAACCCGGGCAAGTACCTCTCGCCCGGTCAAACCATCGCCAGGGGGACGGTGCCGGCCGAGATCGGGCCGGCGCTGGACACCGCCAACCGGGGGCTGGCGGTGTTGCCCAAGGACAAGATCGCCAAGCTGCTCGACGAGACGGCCCAGTCCGTCGGCGGGCTGGGCCCCGCGCTGCAGCGGCTGGTCGACTCCACGCAGGCGATCGTCGGCGACTTCAAGACTCAGATCACCGACGTCAACGACATCATCCAGAACTCCGGGCCGGTCATCGACAGCCAAGTCCAGTCCAACAGCGCGATCGAGCGCTGGGCGCGCAACCTGAACAGGTTGGCCGCCCAGACCGCGGCCAACGACCAGCACGTGAAAAGCATTCTGGCCCAGGGGGCGCCGACCGCCGACGAGGTCAACGAGGTCTTCAGCGGCGTGCGTGACTCGTTGCCGCAGACGCTGGCGAACCTCGAGGTCGTGATCGAACTGCTCAAGCGGTACCACCCCGGCCTCGAGCAAGTGCTGGTGTTCCTGCCGCAGGGCGCGTCGATCGCCCAGACGGTGGCCGCGCCCTACCCGAACCAGGCCGCGCTCGACCTGGCGCTGTCGATCAACCAGCCGCCACCCTGCCTCACCGGATTCATCCCGGCATCGCAGTGGCGTTCGCCCGCGGACACCAGCATCCAGCCCCTGCCGTCGGGCACGTACTGCAAGATCCCGATGGAGACGCCGTCCAACAGCGTCCGCGGATCGCGCAATATCCCGTGTGCCGACGTGCCCGGCAAGCGGGCGGCCACGCCGCGCGAGTGCCGCGACCCCAAGCCGTACGTCCCGGCGGGCACCAACCCCTGGTACGGCGACCCCAACCAGATCCTGACCTGCCCCGCACCTGCGGCGCGCTGTGACCAGTCGGTGCGGCCGGGCATGGTGATACCGGCGCCGTCGGTCAACAACGGCCTCAACCCGGCCCCGTCGGATCGGGTGTCGGGGACACCCCCGGCGACCAGCGATCCGCTGACGCGCCCGGGAACCGGCACCGTGCAGTGCAACGGCCAACAGCCCAACCCGTGTGTCTACACTCCGAGCGGGCCCCCTTCGGCGATCTACAGCCCGCAGAGCGGTGAGCTGGTGGGGCCCGACGGGGTGAGGTACTCCGTCGAAAACTCGACCAAAACAGGAGACGACGGATGGAAGGAGATGCTGGCGCCGGCCGGCTGAACCCCCCACCCATGCCGAGGTTTCGTCGACTGCGCAGGCCCTCCCGGCAGCCCGGTCCGAAGATCGATGAGCCGGCTGCTGCCCCGGAAATCGAGGAGACCCTCGCGACCACTCCGGCCGTGACGGCCGAGGAGCCACCGGAGACCGGAAAGACGCTCCAGGCCGAGGCGGGCGAGGCGGCCTCGGCTGCCGAGCAATCGCCGGAATCGGGAGCCGAAGACGAGCCCACCGAGACCGTCGAGGAGGCCGACGCCGTCCGGGACGCCGCGGCCGAGCGCGGTCCGTCACGCATGGGCCGCGGCTGGCTGTCCGGCATCGCCGCCGCGCTCGTGCTGCTGGCCGGCGGCCTCGGCGCGGGCGGCTACCTCGCGTTGCGTTACCACCACGAAAGCCAAGTGATCGCGCGCAACGACGCCGCGGCGCTCAAGGCGGCGGTGGATTGCGTGTCGGCGACCCAGGCCCCCGACACCCAGGCGATGGCCGCCAGCGAGCAGAAGATCATCGACTGCGGCACCGACGCGTACCGTTCCCAGGCGCTGCTGTACACCAGCATGCTGGTCCAGGCGTATCAGGCCGCGAACATCCACGTTCAGGTGTCCGACGTGCGGGCCGCGGTGGAGCGCAACAACGACGACGGCTCGATCGACGTGCTCGTCGCGATGCGCGTCAAGGTGGCCAGCGATCAGCAGCAGAACGAGAGCGGCTACCGGCTGCGGGTCAAGATGGCGTTCGCCGAGGGGCAGTACCGCATTTCCAAGCTCGACCAGGTGACGAAGTGACGGTGGTGGTCCCGGAGACGCACGCTGTGACTCGGACCCAGGATCTTTCCCACGCGGCCGTTCCTGCGTCGCCGCGGGATGCCTTGGCGCCCTGGCATCTTCGGGTCGGCGCCTTCGCCGTCGACGTCCTGGCGGGTGTCGCCGTGGCGACGACGCTGGCGTTGGTGTCGTTCACCGTACCCGACGGCGTGTGGTGGTGGGTGTCCGTGTGCGTCCTCGGCGCCGTCATCCTGCTGATGTTGGTCAACCGGTTGCTGCTGCCGGTGATGGCGGGTTGGAGCCTCGGCCGCGGGCTGTTCGGCATCGCGGTGGTGCGCCGCGACGGCACCGGGGCCGGGCCGTGGCGGCTGCTGATGCGGGACCTGGCCCACCTGCTCGACACCGCATCGGTGGTGGGATGGCTTTGGCCGCTGTGGGATTCGCGGCGCCGCACGTTCGCCGACCTGCTGCTGCGCACCGAGGCGCGGCGCGTGGAACCCGACGCGACGCCGCCCCGTATCCGGCGGTGGGCCGCGACGGCGGTGCTGACCGCGGCGTCGGTGTGCCTTGCGGCCACCGCCATGAGCTATCTGGCGGTGTACTCCCGCGAGCGGGCCAGCGATCAAACCAGGGCGCAGGTGCAGGCTCAGGGCCCGAAGATCGTCGCGCAGATGCTGACGTACGACCCAAAGTCACTGGACGAGGACTTCGCTCGCGCGCGGTCGCTGGCGACCGACAACTATCGCGGCAAGCTGACGGCCGAACAGGACAAGGCCAAGAAGCGAAACCCGCTCATCAACGAGTACTGGCCGAGGGACTGGTCGGTCCAGTCGGCCAGCCCGGACCGCGCGACGATGCTGCTGTTCTTGCAGGGACGGCGCGGCACGGCGCCCGACGAACGGTACATCAGCGCGACCGTGCGCGTGGAATTCGCCAAGGGCGGGGACGACCGTTGGCGCGTCGACGACCTGATTCCCTTGCCCGGGAACAGAAAATGAGCCCTCGCCGCAAGTTCGAGCCCGGCTCCGGAGCGCTGCTCGTCGAGCACCCGGCGCCGCCGCCCCGGCCGTGGGGGCTGCCGGTGGCCGGCGCGGTGGCCGCGGTGCTGATGGTGGCGTCGATCGCGGCCTGCACGCTGATGCTGATCTCGCACCAGTCGCGTGCGCGCACCGCGTCGCGGGAGCGCGAGGTGATCAATTACGTCACGGGGTTCATGACACAGTTCACCTCCATCGACCCGTTTCACGCCAACGACTACGTGAGCCGCGTATTGGGCCAAGCCACCGGGGATTTCGCCAAGCAGTACCGCGACAAGGCCAACGAGATCCTGCTCCAGGTGGCCCGGGCCGAGCCGGCGACCGGCACCGTTCTGGGCGCGGGCCTGGAGCGGTGGAACGACGACGGCGGCGCCACCGTGATGGTGGCCACCGAGGTCACCTCGAAGTCGCCGGACGAAAAGCAAATCTTCGAGAACACCAATCGTTGGACGGCAACCGTCACGCAGGAAGGGAATCAGTGGAAGATCAGCAACCTGCTGCAGGTGACCTGAGCGCCGACGCCACAGAGGTGGACGAAAGCACCGACACCCCAACCGAATCCGCGCCCGAGCCGCCCGAGGAGACCAAGGTCAAGCGCCCCCGGCGCAAGCTGTTGGCCGGCAAGCGCCTGGCCATCGTCATCGCGCTGGCCGCGCTGCTGTTCGTCGGCTCGGCGGCGTTCGCGGGCGCGATGGTCCAGCCGTATCTGACCGACCGGGCCACCGCAGCAACGAAACTCAAGGTCGCGCGGACCGCGGCCAACGCCATAACGACGCTGTGGACCTACACGCCGGAGAACATGGACGGGCTCGCCGATCGCGCGGCGGCCTACCTCAGCGGCGACTTCGAGGCCCAGTACCGCAAGTTCGTCGACGCGATCGTGGCCCCCAACAAACAGGCCAAGGTCACCAACCACACCGAAGTCACGGGCGCGGCTGTCGAATCGCTGGACGACCCGAACGCCGTCGTCATCGTGTACACCAACACCACGTCCACCAGCCCGCTGACCAAGAACATCCCGGCGCTGAAATACCTGTCCTACCGGCTGTTTATGAAGCGGAACAACGACCGCTGGCTGGTGACGAGGATGACGACCATCACCTCGCTGGACCTGACGCCGCACGTCTAGCCGCCGCCCATGCCCGTCGCGTCGCCGGTTTCCGACCGCTCGACCGTCGCGGCATTGCTGTTGTTGACCTTCGCCACCGGTCTGGCCGACGCCATGAGCATCCTGGTGCTCGGCCACGTCTTCGTGGCCAACATGACCGGCAACGTGATCTTCCTCGGCTTCTGGCTGGCGCCCAAGTCCAGCATCGACCTGACCGCGGTCGCGGTGGCCCTGCCCACCTTTGTCTGCAGCACGATCGCCAGCGGCCGCCTGGCGCGGCATTTCGGTGCGCGGGCGCGACCGTGGATCACCACGGTGCTGGCAACCGAAATCGCGCTGCTGGTGGCGCTGTCGTCCCTGGCGGGCGCCGGTGTGCTGCGCTATCACGACGACACCAAGCTGATCATGATCGGCATGCTGGCGGTGACGTTCGGTCTGCAGCACTCCAGCGCGCGCCAGTTCGGCATCCAGGAACTCTCCACCACGGTGTTGACGTCGACGATCGTCAGCCTCGGCCTGGACAGCAGGCTGGCCGGCGGGACGGGGGCCCGCGAAAAGCTGCGCTACAGCGTCGTTTTCACGATGTGCTTCGGCGCCCTGGTCGGCGCCACGATGTCACGATTCGTGGTGGCGCCGGTGTTCGCGGTCGCCGCGGTGGTGGTCGCGGCGAGCCTGGTGATCTTCCGCTTCGGGCCGCCACAGATGGCGACGCTGACTAGTTGAACGCCAGCCAGCTGGGCAGCGCCCGCTCATGGGAGTCGCACAGCACCTGCCGGGTGTCGCACGACCCGCGGGGCGACCCGGCGCCGGCCCACATGCCCCCGGTGTCGCGGCGCAGCACGATCGCCGACGAGCCTCCGCCGTCGAGCAGGATGGCGGTGTCGCTGCCCAGGCCGCGGAAGAGGTCCTGGATGTTGTCCGGCGTGTAGCTGCCGCCCTCGAAGATGTACATCTCGTCCTTTGGCTTCGCGTAGGCGATCGCCGTGCGCGCGGCGCTGGGACCGCCGTCGTGCAGCTGGCCGGTCTTGCCGGGGGACAGCAGGCCGATCCCCGACACCGCGACGAACCGCTCGTTGCGGTTCAGCAGGTCGGCGACCACCGGGGTGGCCACGTCGTAATCCTGGGGGCTCTTGGGCCGCAACACATATGGTGCGCCGCCCGACGGCAGGATCATCGTCGACAGGGCGCTCCAGCTCTCGCCGCCACCGGACAGCCCCTGCTTGCCCGGATAGGCGACGGTGCCGGTGACCGCCTGGTTCGCCCGGCCCTGCCCACGGGTGTTGTCCACGAACGCACCCAGCGGCGAGCTGCAGCCGGTCTGACGCCAGGAGCCCGCCTTCTGCGGCCGGATGTCGAAGAAGTTGGCGTTGATCGCGATGGTCGGCTGCCCCATTCGCTGCCAGGCCTGCAGCGGCGGGTAGATCTCCGATGCCTGCCACAGCCCCTCACCGGTGCGGGCGCCGGCATTGTTTTCGCAACGCGCCTGATCGCCCTGGTGGGTGTCGACGAGCAGGTGCGGCGCCAGGCGCCCCGCCGCGTTCTTGATGATCATCAGGTGGCCGCCGTTGTTCATCTCGTACCAGCCGCCCCCGGCGTTGAGCATCGGCGTGGGATGCCCGGGCCCGAAGTTGTAGACCAGGTACGAGCCCCGGGTGGCGTTGATGGCGCCGGCAAGGAGGTCACGCCCGTCGGCGGCGTGCGCGACGAACTGCCCGGTGGTGCACGTCAGCGTCGCGCACGCGAGCACCGCCGCGCAGCAGGCCACCAGCCGGCGCAGGCTGGCGAGAGGCGTCAGCACGATGGACCTTTCGGCACTGGTCGAGATGCAACATAAACATCATCAGTCACACCAGTAACACTGTCAAACTAGATAACGAACGCGTGACGCTTGGGCCGCACTCGAATTACGTTTGCTCGCTTGGGGTTTCGCCGGTGCCCTCGGCGGGGGCGGCGGCCCCTACACCGGCGGCGGGAACCTCGCGCTTGCTCAAGCGAGCCTTGTGC
Organism: Mycobacterium sp. NGS57; assembly: GCF_059812405.1. Classification (NCBI taxonomy): domain Bacteria; kingdom Bacillati; phylum Actinomycetota; class Actinomycetes; order Mycobacteriales; family Mycobacteriaceae; genus Mycobacterium; species Mycobacterium sp. NGS57. The sequence continues at coordinate 60,831 of NZ_JCALCP010000017.1, read as the reverse complement.
TGCGCCTGATGCTGTTCGGCGATCGCCAACTCGACCGCGCCCTGGATCCGGTGAAAGCCCTTGCGGTCGTAGAGGTGGGTGACGATGCCGCCCAGCAGCAGTCCGATCACCAGCCCGACCGACGTCAGCCACAACGCCTGGGACAGGCCGGCATCCGCGCGGCCGTCGAGGTAGACCAGCGAGCGCACCCCGAGGAAGACCTGGTGCATCGGCTCGAACTCGGCCAGCCAGCGGAAGAACGGCGGCGTGGCCTCCAGCGGGACGGTGGCGCCGGCCGACGGCAACCCGAGGATCACGAAGATCAGCATGCTGACCAGCAGGCCCATCGAGCCCAGCACCGAGAGCAACGAGCTGGACGTGATGCCGACCGCGATGATCGCGAACACCCCGAACGCCCACAACTCCCAGCCGAGCGGGATCGGCATGCCCAGCCCGTGCGCAATGGCCAGGTACACCGCCGACGTCAGCATCCCCAGCAGCACCATGATGGCCCATTTGAGCTGCAGCGTCTGGAACCGGGAGATCTTGACCTGCTCGGCGAAGCGGTAGACCGGGCCCCATTCCGCCGGTACGTAGCCGAGCAGCGCGTCCACCAGCGTGCTGACCACGACGCTGCCGGTGAAGCCCGCCAGCAACAGCAAGAGCGCGAAATAGAACGCCGACAACCCGTTGCCGGTGCCGTTGGGCAATGCGTTGTAGACGCTCGTCTTGACCTCGATGGGGTTGGCGAGGCCCAGCGCCGACGCGCCGGTCAGCGGCGCGCCACCGGTCTGGGCCGCGACGTCGGCCGTAAGTCGTTGGCCCACTTTGCCGTTGGCGACGGCCATGGCCTGGGCCAGGGTCTGGCCGGCGATGCTGGCGCCAAGGGTGCCCGCCCGCGGGTTGGTGGCGATGGTGACCGAGGGCCGCGCAGCATGGCCGGGCGTGACCGCGCTGGCGCCGAACTCACGAAGGTTCGACGAGAAGGACGGCGGCACGACCAACTCCCCGTACACCTTCGCGGTGTCCAGCAGCCGCTTCGCCTCGTCGCGCGACACCACCCGCACGTCGAACTTGGTCTTGTCCAACCCGCCGGCCAGGCCGTCGGCGATCTGCCCCCCGTACGGGCCGGCGTCCTCGTCCACCACGGCGATCGGGAAATGCCGCAAGTTGGTCGTCGGGTTCAGGATGCCCCCGAGATACAGCGCGCACAGCGCCGACATCAGCGCCAGCGTGACGACGACCGGCAGCGCCCAGAACCGCACCGTCCGAATTGCCCTGAAGTTCCGGTTGGGGTTGGGCGCCGCGTGCCGCGGCTGCGATTGAGACATGCGGGCTCCTGTCTGTCGTGGCCAACTCTATGTGGTCCCCGGGTGTCGGCCGGATCACCTCAGCCGCCCAGCCGCGTGTGCATCTCCCAGATCAGCAGCTCCGACGGCGCGCTCGCGGTCACCCGGCGGGCGTCGGCGTCGGCGCAGCGGAGCGCGTCGCCCTCGTGCAGGTCGCCGATCCCCTCCACGGTCACCGCACCCCGCGCGGTGAACAGGTGCAGGTAGGGCGCCGGCGGCAGGTCGACCGCGGCGCCGGGTCGCAACCGTGCGGCGTGCAGTGCGGCGGCGCGGTTGTGCACGCGGATGGCCGAGTCGTACCCGCGCATGCCCGAGGCGACGGTCACCAGGGCGCCGCGCGACAGTTCCGCGTCGCCGATCTCGTGCTGCTGATAGCCCGGGGCGACGCCGGTCTCGTCGGGGATGACCCACATCTGCACGAAATGCACTGGCTCGTCGGCGGACTCGTTCTGCTCCGAGTGCAGGATCCCGCTGCCCGCCGACATCCGTTGGGCCAGGCCGGGATAGATGACGCCGTGGTTGCCGGCGGAGTCCTGGTGTGTCAGCTCGCCGCGCAGGACCCAGGTCACGATCTCCATGTCCCGATGCGGGTGCGTGTCGAATCCCGCTGCGGGCGCCACGATGTCGTCGTTGTTGACCAGGAGCAGCCCGTGATGGGTGTTGCCGGGGTCGTAGTGGTCGCCGAACGAGAACGAATGCCGCGAGGTCAGCCACGGAGTCGTGGTGGCGGCCCGGTCGGCCGCGCGGCGGATCTCCACGGTGGCGGCCATGAAACCAGCCTAATGGGCGATCCCCACCGTGAGCATGGCCTGAGCGCGGCGCAGCGCGGCGTCGAGCCCGGCCAGGGTCAGCCCGGCCGACCGGCCGAGGTGGATCTCGATCTGGTACTCCGGTTGGCCGTCCTGGCCGAAGATCGGCAGGACGACGAATTCCGTTGCCGCCAATTGGGTTTCCAGGACATCGGTGACCGACTGCAGCGTCACCATGGTCATCAGGGTGGTGAGCTGGCGGGTCACCTGAGCGGTGGGCTGAAGCGACGCCAGCAGGTCGGCCAGCCGGTGATGCAGCGACTGGTGGGTGTCGTCGAACCGCCACGCGCCGTAGCCGCGGGCCCGGATGTCGGCCAGCACGCGGTGATGGTGGGCGATCTCGGTGCGCGTCAGCCGGGGCAGCACGCGGTGCAGCCAAACGTCGACGAATTCGTCGTCGCGCCAGGCCATGGCGACCAGGCCGAACGGCGGGTCGATGGGGAAGCGCTGGCCGACGGCGTGCTCGCCGTCGGTGCCGTGGCCCACCGCGTCGACGGTGCTCAGGTGGCGGTCACCGATCTTCGACATCGAGCAGCCCGCGCCCAGCGCGTCGTGCAAAAAGCGCAGCGCGTCGCGCCCGCGGTCCAGCAGGGGAAACTGCGCCCGCAACCCGTGCACCAGGCCGAGCAGGCCGCTACCCAGCACGTAGCGGCGGTCCTCGCGCCGCGCCACCCAGGCCCGTCGTTCCAGTTCGGCCAGCACCAGCGCGCAGGTCGAGGTGCTGATCCGGCAGGCCTTGGCCACCTCGGCCGACGTGCGCCCGTGCGGTGAATCCGCCAGCGTCCCAAGCACATCCATCACCCGCGCGGTGGGCGGCGACTTGGCGGTTGACTCGGCCATGCGAAGCTCCCTACGATCCGTCCAAAATCTCAGATATCACGTCCTAATAATAGGAGAGCTTCGTGTTCAAGGTGGGAGTGTGGGGGCCGGGTTCGATGGGCGTGATCGCCCTGCGCGGCGTGATCGACCATCCGCAGTTGGAGTTGGTCGACGTCGTCGTGCACAGCGACGCCAAGGCCGGCCGCGACGCCGGAGAACTGTGCGGGATCGCGCCGGTGGGGGTGATCGCCACCCAGGACCCGGCGGCGATGCTCGCCGGCGACGCCGACGTCGTGGTGTACGCCGCCGGCGCCAACCTGCGGCCGCTCGAGGCGGTCGGGGACATGGCGTCGATCCTGCGGGCGGGCAAGAACGTGGTGTCGTGCTCGGTGGTGCCGCTGGTGTTCCCCGACGGGTTGGGGGAGGCGGGCGCGGCGCTCACCCACCCGCTGCGGCGGGCCGCACTGGACGGAGACGCCTCGTTCTTCACCACCGGGATCGACTCCGGGTTCGCCAACGACGTGCTGCCGCTGGTGCTTTCGGGGGTGGCCCGGGTGATCGACTCGGTGCGGGTCACGGAGATGTTCAACTACGCCACCTACCCGGACAAGGCTGCGGTCTACGAGATCCTCGGGTTCGGGCGGCCACCGGACTACGCGGCGTTCGCGGCCCAGCCCGGAATCTTCACCTTCGGCTGGGGGCCGGTGCTGCACCAGCTCGCCCTCGGGCTGGGCGTCACGATCGACCGGATCGAGGAGGGCAACGAACGCGTCCCGGCCGCCGAGTCCTTCGACACGCCCACGGGCCACATCGCGGCCGGGACGATCGCGGCGATGCGCTCCACGCTGACCGGGTATGTCGGCGAGAAGCCCACGTTCGTGCTCGACCACGTGACCCGGATGCGCGACGACATCGCGCCGGACTGGCCGCAGCCCAACATCTCCATCGCGCCGAAGGACCTCGGCTACGGCCCGGCCTCCGGGCGCGGGCTCTATCGCGTCGAGATCGAGGGATCGCCGGCCATGCGCTGCGAGTTCGAGATGGCCGAGGACCGTGACCACGACCTCGGCGCGCGCATCGCCGGCGCGTCGCGGATGGTCAACGCCATCCCCGCGGTGTGCGCGGCGGCACCGGGCCTGCTATCCGCCCTGGACCTGCCGCTGGTCACCGGGGCGGGCCTGGTCCGCCCGGTGCCCGGGCCGTCGCCGGACAGCCGGCTGTTTTCGTAGGCGTTGACTCTGCGTCTATGGCGCGAAAGTGCGAGTGGGTCGCGCCATGAGCGCAGAGTCAGCGGGGCCGTTAGGCCCGGTAGGTGGCCGCGGCGAGCTCGAGGATCTCGGCGCGATCGGCCGCCAGGATGAAACCCGCGCCGATCGCGCGGTCGAGTGACGCCGTGAACCGCTCGAGGTACTCCCCGGCGCCGCCGGGGTAGAGCCGGCGCAGCGTCGCGGTGTCGAAGGGCTCGCCGGAGCCGAAGATCGACGCCATGATGTTGTCCTCGGCGACGATCCCGGACGTCCGGGCGACCGGCACGTCCACCCACGGTGTCCGGATGCCGCCCTCGGCGACGCCGTCGGCGTCGAGAGCGGGCCGGGGCGGGTCGGTGTCGCGCACCGCGATCGGTTGGCCCGTCGGCGCCGGCTCGCCGGTTTCGACCCAGTCGGTCAGCGCGGCCAGCGCCGCCTGGACCACGTAATGGTGCTGCGGCGCAAAGTTGATGAAGTGCCCCAGCTCCTGGCCCATCAGCATGTTGGTCGGCGCGTAGGCCGCCACGATGGCGTCGAGCGGCGCCGAGCCGTCGTCGATCGGCGCCACCTGGATGGTGTAGTTGTCGGCGTGCGCGGCGCCCGGGATCTCCCACACCCGTAGGCATTCGGTGTCGGGTTGCCGGGCGTAGTAATAGCCCAGCGGCACGCGGCCGAACAGGTCCGTCTCGGTGATGACCGTGAGCAGCGGGACGCGCAGGTCCGGACGGAACCGGACCGCGGCCTGCGACCCGCTCGAGGATTCCAGGTCGGCGATCAGCGAGGTGCCGTCCAGGGGGGCGGCCGGCCCGAAGCGGGAATGCACCAGGAAGCCGTCGTAGACCCGGGCGAGGGGATCGACGGCGTTGACGTAACTGGTGAGCATGGCCGCCGATTGCGATTCGCCGATGCCGACGACCCGCCGCGGCCGCGGCCCGCCGGGCACACCAGTGCGGGCGAGGTCGCCGATCTGGGAGAAGATGTCGAAGGCGAACGCGTCGCCGGGGTGGTTCAGGCTCGCGTATCGCGCCGGGTCCTGGGTCTTGAGGGACATGTCGATGCCGAGCAGGCTCGCGCCGCCGTCGACGCCGACCTTCTGCGCCGAGACCGCCAGGTAGGCATAGCCGGCGCGCAGGATCTCGCGGTGCGCCATCATCCACACGGCCGGGGCGTCGATGCCGCCGCTCACGTTGAGCCATTCCACGAGCACGGTCCCGTTGAACTGCGTCGGGTCGGTCGGTGCCAGCGCCACCATCCGCGTCGTGTATTCGGCCGTGGCGCTTGGCGTTACGGTCCAGGCGCCGTCGGGGCCGAGGTCGCCGTCCGGGGCGAAGGACGTGGCCGTGCCGGAAACGAAGAACTCCTCGGCGGCGTAGCCGAGGTCGCCGATGTCGAACGCGCCGAGCAGCAGCAGCGGTTTGCCGGGCGCCGGCGTGACGACGGGGGATGGGCTCATAGTGCCTCCGGCAGGCCGAATTTCGCGAACAGCGTGTCGTCGAGAAACGCCACCACGTGCGACACCCGGCCGTCGGCGACGTCGAGCACGTGCAGCTGGAACGGCACGTGCACGTCGCCCGCGCGCATGTACATCGCCGCGCCGGGCTGGCCGTTGGCGACCAGCGGGAGCAGGCGCATGTCGCCGGGGCCTTCGGCGGGGCACTGCTGGTGGATGAGGGTGACGATGTCGCGGGCGCCGCGGTACCAGCCGGTGAAGGGCGGCATTTCCCAGATCGCATCGGCGGTGAACAGGTCCACCAGCCGGTCGATGTCGTAGGCCTCGAACGCGGCGATGTAGCGGCCCAGCAGGTGCTGCGCCTCGGGCGATTCCGGCGGCGTCAGCCGGTCGCCGGAGCTGGGCCGCACGGTGTCCAGCTGGGCGCGGGCCCGCTGCAGCAGGCTGTTGACGGCGGTCGTGGTGGTGCCGAGCGCGTGGGCAACCTCGGAGGCCTGCCACTGCAGCACGTCGCGCAGCAGCAGGACCGCGCGCTGGCGGGGCGAAAGGTGTTGCAGCGCGGCCACAAACGCCAACCGCACCGACTCGCGTGACCCCACGATCACCGACGGGTCCGCCGGGTCGTCCGTGCCGTCGGGCCGGTCCGTCCATGGCTCTAGCCAAAGGACCTCCCGGCGCTCGACCAGCTCCGCCGTCGGGTCCGAGCTGGGCCCGCCCAGGCCGGTCGGCAACGGCCGTCGCGCGCGGCCCTCCAGCGCGGTCAGGCAGGTGTTGGTGGCGATGCGGTGCAGCCAGGTCCGCATCGAGGACTTGCCCTCGAAGCGGTCGTAGGCCTTCCAGGCCCGCAGCAGCGTCTCCTGCACCAGGTCCTCGGCGTCGTGCAGCGAGCCGGTCATCCGGTAGCAGTGCGCGAGCAGTTCGCGCCGGTAGGGCTCGGCATGGGCCGAGAAATCGGCATCGGAGCTTTCTGCCAGCACGCTCACCCGCAAGAGCCTACGCACCGCCTCTGACACCCGCGCCCGGCGAGCCGATACTCTGCCCGTGATGACTACGCGCACTGAACGGAGCTTCGACGGTGTCGGCGGCGTGTGCATCGTCTACGACGTCTGGACGCCCGACACCGCGCCGCGGGCGGTGGTCGTGCTCTCCCACGGCCTCGGCGAGTACGCCCGCCGCTACGACCACGTCGCGCGGTGCTTCGGCGCCGCGGGGCTGGTCACCTACGCGCTGGATCACCGCGGGCACGGCCGCTCCGGCGGCAAGCGGATGCTGGTGCGGGACATTTCCGAGTACACCGGCGATTTCGACACCCTGGTCGGCATCGCCGGCCGCGAGCATCACGGCCTCAAGTGCATCGTGGTCGGCCACAGCATGGGCGGCGGGATCGTGTTCGCCTACGGAGTGGAACGCCCGGACAACTACGACCTGATGGTGCTCTCGGCGCCGGCGGTGGCGGCCCAGGACCTGGTGTCGCCGCTGATGGTGCTCGCGGCCAAGGTGCTCGGTGTCGTCGTGCCGGGCCTTCCGGTGCAGGAACTCGACGTCGACGCCATCTCCCGCGATCACGCCGTGGTGGCGGCCTACAACGCCGACCCGCTGGTGTACCACGGGAAGGTCCCGGCCGGCGTCGGGCGCGCGCTGCTGCAGGTCGGCGAGACCATGCCGCGGCGGGCGCCGGCGCTGACCGCGCCGCTGCTGGTGGTGCACGGCTCCGACGACCGGCTCATCCCCCTCGACGGCAGTCGCCGCCTGGTGCAGTGCGTGGGATCCACCGACGTCGAGCTGAAGGTATACCCCGGGCTCTACCACGAGGTCTTCAACGAGCCGGAGCAGGATCAGGTGCTGGGCGACGTGGTCTCGTGGATCACCGACCGGGTCTGACTGTCGTGACCCTCCCGTAGGTTTGGCGCCATGACCGACGACAAGATGCTGTCCCGCATCGCGGCGCTGCTGCGTCAGGCCGAGGGCACCGACAACGCGCACGAGGCGGAGGCGTTCATGAGCGCCGCGCAGCGGCTGGCGACGGCGTCGTCCATCGACCTGGCGGTGGCGCGCTCGCACGCGGCCAAGCGCTCGGCGGCGCAGGCGCCGACCCAGCGGACCATCACCATCGGCGCCGCGGGCAGCAAGGGCCTGCGCACCTATGTGCAGCTCTTCGTGGTGATCGCGGCCGCCAACGACGTGCGCTGTGACATCGCGTCCAATTCGACGTTCGTCTATGCCTACGGGTTCGCCGAGGACATCGACGCCACCCACGCCCTGTACGCCAGCCTCGTCGTCCAGATGGTGCGGGCGTCGGACACCTACCTCGCCTCGGGTGAGCACCGGCCCACGCCGACGATCACCGCCCGGCTCAATTTCCAGCTCGCCTTCGGCGCCCGCGTCGGTCAGCGGCTGGCCGAGGCGCGCGACGAGGCCACCCGTGAGGCCACCGAGGACCGCGGACGCCCGCCGGGTACCGCGATCGCGTTGCGGGACAAGGAGCTCGAGCTGCGCGACCACTACCGCAGCACCTCGCAGGCGCGCGGCACCTGGCAGGCCCATCGGGCGTCGGCGGGGTACTCGTCGAAGGCGCGCCGCGCGGGTGACCGGGCCGGCCGGCGGGCCCGGCTTTCGGACAGCCCCGAGCTGCCCGGCGCGCGGAGCGCATTGGGCCGGTGAACGGCGTCCGGGACTCGCAGCGCGCCAAGGTTTATGCGGCCGAGGAGTTCGTCCGGACGTTGTTCGACCGCGCCGCCGAGCACGCGTCCCCCGCCGTGGAGTTCTTCGGCACGCAGCTGACCCTGCCCCCGGAGGCGCGGTTCGGGTCGGTCGCCTCGGTGCAGCGCTACGTCGACGACGTGCTCGCGCTGCCGTCGGTGCGGCAACGCTGGCCGGGCGTGGCGCCGCTGCGGGTGCGGGCGCGGCGCGCCGCCACCGCCGCGCACTACGAAAACCGCGACGGCGCGGGCACTATCGCGGTCCCCGACCGCGGCACCGCCGGCTGGGCGCTGCGCGAGCTGGTGGTGCTGCACGAGGTGGCCCATCATTTGTGCCGCGCGGAGCCGGCGCACGGCCCGGAGTTCGTCGCCACGCTGTGTGAGCTGACGCAGCGGGTGATGGGACCCGAACTCGGGCACGTGCTGCGGGTGGTGTTCGCCAAAGAGGGTGTGCGGTGAGCGACCCCGACGATGCCGGAGCCCGGGCGCGCGAGGTCGAGTCCCGGATGACCGACGACGAGCGGTTCACGCTGATCGTCGGGGTGATGGGGGCCGGGGAGCTGTGGCCGCTGCGCGACGAGCGCATCCCACCCGGGGTCCCGATGAGCGCCGGGTACGTGCCCGGGATTCCGCGGCTGGGTGTCCCGGCGTTGCGGATGAGCGACGCCGGCCTCGGCGTCACCAACCCCGGCTACCGCCCGGGCGACACGGCCACCGCGCTGCCGGCCGGCCTGGCGCTGGCCGCCGGCTTCGACCCGGCGCTGGCACGGGAGGCGGGTGGCGTGATCGGCCGCGAGGCGCGCAGCCGCGGCTTCAACGTGCAGCTCGCGGGGGCGATGAACCTCGCGCGCGACCCGCGCAACGGCCGCAACTTCGAATACCTTTCCGAGGACCCGCTTTTGACCGCGACGATGGCCGCCGAGACGGTGATCGGAATACAGCGCCACGGCGTCATCTCGACCGTCAAGCACTACTCGCTGAACTGCAACGAGACCAACCGGCACTTCGTGGACGCGGTCATCGACCCCGGCGCGCACCGCGAATCCGACCTGCTGGCCTTCGAGATCGCCATCGAGCGCTCGCAACCCGGCGCCGTGATGACCGCCTACAACAAGGTCAACGGCGACTACGCCGCCGCAAACGGCGCCCTGATCAACGAGGTGCTGAAAGGCGCCTGGGGCTACCGCGGCTGGGTGATGTCCGACTGGGGAGCGACGCCGCGCTGGGAGTGCGCGCTGGCCGGCCTCGACCAGGAGTGCGGCGCGCAGCTCGACGCGCTGCTGTGGCAGGCCGAGGCGTTCGGCGAAGGCCTGCGCGCCGCCCACGCCGACGGGCGGCTGCCCGGGGCGCGCCTGTCGGACATGGTCCGCCGGATCCTGCGGTCGATGTTCGCGGTCGGAGTCGACCGCGCCAACACCGCGCCCGAACCGGACATGAACGCGCACAACGAGATTGCGTTGCGGGTCGCCCGGCAGGGCATCGTGCTGCTGACCAACCGCGGGATACTGCCCCTGGCGCCCGGGTCGACCGCGCGCGTCGCCGTCATCGGCGGTTACGCGCAGCTGGGGGTCGCGGCCGGCTTCGGGTCGAGCACCGTCGTCCCGCCGGGCGGCTACGCCGCGGTGATCCCGATCGGCGGCACGGGCCTGGAGGCCGGGCTGCGCAGCCTGTACCTGCTGCCGTCGAGCCCGCTCGACGAATTGCGAAAACAGTTGCCCCAGGCGCACATCGACTTCGACCCCGGCGCGGTGCCGGCGGAGGCGGCGCGAGCGGCCCGGTCGGCCGACGTCGCGATCGTGTTCGCGGTCCGCGCCGAAGGCGAGGGCTTCGACGGCGCCGACCTCGCGCTGCCCTGGGGCCAGGACGCGGTGATCGCCGCCGCGGCGGCGGCCAACCCGAACACCGTCGTGGTGCTGCAGACCGGCAACCCGGTGGCCATGCCCTGGCGGGACTCGGTGGCCGCCGTCGTGCAGGCGTGGTACCCGGGCCAGGCCGGCGCCCGGGCGATCGCGGAAATCCTTGCCGGACGGGTGAATCCGTCGGGGCGGCTGCCGATGACCTTCCCCGCCGATCTCGGCCAGACGCCGCGTCCGCAGCTACCCGAGCCCGGCGTGCCGTGGGGGACACCCACCACGATCGACTACTTCGAGGGCGCTGACGTCGGCTACCGCTGGTTCGCGCGACGCGGCCATGCGCCGATGTTCGCGTTCGGGCACGGCTTGTCCTACACCGGCTTTGAATACCGCGACCTGGTGGTCAGCGGGGGTGACACCGTCGGCGTCGGTTTCAGCGTCACCAATACCGGCGATCGGGCCGGCGCCGACGTGCCGCAGCTGTACCTGACGGCGGGCCCGGGCGGTAAATGCCTGAGGCTGCTGGGATTCGAGCGGGTCGAGCTGGAACCGGGCGCTACCCGGCATGTCACCATCGAGGCCGATCCGCGCCTGCTCGCCGGCTACGACGGCGCCGCGGGATGCTGGCGCATCGAGCCGGGCGGTTACGCGCTGGCGGTGGGAGTCTCGGCGGTCGCGTTCCGGCTCACGGCCGAATTAGAGCTTGCCGGCCGCGCGTTCGGGCGCTGAACGAGGCCCGAACGCGCGACCGGCCGCGGTGGCTACCTGACCGGGGTCAGCTCGTCGCCGCACGTGCAGCGGTAGGGCTCACCCGCGCCCGAGCAATGGCAGGGAACCTCGATGCGAACGCGACACCCGCAGCCCTCGTGGCCACAGGTGAGCTCGGTCCCCGCTTCGTAGTTCGTCATGTCGAATCACCCTTCCCGGTTTCGTGGACACCCCGAACTATATACCCCATACGGGTATGCCGTAAAGGGCGGCGGCTAATCTTGGCGGCATGACCCAGAAACCGACTCCCCCGGACGTCGACGCATTTCTGGACGGCACCCTGCTCGGCGACGACCCGGCCCTGGCCGCGGCGGTGCAGGCCAGCGACGCGGCCGGGCTGCCCCAGATCGCCGTCTCGGCGCAGCAGGGCAAGTTCCTCTGCCTGCTCGCGGGTGCGATCCAGGCGCGCCGCGTCCTCGAGATCGGCACGCTGGGCGGCTACAGCACCATCTGGCTGGCCCGGGGTGTGGGTCCGCAGGGGCGCGTGGTCACGCTGGAATACGAGCCAGGCCACGCCGAGGTCGCGCGGGCCAACCTGCACCGGGCCGGCGTGGCCGACCGGGTCGAGGTGCTGGTCGGGGCCGCGCTGGACACGTTGCCGACGCTGACCGGCGCGCCGTTCGATCTGGTGTTCATCGACGCCGACAAGGAGAACAACATCGCCTACCTCGAGTGGGCGGTGCGGCTGGCCCGCCCCGGCGCGGTCGTGGTGCTGGACAACGTGATTCGGGACGGCCGGATTCTCGAGCCGGAGTCCGACGACATCCGGGTGCGCGCGACGCGCGAGGCCCTGCAGGCGATGGGCGAGCACCCGCGGCTGGACACGGCGGCCATCCAGACCGTCGGGGCCAAGCACTGGGACGGGTTCGCAATGGCGTTGGTGCGGTAGCGGTTTCAGCGCGGGGTGAGGTCGGCCACGGCCCGCCCGGCGGAGGTGACCTCGCCGATCCGCAGCGCCGTGTCGCCGGCATACAGGGCGGCGCTGTCCAGCCAGGAATCGGGCACGCCGGCGACCGGCGCCAGCGGCGTGAAGAACGGCAGCGACGGCGACTGCAGGCGCATCAGCGCGCCCGCGTCGAAATAGCCCAGCGCCGACAGTGGGCGGCTGGCCGCGTTGAGGGCGGCAGGGAGCGCGCGGGCCCGCCCGTCGCGGCGGCACCACCGGTCGGTGGCGGCGTTGGGCACCACCCGGTGGCGTAGCGGCCAGCTCAGGCCGAACAGGTTTGTCTCGAGGGTCTTGTCCGCCCGCATGATTCGTTGCTGATACTCCCGGTTGGCGTCGGCCTCGTGGGTCAGCAGGAACCGCGTGCCGGCGATGACGCCGTCGGCTCCGGCGTCCAGCGCGGCGCGGGTGTCGGCGGCGGTGGCGATGCCACCCGCCAGAAACACCGGACGCCCACCGGCCGCCGCCAGCGCGTGCGGCAAGAACTCCAGGGCGGGCATCGTCCCGACGAGGTGGCCGCCGGCCTGGCGTCCCTGGGCGATCAAACCGTCTGCCCCCGAAGCGATCGCGGCGCGCGCCTGCGCCTCGGTACCGACCATCGCGAACACGAAGATCCCGGCGTCGCGCAGGTGCCGCGCCAGCCCGCGCTTGTCGCCGAACGCCAGCACGACGGCGTCGACGCGGGTGTCGACGCAGACCGCGACGTGCCGGCGAGTCACGAACGGCAGCAACAGGTTTACCGCGACGGCGCGGCCCGGCGCCCGCTCGCGCACCTGGTCTATCGATGCGCGCAGCTGCCGCGGTGTGGTGATGCCCAGCGTTCCGAGGCCGCCGGCGTTGGCGACCGCGGCGGCCAGCGATGCGCCGGCCAGCCCGCCGCCCATTCCGGCTTGTCCTACGGGAACATCCAGCCGCAGCCGGTCCGCGAGGTCCATGTCCTGTCACGTTACGCCACACTCGCGAAACCAGTTTCGCGAGTGTGGGGCCGATGGACGAAGTCGGGGCAGATCGCCTACCTGGGGCCCACATTCGGCGCCCGTTCGGGGAACTGCGCGCGGCCCGCGTTTTCGTTGCTGGCACACGGCGATCGAGCGTAATCTGGGCAGCAGATGATGGGTTGCGGCCGGCTCAAAAGGCTTGCCGCATAACAGAAAGGTCACAAAATGACTACAGTCCACTCATCAATCGATCACCACCCGGATTTGTTGGCTCTGCGCGCGCGCTACGAGCGCGTCGCCGAGTCGATGAGTGCGCACGTCACCTTCGGGCTGGCGCTGCTGACGGGCCTGTACGTGGCCGCGTCACCGTGGATCGTGGGATTCAGCGGTACCGGGTCGCTCGCCACGTCGAACCTCATCGTCGGTATCGCGGTGGCGTTCTTGGCATACGGGTTTGCGACGACGCTCGACCGCGCGCACGGCATGACCTGGACGCTGCCGGTGCTCGGCGTGTGGGTGATCGTGTCGCTGTGGATCCTGCCGGACGTGGCGCTGACGGGCGGCATGGTCTGGTCGAACGTCGTGGCCGGCGCGTTGCTGACGTTCCTGGGCCTCAACGCCACCTACTTCGGCATGCGCACGCGCGAGGCGGCCACGCACGCCTGATTTCTAGCCGCAGACCGCGCCGACCGCGGCCGAGCCGACCAGCTTGACGTACTTGGCCAGCACACCGGTCTTGTAGCGCGGCGGGGGAGGGCTGAAATCCCTTCGCCGAGATTCGAATTCGGCCGGGTCGGCCAGCACGTCGAGGGTGTGGCCGGCCACGTCGAGCCGGATGCGGTCGCCGTCGCGCAGCAGGGCGATCGGCCCGCCGTCGACCGCCTCGGGCGCGATGTGTCCCACGCACAGGCCGGTCGTCCCGCCGGAGAACCGGCCGTCGGTGAGCAGCAGGACGTCCTTGCCGAGGCCGGCGCCCTTGATCGCGCCGGTGATCGCGAGCATTTCGCGCATCCCGGGCCCGCCCTTGGGGCCTTCGTAGCGGATCACCACGGCGTCGCCGCCGGTGATCGTGCCGTCCTCGAGGGCGTCCAGCGCGGCCCGCTCGCCGTCGAAAACCCTTGCGGTGCCCTCGAACACGTCGGAGTCGAAGCCGGCCGACTTGACCACCGCGCCCTCGGGGGCCAGCGACCCGCGCAGGATGGTGATGCCCCCGGTCGGGTGGATCGGGTTGTCCAGCGCGCGCAGCACCTTGCCGTCCGGGTCCGGCGGGTCGATGGCGGACAGGTTCTCGGCGAGCGTCGCTCCGGTCACGGTCAGGCAGTCGCCGTGCAACAGGCCCGCGTCCAGCAGCGCCTTCATCATCACCGGGACGCCGCCGATGTGGTCGACGTGCGACATGACGTGGCGCCCGAACGGCTTGACGTCGGCCAGGTGGGGCACCTTGGACCCGATCCGGCTGAAGTCGTCGAGGGAGAGCATGACGTCGGCCTCGTGGGCGATGGCCAGCAGGTGCAGCACCGCGTTGGTCGACCCGCCGAACGCCATCACCACCGCGATCGCGTTCTCGAACGCCTCCTTGGTGAGGATGTCGCGGGCGGTGATGCCGCGGCGCAGCAGCTCGATGACGGCCTGGCCGCTGCGGCGCGCGAACCCGTCGCGGCGGCGGTCGGTGGCCGGCGGCGCCGCGCTGCCCGGCAGGGACATGCCCAGGGCCTCGGCGGCGCTGGCCATGGTGTTGGCCGTGTACATGCCGCCGCAGGCGCCCTCGCCGGGGCAGATGGCGCGCTCGATGGCGTCGACGTCCTCACGCGGCATCAGCCCGCGCGCGCACGCGCCCACCGCCTCGAACGCGTCGATGATGGTGACCTCGCGCTCGGTGCCGTCGGACAGCTTGGCCACCCCCGGCAGGATCGAGCCGGCGTAGAGGAACACCGCCGCCAAATCCAGCCGCGCGGCGGCCATCAGCATCCCCGGCAGCGACTTGTCGCACCCGGCCAGCAGCACCGAGCCGTCGAGGCGCTCGGCCTGCATGACCGTCTCGACGCTGTCGGCTATCACCTCGCGCGACACCAGCGAGAAGTGCATTCCCTCGTGGCCCATCGAGATGCCGTCGGACACCGAGATGGTCCCGAACTCCAGCGGGTAGCCGCCGGCCGAGAACACCCCTTCCTTGACCGCCTTGGCCAGCCGGTCCAGGGACAGGTTGCACGGCGTGATCTCGTTCCAGGACGAGGCGACCCCGATCTGTGGCTTGGCGAAGTCCTCGTCGCCCATGCCTACGGCCCGCAACATGCCACGGGCGGCGGCCTTCTCCAGGCCGTCGGTGACGTCACGACTACGGGGTTTGATGTCGGGGGCCATCGTGCAAGTATGCGCGGCGCCACCAAGCCAATATTTGCGGGTATACCCCGTCGGGGTACCTAGTACCATGGGGATATGACTGGGACGTCGGAGCCACACGGATACTCGGAGCAGAAGGACAACTATGCCAAGCGGCTGCGGCGCATCGAGGGACAGGTCCGGGGCATCGCCCGGATGATCGAGGACGACAAGTACTGCATCGACGTCCTGACGCAGATCAGCGCCGCCAACAGCGCGTTGCGTTCGGTGGCGCTGAATCTGCTCGACGAGCACCTGAGCCACTGCGTCACCCGCGCGGTGGCCGAGGGCGGCAGCGACGCCGACAACAAGCTCGCCGAGGCCTCCGCCGCCATCGCGCGCCTGGTGCGTTCCTGACCGCCCAGAAGATGGGCGTGTTGAACCGCAAACCTGCGGGAACTTATTGTTGCGGTGCGTACGGTTAGGTGCAGCGCGTATAGCCAGCAGCATTGACCGGCTGATTGCGTACCCGACCGATGACCGCCATGACTGTGGATACCGCCACCACCACCGCTGCGCGAACGTGGACCCCACGGATCGCCGCGCAGCTGGCTGTGCTGGCGGCGGCGGCCTTCACCTATGTCACCGCCGAGATCCTGCCGGTGGGCGCGCTGTCCGCGATTGCCCGCAACCTGCACGTCAGCGTGGTCGCCGTCGGCACCCTGCTGTCGTGGTACGCGCTGGTGGCCGCCCTCTCGACGTTCCCGCTGGTGCGCTGGACCGCGCACTGGCCGCGCCGGCGCGCGCTGGTGGTCAGCCTGGTCTGCCTGACCGTCTCGCAACTCATCTCGGCGCTGGCGCCCAACTTCGCGGTGCTGGCCGCCGGGCGGGTGCTGTGCGCGATCACCCACGGGCTGCTGTGGTCGGTGATCGCCCCGATCGCCACCCGCCTGGTGCCGCCGAGCCACGCCGGGCGCGCCACGATGTCGATCTATATCGGAACCAGCCTCGCGCTGGTGATCGGCAGCCCGCTGACCGCCGCGATGAGCCTGATGTGGGGATGGCGGCTGGCGGCGGTCTGCGTCACCGTCGCCGCGGCCGTGGTCACGGTGGCGGCCCGGCTGCTGCTGCCCGAGATGGTGCTGTCCGCCGACCAGCTCAAGTGGGTGGGTCCGCGGGCGCGCCACCACCGCAATCGCGCGCTGATCGTCGTCAGCGTCATCACCATGATCGGGGTCACCGGCCATTTCGTGTCGTACACCTACATCGTGGTGGTCATCCGCGACGTCGTCGGCGTGCGCGGGCCGACCCTGGCCTGGGTGCTGGCGGCCTACGGCGCCGCCGGGGTGCTCGCCGTGGGTCTGGTGGCCCGGTCCATGGACCGCCGGCCGAAGAGCGCCGTCGTGCTGTGCATGGCGGGGCTCACGACGGCGTTCCTGGTGCTCGCCGCGCTCGCGTTCGGCGTCGGCCCCGCCGCGGTGACGGCCCTGATCGGGACGGCCGCGATCGTGTTGTGGGGCGCGATGGCCACCGCCGTGTCGCCGATGCTGCAATCCGCGGCGATGCGCAACGGCGCCGACGATCCGGACGGGGCATCGGGGCTGTACGTGACGGCGTTCCAGGTCGGCATCATGGCCGGGTCGCTGGCGGGTGGGCTTTTGTACGAGCGCAGCGTCGCGCTGATGCTGACCGCCTCGGCGGGGTTGATGGCGGCCGCGCTGGCCGGCATGGCGGCCAACCGGCAGCTGGTGGGCGTTCACAGCAGCGTTGCTCCGCCAAGTTCACGCAATTCATAGCTGGGCAGGTCAGCGCTGCCGTTCGGGAGTTTCTCGGGTGCTCGCCGCCCGTTGCAGAGGTAGCTGGGGCGCCCGCTATGCCAGACTATTTCCAGATAGCGACTGGAGGGATGCATATGTCGGGCGGGAAGTTCGCGGCTTTGAAGGCGACCGGGCAGGCGGCAGGGCTGGCCTCGATTCTGGCCTTCGTGGCGGTGTTGAGCGCCGTCCCCGCGCTGGCGGACCCGGAGCCGGGCCCCGGCGACCCCGGCGACCCCGGCGTCGTCGCGCCGCCCGCGCCGCTGCCGCCCGACCCGCTGGCCGCGCCCCCGCCGCCCGCCGACCCGCTGGCGCCGCCGCCACTGCCGTTCCCCGGCGCGCAACCGGTGGCCGCCGGGCCGGCCGCGGGGCAGGACCCGACGCCGTTCATGGGCGCGGCGCCGTTCGGGCCGCCCGCGTTCGTCCCGAAGAACGGCTCCACGGTGGGCGTCGCCCAGCCGATCATCATCAACTTCCCCGGGCGCGTCGACGACGCGGGCGCGGCCATCAACGCGGTGCACGTGTCGTCCGTTCCGCCGGTCCCGGGCAAGTTCTACTGGATGACCCCGACCCAGCTGCGCTGGCGGCCGCTGAGTTTCTGGCCCGCCCACACCGCGGTGACCGTCGACGCCGGTGGCACGGTGTCCAGCTTCCAGACCGGGGACACGCTGATCGCGACGGCCGACGACGCCACCCACCAGCTGACCGTCACCCGCAACGGCACCGTGGAGAAGACCATCCCCATGTCGATGGGGATGACGTACGGCAACCACCAAACCCCCAACGGCACCTATTACGTGCAGGAGAAGATGGCGTCGGTGGTGATGGACTCGTCGACGTACGGCGTCCCGGTCAACTCCGCGAACGGTTACAAGCTGACCGTCGCCGACGCCGTCCGGTTCGACAATGTCGGCGACTTCGTGCATAGCGCCCCGTGGTCGGTGGACGACCAGGGCAAGCGCGACGTCAGCCACGGCTGCATCAACATCAGCCCGGCCAACGCGAAGTGGTTCTTCGACAACTTCGGCGCCGGCGATCCGATCATCGTGAAGAACTCCAGCGGTGGTAGCTACAAGAAGAACGACGGCTCGGCCGACTGGATGTCGTAGCGGCTAACGTCCCAATTTGCCAGGGACGCTTTCGCTTGCCGGCGGGTTATGTATAGCATCATACATATGGCTAGCCCCCGCGAGCGGATGGTGGTTTCCGCGGCGCTGCTGATCAGGGAGCGCGGCGCGCACGCGACCGCGATCTCGGACGTCCTCGAGCACAGCGGCGCGCCGCGCGGGTCGGCCTATCACTACTTTCCGGGCGGGCGCACGCAGCTTTTGTGCGAAGCGGTCGACTACGCCGGCGAGCACGTCGGCGCCATCATCGCCGACGCCGCGGGCGGGCTCGAACTGCTGGACACGCTGATCGACAAGTTCCGCCGGCAGTTGCTCGACAGCGACTTTCGCGCCGGCTGCCCCATCGCGGCGGTCTCCGTGGAAGCCGGCGAGCAGCAGGACCGCGAGCGGATGGGGCCCGTGACCGAACGCGCGGCCGCGGTGTTCGACCGCTGGACCGACCTGATCGCGCAGCGCCTCGTCGCCGACGGCATACCGCGCGAGCGGGCCGGCGAGCTGGCCGTGCTGCTGACCTCGGCGCTCGAGGGCGCCATCCTGCTGGCCCGGGTGCGGCGCGACCCCGCGCCGCTGGACCTCGTGCACCGCCAGCTGCGCAATCTGCTTATGACAGCAGGGAAATCGCGATGACCGGCGAATGGCAGTCCACGGCATGCATCCTGTGCGAATGCAACTGCGGCATCGTCGTGCGGGTCGAGGACCGCCGGCTGGCCCGCATCCGCGGCGACAAGGCGCACCCGGCGTCGCGGGGATACACCTGCAACAAGGCGCTGCGGCTCGACCATTACCAGAACAACCGCGCGCGCCTGACGTCGCCGCTGCGCCGCCGCCCCGACGGGAGCTTCGAGGAGATCGACTGGGACACCGCGATCGTCGAGATCGCCGAGGGGTTCAAGCACATCCGCGACGCCTACGGCGGGGACAAGATCTTCTATTACGGCGGCGGCGGGCAGGGCAACCACCTGGGCGGCGCGTACAGCGGCGCGTTCCTGAAGGCCCTGGGGGCCCGCTATCGGTCGAACGCGTTGGCGCAGGAGAAGACCGGCGAGGCGTGGGTCGACGGGCACCTGTACGGCGGTCACACGCGCGGTGAGTTCGAGCACGCCGAGGTCTCGGTGTTCGTCGGCAAGAACCCGTGGATGTCGCAGAGCTTCCCCCGGGCCCGGGTGGTGCTCAACGAGATCGCCAAGGATCCGGCGCGGTCGATGATCGTGCTCGACCCCGTCGTCACCGACACCGCGAAGATGTCCGACTTCCACCTGCGGGTGCGGCCCGGGACCGACGCGTGGTGCCTGGCGGCGCTGGCAGCCGTCCTGGTGCAGGAAAGCCTTTGCGACGAAGCATTTTTGACCGAACATGTGCACGGCGCCGACGCCGTCCGCACAGCGCTGCGCGAGGTGCCGATCGCCGACTACGCGCAGCGCTGCGGGGTGGACGAGGAGTTGCTGCGCGCGGCGGCGCGGCGCATCGGCGCCGCCGCCAGCGTCTCGGTGTTCGAGGACCTCGGCGTCCAGCAGGGGCCCAACAGCACCCTGTGCTCGTATCTGAACAAGCTGCTGTGGATCCTCACCGGCAACTTCGCGAAAAAGGGTGGCCAGCACCTGCATTCGTCGTTCGCGCCGCTGTTCGGCCAGGTCTCCGGGCGCACACCCGTCACCGGAGCGCCCATCATCGCCGGGCTGGTGCCGAGCAATGCCGTGCCCGAGGAGATCCTGACCGACCACCCGGACCGGTTCCGGGCCATGATCGTCGAGAGCAGCAACCCCGCCCACTCGCTGGCCAACTCGGCGGCCTGCCGCGAGGCGTTCAAAGCGCTGGAGCTGATGGTGGTCGTCGACGTCGCGATGACCGAGACCGCCCGGCTGGCCCATTACGTGCTGCCCGCGGCATCCCAGTTCGAGAAGCCGGAAGCCACCTTCTTCAACTTCGAGTTCCCCGGCAACGCTTTTCAATTGCGCCGCCCGCTGCTGCCGCCGCTTCCCGGCACGCTGCCCGAACCCGAGATCTGGGCGCGGCTGGTGCGCGCGCTCGGCGTGCTCGGCGACGCCGACCTGCGCCCGCTGCGCGAGGCCGCGCGGCGGGGCCGGCAGGCCTACGCCGAGGCGTTCCTGGGTGCCGTGGCCGCCAATCCGACTGTGGCGCGGCTGGTTCCGTACGTCCTCTACGAAACGCTGGGGCCGACGCTGCCCGACGGGCTGGCCGGCGCCGCCGCCGCGTGGGCGCTGGCCCAGAAGACCGCCATGACCTACCCCGAGGCGGTCCGCCGCGCCGGCCACGCCGACGGCAACGCCCTGTTCGACGCGATCCTCGACACCCCGTCCGGGGTCACGTTCACCCGGCACAGCTACGAGGACGACTTCGCGCTGATCGGCCACGCCGACCACAAAATCGCGCTGGAGATCCCCGAAATGCTCGACGACCTAAGGGCATTGGCCGTCGCGCCACCGCGGCTGACCACCCCGGAGTTTCCCATCGTGCTGTCGGTGGGCGAGCGGCGCGCCTACACCGCCAACGACATCTTCCGCGACCCGTCCTGGCGCAGGCGCGACGCCGACGGGGCGCTGCGCGTCAGCCTCGAAGACGCCCAGGTACTCGGCCTGGTCGACGGGGGACGGGCCCGAGTCAGCACCGCGGCCGGCACCGCGGAGGCGAGCGTCGAGATCACCGAGACGATGCTCGCCGGACATGCCGCGCTGCCCAACGGTTTTGGCCTCGACTACGTCGGCGACGACGGGGTCACCGTCGTGCCGGGCGTGGCCCCCAACGCGCTGACGTCCACCGAATGGCGCGACCCCTACGCCGGCACGCCCTGGCACAAGCACGTGCCGGCCCGCATCGAAGCGGTGGCGGGGGGCACTCCTCTCTCGCGAGCAGACGTAAAAGCACCTGTCTGACGGCGTGTCGCGGTGCTTTTGCGTCTGCTCGCGGGGGAGGGTGACCCTAGTTCCAGATCCTGACGCGGCTGTCCGGCTTGAGGTACAGTTCGTCGCCCTCGGCCACGCCGAAGGCGTCGTAGAAGGCGTCGACGTTGCGGATGACGCCGTTGCACCGGAACTCCGGCGGCGAATGCGGATCCACCGCCAGCCGCCGGATCGCCTCCGCGTCGCGTGATTTGGTGCGCCACACCTGGGCCCAGCCGTAGAACACGCGCTGCACGCCGGTGAGGCCGTCGATCATGGGCGCGGGCTCGCCGTTGAGCGACAGCTGATAGGCCAGCAGCGCGATGGACAACCCGCCCAGGTCGCCGATGTTCTCGCCGACGGTGAACGCGCCGTTCACGTGGTGGCCCGCGTCGAGCCCGCGCGGCGTGTAGGCCTCGTACTGCTCGATCAGCGCCCTGGTGCGGGCGCCGAACTCGCTGCGGTCGTCGTCGGTCCACCAGTCGACCAGGTTGCCGTCGCCGTCGTATTTTGCGCCCTGGTCGTCGAAGCCGTGGCCGATCTCGTGACCGATGACCGCCCCGATGCCGCCGTAGTTGGCGGCGTCGTCGGCCGCGGCGTCGAAGAAGGGGGGCTGCAGAATGGCTGCGGGGAAGACGATTTCGTTCATCCCCGGGTTGTAGTAGGCGTTGACGGTCTGCGGCGTCATGAACCACTCGTCGCGGTCCACCGGGCCGCCGAGCTTGGCCAGCTCGCGGTCGTGGTTGACGGCGTACCCGCGCCGGTAGTTGCCGTAGAGGTCGGCGCGGTCGATCACCAGCGCGGAGTAGTCGCGCCACTTCGCCGGGTAGCCCACCTTGGCGGTGAACTTCTCCAGCTTCCTCAGCGCGCGCTCGCGGGTCTGCGGCGTCATCCAGTCCAGCTCGCTGATCGACTGCCGGTAGGCCGCCCTCAGGTTGTCCACCAGGGTGTCGATGCGCGCCTTGGCGCCCGGCGGGAAATGCTGTGCCACATAAAGCTTTCCGACGGCGTCGCCCATCAGGGTCTCCACCGCCGACACCGCGCGCTTCCAGCGTTCCCGGATCTGCTCGGCGCCGGTCAGCAGGCGGCCGTAGAACTCGAAGTCCGCGGCGACCAGCTCCTCGGTCAGCCAGGGGGCGCGGGCGCGGATCAATCGCCAACGCGCCCAGCGCTTCCAGTCCTCGAAGTCCTCGCTCTGCCACAGCGCGGCGAACGCGGTCAGGTAATCCGGTTGCCGCACAACCACTTCCGCGAGAGCTGCGGGCGTGCTGCCCAGCGCCGTCGCCCAGCCCGACCAGTCGAAGCCCGCCGCGTCGTCGCGCAGCCCGGCGAAGGTGCGCAGATTGTAGGTGAGGTCGGCGTCGCGGCGTTTGACCACATCCCAGTGCGCGGCGGCCAGCTTGGTCTCCAGTGCCACGATGCGGGCCGCGGTGTCGGCATGGTCTTCGGCACCGCCGCCATAGACGAGGCCGAACATCGTCGCGATGTGTCCGGGGTAGGCGGCCAGCACCGCGGCGTGGCGCTCCTCGCGGAAATACGATTCGTCGGGCAGGCCGATGCCCGACTGGGTGAAGTGCACCAGGTAGCGGGCCGAGTTCTTGGCGTCGGTGTCCACGTACATCGCGACGCCCCCGCCCACCCCGGTGCGCTGCAGGGCGCCCATTGCGGCGGCCAAATCGGAGGCGCCGGCACAGTTGTCTATCAGCGCCAGCTCGTCGAGCAGCGGCTGCAGGCCCCGGCGCTCGACGGCGTCCTCGTCGAGGAAGCTGGCGTAGAGGTCACCGATGCGTTGCTGGTCGGTGCCCGCGGCGGCGCCCTGCTCGCTGGCCTCGGTGATCAAGTCGCGCACCTGCTCCTCGGCACGGTCGTAGAGGTCGCGGAAGGCGCCGTCGGTCGCCCGGTCCGGCGGAATCTCGTACTCGGTGAGCCAACGGCCGTTGACATGGCCGAAAAGGTCGTCTTGGGGGCGGGAATTCGCGTCGACGAAGCTCAGGTCGACGCCCGATCGGATGGCCTCTACAGTCACCCCGCCATCCTTCCATCCGCGTTTGGATGCGACGATCGGGCCATGTCAGACGGTGCCGACGACCCCGAGCCCGAGGCCGAACCGGCGGGCGGCCGGATCTTTTCCCCCTACGGCGCCGCCTCGACCGCGCTGGGCCTGCTCGGCGTCGCCGCCGTCGTGCTCGGCTACCTGATCTGGTCCGGGCACCGCGACGAGGTGGGCGAACGCGCCTACCTGACCCGCGTCATGCAGACCGCCGCCGAGTGGACGGGCGTGTTGATCAACATGAACAGCGCCAACGTCGACGCCAGCCTGCAAAAGCTGCACGACGGGACGGTGGGGGAGCTCAACACCGACTTCGACGCGGCCATCGACCCCTACCGGCAGGTGGTGCAAAAGCTGCAGTCCAAGAGCGCCGGGCGCATCGAGGCGGTGGCGATCGAGACGGTGCGCCGCGACCTGGACACGCAGCCCGGGGCGTCCCGTCCGGTGGTCACCACCAAGCTGCCGCCGTTCGCCAGCCGGTCGGACTCGGTGATGGTGGTGGCGACCTCGATCAGCGAGAACGCCGGTGCCAAGCCGCAGACGGTGCACTGGAACCTGCGGCTCGACGTCGCCGACGTGGACGGCAAGCTGATGATCTCCGGGCTGGGATCGATCCGATGAGAAACATCTGGCGGCTGCTGGCCTTCGACATCGCGGCGCCGCTGGCCGCCGTCGCCGCGCTGCTGGCGATCGGGGTGGTGCTGGGCTGGCCGCTGTGGTGGGTGTCGGCGTGTTCGGTCTTGGTGCTGCTCATCGCCGAGGGCATGGCGGTGGACTTCTTTTTGCTGCGCCGCGATTCGGTCAGCGTCGGCACCGACGACGACGCCCCGGGGCTGCGCCTGGCCGTGGCGTTCCTGTGCGCCGCGGCCCTGTGCGCGGCGGTGCTGACCGGATACACCCACTGGACGAGGCCGGACCGCGACTTCACCGACGACTCGCGGGAGGCGGTGCGGGTCGCGACGGGGATGGCCGAGGCGATGGCGTCGTTCACCCCGAGCGCCCCGGCCAGCTCCATCGACCGGGCCGCGGCGCTGATGGTGCCCGAGCAGGTGGGCGCGTTCAAGGAGCAATACGCGAAGTCCAGCGCCGAGCTGGCCCAGCACAACGTGACCGCGCAGGCCGCCACGCTGTCGGCCGGGGTCGAGGCCATCGGGCCGGCCGCTGCCAGCGTGGCCGTCATCCTGCGGGTGACCCAGAACGAGCCCGGCCAGCCGCCCAGCCACGCCGCGCCCGCGCTGCGGGTGGCGCTGAACAAGCGCGGCGACACCTGGCTGGTGGCCGACGTGGCGCCGATCAACTCCCGCTAGTTGGAGTCGGGACGCACGGACTTCACCTTGACGAACCGGTCCGACAGGCGGCGCATCCGGATCATCAGCGCCGACGTGGGGCTGACGCTGCCGTCGAGGTAGGTGCCCAGGTCCTCGGGCGAGACCCCGATGCGCGACGCGAATTCGGCTTCGCCCAGCCCCGAGCGGTCGATCAGCAGCCGGATGTGGCGGGCCACCTCGGCGCGTTCGTTCGCCTCCAGGTGGGTGCGGGCGCGCTCGAGCACCTCCCACAGGGCCTTGGAGATGCCGTAGGGCCGGGTGCCGTCGAGCACCTCTTCGACCTGGCGGGCCGTCCGCCCGTAGGGGTCGCGTTTCAGCGCGGCGGCGATGCGCTTCCAGGTGGCGATGTCGCCCCCCTGCAGAGCCGAGCGGATCGCGGCCGTCGGCCAGAACTCCACCGGCTGGTCGGGGTCCGGGAACGGACCGGGGGATCCCCCGCCGGGCCCGCGCTGTTCGCCGGCGGGGCGCTGGGGCGGCGGTGCGGGGCGCCGGTCGGATGCCAACGTCACCTCGCCTCCTCCAGCATTGCCACGGCCACCGACAGGCAGCGCTGTCTGACCTCATCCCAGTCCGCCGTGTCGTCGGCCTCCGACGACGGGTCGTCACCGAAATCGGAAGGATGCGGGTCCGCGAGCTGCCGGACCAACTGGGTGGTCATCCATTCCCGCCTGGGTGTTTGACAACAGTAATACCTGTCCATGCCGGCCAGCACCACCGCGGCGGTCTCCGGCTCCACCGTTTCCACCATGTCTGCAAAGTCGGCGTAATCGCGGCTGCTGTTACGGCACATGATCAGGTAGCCCTTCAGGCGCAGCGCCTCGGCGCCCGTGGGGACGAGCAGCCGATCGCCCGTCGGCAGCTGCACGTGGGTCGTCTCCACCGGGCTGCGCCGTTCGTAGGCGGGCCCCGTCCCGGTGTTCGACGCACCCGCCTGCAGGGCGTCGAGGGCCACCGACAGCCGCCCCCGCCACAGCGTGACCGGGTGCACCGGCCGGTCCCCGGCGATCGCGCGGGCGATGCCGTTGCGGGCCGCCAGGTTGCCGACCAGCTTCTTGGCGGCCGAGTGGCCGTTGGTGGCGGTCCTGACGCCCACGGGGATGCCCGCGGTGTCGTCGTCGATGTTGACCTGGTGGGGGATCTGGCCCGGGCCGAGGCCGCGGGTTTCGGCGACACTCTCCGAAATGCCTTGCGGCGCTTTGCCGTTGCGCCCGCAACCGGTGAAGGCGAGCGGGTCGGCCACGCAGATGGCGTCGGGCGCCAGCTGCTTGAGCTTGGCCGCCGACTTGAGCACCATCCGCAGGTCGGCGCTGGGGGCCGTCAGCGCCGAGATGTCGTCGGGGATCACCACGACGTCGCCGAGGTCGACCTCCGGCAGCGGCCGGTCGAAGTCGACCGACGGCAGCACGCGGCGCAGCCAGCCCGGCAGCCACCAGTTCCACTGCGCGAACATCGCCATCAGCGCGGGGACCAGCACCAGCCGCACCACCGTGGCGTCGACCGCGATCGCGACGGCACAGGCCACCCCGATCTCGGCGACCAGCGGCATGCCGGCGAACGCGAAGCCGATGAACACCGCGATCATGATCAGCGCCGCGCTGGTGATCGTGCGGGCGCTGGTGCTCACGCCGTAGGCGACCGCGTCGCGGGTGTTCCCGGAGTGCAGGAAGCGCTCCCTGATGCGGGCGAGCAGAAAGATCTCGTAGTCCATCGACAGCCCGAAGGTCATCGCCAGGACCAGCGGCGGAACGGTGCTGTCGATCGAGGTGATGTGCGCGAAACCGAGATCCTGCAACCAGCCCCACTGGAAGACCATCACGAGGCTCCCGTAGGCGGCGGCGACGGACAGCAACGTCATCAGCACGCCCTTGAACGCCAGGAACACCGAGTGCACCGAGATCAGCAGCATCACGAACGCGATCAGCGCCACGAACAGCAGCACCAGCGGCTCGGTCTGCGAGACCCGGTCGTCGAAGTCCTTGATCAGCGCGGTCGGGCCGCCGACGTCCACGCGCGCGGTCCCCGCGCCGGGAACCTTGGGCAGTTGCGCACGCATCCAGGCAACGGTGTCGCGGGCCTTCATGTCCTCGGGGTCGACCGTCAGGACCGCGGACAGCAGGGCGCCGCCGTTGTCCTCGGCGAATTGCGGCGGTGACACCGACACGATGTTGGGGGCCTGCGTCATCCGCTGCCGGATGGCATCGACGGTCTGGCTGTGCTCGGGTGAGGCGGCCCCGCCGTCGGGAAAGCTGACCAGCACCCGGATCGGGCCCAGCGCGCCGGGACCGAGCGTCTGGGCGGCCGCGCCGACCCCGGCGCGGATCTCGTGGGACGAGTCGAACTGGCGCAGCAGGCTGTTGCCGAGCACCATCGACGCCGCCGGCGCGGCCATGACGAGCAGCACCAGCGTCGCCGCCAGCGCCGACACCCACGGCCGGCGCATCACGAAGCCGATCCAGCGGATCCAGAACCGCGACTGCGTGTTCTCGGGTTGCCGGGACCAGTGCAGCAGTGCCGACCGCTTGGCCGCCGCCCTGCCGAAGGTCGCCAACGCCGCCGGGGTCAGCGTGGCCGACGTCAGCATCGCCACCGCGACGGCCAGGATCGCCCCGGTGGCCATCGACTTCAGCGCCGGCGTGTTGATGATGTAGATGCCGGTCAGCGATGCGATGACGGTCATCCCGGACAGCACCACCGCCAGCCCGGAGGTGGCCATCGCCGCGTCGACGGCCTCGGTGGGCTGGCGGCCCGTGCGCAGTTCCTCCCGGAAGCGCATCAGGATGAACAGCGAATAGTCCACGGCCAGCGCGATGCCGAACATCGAGACCGTCGACGTCACGAACACCGACATGGTGGTGTACGCCGACAACAGGTAGACCAGGCCCATGGTCACGACGACGGTGCAGATGCCCAGGGCCAGTGGGATCGTCGCGGCGGCCAGGGAGCCGAACACCGCCAGCAGCACGATCAGGATGATCGGCAGGTTCCACTCTTCGGCGGCGGCGATATCGCGCTTGGTGTTGGCCGCCGCGGCGGCGCTCAGCGCGCCCTGCCCGATGACGTAGAACCGCACCCGGCCGTTGGCGGTCTGGCCGGGCTGGTCACCCTTGACGCCGACCTTGTGGCGCAGTTGCTTGGCGAGGTCGCTGGTGCCGGCGTTGCGGGCGTCCATCCGCAGCGATATCACATAGGGCCGGTCGGGTTGCGGCGGCCGCTGGGTGGGGTTGGGGACCTCGGTCACGTTGGGGAACTCGCCGGCGATGTGTCGCAGCAGCGCGACGGCGTCGGTGATGTCGGCGTAGCTGGCGTCGGGGCGGGGGGCGGCGACCAGCGCCAGCGACGACGCGCTCTGGTCGTGGTAGAGGTTTTCGAGCTGGTCGTGGACGGCCAGCGACTGCGAGCCGGCCACTTCGAAGCCGCCTCCGGTGAGGTTTCCCGACTGCGTCATCGCCAGATAGACCGCGGGCACCAATGCCAGCAGCCAGCCTGTGCAGACCAACCAGCGGTGCTTACGCAGGCTGCGGCTGAGGCGCATCATGAACTGCTGGATTTCTTCGCTCCCCGGTTCGCGCAGTGCGGTCAGGCGAGAATACCGCAGGAGCCTGTGGATTATGTCGGCTTATCTGGTTCCTGAGCTGCACAGACACCGATGTTGCCAAGAAGCTGCGCAGTCGTTGTGAACCGGTGATCAAGCGGATCTATGGCAGGATGGCGGATGGCCGGGCGCGGGGCGGGGGAATTTCGCCGCGAAGAGCCGTCTATGGCAACCGTTTGCGGGCGTCCGTGCATTTTCGCGAACCAAAGGAGTGATCCATGACGACAGGCACCATGCGCCGACGACTCATGGCGGGATTGATCGCCGCCGCGGCACCGGCCGCCCTGGCGGTTCTGGCCGGGCCGGCGGCGACGGGCGCCAACGACCCGTGCGCGGCCAGCGAGGTCGCGCGCACGATCGGGTCGGTCTCCAAGTCGATGGGCGACTACCTGGACTCGCACCCGGAGACCAACCAGACGATGACGACGATGCTGCAGCAGCAGGCGGGCCCGCAGTCGTTCACCGGCTTGAAGTCCTATTTCGAGGCCAACCCCAAGGTGGCCGGGGACATGACGTCGATCGCGCAGCCGCTGACCAACCTGTCGATGCAGTGCAAGCTGCCGATCACGATTCCGCAGGCGATGGGCATGATGCAGCAGGCGCAGGGCGCGGCGGGCGCGCTGCCGATGGGCGGCCCGGCGTCACCGGCGGGCACCCCGCCGGCCGCGGGCACTTCGCCGGCCGCGGGTGGCCTGGCGACCGGGGGCGCGCTGCTGCCGGGCGTCACCGTGGGTGGCGCGCCGAAGCCGAACAACGCCGGCTGAGCCGGCACCCGGGCGTTCTCCTCGTCGAGTGTGAAGCCTGGGCGTTCAGAGTGAAGCGTGGGCGGTCAAACGGGCGGGAGGCCGCCCTGGGCTCACAGTCGAAGCCGTACATTCACAATCGACGGCGGGGGCCGAGGCGGGCTCAGCGCTACGGGTTCGGCTCGGGCGGGGGTAACGGGCCCTGCAGGGCGGATTCCGCGGGGTCGGCGGGCGGGCCGGTCTCACGCACGACGGGCAGCGGCCCGGTGATGGGGTCGTCGTCGGAGTCATCGATCTTCTCGGTGCGAAACACGAAGAAGAACACCACCCAGCCGACCGCGGCGATGAACAGCCAGCTGATCAGCCGGTAGATGAGCATGGCCGAGATGGCGCTGGGCAACGACATCCCGCTCGAGACGAGGCCGGGCACCAGCACCGCCTCGACGACCAGCAGGCCGCCCGGCATCAGCGGTATCGTGCCGACCGCGCGGGCTGCGGCATACGCGACGGTCAGCCCGGCGACCGAGGCGTGGTCGCCGGCGGCGTAGGCGGCGAACCCGAGACAGGCCACGTCGGCGATCCAGTTGAACATCGACCAGCTGAACGCCACCCCCAGGTCGCGGCGGCCCAGGCTCACCGATTCGAGCTGCATGAGCGTCTCGCGCCACTTGTCCAGGCCGGTGTCGGTCGGCTTGCCGCGAATTGAGTTGGCCCAGGCCAGAACTCGGCTGCCGATGCCTTCGATCAGCTCCGGCCGCGACGCCACCGCCTGGGCCAGCAGCAGCAACGCGACGAAGCCGCCGAGCGTGAACAGCAAGGAGAACGGGTTGTTCTTGGCGCCCAGGAAGAAGGCGCCGCCCAGGCCGAGCAGCGCCAGCCCGACCGCCTGCAGCACACCCGACATCACCAACTGCCACGACGCCACCACCGCGGAGGCGCCCCACAGCCGCTGCTGGCGGAACAGGAACGTCGCCGACAGCACCGGCCCGCCTGGCAGCGTGGTGCTCAGCGAGTTGGCGGCGTAGAACGCGGCCTCCGACCGCAGCTGCTTGACGTGCACACCGGCGGACTTCAGCAGGGTGCGCTGGATCTGGGCGAAGCTGTGCATCGACGCGGCCGCCGCCAGCACCGATGCGATCAGCCACCACCAGTTGGCCGAGTTCAGACTCATCCAGGCCTTGGCCAGCTGGTCCCAGCCGAGCGCGATCTCGACAGCAAGCACGATCGCGACAAAGCCGAGAATCACCCAGCGCACCCACCAGTACTTGCCGCGCGGGGTTTGCCCGTGCGTCAGGTCCAGCTTGCGGACGGGTGCGGCGTGCGACACGTGCATCAGGGTAACCGCGCAGGTGGCGCGGTCAGTGGGGCGCTGCGCCGACCGTGTCTGGGACGTTCTGGGGTCGTAACCGGATCGTGCCGCCCGACGAGCCTGAAACGGCCTGAAACAGCCCTGAAACGGCTTCGCCGCGGCCGTCCCGGCGCACCGCCGCCGGATAGGCTGACCAGATGCCGGCAAACCTTGGCCCCACCTCTGCGGCCTCCGAGGCCGCATCAGTCGAACCCCTGGTCCGGAAGGCCGCCGCGTGGTCATGGCGTTTGCTGGTTATTTTGGGGGCGGCGGTTGCCCTGCTGTGGGTCGTCAAGAAGCTTGAGGTCATCGTCGTTCCGGTATTACTGGCCCTGATGATCAGCGCTTTGCTGGTCCCGGCGGTCGACTGGATAGACAAACGCGGCCTGCCGCGCGGCGCCGCGGTGACCCTGGTGCTGCTGAGCGGGTTCGCGATCCTGGGCGGCATCCTGGCGTTCGTCATCATCCAGTTCGTCTACGGCCTGCCCGACCTGACCGACCAGGTGACCCACAGCATCGACTCCACCCGCCGATGGCTGATCGAGGGGCCGCTGCACCTGCGCGGCGAACAGATCTC
The DNA here is from genome assembly GCF_059812405.1 of Mycobacterium sp. NGS57. Lineage (NCBI taxonomy): Bacteria > Bacillati > Actinomycetota > Actinomycetes > Mycobacteriales > Mycobacteriaceae > Mycobacterium > Mycobacterium sp. NGS57. Next base: position 30,182 of record NZ_JCALCP010000017.1, on the reverse strand, counting down.
CAACGCGGGCAACGCCGCGATCCAGGCGCTGCACAACAACCAGTCCAAGCTGACCAGCGGCGCGCTGTCCACGGCGGCCACCATCACCGAGGTGGTCACCGCCGCGGTGCTGGCGCTGTTCACCCTGATCTTCTTCCTCTACGGCGGGCGCAACATCTGGCAATACGTCACCAAGATCTTCCCCACCGCCGCCCGGGACCGGGTGCGCGAGGCCGGCTCCGCGGGGTACGCGTCGCTGATCGGCTATGTGCGGGCCACCTTCCTGGTCGCCCTGACCGACGCCGCGGGCGTCGGGACGGGCCTGGCGATCATGGGCGTGCCGCTGGCGCTGCCGCTGGCCTCGCTGGTGTTCCTGGGCGCGTTCATCCCGCTGATCGGTGCGCTGATCTCGGGCCTGCTGGCCGTGGTGGTGGCCCTGCTGGCGAAGGGCGTCGTCTACGCGCTGATCACGTTTGGCCTGCTGATCGCGGTCAACCAGCTCGAGGCGCATCTGCTGCAGCCGCTGGTGATGGGCCGCGCGGTGTCGATCCACCCGCTCGCGGTGGTGCTGGCCATCTCCACCGGCGGCGTGCTGGCCGGCATCGTCGGCGCCCTGCTGGCCGTCCCGACGGTCGCGTTCCTCAACAACGCGATCCAGGTGCTGCTCGCCCGGGATCCGTCCGCGGAGGCCGAAAAGCAGGCCGAAGAGGATGAGGACGACGACGTCGGAGTGGTCGTCGAGGCCAAACCGGACCGTCCGGAAACCCAGGGGGACTGAGCGCTGGGCGCTTATATCCGTCCCTCGCGGCGCAGCAGGTCCTGCGCACTGACGGTCGCGCCGGCCCCGCCGCCCCCGCCGCCGCGGCGGCGCTGACGCGGGTTGTCGTCGCTGCCGTCGCCCTCGTCGCCGTTGTCGCCCTGCCCGCGGGCGTTGAGCTGCTGGGAGGCCGCCTCGGAATCCTTGGCGTCGGATCGCATCACCGGCAGGGCCGCGGTCGGGTCGGCCTGCTCGGTGGGCACCGGGATGGCCCGGGTCTGGCCGCTGGACGGCGCCGGTGGCCGCGGCGCCGGCGGCGGCGCCGCCTTGCCCGGGCCGCGCGCGTCGGCGGGCCGCTCGCGACCCGGTGTCGACAGGCGCGCCGTCGCGGCTTCCGTCGGCTGGGGCGGCGGGGGGGCCTGCAGTCGTGCGGTGTTGGCGCCCGACGGCGCACCCTTGGCCGGCTCGCGGGCGGGCCGGGGCTCCGGCGGGCCGGCCGGACTCGCCCGCACCGGCCGCGGCGGTTCCAGCGCGCCCGGGTGGGTGGGGTCGTGCGCCGCGCGCGGCGGCGCGGCGACCAGGCTGGCGGCGGAGACGGCGGGCCTGGCGGGGCGGCCGTTGAGGTTGGGCCGTTTGCGCTCGTCGGGCAGATCGATCTCGCCCAGGCCGATCTTGTTCTGCAGGCGCCTGGCCCAGCGCGGGGCCCACCAGCAGTCGTCGCCGAGCAACTTCATCACGGCGGGAACCAGGAACATCCGGACCACGGTCGCGTCCAGCAGCAGCGCCGCCATCAACCCGAACGCGAGGTACTTCATCATCACGAGGTCGGAGAACACGAACGACGCGGCCACCACGGCCAGCACGCATGCGGCGGCGGTGATCAGGCGCCCGGTGGTCGCGGTGCCGATGCGGATCGCCTCGGCCGTGGACATGCCACGCTCGCGGGCCTCGACCATGCGGGACACCAGGAACACCTCGTAGTCGGTGGCCAGCCCGTAGCCGACCGCGACGACCAGCGCGATGATGATCACCATCAGCGGTGTCGGGGTGAAATTCAGCCACGTCGCGAAGTGCCCGTCGACGAAGATCCACGTCAAGATGCCCATGGTGGATCCCAGCGTCAGCGCGCTCATCACCGCGGCCTTGATCGGCAACACCATCGACCCGAAGGCCAGGAACATCAACAGCATGGTGGTCGAGATGAGAACCACCAGCATCAGCGGGGCCTTGTCGAACAGGGCATGGATGCTGTCCTGTTCGAGCGCCGGCGTGCCGCCCACCGAGACGGTCAGGCCCTTGGGCGGGCTGATCGCCCGTAGCTCGTCGATCTTCTTGGCGGCATCGTTGCGGTTGACCAAGCCGTTCTCGATCACCCGGATCGAGCCGTCTTCGGGGCGAGTCGTCCCGTTGGGCCCGGCGACGCACGGATTGCCGGCGATCACCGGGCAGGGCCGTTCGTCCCACTGCTTGCTGGTGAACCCGCTCACGTTCGCCACCCTGCTGCGGATGTCGGCGACCTGCTGGTCGGTGACCGGGCTGTGGTTGTCGCTCTGGATCACCAGCGTCAGCTGCTCGGTGCGGTAGCCGGGGAAGAGCTTGTCGAAGTGCTCCTGCGCCTCGCGGGCCTGGTTGCCCGGCGGCAGGTACTTTTCGCTGATCCCGCCGAGCGACAGGTTGCCCAGCGGGATGACCAGCAGGATCATCCCGACCACGATCGGGATGGCGAAGGCCAGCGGGCGCTTCATCACGAAGTTGGTGAGCTTGCCCCAGAACCCGGCCTCGACCTCTTCGCGGGTCTTGGTCTTCTGCAGCCGGTCGGCGAGCCAATTGAGGAAGGCCCGCGAGTACTTCCAGTTCCGCAGGAAGGGAACGCGGAACGCGGTCCGCACGCCCAGCGCGTCGACGTGGCGACCGAGGATGCCCAGGCAGGCGGGCAGCAGCGTGATCGACAGCAGCGCCGCCAGGCCCACCGCCGCGATCAGCGCATACGTCAGCGACTTCACGAAGCCCTGCGGCAACAACAGCAGCGCCGAGCCGGAGGCGATGATCAGCACCGCCGAGAACGTCACGGTGCGACCGGCCGTCATCACCGTCCGCCGCACCGCGGCCTCGGTGTCGTAGCCCTCGGCGATCTCCTCCCGGAACCGGCTCACCACGAAAAGCCCGTAGTCGATGGCCAGGCCCAGGCCGACCAGTGACACCACGGGCTGGGCGAAGAAGTGCACCGGCGCGAAGAGCGCGACGAACCGCAGGATCCCCAGCGCGCCCGCGATGCTCAGACCGCCCACCATGACCGGCAGCCCGGCGGCGATCGCGCCGCCGAACACCAGGAACAGCACCACCGTCACCGCGGGCAGCGCCAGCACCTCCATGCGGCGCTGGTCGGTGGCGATGGTCCCGGTCAGCGAGCTCATGATCGGCTCGAGGCCGGCGAGTTCGACGGTGCCGCCGTCGAGCTTCTGCAGGTCCGGCGCGATGTCCTTGTAGTTGTTCAGGATGGTGTCGTCGTCGTTGCCCTTCAGCGGGATGCTGACGAAGGTGTGCTTCTTGTCCTCGGTCGCCATCCCCTTGATCAGCGGGGGCGCGTCGGCGGGGTTGGCCAGGGCCAGGTAGCCGGCCCAGCCGAGGACCTTGTCGGAGTGGTCGTTCTTGAACTTGTTCAGCTCGCCGGTGATCTTCTGCCGCCACGCCGGATCGTCGACGGTCTTGCCGTCGGGCGCGGTGAAGGTGGCGACGATGTGGCCGGTCCGGTCCCGCCCGTAGGTCTTGTCGCCGAGGATCGAGGCCTTCACGGACTGGCTGCCGTCGTCGTAGAAGCCGCTCTGCGTAACGTGCTTGCCCAGGCTCATTCCGAAGACGCCGCCGCCGAGGCTCAGGGCCACCATGACCCCGATCACGATGTACCGGTACCGGTACACGGTTCGACCCCACCAGGCGAACACCTAAGCTCCTTTACTGGATCACTAGCGACCCGCGCAGTGCCTTTTTGGTTGTCAGCGCGCCAATCTCACACACGCGTGGTCAACAGGGCGGACAGCGGCCGGAACGGCTGCAGCCATGCCCCCTGGTCAGGCAGCGAATCTAGGCCGATCCGCGGCAACGGCTCCCGGAACACACCCGCGATGTCTTCCAGGTCGACGAAATCCAAGGTATCCGACGCTAGCGCCCAACTCGCATGTTCGCGAAATCCGATCACCTGAACGGACACGCCGGTGCGTGCGATTTCTTCCAGCGGCTGGCGGAAGGCCTGACCGTCGGCCGACGCCACCACCAGCGCCGCCAACCCCTCGGAGTGCCGCTGCGCGATGTGGGCGAGCATGTCGCGGTCGACGTCGCTGTCCTCGTCGATCTTCGGCTTGGCAAAGACCGCGAAGCCCACGTTGCGCAGGGCGTCCACCCACGGGCGGACGACGTCGGCGCTGCCCGGCGCGATGTTGGTGAAGACGGTGGCCTCCGGTTCGATCACCACGCCCGGGCGGGCGGAGCTGACCTCGGCCGTGCGCGCCAGCAGCCAGCGGCCCAGCGCGTCGAACCGCGGGCGTTCCAGGGCCGTGGGACGGCGGCCCAGGATGGATCCCAGCCCCATGTCGAGGTTGGGGGCGTCCCAGACCAGCAGGACGCGCCCGCCCGGCGGTTGAAAACTACCCAGGCCCTCGGCAGAGAGCACCGCCGGAGAATCCGAGGGGGCTGCTGTTTCTTCCGTCAGGCTCATCCCGTCGCCTTTTCCAGCTTTTGCCAGATGAATTCGTGCACCACGCTGCCCGCGTCGCGAGCCTTGGACTCGTACTTGGTGGCGGGGCGCGCGACGGAGATCGGCAGCCGGTCGCCGGGGCCGACGCGGCGCAGCCGCGGCTCACCCATGCCGACCTCGCCGATGTGCTCGGCGTAACCGGGATGGTCCGTCGCCGCGTGCAGGACACCACCCGGGAGTAACCGGTCGGCGAGCAGACCAACCGTGGTCGGCTGCAGGAAGCGGCGCTTGTGGTGGCGGGCCTTGGGCCAGGGGTCGGGAAAAAAGACGCGGACGCCGGTCAGCGAGCCCGGCGCGATCAGGTCCAGCACGTCGATCGCGTTGCCCCGGATCAAGCGGATGTTGGAGACGTGTTCGCGCTCGATCGCGCTCAGCAGCTGCGCCAGGCCACGCCGGTAGATTTCCACCGCGATGACGTCGACGCCGGGCTCGTCCTTCGCCATCGCGCGCGTGGATGTACCACTGCCGCAACCGATTTCGAGAACCAGCGGCGCCTGGCGACCGAACCACGCGGCGGTGTCCAGGCGCTCCGGACGCTGGTCGGTCGCCACCGTCAGGCCCAGCTCCGGCCACAGCCGCTCCCAGGTGTCGCGCTGGGTGCCGGAGAGCGCCGAACGCCGCGACCGGAAGCTCGAGGCCGGCAGGTGGCGCGGTTCGGGGGTGGGGACCATGGCCCCTCCAGTGTCCAGGGCGACGTCCGCCGGCGCGTCGGGACGCGTCCCGACCCCCGGCTGCGCATGCATTTGTCCATCGTGGCGCATGGATCGCCGATGTAGCCGCCCCAGGTCCAGATTGATACCCAACAGTTGCCTTCGGCTGATAACGGACACCGGTGGCTCGCATCTCGGTGGCGCAGATGCCACCATTCGATAGGTTTCGCGTCCGGACAACAGCGACTGCAGGAGGGCACCGAATTTTCGCCGACGAGCTGGCGCGCTTTGCCGCCGACCGCGCCGACCCGCGCGTGACGGCGGTCGCCGAGCGCGCGGCCGCCCCGTTGCGGGTGGCCGTGCGCGGGCGGCGCGGGGTGGGTCGCGCCACGGTGGCGCGCGCTTTGGGCCGCGCCGCCGGGATCACGGTGTCGGAGGACGCCGACGTCGACGTCGTCGTTTACGTCCTCACCGAGGTCGTCAAGCCCGAGGACGCCGCGGCCATCCGGGCCTCCGTGCGCCCGGTCCTGGCCGTGCTGAACAAGGCCGACCTGGCCGCGCTGGCCGGGGCGCGGCCGCGGTGCGCGGAGTTCGCCGCGCGCGTGGGCGTGCCCGTCGAGCCGATGAGCGGGCTGCTCGCGGCCGCCGCGCAGCGGGGCCTGGGTGCCGGGCGGTGGGCGGCGCTGCGGGCCGTCGCCGCCGACCCTGGCGGGGCCACCTGCCTCGACGGTTCCTTCGCCGGGTTCCTGGCGGCCGACCTTCCGGTCACCGCCGACGCGCGGCTGCGTCTGCTGGAGCACCTCGGCGTGTTCGGCACCGCCCTGTGCGTGGCCGCGCTGCGGCGCGGGGCGACACAAGCGCAGGTCCGGGCGCTGCTGCGCCGGACGAGCGGCGTCGATGCCGTCGTCGCGGGAATCGCGGCGGCCGGCGCGGAGGCGCGCTACCGGCGGGTGCTGCGGGCCGTCGCGGAACTGGAGGCTCTGGCCGTCTCGCACGACCCGGGCATCTCCGGCTTCCTGTCCCGCGACGACACCGTCGTCGCCCGCATGGCGGCCGCCGTCGACCTCGCCGAGGCCGCGGGGCTCGAACCGATCGGCGATGACGATCCGGCCGCGCACCTGCCCCGCGCGCGGCGCTGGCAGCGCTACGGCCGGGGCCCGCTGAGCGACCTGCACCGGGCCTGCGCCGCGGACATCACCCGGGGCTCGCTGCGGCTGTGGTCGCGGGCGCGCGTGCCGGGAGAGGCGCGATGAGCGGCGCGGATCCGGTCGCCGAGGTGGACGCGCTGGTCGCCGCGATCGGGCCCCGACTGGACGCGCCCGCCATCAACCGCCGCGACGTGGTGCTGGTGACCGGCCCGTGGCTGGCCGGCGTCACCGCGGTCGCCACGGCGCTGCGCGAACGGCTGCCGCAGCACAAGTTCGTCGAGGCCCCCGACCTGGGACCGGGCGACGCGCCGAGCGCGGTGGTGTTCGTGGTGTCCGCGGCGTCGCCGCTGACCGGATCCGACTGCGCGCTGCTGGACGCCGCCGCCGACCGCACCGACGTCGTGGTCGGCGTGGTGTCCAAGATCGACGTGCACCTTAACTGGCGCGACGTCCTCGCCGCCAACCGCGACACGCTGGCCGCGCACGCGCCGCGCTACGGCCGGGTGCCCTGGGTCGGCGCGGCGGCCCGGCCCGATCTCGGCGAGGCGGCCGTCGACGACCTGGCGCAGACCGTCGCGGAGCAACTCGCCGACTCGGCCATTACGCGGCGAAATCGATTGCGCGCGTGGGAATCCCGATTGCAGAACGTCGCGCGCCGGTTCGACCGGGACGCCGAGGGCGCCGGCCGGCGGGCGCGGGTCGACGCGTTGCGCGAGGAGCGCAGCGCGGCCCTGCGGCAGCGGCGCCAATCGAAAACCGAGCGCACCATCACGCTGCGCGGCCAGATCCAGCAGGCCAGGGTCCAGCTGTCCTACTTCGCGCGCAACCGGTGCTCCTCGGTGCGCACCGAGCTGCAAGAGGACGCCGGCGGGTCGTCGCGGCGGAAGATGGCCGGCTTCGTCGAGCACACCCGCGGCCGCGTCGACGAGGTGGTGGCCGAGGTCAGCGAGGGCACCGCCGACCACCTCGCCGACGTCGCGCAGGTGCTGGGCGTGCCGGTGACGCTGCCCGATATCGAGAAGTTGCCGACGGTGGAGGTCCCCCCGCCGCCGCTGAAGTCCCGGCGGCACGAAACCTGGCTGATGCTGCTGCTGGGCACCGGGTTCGGGCTCGGCGTGGCCCTGACGCTCAGCCGGCTGGTCGGCGGGCTGACCTCCAGGCTGAGCCCCGCGCTGGCGATCGCCGGGGCCGTGGGATGCGTCGCGATCGGGCTGGCGGTCACGTTCGTGGTCGTGCACATCCGCGGCCTGCTGCACGACCGCGCGCTGCTGGACCGCTGGGCGGGCGAGGTGACGTCGTCGCTGCGCTCGGCGGTGGAGGAGCTGGTCGCCACCCGCGTGCTGGTCGCCGAGTCGGTGCTGAGCACCGCGCTGCTCGCCCGCGACGAGGCCGAGAACACCCGGGTGTCCGATCAGGTGTCCGCGATCGACAGCGAACTCCGCGAGCACGCCATCGCCGCGGCGCGGGCCGCGGCCGCCCGCGACCGGGAGATGCCGACGGTGCGGGCGGCGCTGGACGCCGTGCGTGCAGAACTGGGGGAACCGGGTATACCCCCTCCCGACGACTCCGTCGGCGACGCCGGCGGGGACGAGACCGAGAAACCGGTTTCAAGGAGCGCGAATGGGGATGCCGAGTGAGTTTCGGCGGGGGCTTCTGAATCGTTGTTGTGAGAAGGCTTATACCCGCCCGAGACCTCCCCGACAAGGGGATCACGATAACCTGTAGTTAACGCCACCATGTAAACAGTTGTGTGGGCGCAGCCATAACCAAGGCAAACCCGAGATGTACCCGAGGCAGACACCGCAAGCCATACACCGCAACCACGAGCCGAGTTAGCAGGCAGAAGAAACCAGGAGAGTTCGATGACTTCAGCGACCGTTCCGGGTCTGGACACCGCGCCGACGAAACACCAGGGGCTGTTGTCATGGGTGGAGGAGGTCGCCGAACTCACCCAGCCGGACCGGGTTGTCTTCGCTGACGGTTCCGACGAGGAATTCGAGCGGCTGTGCACGCAACTGGTCGAGGCGGGCACGTTCACGAAGCTGAACGAGAAGAAGCACCCCAATTCCTACCTGGCGCTGTCCGACCCGTCCGACGTCGCGCGGGTGGAGTCGCGGACCTTCATCTGCTCGGAGCGCGAGATCGACGCCGGCCCCACCAACAACTGGATGGACCCCGCCGAGATGCGGTCCACCCTGAACGACCTCTACCGCGGCTGCATGCGCGGCCGCACGATGTACGTGGTGCCGTTCTGCATGGGCCCGCTGGGCGCCGAGGACCCGAAGCTGGGTGTGGAGATCACCGACTCCGCCTACGTCGTCGTCTCCATGCGCACCATGACCCGGATGGGCAAGGCCGCGCTGGACAAGATGGGCGACGACGGGTTCTTCGTCAAGGCGCTGCACTCGGTGGGGGCGCCGCTCGGGGACGGCCAAACTGACGTGCCGTGGCCGTGCAACGACACCAAATACATCACCCACTTCCCCGAGACCCGCGAGATCATGAGCTACGGCTCCGGCTACGGCGGCAACGCGCTGCTCGGCAAGAAGTGCTACTCGCTGCGGATCGCCTCCGCGATGGCCCACGACGAGGGCTGGCTGGCCGAGCACATGCTGATCCTCAAACTGATCTCCCCGGAGAACAAGGCGTACTACTTCGCCGCCGCGTTCCCGTCGGCCTGCGGCAAGACCAACCTGGCGATGCTGCAGCCGACCATCCCGGGCTGGCGCGCCGAGACCCTCGGCGACGACATCGCCTGGATGCGGTTCGGCAAGGACGGCCGGCTGTACGCGGTCAACCCCGAGTTCGGTTTCTTCGGGGTCGCGCCGGGCACCAACTGGAAGTCCAACCCCAACGCGATGCGCACCATCGAGGCCGGCAACACCGTGTTCACCAACGTGGCGCTGACCGACGACAACGACGTGTGGTGGGAAGGCCTGGAGGGCGAGCCCGACCACTTGATCGACTGGAAGGGCAACGACTGGATCCTGCGCGAGACGGATACCAAAGCGGCGCACCCGAACTCGCGGTACTGCACCCCGATGTCGCAATGCCCGATCCTGGCGCCGGAGTGGGACGACCCGCAGGGCGTGCCGATCTCGGGGATCCTGTTCGGGGCGCGGCGCAAGACGACCGTGCCGCTGGTGACCGAGGCCCGCGACTGGCAGCACGGCGTGTTCATGGGCGCCACCATGGGCAGCGAGCAGACCGCCGCCGCCGAGGGCAAGGTCGGCACCGTGCGCCGCGACCCGATGGCCATGTTGCCGTTCCTGGGCTACCACGTCGGTGACTACTTCCAGCACTGGCTCGACCTGGGCAAGAACTCCGACGAGTCCAAGATGCCGAAGGTGTTCTTCGTCAACTGGTTCCGCCGCGGCGACAAGGGCGAGTTCCTGTGGCCGGGCTTCGGCGAGAACAGCCGGGTGCTCAAGTGGATCGTGGACCGCATCGAGCACCAGGCCGGCGGCCAGGACACCCCGATCGGTGTGGTGCCCACCGCCGCGGACCTCGATTTGAACGGGCTCGACGTCGAAGCCGAGGACGTCAACAAGGCGCTGGCGGTCAACCCCGCCGAGTGGCGCGAAGAGCTGCCGTTGATCGAGGAGTGGTTCGAGTTCGTCGGCGAGAAGCTGCCCACCGGCGTGCGCGACGAGTTCGAGGCGCTCAAGCAGCGGCTGTCCGAGGCGCAGTAGCGCTCAGGCTTTCGGCTGTGAGCTCACGGCTTTGAATGTGAGCTGGTGACGGCGTTTTGGCCGTTTTCACCGCCCAGCGTTCACACCCATAGCCATTCACAATCAAACCTGGACCCGGGTCAATCCCCGCGCGAGACGCCCCGTCGGCCGCCTCTGATCGGCGTGACCGTCGCGAGCGTGGTCTGGGCTTCCTCGGGCCGAAGCGCGGGATGCATGCTGTCGAATTGCTGGCGCAGCAGCCAGCGCTTTTCGGCGAACAGGTCGATCACCACCGCGGGCGCGGCGTCGTCCGGCCGACTGTGGTTGTGTCTTGGCACCGGACCTCCTCGGGGTTCGGCCGCTGTGCTGCGGCGCAATTGCCACGCTATGGCGAGGGCCGGCGGGTCCGCACCCGTAGTGGGCTACTCGATTTCTCCCCGGCCGGGCCGCGGGCGGGGCGCAAACCTACGTGGTCCCGGTGATGTCCTACGTGGTGGCGCGCCGCATGAAGTCGGCCAGGGCTTTGCGGTTCTCGACGCCGAGTTTGGTGCAGGCGTGCAGGATGTGACCCTCGACGGTTCGGGTGGAGACCATTAGCCGTTCGGCGATCTCGCGGGTGCTCAGTCCCGTCGCCACCAGGTTGGCGATTTCGCGTTCCCGGGCGCTGAGCGGCAGCGGCCGGGCGGCCCCGATCAGCGCCGGGGTCTGCATGCCGCCGCACGCCCGGGCGATGCGGTCGGCGTTGACGGCCGCCTCGGTGGCCTCCCGGCGATGGTCGCGGGCGCGAAACATCTCCGCGGCCTGGGCGGCCGCGTCGGCGGCCGACAACAGCGCCCCGATCCGCTCGAACCGCTCGCTCGCCGTGGACAGGGCCACCGGATCGCGGTCGCGTAGCGCCGCGGCGTAGCCGGCGTACGCCTGGGCCAGCCGGCCATCGACGGTGCCGGCGACGTCGACCAGACGCGGCAGTGAGGTCCGGTCCCCGAACCGGGCCGCATCGTGGAGCGCCAGCATTTCGGTCGCGCGTTGCCCGGATTGCCGGGCCAGTTCGGCGGCGTCGATCGCCGCCGCGACGGCGCCGCTGACGTCGCCCTGCGCCGCGGCGAGCCAGGCGTCGACGACGCGCAGTTGCGGGCGAAACGCCCCGTTGTGTGCACCGGCGCGGGTGTGCAGTTCGGCGATGGTCGAGGCGGCAGCCTCGACCCGGCCGAGCCCGCAATAAGCCTGGGCCAGCAGCATTCTCGGCACACTCCACCAGGCGGCCGACTCGGTGGTCAGGGCCGCGACGGTCTGTTCCATGCGCGACGCCGCCGCGGCGAAATGCCCGCGGGCGATGTCGACGGTCGCGGCCGACATGTTGCCCAGCCCCCAGTCGAGGTACTGGTGCGTCGAGAGGACCCGGCCGCTGTCGGCCAGGCGCTCTTCGGCCTGGTCGAACTCCCCGACCAGGACCAGCGCCCGGACCTCGGTGTGGGCCATCAGGTGTCGCAACACCCCGTCGACCTGGTGCTCGATCTCGCGGCCGCGCCGGGCCAGGGCCGCGACCTGATCGCCGCGCCCCGCCAACGCCAGCGCGAGGCTGCCGCCGAACACCGCCCACCCGACCGCGGACGGTGACGCCGCCGGATCGGCCAGCACACCCGTCGACAGTTCGGCGGACTCCGCCAACCGGTTCGCGAATGCCAACGAGGCCGCCGTCAGTCCGTCCACCACCAACGTGAGCCCGGGATCTTTGACCCGCCGGCGCAGCAACTCGAGCACATCGTGGGCGGCGTCGACATCGCCCGCCGACAGCTGCAGGTTGACGCTGCGTACGACGCCCCAGCCCAGCAGTTCGGCTTCGTCCATCGCGTCCGGGTCGTAGACGCCCAGGGCGAGGTCGGCTTCCACCGATCTGCCCTGCCACAGCAACGATCTGGCCAGCAGCTCGCCGGCGACCGGGCCGGCCCCCCGCTCGACGGCCGCACGGGCCAGCCGCTCGCCCAAGGCCACGTTGGTCAGCGCGATCGCGTCGTCGGCGGCGGCAACCAGCATGTCGACGGCGGGGTTCGTGTCGCTGTCCAGCGTCAGCTCGGCCAGCCGCAGTCGCTCGCCCGGCCCCCGGACCGGCTTGGCGGACAAGGCCCGGACAAGTTCACCGCGCAATCGGCGCGCGGCCGCCAGCCCGAGGCGCCGGCGCATCACATCGCCCAGGAGCAGCTGACTGAACCTCGCCTCGCTGACCTCGCGGTCATCGGTGACCCGGATCAGGCCCTGCCTTTCCGCCCGTTCTACCGCGTCGGCGCCGGCCAGGCCGATCAGTATGCCCAGGTCGAGCGGTTCGCAAAACGCCAGTAGTCCCAGCGCATGGGCGACGTCGTCGGGCAGCTGCTCGATACGCTCGTCGACCAGCGAGGCCAGTTCCTCGCGCACCATGGCACGTCCCCGTAGTTGCCAGATGCCGCGGACCTGCCGCAACGTGCCGGCCTCCACCGCTCCCTCGACGAGTTCGCGCAGAAACAGCGCGTTGCCGCCGGAGTCTCGCCACATCGCGTCGGCGCTGAGCGCTTCGACTGGCCCACCCAGGACCCGTTCGACCAGCCCCAGGCACTGCTCCCGGTTGAACGGCCGCAACTCGATGCGCCGCAGATAGCGGTCCTTCCACAGCGACGTGATCGCGTCGGGCACCGGCTGGTCGGCCCTGACGTTGGCCACCATCGGCACCGATCGCTCCAGCGCCAGCTGGTGCACCAGCGTGGCCGACAGGTCGTCGAGCAGGTGGGCGTCGTCCACCCCGAGTACCGCGTCGCGATCGGCGGTCAGCGCCTCCCGGGCGGCCGCCAGATACGCCGCCGGGTCACGGGGGGTCGCCGCGCCGACCAGATAGGTGAACGAACCCAGCGGGATGCTGCGCGACGACACCGTGCCCGCCACCCACCGCACGCTATTGGGCAGCGACCCCGTGACGTCGCGGGCCAGCGTGGTCTTTCCCACGCCGGCCTCCCCGACCACCACGACACCGGTTTGCTCGGTGAGGGCAGCGCGAACCGCCGCGAACTCCGGCTCGCGGCGCACCAGCGGCCAATCGACGGCATCCACCAGAGGCAGAACTCTACCGATCCGGCTTTCGTGTTCGCAGATGTTCCGGAGGCTCTCCGGCAAGCTCCGCCCGCACCCGGTCGATCTGGTCGAGCGCATAGCTGACAATTTCGGCGATGGTCATGGCCGCCCCTTTTCGGGCCAACGACTGGTACTCCTGGTCACCGAGGGCGGCGCGCAGGTCCGCGATCGCGTAGTTGATTTCCGGAAACGCGTTCGACGTCAGCGGCGTTGCGCCGAACCCGCTGATGATGGCCGCCGGCGCGTGCTGGCCGAGCCGGACCAGGAACGCGGCAAGGATCGCCATCGGACTGCGCACCAGCGCAAAACTGCCCGAATCGAAGAAGTTTCGCATCGCCACCGTCAGCAGGTCGAGGGCCTCGCTCCGGTTGCCCTGCGAAACCGCGAGCCGGGACAGGATGAGCGTCTGGTGCGATTCCTGTTGTCTGTTGCCGCTTTCGCGGGCGATAGCGAGACCGCGGGACAGGGCGTGATAGGCCTTGGCCGGTTCGGCCGCGGAGTTGGCGAATCCGTATGCCAGCAGCGCCTGCGACCGCACGTTCGGGTTGTCCGCGGTCTCCGCGGCGGCCGGCAGGCTTTGCGAGGCGGCGATCGCCGCGGCGCTGTCCCCGCTGATGATCAGCGCGTAGACCAGGCAGGCGTGCACCAGGGTGTGCGGATTCGGGCGCCGCGCAATGATGTTGTGGCACCAGTCAACCCAGCGCTGCGGCTGGCCGGTGACGATGTGGCCGACCCCGATCATCGGCTCGAGTGCTTCCGGCGCGTCGGGGTAGCGCCCGCTCAGGATTGCCGCCTGGCCGGCCTCGCTATAGCGGAGGTAGTCCTCGATGCGGCCCTGCGCGTAGCACTGCACCGCCGCCAGGTAGAGGTGCACCAGCCGCCCGTGGTCGACCGCCGCCGCCGGTTCGATGAGTTCCTCGGCCCAGGGGACCGGCTCGTACTGTTCGACACACAACCCCAGAACCGTTGCGTACCAGGCGATCGGGATGGCGGTGTCGAGATCGTCGGCGTCGGCGGCCCACCGGAACGCGCTGCGCAGGTTCGGCAATTCGTCGGTGAACCAGGTGTAGGACTCGCCCTGTCGGGCGCTGTCCCACAACTCCATGACTTCGGATTCCCGGCTTGCGAAGTAGCGCGCGTGCGCGGTGCGGGTGGCGTCCGCTTCGCCCGCGGCCACGAGCTGTTCCTCGGCGAACTGGCGGACGGTCTCCAGCATCGAGAAGCGCGTTCGCGACGCCGATCGGTTGGCCACCAGCAGCGACTTGCGGACCAGGGCGTGGAGCAGGTCCAGTGTGGTCAGGTCGTCGCCGGATCCGGTGACCGCGCAGGCGGCCGGAAGGTCGAACCCACCCGCGAACACCGAGCAGCGTTGCAGCAGCGCCCTTTCCGATTCGTCGAGCAAATCGTAGGACCACTGCACCATGTGCCGTAGCGTCTGGTGCCGTTCCAGCCCGCGCCGGGATCCGACCAGCAGCCGGAACCGGTCGTCGAGCCGGTCGCGCAGCTCGGTCGGGGTCATGGACACCATCCGCGAGGCGGCCAGTTCGATGGCCAGGGGTATCCCGTCCAGGCGGCGACAGATCTCGACGACGGCGTCCGCGTCGTCGCGGTGGGCGAAGGACACGCCGCGCGCGAAACCCTGTGCGCGTTCGATGAACAACGTCACCGCGGGCGATTCGACGCCGCGACCGCGGTCCAGTGAGGGCACCGTCCACAGCTGTTCGTCGCCCAGCGACAGGCCCTCGCGGCTGGTGGCGAGGATCGTCACGGTCGCGGAGTGCTCGAGGATGTTGTCGATCAGCTCGGCCGCCGCGTCCAGGACGTGTTCGCAGTTGTCGAACACCAACAGCCGCGACCGGCCCGCCAAGGCCATCGCGATGCTGTCCGCCAGGCTCAGTTCCGGCTGCTGGATGATCCCCAGCACGGCGGCGGCGGCGTCGGGCACCGCGGCCGGATCGCCGACGGTTGCCAGCTCGATCAGGAAGACGCCGTCGGGGAAGTCGTTCGCGAGGCGCGTGGCGACCTCGAGTGCCAGCCGGGTCTTGCCGACGCCCCCCACGCCGGTCAGCGTGACGAGGCGATGGGCTTTGAGTGCCCTTTGCACCTCGTCGATGTCCGACTCCCGGCCGACGATCGAGGTTGCCGGCGCCCTCAGGTTCCCCGGCACCGCGTCGACCGCCCGAAGCGGCGGGAAGTCTGTTGCCAGTCCGGAGGCCCGCACCTGGTGGATGGCAACGGGTTTGGCGATGTCTCGCAGCCGGCGCGCACCCAGGTCGACCAGGTCGACACCGGCGAGCAGTTCCGCTGTCGCGCCATCGAGCAGGATCTGCCCACCGTGTCCGGCCGACATGACCCGCGCGGTGCGATTCAGCACGGCGCCGAAATAATCGCCGTCGCGCAGTTCCGCCTCGCCGGTGGCGATGCCCATCCGCGCCGGCAGCTCCAACCCCCGCTGCGCGGTGATCGCCGCGTCCACCGCGGCCGTCGGAGAGCGGAACGCCGCACAAACCCCGTCCCCGGTGTGCTTGAACAGCCAGCCCCGATGCGCCGCTACCGTTTGGGCCAGCAGGTCGTCATGGGTGGCCAGGGCCTCCCGCATCGCGTCGGGGTCGGTCTCCCACCGGCGCGTCGACCCCTCGACGTCGGTGAAGAGAAAGGTCACCACACCCGACGGGGCCTCCGGTGTCCCTTGGCCTGCGTCGACGCGCATTGACGCACTGTAAGGCAGGTGCGTGGCAACCGAAAGAGAAGCGCGAACCCGACACCTTGACACCCGTCAACTTCGCGCATCGTAGAGTTCAGCCATGCAGATTCGCGAGCACGCCGAAGCGCACCCCGACAAGCCCGTCGTCATCCTGCACCCGTCGGGCACGGTGGTGACGTTCGGCGACATGGAGGCCCGCGCCAACCGGCTGGCGCACCACTTCCGGCGGGCCGGCCTCGTCGAGGGCGATGCCGTCGCGATCCTGATGGAGAACAACGAGCACATCCACGCGGCGATGTGGGCGGCGCGCCGCAGCGGCCTGTACTTCGTGCCCATCAACACCCACCTGACCGCGGCCGAGGCCGCCTACATCGTCGACAACAGCGCCGCCAGGGCGATCATCGGCTCGGCGGCGCTGCGCAAGACGTGCGAGAACCTCGGCGAGCACCTCCCGGGCGGCCTGCCCGAGCTACTGCTGATCGCGGACGACGATCTGGACGGCTGGGCGCGCTACCCGGAATGCGTTGCGGACCAACCCGATACGCCGATCGCCGACGAGATCGAGGGCGACCTGTTGCAGTACTCGTCGGGCACCACCGGCCGGCCCAAGGGCATCAAGCGCGAACTGCCGCACGTCCCGCCCGCCGAGGCACCGGGCATGATGTCGGCGCTGGTCCAGTTCTGGATGAACCCCGAGACGATCTACCTGAGCCCGGCCCCGCTGTATCACACCGCGCCGTCGGTGTGGTCGATGACCGCGCAGGCCGGCGGCATCACCACGGTCGTGCTGGAGAAGTTCGACGCCGAGGGTTGCCTCGACGCCATCCAACGCTACCGGGTCACCCACGCCCAGTTCGTCCCGGCCCACTTCACTCGTATGCTGAAACTTCCTGCGGCCGTGCGGGATTCGTATGACGTCTCGTCGCTGCAGCGCGTGATGCACGCGGCGGCGCCGTGCCCGGTGGAGATCAAGCAGCAGATGATCCAGTGGTGGGGGCCGATCGTCGACGAGTACTACGCCTCCTCGGAGGCGCACGGCTCGACGCTGATCAGCGCCGAGGAATGGCTGGCCCACCCGGGATCGGTCGGCAAGCCGATGGCGTGCGTCGTGCACATCCTCGACGAAAACGGCAACGAACTGCCGCCCGGCCAGCCCGGGGAAATCTACTTCGAGGGCGGCAACGCCTTCGAGTACCTCAACGACCCGGACAAGACGGCCTCCTCACGCGACACGCACGGGTGGTCGACCGTCGGCGACGTCGGCTACCTCGACGAGGAGGGCTACCTCTACCTGACCGACCGGCGCCACCACATGATCATCTCCGGCGGGGTGAACATCTACCCGCAGGAGGCCGAGAATCTGCTGGTGACCCACCCGAAGCTGTTGGACGCGGCCGTGTTCGGCATCCCCGACGACGAGATGGGCCAGAGCGTCAAGGCCGTGGTGCAGACCGTCGACCCCGCCGACGCGACCGGCGAGTTCGCCGACGAACTCCTGGCGTGGCTGCGGGATCGCTTGTCGCACTACAAGTGTCCGCGGTCGATCTCCTTCGAGGCGCAACTGCCGCGCACCGACACCGGCAAGCTCTACAAGGGCGAGCTGGTGAAGAAGTACTCCGTGTGACGCTGCGCGTCGTTGACCTGACAGAACCGCCCGAGGCCGGCGGTGCGACGCCGCCCGGCGTGGTGATCGCGGTGGGTCCGGTTGCCGACGCACCCGAATACTGGCTGGAGCGAGCGACTTTCACGCTCACCGAGGACGCCGCTGACGACCGGCGGGCGATCACGGTCGACTCGGTTCCCGCGGCCCTGACCGAGCTCCAGCGGCGCTTCGAGCGCTGGCCGCACGCCAGCGCCGTGTGCGACGACGTGCTGCGATCCATCGATCCCGACGGTCCGACGCTGTCCGGGGTGGTGACCGAGTCGCTGGCCTACTCGACGCTGCAGAGCGGCCCGGAGTTCGCGCGCTGGCTCGACGAACGCGGCCCGGCGCGCATGCCCGAGATCGCCGACCCGGTGCTGGCCCGCCGCGACGGCGACACGTTGCGCATCGCATTCAACCGGCCGCAACGGCACAACGCGTTCTCCACCGACGCGCGGGCCGCGCTGCTCGAGGCCCTGGCCGTCGCGCAGCTGGACCCGTCGGTGACCGGGATCGTGTTGGGCGGCAACGGCCCGTCGTTCTGCAGCGGCGGCGACCTCGCGGAGTTCGGCACCTTCGCCGACCCGGCGAGCGCGCACCTGGCCCGCACCCGACACAGCCCCGCGCTGGCGCTCGACACGCTTACCTCCCGGCTGGGCCGGTCGTGTCGCGCCGAGGTGCACGGCAGGGTGCTGGGCAGCGGGCTGGAGATGGCGGCGTTCTGCGGATGGGTTGTGGCGCAAGATGATTCGGTGTTCGGCCTACCCGAATTGGGCCTGGGCCTGATCCCCGGCGCCGGCGGCACCGTCAGCGTCACCCGCCGGATCGGCCGCTGGCGCACGGCGTACCTGGTGCTGTCCGGGCGCACGGTCGGCGCCGACACCGCGCGGTCCTGGGGCCTGGTGGACGCGACTTACGTTGGCGCCCAACGGGACGCTCAGTAGCCCGAGTAGGTCGTGGTGGTGGTGGACGGAAGGGTCGAGGCGGCCATGCCCAGGATGAAGAGGAAGAGATACACCATCGCGACGATCACCCACAAGACACCGCCCACCACCGCGCCGATGATGGCCCACTTCTTGGCGTTGTTGGCCGCGGCCTGTGCCTCGCCGTAGCGCCCCTGGACCCACAGCCCGGAGACCTTCGTGGAGTAGACAATCGAGACGATCCCGAACGGCAGGCAGCACAGGACCGTGCACAGGATCGCCCACACGAGGTAGTTGTCCGGCTCGCGCTGTGCGGGCCAACCCGGCTGCGGCGGCGGGTAGCCGGGCGGTGGCGGCGGCTGCTGCCATGGCGGCTGCTGGGGCTGCCATTCGGGGGAACCTTCGTACGGCCCTGGGGGATAACTCATGGCAGTTTGCCCTTCTTCGGTTCCCTTGGGTCCGGCAAATATAGCGTAGGGCACCGTGCCGGGCGGGCAGATTCGCCGCTAGATGCCGCCGCGCGCGACCAGCTGTCCGGCGATCACGTTGCGCTGAATTTCGTTGGTGCCCTCGCCGACGATCATCAGCGGCGCGTCACGGAGGTAGCGCTCGACGTCGTATTCGGTGGAGTAGCCGTAGCCGCCGTGGACGCGCACGGCGTTCAGCGCGATCTCCATCGCGGTCTCGGAGGCGAACAGCTTTGCCATCCCGGCCTCCATGTCGCAGCGCTCGCCGCTGTCGAAGCGCTCGGCGGCATACCGGGTGAGCTGGCGGGCGGCGGTGAGCTTGGTCGCCATGTCGGCCAGGTAGTTGCCGACGGATTGGTGTTTCCAGATGGGCTTTCCAAAGCTCTCCCGCTGCTGGGCGTAGGCCAGCGCGTCCTCGAGCGCGGCCGTCGCCACCCCCAGGGCGCGGGCCGCCACCTGGATGCGGCCCGTCTCGAGGCCCTTCATCATCTGCGCGAAGCCCTCGCCCGTGCGCCCGCCCAGCACGGCCGACGCGGGGGCGCGCAAGTTGTCGAACGACAGCTCGCACGCCTCGACGCCCTTGTAACCCAGCTTGGGCAGGTCCCGCGACACCGTCAGCCCCGGCCCGTGTTCGACGAGCACGATCGAGATGCCCTGGTGGCGCGGTGTGGCGTCGGGGTCCGTTTTGCACAGCAGCGCAATCAATCCCGAGCGGCGCGCGTTGGAAATCCAGGTCTTCGATCCATTGATCAGCAACGCATCCGGGCCGTCCGGCAAAGCAGTGGTCGTCATGTTCTGCAGGTCCGATCCGCCGCCCGGCTCCGTCAGCGCCATGGTGGCGCGCAGCTCGCCCGTCGCCATCGACGGCAGGTAGGCGCGCTTCTGTTCCTCGGTGCCGAACAGCGTCAGCAGCTTGGCCACCACGGTGTGTCCGCCCATCGCGCCGGCCAGGCTCATCCAGCCGCGGGCCAGCTCCTCGGTGACGCGCACATAACACGGCATCGACACCGGCGACCCGCCGTACTCCTCGGGAATGGCCAGCCCGTAGATGCCGATCCGCTTCATCTGGTCGATCCACGCCTCGGGGTAGGTGTTGGCGTGCTCGGCCTCGCGGACGGTGGGTTTGACGTCGCGGTCGATGAACGCCCGCACCGTGGCGACCAGCATGTGTTCTTCGTCGTTCAGCTCACTGCTCACGTGTGCCATATTGGCCCGGTGACTTTTGCGCGCGTACGCGAGGGCGGTCCTTACTTCGACGACCTGTCGACGGGACAGGTCTTCGACTGGGCGCCGGCGATGACGCTGTCGGCGGGGATGGCCGCCGCGCATCAGGCCATCGTGGGCGACCGGCTGCGGCTGTCCCTGGACACCGATCTGTGCACCGCGGTGACCGGATCGCCGGGGCCGCTGGCGCATCCGGCGCTGGTGTGCGACGTGGCGATCGGGCAGTCGACGCTGGCCACCCAGCGGGTCAAGGCCAACCTGTTCTATCGCGGCCTGACGTTTCACCGCTTCCCGGTCATCGGCGACTCGCTGTACACCCGCACCGAAGTGGTTGGGCTGCGGGCGAATTCGGTGAAGTCCGGCCGGGCGCCGACGGGGCTGGCGGCGCTGCGGATGATCACGATCGACCAGGCCGACCGGTTGGTGCTCGACTTCTACCGCTGTGCCATGCTGCCGGCCGGCCCGGACTGGCGGCCCCGCGATGCGCCCGGCGACGACCTGTCGGTAATCGGCGCCGACGTGCCCGCCCCGGCCCACGACCCAACCGAGCAGTGGGACGCCGACGCGTTCCGGAACAAGGTGCCGGGCCCGCATTTCGACCCCGGCCTCGCGGGTGCGGTGCTGCGCAGCACCGGGGACGTGGTCACCGGCGCGCCCGAGCTCGCCCGGCTCACGCTGAACATCGCTGCGGTGCACCATGATTCGCGGGCCGGTGGGCGCCGCCTCGTCTACGGCGGGCACACCATCGGGCTGGCGCTCGCGCAGGCCAGCAGGCTGCTGCCCAACCTGGTGACGGTCCTGGGGTGGCAGTCCTGCGACCACACCGGCCCGGTGCACGAGGGCGACACCCTCTACAGCGAGCTGCACGTCGAAACCGCGCAGCCGGTCGCACACGGGGGAGTGCTGGGGCTGCGCTCGCTGGTCCACGCCGTCTCGGACACACCGGAGGCGCCGGATCGCCCCGTGCTGGACTGGCGGTTCCGCGCGCTGCACTTCTAGATACCGTTGACATCCGAATACCGACGGTATTTAATTTCGGCATGCCCACCCGGCTGCGGCGTGCAGAGCAGGTCGAACAGAATCGCGGGCGCGTGCTGGCCGCGGCTCAGCGGGTCTTCATCGAGCGCGGTTACGCGGGGGCGACCCTCGAGGCCATCGCCGAGGAGGCCGGCTTTTCCAAGGGCGTCGTCTACTCCCAGTTCGGCAGCAAGCCCGACCTGTTCTTCGCGCTGCTCGAGCAGCGCATCGAGCAGCGCGCGGCCAATCATCGGCGCGCGGTGACCGGCCTCAGCGGGCTGGACGCTTTGAATGCGCTCCTTCGCGCGGGCGCCGAAGACGACCAATCCGCGCCCGGCTGGCAGTTCGTGCTGACCGAGTTCCGGGCGCAGGCCGTGCGCAACCCGGACCTCAACCGCCGCTACGCGACGCTGCATTCGCGCGCGGTCGACCAGTTCGCCTCGGTGCTCACGCACGTCTTCGACAGCGCCGATCTGGTCCCGGCGATTCCGGCCCGGTCGCTGGCCGAGTTCATCTTCGCGACCTCGACCGGCGCCGCCTTGGAGCGCAGCGCCAATCCCGCCGCGGTTCCCGAGCGGCAAATCGTCGAGTTCATGTTGCCCGCTTTGGGATTCACGCGATGACGACGACCGTGCCCACCTGGGACGAGCTGCGCCGCACCGTGCAGGCCGACCTATTGGACGGCGCCGCAGCGCATTTCGCGCGGCTGTCGTGGGAAGCCGACCAGATCCACTCCGAGCAGCGTCGCGGCCTGGCCAGGCTGCTGGCCCACGCGGCCGAGCACTCCCCGTTCCACGCGCGACGGCTACGCGGGATCGACCTGGACGCGGTCGATCCCCGCGACATGTCTGCGCTGCCGGTGATGACCAAGGCCGACATGATGGCCGACCTCGACGACGTGTTCACCGACCGCCGGCTGCGCCGCGCGGACGTCGAGTCCGCGCTGAGCCACACCCGCGCCGAGCCCGTCCCGCTGCTGGACGGGTACGTCGCGCTGGCCTCCGGCGGGTGCTCGGGGGCGCGGGGCGTCGTCGTGATGGACCGAGAGGCCCTGGCCGCCTTCGCTGTTGCGGTGCTGCGGCCCGCCGCACCCGGAACGCTCTCGCGCCCGCCGCAGGCCGACGATGTCGGGGTGTTGGTGGCGGCGCCGTCGGCCGTGCACGCCACCGGTTTGGTGACGTCGCTGACGGTCGGCGACTGGTCGTTCGGTCGCTTCCACCTCATCCCTGCGACCCGCCCGTTGCCCGCGATCGTGGCGCAGCTCAACGGGATTCGGCCCACCATTCTCGGCGGATATGCCTCGATGCTGGGCCGGCTGGCCGCCGAGGCGCGCCTCGGGCGCCTGCAGATCCGCCCGGAGCAGGTGTCCTCGACCAGCGAAACGCTGCTCCCGGAGCTGCGTTCGGCGATCCGGGCGGCCTTCGGCGCACCCGTCTACGACGGCTTCGGGTCCACCGAGGGCCTGTTCGGCAGGACGGGCCCCGACGACGACGTCTTCGCCTTCAACACCGACATGTGCGTGGTCGAGCTCGTCGACGCCGACAACCGTCCCGTGCCGACCGGTGCGCCCGCGGCAAAGGTGTTGATCACCAACCTGTACAACCTGACCCAGCCGTTGATCCGCTACGAGCTCACCGACACGTTTACCCGGGTGGCCGACGCCCCTGGCCACGGACACCTGCGCGCCCGCGTGCGGGGCCGCACCGACGACGTCTTCCATTACCAGACGGAACGGCCGTGCACCCCATCGCGATTCGCTCGGTGATGGTGGCCACCCCTGAGGTCATCGACTACCAGGTAACCCAGACGTCGCACGGGATCGACGTATCCGTCGTTGCGACGGGCGATTTCGCCGCCCACGCCTTCCTCTCCCGGCTGACGAGCGCGCTGGCCGAAGCCGGGCTCGAAGGCGCCGGCGTCACCGCGTGCGCGGTCGACCACCTCGACCGCAACGCCGCCAGCGGCAAATTCCGCCGGTTCGTCCCGCTCCCGGACGCCTGAGCCGGCTCAGCCGGGGTTGCCGGGCGTGCCGGCGGTGCCGTCCGCGCCGGTGTTGCCGTTGGCGCCGCCGCCCTGTCCGCTTCCGGCCGACCCGCCGTTGGGCAGCACGACGGTGCCGCCGGCGCCGCCGAGGCCGCCGGTGCCGCTGCCGCCCGTGGTGCCGCCGGTGCCGGCCGCGCCGCCCGATCCGGCCGCGCCGCCGTTGCCGCCGTTGCCGCCACTGGGGCCGGTACCGCCGTTGCCGCCGTTGCCGCCGCCACTGAAGCCGCTACCGCCCGCGCCGCCGGTTTGGGTGGCGCCGGTGTTGCCGCCGTTGCCGCCCTTGCCGCCGTTGCCGGCCAGGCCGCCATTACCGGATGTCGCGCCGCCGGCCCCGCCGGACCCGCCCGCGCCGCCGAGACCGCCGTTGCCGCCGGTGCCGCTGTTGCCGCCGTTGCCGCCGTTGGGGTTGGTGGCGGTGCCGGCCGCGCCGTTGCCACCGGTGCCCGGTGCCCCGCCGTTGCCGGCGGCACCACCGGTGCCGCCCGCCCCGCCGTTGCCCGCACCCAGCGCGTTGCCGCCGCTACCGGCTGCGCCGCCGGCCCCGCCGGTGCCGCCGTTGGCGCCGGTTCCACCGGTGCCGGAGTTCACGGAGAAGTCACCGGCGGCGCCGTTGCCGCCGGTCCCGCCGGTGCCGCCCTGGCCACCGCCGCCGCCATTGCCGCCGTTGCCGGAGATCGTGCCGCCGGCACCGCCGGTGCCGCCGGAGCCGCCCGCCCCGCCGGTACCGCCGGTGACGCCGCTGGCGCCGGGGGTGCTGCCGCTGGCGCCGGTCGTGCCGGTGGCGCCGTTGCCGCCGGCCCCGCCGTCACCGCCGTTGCCCAGGTTGCCGCCGCTACCGCCGGTGCCGCCGTTGCCGCCGTTGCCGCCGGCGAAGGTGGTGCTGCCGCCGGCCCCGCCCTTGCCGCCGTTCGCGGCGGCGCCGTTGGTGCCGGGGGCGCCGGCCGGCGAACCGGTGCTGGTGGTGCCGGCCAGGCCCGCCGACCCGGCGTTGCCGCCGTTGCCGCCCTTGCCGCCGTTGGGGTTGCCGGCGGTGCCCGCCGCGCCCGCGCCGCCGTCGCCGGCCGTTCCGGCGTTGCCGCCGTTGCCGGCGTTGCCACCGGAGCCGGCAGCGCCCGCAATCCCGGACGTGACCGTACCGCCGGCGCCGCCGTTGCCGCCGGCCCCGCCGGCCCCGCCGTTGCCGCCGCTGCCGCCGTTCTGACCGCCGCCGGGCCCGTTGCCGAACGCGCTCGAGCCGGCCGTGCCGGCCGCGCCGGTCACACCGTTGCCGCCGACCCCGCCGGCCGCACCGTTGCCGCCGGCCCCGCCGGTGCCGCCATTGCCCGAGACCGTGCCACCCGCGCCGCCGGCGCCGCCGGCGCCGCCGGCCCCGCCGGCGGTACCGGAGGTGCCACTTGCGCCGCTGCCGGACCCGTTGACGCCCGCCGTGCCCGCGACGCCGTTGCCGCCGGCGCCGCCGGCGCCGCCGTTGCCGTAGCTGCCGCCATCACCGCCGGCGCCACCCGTGCCGCCGCTGGCGCCCGCGACGGTGGGGGTGTAGCCGGTGCCGCCGGTGCCGCCGTTGCCGGCCTGGGCCGCGGTGCCGTTGGTGCCGTTGGTGGGGGTGCCGGAGCCGGTGCCGGCGGTGCCGCCGATCCCGGGCGTTTCGGTGCCGCCGTTGCCGCCGTTGCCGCCGTTGGGGTTGTTGGCGGTGCCGTTGACGCCGTTGCCGCCGTTGCCTGCCGTGCCGGCGTTGCCGGCGTTGCCGCCGTTGCCGCCGGCGCCGACCGTGCCATTGGCGCCGACACCCTGCGCCGTGCCCGCGGCCCCGCCGTTGCCGCCGGCGCCGCCGTTGCCGCCGGCACCGCCGTTGCCGCCGTTCTCGCCGCCGTTGACGCCGTTGCCGAAGGCGTCGCTGTCGGCGACGCCGTTGGCGCCGTTCACGCCGTTGCCGCCGTTGGTACCGTTGCCGCCGTTGCCGCCGGCCCCGCCGTTGCCGCCGTCGCCGGAGGTCGACCCGCCCAGACCGCCGGCGCCGCCGTTGCCGCCGCTGCCGCCGGAATGACCGGCGGTGCCGCTGTCGCCGGCGTTGATCCCGTTGGTGCCGGACACGACCGCCGACACACCGTTGCCGCCGGCGCCGCCGTTGCCGCCGTTGCCGATCGCGCCGCCGTTGCCGCCGGCCCCGCCGTTGCCGCCGCTGGTGTCCGGGGTGGTGGGGGTGTAGCCGGTGCCGCCCTGGCCGCCGTTGCCGGCCGGCCCGGTGACCGAAGCGCCGTTGGTGCCGCCGGTCGGCGTGCCGGTGCCGGTGCCGACGGCGCCGCCGCTGCCCGCCGCGCCGGGGTTGCCGCCGTTGCCGCCGTTGCCGCCGTTGGGGTTGGCGACGGTGCCGGCCGCCCCGGACCCACCGTTGGCCGGCTTGCCGGCGTTGCCGCCGTTGCCCCCGTTGCCGGCGGTGCCGGTGCTGCCCGCGCTGCCGTTGGTGGCCGTGCCGGCGACCCCGCCGTTGCCGCCGACACCGCCCGCGCCGCCGTCGCCGCCGTTGCCGCCGTTGCCGCCGGCGCCGTTGTTGACCCCGGCGACGCCGAACTGGCCGATCCGGCCGTTGCCGCCGTTGCCGCCGTTGGCGCCGTCGCCGCCGGCGCCGCCGCTGCCGGCGTTGCCGAGCTGGCTGCCGCCGTTGCCGCCGGCCCCGCCGTTGCCGCCCGCCCCGCCGGCGATGCCGGAGGTGCCGCTGGCGCCCGGTGTGATGCCGTTGCTGCCGGACGGGCCCGCGGTGCCGTTGCCGCCGCTGCCGCCGTTGCCACCGCTGCCGTAGTTGCCGCCGTTACCGCCGGCGCCGCCGGCGCCGCCGCTGGTGCCCGAGGCGACGGGGCTGAAGCCGTTGCCGCCGTTGCCGCCGTTGCCCGACGGGGTGGTGGGCACGTTGCCGGCGGTGCCGCCGCCGCCGTTGGTGTTGCCGATGCCGCCGCCGCCGGCGCCGCCGGCGGTACCGGCGTCGCCGCCAGTGCCGCCGCTGCCGCCGTTGGGGTTGCCGGCGGTGCCCGCGGCGCCGTTGCCGCCGTTGCCGCCGAGCCCGGAGTTGCCGCCGTTGCCGCCGGCGCCGCCGTTGCCGTCGTGGTAGCCCGCGCCGAAGTGCGCGCCACCGTTGCCGCCGGTGCCGCCGCCGGCGCCGTTGCCGCCGGCGCCCCCGTTGCCGCCGTTGCCGCTGTTGATGCCGGCCGCGCCGTTGGCGCCGTTGCCCCCGGTGCCACCGCTGCCGCCGTTGCCGGCCGCGCCGCCCGCGCCGCCGTCGCCGCCGACCGTGCCGCCCAAACCGCCCTGGCCGCCGTTGCCGCCGGCGCTGCCGTTGCCGCCGGCACCGCCGTCGGCGCCCGGGCTGGCGGCGTTGGTGCCGGCCTGACCCGCCGCACCGTTGCCGCCGTGGCCGCCGGTGCCGCCGATGCCGTACTGCCCGGCGTTGCCGCCGGTCCCGCCGTTGCCACCGGGCCGGGTCGGGTCGTTGGAGTTCCAGCCGGCCCCGCCGGTGCCCCCGTTGACGACGTTGGAGGTGGTGTTGACGACGCCGTTCTGGCCCTGGGTGCCGGGGTTCAGGCCGGTGCCCGCGGCGCCGCCGATACCGACGGTGGTGCCGGGGTCGCCGCCGTTGCCGCCGGTCCCGCCCGTGGGGTGGGCGGCGGTGCCCGAGGCGCCGGTGCCGCCCACCCCGCCGAGCCCGGTGTTGCCGCCGTTGCCGCCGTTGCCGCCGTTGCCGACGGTGCCGTTGGTGACGCTGCCGGCGTTGCCGCCCGCCGCGCCGGCACCACCGGCACCGCCGAGGCCGCCGGTGCCGCCGGTGCCGCCGTTGACGCTGAAGTCGCCGGTGCCGCCGGTGCCGCCGGTGCCGCCCTGGCCGCCGTTGCCGCCATTGCCGCCGCTGCCGCTGTTGCCCTGGATCGTGCCGCCGTTGCCGCCGTTACCCGCGGCGCCGCCCTGGCCGCCGGTGTTGCCGACGCCGCCGGTGCCGGCGGGGTTGGTCCCGGTGCTGCCGGTGCTGCCGATGCCGCCGGTGTAGCCGTTGCCGCCGTTGCCGCCGTTGCCGTAGGACCCGGCGTTGCCGCCGTCGCCACCGGCGTAGCCGGTCTGGCTCGCGCCCGGGACGCCGAAGGCGTTGCCGCCGTTGCCGCCGTTGCCGGTCATCGTGGTGGGCGTGGCGCCCGGAGTGCCGTTGGTTCCGCCACCGGTTCCGGTGCCGCCGGCGCCGCCGCTGCCGACCAGCCCGCCGGCGCCGCCGTCGCCGCCGCCGAGGAAGCCGTTGCCGCCGTTGCCGCCGGCGCCGCCGGTGCCGCCCGGGCCGCCGCTGCCGCCGTTACCCGTGCCGCCGGCGAATCCGTTACCGCCGCTGCCGCCGTTGGCGCCGTTGCCGGCGTCGCCGCCCACACCGCCGTAGCCGTTGTACTGGCCGCTGTTGCCGCCGGCGCCGCCGTTGCCGCCGTTGCCGCCGCGCGTCCCCGCGGTGCCGTTGGGGCTGCCGTTGGTGCCGTCGGTGCCGTTGGTGCCGGGCAGGCCGTTGCCGCCGTCGCCGCCGGCGCCGCCGCTGCCGTACGGTCCGCCGTTGCCGCCCGCGCCGCCGTTGCCGCCGTCGGGGTTCTGCGGGGTGCCGTTGGCGCCGTCACCGCCGTTGCCGCCGTTGCCGGCGAGGCCGGTGGGGGTGGTGCCCGCGGTGCCGTCGGCGCCGTCGGCGCCCTTGGTCGAGCCGCTGCCGCCGGTGCCGCCGTTGCCGCCGTTGGCGCCGGCGCCTGCGATGGTGCCGCCGTTGCCGCCGGCCCCGCCGTCGGGATGCTGGGTGGTGCCCTCGGCGCCGTTGCCGCCGTTGCCGACGGTGCCGCCGCTGCCGCCGTTGCCCGCGTTGCCGCCCGCTCCGCCGGCGCCCGTGCTGCCGTTGGCCGCGGTGCCGCCGGCCCCGCCGGCGCCGCCGTTGCCACCGACCGCGCCGCTGCCGCCGTTGCCGCCGTTCTGGCCGCCGCCGATGCCGGTGCCGTAGGCGTTCTGGTTCGCGATGCCGTCGGCGCCGTCGCCGCCGGCCGCGCCGCTGCCGCCGTTGCCGCCGTCGCCGCCGGCGCCGCCGGCCCCGCCGTTTCCGGCGACCGAGCCGCCCTTGCCGCCGCCGCCACCGGCCCCGCCGGCGCCGCCGGCCTGACCGTTGGCGCCGTTGGCGCCGGCGCCGGACAACGCGCCGTCCCTGCCGTCGACGCCGTTCCCGCCGGCCCCGCCGGCGCCACCGTCGCCGTGGCTGCCGCCGTCACCGCCGGCGCCGCCGGCGCCACCGCTTGCGCCCGGCAGGACCGGGGTGTAGCCGACACCGCCGTTGCCGCCGTTTCCGGCCACGCCGGTGAAGTCCGCTCCGGCCGTGCCGTTGCTGCCGGTGCTCACGTTGTCGCCGCTGGCGCCGCCCGTGCCGCCGGCGCCACCGGTGCCCGGGTTGCCGCCGGTGCCGCCGGAGCCGCCCGCCTTGCTGATGGCGATGCCGTCCGCGCCGTTGCCGCCGTCGCCCGGTGTGCCGGCCGCGCCGCCGTTGCCGGCGTTGCCGCCGGCGCCCGCGATGCCGGGGTTGCCGTGCAGGCCGGAGGTGCCGGCGACACCGCCGGTGCCGCCGTTGCCGCCGGTCCCGCCGTTTCCGCCGCCGCCGCCGTTCTGGCCGGCGCTGACGCCGTTGCCGTAGGCGTTGACGCCCGAGATTCCGTTGGCGCCGTCCTGGCCGGTGCCGCCGGTGCCGCCGTCGGCGCCGTTACCGGCCGCGCCGCCGTTGCCGCCGTTGCCCAGGTCGGCGCCGGCGTTGCCGCCCGCGCCGCCGTTGCCGCCCGACCCGCCGTTCTGGCCGGTGGCGCCGCTGTCGCCCGGGTTGAGGCCGGGGGCACCGGCCGCGCCGGCGACGCCGTTGCCGCCCGCGCCGCCGTCGCCGCCGCTGCCGTAGGTGCCGCCGGAACCGCCCGCGCCGCCATCGCCGCCGCTGGCGCCGGGGGTCGTCGAGGTGAACCCGGCGCCGCCCTTGCCGCCGTTGCCGGCCGGGGTGGTGGGCAGCGCACCGTCGACGCCGTTGGCGCCGTTGGTGGAGCCGAGGCCGCCGGTGCCGCCGCCGCCCGCGGTGCCGGGGTTGCCGCCGTTGCCGCCGACGCCGCCGGTCGGGTCCGCGGCGGTGCCGGTCGCGCCGTTGCCGCCGTCGCCCGGCGTGCCGGCGTTCCCGCCGTTGCCGGCCTGGCCGCCGGCGCCGGTGGTGCCGCGGGTGCCGTGCGCCGAGGCGCCGCCGGCCCCGCCGTTGCCGCCGTTGCCGCCCGTGGCGCCGTTGCCGCCGCTGCCGCCATTCTGGCCGCCACCGATGCCGGTGCCGTAGTCGTCCACGCCCGCCACGCCGTTGGAGCCCGTCACGCCGGCGCCGCCGTGGCCGCCGGCGCCGCCCGTGCCCCCGCTACCGCCGGCGCCGCCGTTGCCCGAGACCGCCCCGCCGCGGCCGCCGGCGCCACCGCTGCCGCCGGACCCGCCGGCCTGCGCGTTGCCGCCGTTGTCGCCGGGGTTGACGCCGTCGGTGCCGTTGTTGCCGGCCACGCCGTTGCCGCCGTTACCGCCGCTACCGCCGTTGCCGACCAGGCCGCCGTTGCCGCCCGCGCCGCCGTTGCCGCCGCTGGCGCCGGCCGCCGTCGGGTTGAACCCGGCGCCGCCGTTGCCGCCGTTGCCGGCCGGGCCGGTGACGCCGGCGCCGATGCTGCCGTTGGCGCCCGTGGTCGATCCGGTGCCGCCGCTGCCGGCCGCGCCGCGGAGGCCGGGGTTGCCGCCGTTGCCGCCGGCGCCGCCGTTCGGGTTGGTGCTGGTGCCGGCCGCGCCGTTGCCGCCGCTGCCGGGTGTTCCGGCGTTGCCGCCGCTGCCACCGGCGCCGCCGGCCCCGCTGGCGGCCTGGGTGCCGGTGCCGCCGAGGGTCTTGCCGCCGACGCCGCCGTTGCCGCCGGAGCCGCCGGCCCCGCCGCCGCCGCCGTTGCCACCGGCCTGGCCCTGCCCGGCGGTGCCGTAGGCGGTGGAGCCCGCGGTGCCGGTGTTGCCGTTGACGCCGGTGCCGCCGTTGCCGCCGTTGGCGCCGGCCCCACCGGCGCCGCCGAC
>NZ_JCALCP010000016.1:0-82569 GCF_059812405.1 Mycobacterium sp. NGS57 | reverse complement strand
CCTAGCGAGCGTGAACCCGCGATCCCCGGCGTCCCCGCGCAGCGCTTCGTCGACCGACTTGCCGGTGGGGGCGAGCACCAGGACTTCCTGGTTGGTGCGGTGCGCGGCGGCGCGCAAAGCTTGCAGCGAATGCGTTTTGCCCGCGCCGGCCGGGGCTTGGACGGGCTGTATGAGATACGGCGAGTGCGCGATGTTGGCGATCGCGCGGGCTTGATCGACCGATAAGCCCGCGAGGTCGGCGGCGCGCACATCCAGCTGCGTGCCGGGGTCGGTCGCATCCACCAGGGCGAAAACCCGCTCCTCCTCGGCGATCACCGCGTCCACGGTGAACATCTCATGGCCCTCACGCTGATGCGCCTCCCGCGGCGCTGATGCGCACCCCGACCCTGTCGACGATCTGCTCGACCAGCGCGCGCGCATCCCCGGGCGCATCGACCGGCAACAGCGCACCCACCCACTCCACCAAATCGGCGCGCGTGCATGCCGCCTTGTCGATCTCGGCCACCATGCGCGCCAACCGCGCTCGATCGATCAACAGCCGCGGGGCGGCGCACCGTGTCGCGCGCGCCGCCGCATGCGCGGTGCGGTCCAAGCGCAGACCCCGCGCATCAGCGCGCCAATGCTCTTTGAGCTCGGCCCACGACACTGATTCCGGCTTAGCCAGCCGCGTCGCTTTCTGCGCGGCCGCCAACTGCTGCGCGCTTGGCGCCCCCTCAACCAGCACCAGGTTGTTGCGGGCCTACTCCCGCAACCGGCTGGAGCGCCGTGACCACGCCCGGATGCACTCGTTCGGCACCGCGGCGATCTCGGCCATCCCGGTCAACGGGTCCACCGACGCCCACTCCACGCCCAACTCGGCGTGCAGCTCATGACGCAGCGTCGCCTGATACACGAAGCCGGCGGCCTTGGCTTCATGAAACAGCGACTTCGAGTCGATCGATACCAGCGCGCCGTCGGCGCGGGCCTGCCGGTTGGGCACAATCACGTGCGTGTGCAGATGCGGATCTCCGCAGCGCGAGGTTTCATGCTGATAGGCGATCGCCACCAAACCAGGTAGGCGCTGCAAGTCTTTCTTACCTGTGCGCGGGTTGTGCACGCGCGTGTATCCGGCATGTTGATGCAGATAAGTCATGGCCGCGCTGATGGCCCGCGAATGGGCGACCTGCATCGCTTTTTCGCCGACTTCGTCGGTCAAGGCTCGCAGCAGCGACACACTCTTGGGCGCGGCGAAGGTCAAATCGAACCCGTGCACACTGCCCTTCGTAAAAGCCCGGCCCGCTTGACCGTTGGGTGCGATCCCCTCATCAAGCCAGCGCCCCACCACCTCAGGATCGGCGGTACCTCCGTCGATCGCCCGCCCGTCCAGCCCGACGAGCTCCACGGCGTGGGCGGCGTCCCCGGCGATCAACCACGTCGGCGCCCGCGTGTCGCCTTCGGAGTAATACTCTCCCAGCCCCCCATTGGCGCGCTGGCGGTCGACGGTGGCGTGTGCGGCCTGGCGAGCGGTGTCGTTGTAATAGTCGATGCCCCAACGCGATAGCTGCGAGATCGTCAACACCGGCGACCACCTCACAACATCCGCGAGCGAAACCAGCTGTAGCGGCCGGGATCTGGGCTGCGCACCGCGCAGCCTAGATCAGTATTGCATCCTTGTGCCAATGTGCCAGACGCTTATTTGGGGTGTCGGTCGGCGTGAGATGCGTTGAGCCCATTGTATTTTAGAAGGTACAGGCAGGGATGCGATGAGACAGGGACGGGTATGAGTGGTGGTGAGTGTTGGCGAGAATGATGGGTTGAGGCGCCGAGACCGGGACGGTGTGCCGTCGTTTTCGTTTTGGTCCGACACCTGCCGGCTCGGAGTGCATCCCGCCCTGGCGGGCGGGACCGCCACCGCCGTACTCAACGACGTGGCTGGGCTCGATGTGCAGGCTGACTAACATCCCACAACCAGCCGACAACATTCTCCGCCTCACACTACGACGCGGCGAATGACTGGTGTATCCGACAAGTTGATTGCCGCATTGCGGCTTGGTGTCAGAATCGAGTAGTGACGATCGAAGCCGACATTATCGCGTGGGCGCTGCAGCGCCCCGCCTGGCAGCAGGAAGTGTTGGTGGCGCTCGCCAGCGGTAAAAGCTACACCGATTCGGAGATCGAACGGCTCGTCGACGAAATCCTTGGAGGCGATAAGGCTGCGCCAAGTCAAGAGGCGAAGAGCATCGCACCGAAGCCGGACACCACCGAGCAGGTATCGCTGCAAGCTCTAACCGACATCGTCGGAGTCAACGCCTTGATCCCCGGTCAGACACTGCGGTTCGGAGCAACGGGGCTCACGGTGATCTATGGGGACAACGGTAGCGGTAAGTCGGGGTATGCCCGGTTGATCAAGGCGATGGTTGGTGCGCGCCATTCCTCTGAAGTCCTGCCAGACGTCTTCCAAACGGGCGCGCCTGAACCGGCGGCCGTCCTCCAGTACACCGTCGACAATGCCGACCTGGCGCATAGCTTTCCATCGGCGTCGCCGCCGGAGCTGAGGCGGATGCGTTTCTACGATGAGCATTGCGGTGACGACTACCTGACCAAGGAGTCCACGATCTCGTATCGGCCATCGTCACTTTCGCTACTCGACGGACTCATCGCGGTGTGCGATCGCGTCCGGTCGGTGATCGCTGACCGGATCAAGTCGTTAGAGTCGGGCGCTTTGAACCTGGGCATCGATTCCGGAACTACCGCTGGGGCGTTCGCGGCGAGGCTGTCGGCTAAGACGACTGACGCCGCCATCGACGACGCCACAGCCGATGTACCGGAGGCCGAACGTCTGGCCGCGGCACTGCAGAGGGAGGCACACCTCAATGCCAGCAATCCGCAAAAGGAGAAAGAGCGGCTCGAAGGACTCGCCGCGACTTGTGTCGCGCTGGCGAAGACGGCCGGGCAGCTAGTGGCCGCGTTGACACCTGAAAAGACCTCCGATCGCGCTGCCCTCGGCGCGGCGGCGAGGGCAGCGCGTAGCGCAGCGACGATCGCAGCAGCGAACACGTTCGAGGACGAACCACTCGACGGTGTCGGATCGGACACGTGGCGACTGCTGTGGCTGTCGGCGCGCAACTACTCGGCCGCCGAAGCGTACCCGGCGCAAGACTTTCCGGTGACAACCGACGGTGCGCACTGCGTCCTGTGCCAGCAGACCCTCGACGAAGCGGCCCGAGGCCGGCTTGGTCGTTTTGAGCAGTACATGACCGACACCACCGAACGTGATGCGCGAAGGGCCGAGACTACGTTTGCCACCTCAGTCGATGAGATTCGAGCGTTGGTTTTCGCCTCAGCCGAGCTAACCGCACAGGCCGGCGCGGTCAAGGCTCACGACGCAACTGCGGGTGCCGATG
Organism: Mycobacterium sp. NGS57; assembly: GCF_059812405.1. Classification (NCBI taxonomy): domain Bacteria; kingdom Bacillati; phylum Actinomycetota; class Actinomycetes; order Mycobacteriales; family Mycobacteriaceae; genus Mycobacterium; species Mycobacterium sp. NGS57. Next base: position 79,186 of record NZ_JCALCP010000016.1, on the reverse strand, counting down.
TCGAGACGCTGCTCGGCGCACTCGGCCCGTACCGCGACCGCGTGCTGGACTACCTCACCCAGGCTGGCCGGGAGCCTGGACCACTACCAACCACCGCAGTGATCTCCAGGCTGGAAGAGATGGGAGGTCAGCTCAATGCCCAGGCTGCAGGCACCGATACCGCTCAGTTTGCACAGGAACTTGACGCAGCCACAAAAGAACGAGCCGAGCTTCAAGCCACTGCTCGGCTTTGCGAAACCAAACAGCAGCTAAAAGACGAGGTTGGCCGTCTCAAGAAGATCGCCGCGCTCAAGACCGCGCGCAGCGCCGCGGACACCAACGCCATCACGCAGAAGTCCTCGGCCCTCACCCGCGAGTATGCAACTAAAGTCATTCTCGACGAATTCACACGCGAAACCGAACGCCTGCATCTGCGCCGCGTCACGCTCGACGATCTGGGCGGCCGCAAAGGGCAACTTACCCAGCGTCCAGCCCTGCTAGGGGCGGTCAAAGGCGCCGCCGCGCACCACGTGCTCAGCGAAGGCGAACAGACCGCGCTCGGCCTGGCCGGCTTCTTCACCGAGGCCAAGTTCGACGATTCGAAATCGGCAATCATCTTCGACGATCCAGTGACCTCCTTAGATCACGTACGGCGGGACAAGGTCGCCCAGCGTTTGGCGCAACTCGCCAAGGATCGACAAGTCGTTGTGTTCACCCACGACGTCGCCTTGGTCGGCGACCTAAGCGCGGCGGCCGATAGCGAGGGCGTACCGCTGGCCGGTAGGTCCGTTGAACGCCAGGGATTGGAACCGGGCGTGTGCCTGGACTTCCTGCCGTGGAAAGCCAAAGACTTCGCGCAGCGAATCGACCACCTACGCACCGAGCTGACCAAGCTGACCAAGGAGCGGCCGAGCCTGGTCCAGGACGACTACGAAGAACGCGTTGCTTCCTGGGCCGGCAAGCTGTCAGAGGCGTGGGAGCGCTGCGTCACTAGCGAGATCCTGTATCAGGTCTTCGATCGAGGCCGGGCGCATGTGCAAATGCAGAAGTTTCGCGTGCTCGCGCAGGTAACCGAAATCGACGATCAGGAACTGCAAGAAGGCTACGGAGCGACATCAAAGTGGGCCCGACGCCACGATAAAGCGGAAGAAACCAACTACGTGGCACCCGAGCCCGCGGACCTCGAAAGCGCCCTCAATCGGCTTGTCGAATGGCAGAAGCGAACGAAGAGGTACCGCAACAGCAGTTGAGTAGCCTGGCGCAGACCAATTTGACTGCGCCTCAAGCAATGCGGTCGATTGTCGCAAGCCGCGCCGCGATGTGTTCTCGGGCGACTTCAGCGTCGTAATGCGCCTGCATGTTAATCCAAAACATGTCGCTCAGTCCGAGCGCGCGCGAAAGCCGCAGCGCGGTGTCGGCGCTGATTCCCCGCTTGGCGTGGACGATCTCATTGATGCGGCGGGGCGGCACGTCGATCGCTTTGGCGATCCGGTACTGCGAGATGCCTAACGGGTCGAGGAACTCAGCCTTGAGGATCTCGCCAGGGTGGGTGGGGGCGAAGTCGGCCATTGGTCTCTTCTTTCTAGTGATAGTCGACGATTTCGATGTTGCCTGCGCCGCTGGCACTCCAGGTGAAGCAGATGCGCCACTGGTCGTTGACGCGGATGCTGTATTGGCCGGCCCGGTTGCCGGTCAGCTTTTCCAGCCGGTTGCCCGGGGGCACCCGCAGGTCGTTGATGCTCTCGGCGGCATTGATGAGAACAAGCTTGTTGTATGTGAGCCTGCTCAGCTCCGGGCTAAGTTTCTTGACGTAGCGCCGCTGCCAGATCGCCTCCGTGTCCTTATCCCGGAATGAGCGGATCACTCGCCAATCTTAACGCGGCGTGTTATTAACGCAAGGCGTTATGGCGCCGAGTGGTTCCAAAGTTGTGCAGGAAGCAGTCACTTGGGCGAATTACAGTGATGGAACAGCACACACCACAAGGGGATCGCATGACCCAGATACACCCCCCAAGCCCTACCGAGCACAACTCCTTCATCGGCAGGCCAATCAACGGCAGTTTGCTTCTCAAAGTTTCCGAAGCGGCCGCGGCCCTTCGCATCTCACGCGCGTCGCTCTACCGGCTCTTCGAATCCGGCGAGCTGGCGTGGGTCCAGATCGGTGCGTCTCGCCGGGTCACCTCTGCCGAGATTCATCGATTCATCGCCGCGCACACCGAAGCAGCCTCCTAACTTCAGACGATGGCTGAGCGTCGCCACCTGCCGCCACAGATCCGGCGCGTCCAACTGGCGCGGCGTGACGGGAGTAAGCCCGTGGTGCGATATCAGCTGACCGTTGACACCGGTGTGGTCAACGGCAAGCGCAAACAGCTGCGCCGCCGCTACCGCACCGAGAAGGAAGCACGGGCTGCCCTGGCAGAAATCCAAAGGCAGGTCAACGCCGGATCCTATGTTCAGCCCTCCGATCTCACAATCGAGCAGGCCTGTGCCGACTGGCTCCGTTCGCGCCACAAGATCCGGCCGACGACTGCGGCCGGCTACGAGTACGTCCTCCAACCGGTGCGCGGCGAGCTGGGCGAGCTGGCTGTCCAAGGTCTGACCCGTCGCCACCTCGATGAGCTGATCGTAAAGCTGCGGGCGGGCAGCCTGATGCGACCGACTGGGAAACCACGGAAAGCCTGGAGCGCGCGCTCGTGCAACTACATGATCGGCGCGCTCTCACAGGTGCTGGGGCAGCTGGTCGCCGAAGGCCGCTTGACTAGAAACGTCGCCGCGCTGGTCGACCGTGTGCCAGGAAAGGCCCGTACCTTCGAGACATTCACCGCCGAGCAAGTCCAGACCGTGCTGAAGGGCGTCGCAGCAGACCGCAATCGGCACGCGTGGCATCTGGCACTCGCCGGCCTGCGACGCGGCGAGATTGCCGGACTTCGGTGGGCGGACATGGACCTCGTCAAGCGCACGGTGCGGATCGAGAAGACGCGGGTGGACGTCGGTGGGCGCGCTCTGGATCAGGAAGAGCCGAAGACCGCCTCGGCCGGACGTATCCTCCGCTACCCGACGCCCTGCTGGCTGAGCTTGCCGCAGCGAAGGCGCGTCAAGCCGCCGAGCGGCTGGCCCTGGGCGAGGCCTACTCCGATCTGGGATACGTCGTCTGCAATGAAGCCGGCGAGCCCTACCACCCGTCGACGATGTCGACAATGTGGCAGAGCGCCATCAGAAACCTCGACGTGCCACAGGTGCGGCTGCACGACGCCCGGCACACCTGCGCCACGTTGATGCACTTGCAGGGTGTGCCGATCGCCCTCGTCGCCGCCTGGCTCGGCCACGCCGACATCTCTTTCACGATGCGGACCTACGTCCACGCCCAGGAGGGCGCGCTGGAGCTCGCTGCCCGTAGCTTTGCTGCTCGGTCGTTGACCGCCAAGGCCTGAATCCCTAGCACACGCGTGCGGTGACACATTCCGGGGCTCGTGACAATCTGTGACAATTTTGGGTCCATCGAACGCCCATTCGATCGGCCTAGAAAAGAAAGGACCAGCTCAAGGCTGGTTTTTCTAGTCGGGCTGACAGGATTTGAACCTGCGACCACTTGACCCCCAGTCAAGTGCGCTACCAAACTGCGCCACAGCCCGGATGCCGCCTGAATCACCGGCAGCAGGTCGAAAGCCTACCGCAGGTTCGCGGCCGCCCTGCTAATGCCCGAGCGACCTGCCGGTTCGCTGCACCCAGGCCAGCAGCGCCTCGGCGAGTTCGGCCTCGCGGCGGTAGAACCGCTGCGCCGGGACCGGCACGCTGACCGCCACCAGCTGATCGCCGACGCCGGGCAGCACCGCGCCCACCGCGCAGATGCCCTCGGTCTGCTCCTCGCGGTCGTACGCGACGCCGTCGGCGCGCACGTGGTCCAGCTCCTTGCGCAACGCGGCGGGCGTCGTGATGGTGTTGGCGGTAAGCCGGGCCAACCGACTCGGCAGGACCCGATCCTCGGCGTCCAAAGCGGCCAGCAGCGCCTTGCCGTTGGCGCAGCAATGCAGCGGGAACGACTCCCCCACGGCACTGATCGCCCGCAGCCGGTGCGGCGAGACCACCTGGTCGACGAACGTCGCCCGATCCCCGTCGAGGATCGACAGGTCCACGGTCTCCTCCAGCTCGCGCGACAGCTCCTCCATGAACGGGTGCACGTCCATGACGACGCCCAACCGCACGGTGCCGGCCATCCGCGCGATCTCGGGCCCGAGCCGGTACGGGCCGCGAGCGCCGCGCGGAGCCACCAGACCTTCGTCGTCCAGCGCGCCGAGGATCCGGCTAACCGTGGAGCGCGCCATGCCCAGCCGCTCGCCGATCTCGGCCTGGCTCAGCCCGCCGGGATGCGCCTGCAACAGCCGCAGGATCTCGGCCGCCCGCGCGATGACCTGGACGCCGCCGTCGGAAGTCACGCGGCCCGGCCCGTCTCGAGCCGGTAGCTGCCGGTCGGATCGACGATCGCGACCAGCCGCACGATGCAGCCGTCGCCGCCCACCCAGCGCCACGGGAACGCCGCAAACGTGACCCGCTTGCCGGTGACCTTGTCCAAATCGCCGCCGACGTTCTCGAAGCCGTAGATGCCCTTGGACAGGATCGCGCGGTGGCACGGCTCCCACTCCGGGAAGTCGTCGAGCACGTTACGGCCGGTCTCCTGCTCGTATTCCCTTACCGCCCAAGGCAATAGGCCGCCGGTGTGTTCGGCGGGCCCGTGCGGCGCGATGGACGTGGCCAGCGGGTGGTCCAGCGCCTGGGTGTCGGTGCCGACCGCCTTGACGCCCTTGGCCGCGAACCACTCGCCCGCTTCGCGGTAAAAGCCCGGTGAGTAGGCGTAGTACTCGGCGCTGTCGGCGTACTTGTGGTGCCACCCGGTGTTGACGATGACGATGTCGCCGGCCCGGATCTCGGGTGAGGCTTTCTCCAGGTCGTCGGCGGTGACGACCTCCCACTTGTTCTTGGGGATCGACACGACGACGCCGGTGCCGAAGAACGCGCTGAGCGGGATCTCGTGCAAAAACGGCGTGCCCTCGACGACGTGCGCGGGCGCGTCGATGTGCGTGCCGGAATGCATTACGGTGGTGATCTTTTGGGTCAGCACCCGGCTTCGGGCCATGTTGTGCAGCCGCTCGATCTTGACGTCCTCGAAGTACGGCCACGCCGGCACGCCATGACCCCACGGGTGCGACAGGTCATAGAACTCCAACTTCGATTCGGCGTCGCCGATAGGCCAGGTGATACTCATGTCGGTCCCTTTCAACATGCGGTGTAGCCGCCGTCCAGATACATCACCTGTCCGGTGAAGAAGCTCGAGGCGTCGCTGAGCAGATAGATCAGCGCGCCGACGAAGTCGTCCGGCTCGGCGAAGCGGCGCAACGGGATTCGCGCGAACATCGCCTCGCGGGTTTGGCGACCCCGCTCGTCGTCGGCGTACATCCACTCGGTGAGCTCGGAGCGGAAAACCGTTGGGGCGAGCGCATTTACCCGGATGCCGGCCGCGCCCCACTCCGCGGCCAAGCTCTTGGCCAGCAGGTCGGTCGCGCCCTTGGACGGGCAGTAGGCGCTGTAACCGGCCGGGTGGCCGAGCGAACCGCGAACCGACGAGACGAGCACGACGCTGCCGCCGTTCCCCTGCTCGAGCAGGACCCGCCCGGCGGCCTGGCACACCAACCAGGCGCCGCGCGCGTTCGCGCCCATCACGTCGTCGAAGTCCTCGACGGCCATCTCGGTGATGGGCGCCACGTGGTTCATGCCCGAGGCGACCAGAACCCCGTCGAGGCGGCCGTGCTCGGCGACGGCCGCCTCCACCATCTGTTGGGCATCGGCGGGGCTGTCGGGCCGACGGGTGACGAGGGCGGCGCCCTCGATGCCCGCCTCGTCGACGAGCCGCGATAGTCCCGCGGCGTTACCGCCGGTCAGCGTCAGCCGGGCCCCGGCGTCGGCGAGTGCGCGGGCCGCCGCGCTGCCCAGCGCGCCGGTCGCCCCGGTGATCAGGATCGACTTGCCCTGCACGCTGAACCGCGTCGCCGTCATCACCATGTCTTCCGCCTTATCCCGCGATACGGGTAATCGATCCCGTGGAAAGAGAGAATATGGAGCGCAGCGCGGCGAGTCAACAGTTATTCCTGTGATACAGCTTTCATTAGCCGTACTGCGGGACTAGACGAGCGGGATTGAGTGTGAATCCTGGGCTTTGACCGTGCGTCCAGGGCGGGAAAATCGCCGGATTCCCGCCGTAGATTCACGCCCGAATGCGTGGGTTCACACTCGGCGCCACAAGCCACGAAGCCGGAGCGCTCAGCGCCGCTTCGGCCCCCGCTTCTCACGCACCCGCACGTTGATCCGGATCGGGCTGCCCTCGAACCCGAACGTCTCACGCAGCCGCCGCTCCAGGAACCGCCGGTAGCCGGCCTCCAGGAAACCTGAGGTGAACAGCACGAACGTCGGCGGCCGCGCGGTGGCCTGGGTGGCGAACAGGATGCGCGGCTGTTTGCCGCCGCGCACCGGCGGCGGCGTCGCGGCCACCACCTCCTTGATCCACGTGTTCAGCTGACCGGTGGAAATCCGGGTGTCCCAGGACGCCAGCGCGGTCTCCATCGCGGGCACCAGCTTCTGCACCGCCCGGCCCGTCCTGGCCGAGATGTTGACCCGCTGCGCCCACCGCAGTTGCACCAGCTCGCGGTCGATCTCACGCTCGAGCAGCTCGCGCCGGTCCTCGTCGACCCGGTCCCACTTGTTGAACGCCAGCACCAGCGCCCGCCCGGCCTCGACCACCATCGACAGCACCCGCTGGTCCTGTTCGGTCAGCGGCTCGGACGCGTCGACCAGCACGACCACCACCTCGGCCGCATCGATGGCCGAATGGGTACGCACCGATGCGTAGAACTCGTGCCCGCGGGCCTGCCCGACCTTGCGCCGCAGGCCCGCGGTGTCGACGAAACGCCAGACCTTGCCGCCCAATTCGATGAGCGAGTCCACCGGGTCGACCGTCGTGCCGGCGACCTCGTGCACCACCGATCGCTGGTCGCCCGCCAGCTTGTTCAGCAGCGAGCTCTTGCCCACATTCGGCTTGCCGACCAGCGCCACCCGCCGCGGGCCGCCGGCCGCCGGCGCCGCCTCCGACACCTCGGGCAGCGCGGCCAGCAGCACGTCGAGCAGGTCGGCCACGCCGCGGCCGTGCATCGCGCTGATCGCGTGCGGCTCGCCGAGCCCCAGCGACCACAATTCGGCGACGTCGGCCTCGGCCTTCTCGCTGTCGACCTTGTTGGCGGCCAGGAAAACCGGCTTGCCCGAGCGCAGCAGGATGCGGGCGGCGGCCTCGTCGGCGGTGGTGGCGCCGACGGTGGCATCGACCACCAGGATCACCGCGTCGGCGGTGCGCATGGCCACCGAGGCCTGCTCGGCCACCAGCTGCTGCAGGCCCTTGGCGTCGGGTTCCCATCCCCCGGTGTCCTGCACGACGAACCGGCGCCCGGTCCACAGCGCGTCGTAGGACACGCGATCGCGCGTCACCCCGGGGACGTCCTGCACGACGGCCTCGCGGCGCCCGAGGATCCGGTTGACCAGCGTGGACTTGCCGACGTTGGGCCGGCCCACGATCGCCACCACCGGGGCGGGGCCGGGCTCGTCCACGCCCTCGACGCCGGAATCGACTAGCTCCCAGTCGCTTTCGTCGGCCCAGGTGCCGTCCTGTGTCACCGCACCGCCCCGCTTCGCTGCCTGACCAGCTCGAGCAGGTGCGCGATCACCTGCGCCTCGGTCATCTCGCTGGTGTCGACCACCACCGCGTCGTCGGCCGCGCGCAACGGCGACGCCGACCGAGTGGAATCGAGGTGGTCGCGGCGGCGCACGTCGGCCAGCACTCCCTCGTAGTCGTCGGCCAGGCCCGACGCGACGTTCTGGTCGTTGCGGCGCCTGGCCCGCGTTTCGGCCGAGGCGGTCAAAAAGATCTTCACGGGCGCGTCGGGCAACACCACGGTTCCGATGTCGCGGCCCTCGACGACGACGCCGCCCGGGCCCGCGGCCATCTCCCGCTGCAGCGCGACGAGCCGGGAGCGCACGGCCGGGACCGACGACACCGCCGAGACCGCCTTGGTGACCTCGTCGCCGCGGATCTCGGCCGAAACGTCGTCGCCGGCAAGGTAACAACGCACCTCGTCGGGGTCGGAGCCGACCGACAGCCGTGCCCCCGAGGCCACCTTCGCGACGGCCTCGGCGTCCGAGGGGTCCGCCCCGGCGCGCAGCACGGCCAGCGTCACGATCCGGTACATCGCCCCGGTATCCAGGAAGCGAGCCCCCAAAGCGCGCGCCAAACCCTTTGACACCGAGGACTTTCCGGTCCCCGCCGGGCCGTCGATCGCAACCACCAAGGAATTCACAGCCCGATGGTTCGCTGCACTCCCGTCACTCACTGCGTTCGTTCCGCTCGTTCCGCTCACAGCCCCACCGCCTGGTACAGCCGCCCCACCTCGTCGCGGCGCAACGCGCGGATGCTGCCCGGACGCTGCTCGCCCAGCGACACCGCCCCGATGTCAGTGCGCACCAGCGCCTCCACCGGATGGCCCGCGGCCGCCAGCAGCCGGCGCACGATGCGGTTGCGCCCTTCGTGTAATGTCAAGCGCACCAACGTCTTACCCGGAATCGAATCCAGCACCGCGAAGTCGTCGACGCGCGCCACGCCGTCGTCCAGCTCGATCCCGGTGCGCAGCCTCTTGCCCAGCCCGCGCGGCACCGATCCCGCAACGGTGGCCAGATACGTCTTGGGCACCTCGTGGGAGGGATGCATCAGCCGGTGCGCCAGCTCTCCGTCGTTGGTCAGCAGAATCAGCCCCTCGGTGTCGGCGTCCAGCCGGCCGACGTGAAACAGGTTCTTGGTCCCGCGCACCCGGCGCTCGACCAGGTCGCCGATGCACGGCCGGCCGCGGTCGTCGGACATGGTCGAGTGCATGCCGCGCGGCTTGTTCAGCGCCAGGTACACCAGCGACTCGTCGACGACCACCCGCACCCCGTCGACGCGGATCACCGAGGCGTCCGGGTCGACGCGGGTGCCCAGCTCGGTCACCACCTGCCCGTCCACCTCGACCCTGCCGTCGATGATGAGCTTCTCGGCCGCCCGGCGCGAGGCAATTCCGGCTTGGGACAACACTTTTTGCAAGCGGGTCCCCTGGGTTTCGGTCATCAATCCTTGTCCACGTCGAAGGACAGCGCCTGCTCGGACGTCGAACCGCCCGCGAGCTTGACGAAACGTGGTTCGCTGTCCAGGGATTCGCTGAGGTCCTCGATCGTGTCGACGTCGGGAAGCAGCGGCGCGATGTCGGGCAGGTCGGCCAGCGACGTCAACCCCAGCCGCTCCAAAAACAGCTCGGTGGTGGCGAACGTCGTCGCGCCGGTGTCGTCGTCGGCGCCGGCCTCGGTGATCAGGCCGCGCGCCAGCAGGGTGCGCATCACGGCGTCGACGTTGACGCCGCGCACCGCGCTCACCCGCGCGCGCGTCACGGGCTGGCGGTAGGCGACGACGGCGAGGGTCTCCAGCGCGGCCCGGGTGAGTTTCGAGCGCGCGCCGTCCAGCAGCAGCTTCTCCACGTACGGCGCGAACCGGGCGCGGGTGTACATCCGCCAGCCCTCGCTGTTCTGGCGCAGGTCGATGCCGCTGTCGCGCTCGGCGAGCTCGTCGGCCAGCTGCTGCAGCTTGGCGGCGATCCGGTAGACGGGCTGCTGCGTGGCCGACGCCAGCGCCTCGGCGGTGACCGGCGTGTCCACCACCAGCAGCAGCGCCTCGAGTACGGAGCCGAGTTCCCCGGCGTCCATCGGCGCCGCCTCGGCGATCTCGATACCGAGATCTTCCGGCGACTCAAACTCGGTCATTCGTCCCGCACTTCTATCAGGGATTCGTTCGTCGGACGCTCTCCGGTCCACGAAATTTGGAGCACGCCAAGCGGCTCTGACTGGTCGAATGCTACCGTCCGGCTCCGATACAGCTCGAGCAGCGCCAGGAAGCGCCCCACGACCTCGAGCGAACCCTGACAGTCGGCGACCAGCTCGGAAAACGTCGCCCATTGGCCGCTGCCGCGGGCTTCCAGGATCGCCAGCAATTTCCCGGCCTGCTCGGGCACCGAGACCATCACCTCGTGCAGGTGCCCGACGGCCACCGTCGGGACCGGCCGCGGGCTGAACGCGACCGCGGCGATCTGCGCGAACCGTTCGGCGTCGACGCCGAGCATCACCTCCGGCAGCAGCTCGGTGAACCGGTCCTCCAGCGACACCGCGCGCGGGTAGCTGCGCAGCGCGGCGGCCTCCAGCTCGGCGAACATCTCGGCGACGTGCTTGAACGCCCGGTACTGCAGCAGCCGGGCGAACAGCAGGTCGCGCACCTCCAGCAGCGCCAGGTCCTCGTCGTCGTCGATCTGCCCCGCCGGCAGCAGGCGCGCGGCCTTGAGGTCGAGCAGCGTCGCCGCGATCACCAGGAACGCGGTGGTCTCCTCCAGCCCCAGCTGGGCGCCGATCTCGCGGGTGTAGGCGATGAAGTCGTCGGTGACCCGGTGCAGCGCCACCTCGGTGACGTCGAGGCGATGGGCGAAGATCAGCTGCAGCAGCAGATCGAACGGCCCCTCGAAGTTGGTCAGGCGGACCTGGAAGCCGTTCTTGGCTGGCGCCTCACCGTTGGCTGGTCCGGACTGGAGGGCGTTCACGCGCCGAATCGGTGGATGAACTCGCGGGCCAGCGCGCGGTAGGCGACGGCGCCGGCCGAGCGCGGCGCCCACGTGGTGATCGGCTCGCCCGCCACACTGGTCTCCGGGAACCGGACGGTGCGGGTGATTACGGTGTCGAACACCAGGTCCCCGAACCGTTCCACGACGCGGGCCATCACCTCGCGCGCGTTGACCGTGCGCGGGTCGTAGCGGGTGAGCAGGATGCCGCTGATCTCCAGCTTCGGGTTGAGCCGGTCGCGCACCTTGTCGACGGTGTCGGTGAGCAGCGCCAGCCCGCGCAGCGAGAAGTACTCGCATTCCGTCGGGATCACCACGCCGTCGGCGCAGGCCAGGCCGTTGACGGTGAGCAGGCCCAGCGACGGCTGGCAGTCGATGAGCACGTAGTCGTAGCGGTCCAGCACCGGGTACAGCGCGCGGCCCAGGGTCTGCTCGCGGCCCACCTCGTTGACCAGCTGGATCTCGGCGGCCGACAGGTCGATGTTGGACGGCACCAAATCCATGTGGTTGACCCGGGTGGACAGCAGCACGTCGTCGATCGACACCCGAGGCTCCACCAGCACGTTGTGGATGGTCTTTTCCAGCTCGTAGTGCGGCACGCCCAGGCCCGCGGACAACGCGCCCTGCGGGTCCATGTCCACCAGCAGCACCCGCCTGCCGTACTCGGCCAGCGCGGCGCCCAGGTTGATCGTCGACGTGGTCTTCCCGACCCCGCCCTTCTGGTTGCACATCGCGACGACCTTCGCGGGGCCGTGCGAGGTGCGCGGCTCCGGCTCGGGGATGGGTCGCGGCGGGCGTCCCGTCAGGCCGATCTCGACGGCGCTGCCCGGTTGCTCGGCCATCATGCCCGGTGTGTTCGGGAGGTGAACATCGCAGAAAGTGTAACGGCTGCGCGCGCCTATGCCGGGCGACCCGCAGGCAATTAACCAGCCAATATGACGGGCTTTCGCTGGTGGGGTGCCCGGGCGCACGGGGAGTTAACTTCAGTCACACCAGCAACATTGGCGGCGGGCTATCGTGGTCGTCTATGAACCTCAGGCGACGGCTTCCCCTGCTGCGGTGGTCGGTGTTGCGGATGGCCCCCGCCATCCGCAACATCAACGTCACCGGCCAGATCGGCGACGGGCGCGAGGCCGCCGCCGTCGACTACGTCCTGAAGCATGCACGCGCCGGCGACGTCGACGACGTCCTGGCCAGCATCGACAAGTTCGCCTACGAGAAGTCGATGCTGATCAACGTCGGCGACGAGAAGGGCCTGCTGCTCGACGCGGCCGTGCGCCGGGCCGATCCTGCGCTGGCGCTCGAGCTGGGCACCTACTGCGGCTACGGCGCGCTGCGGATCGCCCGCGCGGCGCCGAACGCCAGGGTGTACTCCGTCGAGCTCGCCGAGGCCAACGCCGCCAACGCCCGCCGGATCTGGGAGCACGCCGGTGTCGGTGACCGGGTCACGTGTGTCGTGGGCACCATCGGCAACGGCGGGCGCACTCTGGACGCGCTGGCCAACGAGCACGGGTTCGCTTCCGGCGCATTGGATTTCGTGTTCCTCGATCACGACAAGGACGCCTACCTGGACGACCTGCTGAGCATCCTGGACCGCGGCTGGCTGCATAAGGGCTCGATTGTGGTCGCCGACAACGTCAAGGTGCCCGGCGCGCCGAAGTACCGCGCGTACATGCGCGAGCAGCAGGGCAAGTCGTGGCAAACCGTCGAGCACAAGACGCACCTGGAATACCAGTCGCTGGCCTCGGACCTGGTCCTGGAGAGCGACTACCTGGGCTGAGCGGTTATTGCGCCCGCGGGTGCGCGCCGGCCCACACCTCGCGCAGCGCGTGCACGGTGACCAGCGTGTAGATCTGCGTCGTGGTCACCGAGGCATGCCCCAGCAGCTCCTGCACGACGCGGACGTCGGCGCCGCCCTCGAGCAGGTGGGTGGCGAACGAATGCCGCAACATGTGCGGCGACACCCCGGACGTGATCCCGGCCCGCTCGGCGGCGTCCTGCAGCACCTGCCACGCGCTTTGCCGCGAGAGCCGCCCGCCGCGCGCGTTGAGGAAGATCGCCGGCGTCCCGCGGCCGCGGCGTGCCAGGTCGGGGCGGCCGCGCACCAGGTAGGCGTCCACGGCCTGCACCGCGGGGCGCCCGACGGGCACCAGCCGCTGCTTGCCGCCCTTGCCGCGCAGCAGCACCGAGCGGTCCTCGGTGTCGATGTCGTCGACGTCGAGGCCGACGGCCTCCGAGATGCGGGATCCGGTGGAGTACAACAACTCCAGCAGCGCTCGGTTGCGCAGCGCCAGCGGGCCGTCGCTGGGGCTGTCGCCGCCGGCACCCTCCAGCAGCGCCAGCACCTCGTCGATCGTCAGGCTCTTGGGCAGCCGGCGCCCCGGCGTCGGCGGCCGGACCGCGCGCGCCACGTCCAGTTCGGTGAGCCCCTCGGCGGCGGCGAACCGGTGCAGGCCGCGCACCGCGATCAGCGCGCGGGCCGCCGACACCGCCGACAGCGCCGCGGCCCCCGCATCCGGGTCGCCGCGGCGCAGCGCCACCAAAAACTCGCTGACGTCGTCCTCGCCGACGTTGGCCAGGTCGTGAATTCCCCTGTCGGACAAATGCTTCGAGTAGCGGCGCAGGTCGCGGCGATAGGAGCTCAGGGTGTTTTTCGCCACGCCCCGCTCGATGGTCAGGTGATCGAGGTAGCCCTGCAGTTGGGTGTCCAGCACCGCCGTCGTCACGGCGCGGCCTTCCGCGCCGCAAACGCGGTCGGCCGGTCGGCCCACGGGCTGTCCGGCGGTCGCGGCTGGGCGAACCCGTCTGCCACCGCGGCGGCGGCCAGAATCCCCGCCACCGCAATGGCATTGACGATCTCGCCGCTGAGGGCCAGGCGGGCGGCCTCGGCCAGCGGATACCACTGCAGCGTCAGGTCGGCCTCTTCGTCGTGCGCCTCGGGCCGGTCCACCTCGGTGAGACCGGTGGCCAGGTAGACGCGCACCGATTCGTCGCTGTAACCCGCCGCGGAGTTCAGGTCGACGAGCGCCCGCCAGGTGTCGGCCCGCAGGCCGGCCTCCTCCTGTAGCTCCCGCGCTGCCGTCACCTCCGGCGGCTCGCCGCCGATGTCGAGCAGGCCTGCGGGCAGTTCCCACAGCCGCCGGCCGAAGGCGTGGCGGTATTGGTAGATCAGCGGGATGTTGCCGTCGGCGTCCATCGCCACCACGGCCACCGCCCCGAAGTGCTCGACCACCTCGCGGGTGACGTTCTTGCCGCCCGGCATCCGGACCTGATCGCGGCGCAGCGCAAAAATCTTTCCGGTGTACAGCGTTTCGGATGACGCCGTCTCGAAAACGTGTTCAGCCACGGGTCGCGGGCTCGGGTAGCGGCCGCTGCGAGCTGTCTCGGTGCTGGTTGCCGTTGGAGGTGTGCTCGGGGATCTCGACGGGCAGCAGTTCGCCGGCCGCGTAGTCCAGAGCCGCCTTGACGAACGCCGCGAACAGCGGGTGCGGGCGGGTGGGCCGGCTCTTCAGTTCGGGGTGGGCCTGGGTGCCGACGATGAACGGGTGCACCTCCGGCGGGTACTCGACGAACTCGACCAGGTGGCCGTCGGGCGAGGTGCCGGAGAAACGCAGGCCGCTTTCGGCGATCCGGTCGCGGTAGGCGTTGTTGACCTCGTAGCGGTGCCGGTGCCGTTCGGACACCTCGGTGGCGCCATAGGCCTGGGCGACAACGGAATCCGGGTCCAGCACCGCGGGATAGGCGCCCAGGCGCATGGTGCCGCCGAGGTCGGCCTCGCCGGCGATGATCTGTTCCTGGTCGGCCATCGTGGAGATGACGGGATCCGGTGTGGCGGGCTCGAATTCGGCCGAGTTGGCCTCGGTGAGACCGACCGAGCGCGCGGCTTCGATCACGATGCACTGCAGACCCAGGCACAGGCCCAGAACCGGCAGTCCGCGCCCGCGGGCGTGACGGATGGCCCCGATCTTGCCCTCGATGCCGCGGATTCCGAAGCCACCGGGAATCAGCACGCCGTGCACGTCGGCCAGCGCGGAGGCGGCGTCGCTCGTGTTCGCGCAGTCGTCGGAGGGCACCCACACCATCTCGACCTTCGCGTGGTGTTTGAAGCCGCCGGCGCGCAGCGCCTCGGTGACCGACAGGTAGGCGTCGGAGAGCTCAATGTACTTGCCCACCAACGCGATCCGCACCGTCTCGTGCGGTTCGTGTACCCGGCGCAACAGGTCGTCCCATTCGGTCCAGTCGACGTCGCGGAACGGAAGGTTGAGCCGGCGCACCACGAACGCGTCGAGCTCCTCGCGGTGCAGCACCTTGGGGATGTCGTAGATCGACGGCGCGTCCGGGGTGGAGATGACGCCGTCGATGTCGACGTCACACATCAGCGCGATCTTGTTCTTCAGCGCCTCGGGGACGTCGCGGTCGCTGCGCAGGATCAGCGCATCGGGGGTGATACCGATGCTGCGCAGCGCTGCCACCGAGTGCTGGGTGGGCTTGGTCTTGAGCTCACCCGACGGCGCCAGGTAGGGCACCAGCGACACGTGCAGGAAGAACACGTTCTCCCGGCCGAGGTCGTGGCGAACCTGCCGCGCCGCCTCCAGGAAGGGCTGGGACTCGATATCGCCCACGGTGCCGCCGATTTCGGTGATGACGACGTCGGGACGGTGACCGTCGGCGTCCGGTAGCGCCATCGCCATGATGCGAAGCTTGATCTCGTCGGTGATGTGCGGGATCACCTGCACGGTGTCGCCGAGGTATTCGCCGCGCCGCTCCTTGGCGATCACGCTCGAATACACCTGCCCGGTCGTGACATTCGCCGAGCCGGACAGGTCGCGATCCAAAAACCGCTCGTAGTGGCCGACGTCGAGGTCGGTCTCGGCGCCGTCCTCTGTGACGAACACCTCGCCGTGCTGGAACGGGTTCATGGTGCCCGGATCGACGTTGAGGTAGGGGTCGAGCTTCTGCATCGTCACGTGCAAGCCGCGCGCCGTCAGCAGCTGCCCGAGGCTACTGGCCGTCAGCCCCTTGCCCAGCGAAGAAGCGACCCCGCCACTGACGAAGAGGTGCTTGGTGGCGGTTTGCGGGTGCTTGCGCACTGGCGACCTCCGTGACAACGGGCAGGGCTTGAGTTGGTCTAGCGTTAGCTAGCTGGGCCTGCCGACCACGGAAACCCACCCTAACATCAGCCACCGTCAGCCGCCGCGAACACGCCCCGCGTGGCGACGGCGAGCGCCGAAAATCGGCGCGAGCAAGAAGCCGCGCCATCGGGTGCCGTGGCGTTACTGCGGCACCGTAATCGAGCTGGCGCCGTGCCCGGTGCCGTACTGCCCGACGTGGCCGCCGTTGATCAGGTCGTGCAGGCCGAGCACCGCGGTGATCCGGCCCGGCGCGGCGTCGACGTCGTCGACGGTGCTGATCGCCGACGCCATGCCCGCGTCGGCTCGGGTCACCGCGACCGCGGCGCCGCCCGTCGCCGAACCGTCGCGCCCGGCCAGCAGGGTCCCCGCCCCGTGCGGGGCGAGCGCGGCGGAGAACCGGGCCACGCTGACGCCCTGGTTGCCGGCGTCGGCGGGCAGCGCGCCGCCGGTGACGACCAGCGCGGCGTTGGCGGCGCCGATGTGGTCGGCGGGCTGGTAGGTGATGAAGCCGGTCTCGCGCAGCGAGGCCAGGACGGTGTCGCGCTCGGGATCGCCAACCGGCGGCGCGGCGGGGTTGGCGTTGATCAACAGGGCGATGCCCAGCAGGTCACCGGCCTGCGACCCCTGGTCGACGAGCTTGGTGCTCAGCTGCTGCCCGGCGGGCAGGACCGACGAGTTGACCACCGTGCGCAGCTTCTCCGCGGAGTTGGCGTCGACGAACTCCTGGGTCAGCGACACCGTTCCGGTGAGCGTGCCGCCGGCCTGGCCGATGAACTTCGTGACCGCGGCGACGTCGTCGTCCTTGGCGTCCGGGGTGCGGAAGACGACCACCGATTTGCCGCCCAGCGCGTCGTGCACCATCCGCCCGGCCAGCTGGTTGTCGAAATTGTTTGCCGCGGCGAGCTTTTCGTTCATCACGTTCTTTTGGTCGTTGAGCCCGCTGATCTGGGTGTACAGGTCGCGCTTCTCGTCACGCAGGCTGGACAGCAGGGTGTCGGACAAGAATCCGGAGCCCAGCACCACGCCGACGGCCAACGCGAGGAAGACGGCGGCCAGCGACAGCGCGTGTTGGCGTAACGAGATCATCAGAGACCGTCCTCGCTTAGGTGATCAGGTGCTGCACCCAGAGGGAGAAGCGGTTCCAGTAGTCGACGACCCAGTGCAGCACCGTGGCGTCGGTGCGCGACACCCAGAGCGCCACGATCACGGCGATCAGCATGGTCAGCGCCAACAACGCGATGGCGCCCGCCGAAATGTGGTTGCGGTACAGGGTGGCAACGGCCTTGGCGTCCACCACCTTCTCCCCCACCCGCAGCCGGGTCAAGAACGTCGAGGGGTTGCTCTGCGCGCGCGTGCGGTCGAAGAAGGTCTCGATGTTGGCGGTGTGGCCGGCGGTGACGAGCAAGGCGGCGCCGTGGTGATCGGCCAGCAGCAGGGCCAGGTCGACGGCCGACCCCGCGGCCGGGAAGGTCATCGCGCCGACGCCGAGGTCCTGGATCCGCTCCAGGCCGGGCGCGTGGCCGTCGGCGTCGGCGGGCAGCACCACGTGGGCGCCGCACTTGAGGGCCTCGGTGCTGATCTGGTCGGGGTCGCCGACGATGATCTGTGGGCGATACCCGGCCTTGCGCAACACGTCCGCGCCGGAGCTGACGCCGATGAGCACCGGCTGGTACTCCTTGATGAACGGCTTGAGCGAGCGCAGGTCGTCGGTGGCGGTGGGCTCGTCGGCCACGATCACCACGTGCCGGCGGCGCAGGTCGACGTCGATGTCTGGGATGCCGATGCCGTCGATCAGCAACGGGCTCTCGCTCTTGATGAACTCGATCGTGTTGCCGGCGAACGCCTCCAGGTGGGCGGCCAGGCCGCTCTTGGCCTCCCGCATCAGATCGGCGATGTCATGGTCGGTGCGTTCGGTGCCGCGCACCAGCCGGCGGTCGCCGGAGTACACGCCGCCTTCGTGCAGGCGGATCTTGGCGCCGTCCTTGACCTTCTTGAAGACGTCGGGCCCGGTCTCGTCGATGAGGGTCACCCCGTTGTTGACCAGGACCTCGGGCCCGAGGTTGGGGTAGCGGCCCGAGACCGATGGGGACGCGTTGACGACGGCGGCGATGTCGGCCTCCACCAGCGCGTCCGCGGTGATGCGGTCCAGGTCGAGGATGTCGAGGACCACGATGTCGCCGGGACAGACCCTGCGCAGCAGGCGGTCGATGTTCCGGTCGACCCGGGCGGTGCCGGTGAGCCCCGGCCGGGACGGATTACGCGAGAGCAGCCCAGACATCTTCATGGGGCTCGATTCTGTAGGCCAAGCCCGGGCGAGGCGTGGAGGCGCGCCGTAACATTAGCCTCAGAAGTTATCTAGAGTCACAGCTGTCACAAGCCGGTCACGGGTTGGTCGCGGCGAGCGGCCGCAAATGTACGGCGTGCGCGGCGTGTCGTCGTACAAACACGGACGCTCGCGAGCCAAGGAGGTTCAGATCGCGTCGGTCCGTGCGGCCGCGAGGAGTTCGCGGGCGTGGGCGCGGCCGCTGTCGGACTCCCCCAACCCGGCCAGCATCCGCGCCAGCTCGGCCACCCGGTCGTCGTCGCTGACCCGCCGCACCCCGCTGGCGCCCTTGCCGCCGGTGCTGTGCACCACCAGGTGCACGTCGGCGTACGCCGCCACCTGCGGCAGATGGGTGACGACGATGACCTGATGCGTGCGGGCCAGCCGGGCCAGCCGCCGCCCGATCTGCACCGCGGCCCGGCCGCCGACGCCGGCGTCGATCTCGTCGAACACCATCGTGATGCCGGGTGCGGAGGCGGCGAGCACCACTTCCAGCGCCAGCATCACGCGGGACAGCTCGCCGCCCGACGCGCTCTTGGCCAGCGGCAGCACCGTCATGCCGCGGTGCGCGGCGAAGCCGAACTCGACCTGGTCGACGCCGTCGCCACCGGCCCGGGCCAGCATCGGCCCGGAGGGCCCAAAAGACACCGTGAGCGTCGCCGGGTCGTCCGGGGAGCCCGCGGGTTCGGTGCTCACGTCGATGCTGAACTCGGCGTCGGCCATCGCCAGCCCGGACAGCTCCGCGGTCACCTCCTTGGCCAGCCGTTTGGCGGCCTTGCGCCGGGCCTTGCCGAGATCGACTGCGGCTTCACCCAATTCGCGGGCCAGCTCGTCGACGCGATTCGCCAACCCCGCCAGCCCTTCCTCGGAGACGTCGAGCTGCGCGAGCCGGTCGCGTGATTCGTGGGCCCAGCGCAGCACGCCGTCGATGTCGGCGGCGTACTTGCGGGTGAGCGTGCGCAGCTGGGCCTGGCGGGCCAGCTTGGATTCCAGCGCGCTGGCGTCGACGGGCAGCTCGTCGAGGAAGCCGCCGAGTTCGTCCGCCGCGTCGGCCACCACCGCCAGCGCCTCGCCGATCTGGCCGGCCAGCGCCCGCAGCGTCGCGTCGTCGGCGGATTCCAGTGCCGCCCTTGCCTTTCCGAGACTGTCGATCGCGGTGGCGGCGAACTGCTCGTCGGCGGACAGCGCGGCGCGCGCGGTGGCGGCGGCCTCGCGCAGCGTGTCCAGTTCGGACAGCCGCAGGATGTCGGCGACCAGCGCCTCGTCCTCGCCGGGCTGCGGGTCGACGGCGTCGATCTCGTCGAGGGCGAATTTCAGGCGATCGGCCTCCTGGGCCAACTCGCGGGCGCGGTCGCGGCGGTCGGCGAGGTCGCGGCGCGCGGTGAGCCAGGCGTCGCGCAGCTTGCGGTAGCGCTCCAGGGCCGGGCCATTGTCCGCAAAGCGGTCCAGCGCGCCGCGTTGCTCCTCGGGGCGCATCAGCCGCAGCTGGTCGTTCTGCCCGTGCAGGGTGAGCAGCTCGGTGGTGAAGCCGCTGAGCGACTTGGCCGGCACGCTGCGCCCACCCAGGTACGCGCGCGACGGGCCGTCGCGGCTGACCGAGCGCAGCGCGATGACGCTGCCGTCCTCGTCGCGTTCGGCGCCTGACGTGTCGAGCATCTCGTCGAGGTGGGCGGCCGCGGAGTCGTCGAGATCGGTTGTGGTGAAACGGCCTTCGACCACCGCACGGTCGGCCCCGGATCGGACCCGGGTGGCGTCGGCGCGGGCACCGCCGAGCAGATGCAGCCCGGTCACCACCATCGTCTTGCCGGTGCCGGTCTCACCGGTGAGCACCGTCAGCCCGCGATCGAACTCGGCGGTCGCGACGCTGATGGCGCCCAGCGACTCGATGCGAAGTTCGGTCAGCATTAATTCCCGCGCCACCCGGTCACCGGCAACCGGAACTTGCGCACCAGGCGGTCGGTGAACGGCGCGCTGTCCAGCCGCGCCCACTTGACCGGGGTGTCGCAGCGGGTCACCTCGATGCGGCTGCCGGCCGGTATCCGCATTTCGCGGCGGCCGTCGCAGAACACCAGGGCGTCGTGCCCGTCGGCCTCGATCTCGATAGCGATGGCGGCCTCGGGGCTGGTGACCATGGGCCGCCCGAACAGCGCGTGAGCGTTGTTGGGCACCACCAGGATTGCCTCGAGGTCGGGCCACAGCACCGGCCCGCCGGCCGAGAACGCGTAGGCGGTGGATCCCGTCGGCGTCGACACCAGCACACCGTCGCAGCCGAACGCCGACACCGGGCGCCCGTCGATCTCGACGACGACGCCGAGCACGCCGAGGCGCGGGCCCTTTTCCAGGCTGGCCTCGTTGAGCGCCCACCCGTGCTCGATGACGCGGCCCCGGTGGCGCACCACGATGTCCAGTGTCAGGCGCTTCTCCACCCGGTAGTCGCGGGCCACCACGTGGTCGAGCACCCGGTCGATGGCCTCCGCCTCGGCCTCGGCCAGAAAGCCGATCCGGCCCAGGTTGATGCCCAGCACCGGGATCCCGGCGTTGCGGGCCAGTTCGGCCGCCCGCAGGAAGGTGCCGTCGCCGCCGAGCACCATCACCAGCTCGCAGCCGTCGGCGGCCCGGGGGTCGGCGTTGACCACCTCGATCTCGACGCCCATGGCCCGCATGTCGTCGGGGGCCAGGTGCAGCGATCCCCGGTCCACCGCCTCGGCGGACAGCACGCGCATCCCAATCCCGTTGTCGCTCAGGACTTTCTCGACCCGCCGCGCGGTCTCGGTCGCCTCGTCGCGGCCGGTGTGGACCACCAGCAGGATGGTGCGTTCGGCGCTCATGCCGGGCCCTCGCTCACCGCGCGCCGCACCGCGGCCGCCAATCCGTCGGCGGACAATGCCCGGTCGGTCCGGGCGCGCAGCCACAGGAAGTATTCGACGTTGCCCGACGGTCCCGGTAGCGGGCTGGGGGCGACGTCGAGGGCGTGCCAGCCCAGCTGACCGGCCCGGCGCGCGACGGACAGCACCGCGTCGGCGCGCAAGCCCGGGTCGTGGACGACGCCGCCGGCGCCGACCTGGCCCTTCCCCACCTCGAACTGTGGCTTCACCATGGGAACGATATCCGCGCCGGGCCAGGCGCATCCAATCAGCGCGGGCAACACGGTGGCCAGCGAGATGAACGACAGGTCGGCCACCACCAGATCGACCGGCCCGCCGATCGCCTCGGGGGTCAGGTCGCGGGCGTTGGTGCGCTCGACGACGACGACCCGTGGATCGCTGCGCAGCGACCAGGCCAGCTGCCCGTACCCCACGTCGACGGCCACCACCTCGGTGGCGCCCCGGTCCAGCAGCACCTCGGTGAACCCGCCCGTCGACGCGCCGGCGTCCAGGCAGCGGCGGCCCTCGACGGCGATGCCGAACGCGTCCAGCGCCCCGACGAGTTTGTGCGCGCCGCGCGAGACCCAGCCGCGCCCGGTGTCGGCGGCGACGGTCAGGGCCGCGGTGACGTCGACGGCGGTGCCGGGCTTGCGGGCCGGCAGGCCGTCGATGCTCACTTTGCCGGCGCCGATCAGCTCCGCGGCCTGCTGACGGGACCGCGCGAGCCCGCGGCGCACGAGCTCGGCGTCGACGCGGGCACGCCGTGCCACGGCCGCACTCAGCCCTTCTCCGCCGACTCCAGGGCGGAAAGCAGCACGTCGTGCGCCTCGGAGAGGCGGCGCGCGATGTCCTCGAGCTGGTCGAGCGACAGCTCGTGTTCGGCGTCGGGCTCGGGCAACTGGGCCACCAGGGCGTCGATTTCAGCGCGCAGCTGTTCGGGATCGATCGTCATCGCGCTCCCACGCTAGTCACCCGCTAACACTTTGCCCAACCGTGTACCGCCTCGGACGCGGAAAGCGGCAGGAATCACCGCTGCCCGGGGTACATTTCGCTGACCGAGCCTGCCGCGCGCCAGCTTGCCAAGGAGCGGAGATGTCCGTTGTCGAGGGATCCGTACTTACAGAATCGGGTCGGTGGGTGGCTTATGCGCAAATGGGGTGCCTCGACGGAACACCGCTGTTCTGTTTTCACGGTGTCCCCGGGTCGAGGCTGGACTTCGCTCATCCGGCGTACCGCGCCGCCCTCGACAGCACCGGTGTGCGCCTCATCGGAATCGATCGGCCCGGCTTCGGCCGCTCGACGCACGTGGCCGGCCGGCGATACTGCGATTGGCCCGCTGATGTCGTCGCGGTCGCCGACGAGCTGGGCATAGGCCGGTTCGGCATCCTGGCCTATTCCACCGGCGGTCCGTACGCGATTGCCTGTGCCCTCGCGTTTCCCGAGCAGCTGACCTTCGTCGGCATCGTCAGCGGCATCGGCCCCGGGGAAACCCCACGTCGTCATGAAGGCATGGCCAGGACGATCGCGACGACGATAGGACTGACCCGCAGGACTCCCGCCCTCGTCAGGTGGGTGATCAAACACACCTCGGCAGAACGGTTTTCGCGTCAATTCGAGAAAGACCTGAGCCCGGAGGATCGCGCGCTCTACCGCGATCCCGAAGTACGTGAAGCTGCCGTCGCCGCCTTTTGCGAAGCGACCAGACACGGGCCGGACGGGTGGGTCGAAGACTTCCGACTGATGGGCAAGCCGTCGGGACTGGACTACGCCGCCGTCAAATGTCCAGTCCGGCTGTGGCACGGCGACACTGACGTCACCGTCCCCGTCCACCACTCCGAATATGTGGCCCGGTTGGTTCCCAAAGCCGATTTGGAGGTGCTGCACGGCGTGGGGCACCTACATCCCCCGGCTCGCTGGGCCGAGTTTGTCAATGCGGCGCGGGAGGCCGCCGCTCGCACCCCTTAGATCAGGGACCACCGTTGCAGCGCGTCGCGGGCCCGGTCGTCTCCCGCTTCGATGTCCAATGGCCGATCCGCCGCCCATACGGCGGCGGCAACAGCGCGCACGACCGCCAGCCCATCCCCGTCGTCGGTGCCGTCGGCGCCGATCGTCACCGCTCCGTCCTTGGTGTCGACCCGCCAGCCCGGCTGGGGGCCCACCGCGAGCACGTCGGCGTCGGCGTGCAACGAGCGCAGGTCGTGGCCGAGGTAGGTCGGCCGCAGGTCCGGTTCGGCGTAGACCGCGTCCCGCGCGCTGTTGACTCCGGTGAGCACCATCAGGCTGGGCAGCCGGGCGGCGTTGGCGCCCTCGATGTCGGTGTCCAGCCGGTCCCCGACGACCAGCGGCGCACGGAAGTCACCCCGGGCCACCGCGTCCTGCAGCAGGCGTGGGGCCGGCTTGCCGGCGACCCGCGGCTCGGCGCCGGTGGCGGCCCGCAGCGCGGCCACGAACGACCCGTTGCCGGGCAGCAGGCCGCGCTCGGTGGGCAGGGTGGGGTCGACGTTGGCCGCCACCCACAGCGCGCCGGCGCGGATGGCCAGCGCGGCCTCGGCCAGATCCGGCCAGCCGACGGCGGTGGACAGGCCCTGTACGACGGCGACGGGATCGTCGTCGTACCGGCGCACCGGCCGCAGGCCCACGGCCTCGACCTCGTTGGCCAGCGCGTCGGTGCCCACGATCAGCACCTTCGAGTCCGGCTTCAACTCGTCGGCCAGCAACCCGGCCGCGCTCTGCGCGCTGGTGACGACGTCCGAGCCGGCGGCGTCGAAGCCGAGGTCGCGCAGGTGTGAGGCGACCTCGTCGGCGCTGCGCGACGCGTTGTTGGTGACATAGAGCTTGCGGCTTTTCACGTCGTCGAGCGACTGCACCGCGCCCTTGGTTGGCTCCGCCCCGCGGAAGACGGTGCCGTCCAGGTCGATCAGGAGGCAATCATATTGCCGGGCAAGGCTTTTCATAGTCGGCAGGTCATCTCAGGCCAGCTCGCCGACGCGTTCCTCGGCGTCGGTGACGCCGTCGACGTCGGCGGCCGCCGAGCGCAGAAACCAGTGCAGCGCTTCGTCGTTGCGGCCCAGCGCCAGCAGCGTGTCGGCGTAGGCGTAGCACAGCCGCGCCGCCGTCGACCCGGTGCGGCCGGAGTCCAGCGGCGGCGTGGAAAGGATGGTCAGCGCCTGTTCGAGCTGCCCCAGATCCGCGCGGGCGCCGGCGGCGACGATGCGCAGCTCGTCGGCGTCGTCGCCGGACAGCTGGGCCGCCTCGGGGCCGCGCGCCAACTCGATCGCCCGCTCCGGGCGACCAAGTCCGCGTTCGCAATCGGCGATCAGCGCCAGCAGCGCAGACTTGCTGCCCATCCGGCGGGCGGCGCGCAGTTCGGCCAGCGCCTGCGACCAGTCGCCGCATTGGTAGGCGGCGATCCCGACGGCTTCGCGGACCGCGGCGATGCGGCTGGACCGCGCCCGCGCCGCGCGGGCGTGGCGCAGCGCGGCCTCGGGGTCCGCGTCGATCAGGTCGCCGGCGGCGACGAGGTGGCGCGCTACCGCGTCGGCGGTGGCGCGATCCAGGGTGCTCAGCTCGCGGCGGACTTCGGGCGCCAGCTGGTTGGCCTCCACCCCGGCCGGTATCGGGGGCCCGTCCTGCGAAGGGCGCTCCGTGCGCGGTCCGCGCCGCTGCCTGTCCTCGACCACGCAGCCGAGGATACGGCTAGGGGCGATCGCAAACGCGGCGAAGCCGGGTGCGGCGGGTCGCCCCCATCGGGTTACGCCGGGGCCCGGTTGGACAGCAGCGGCGCCAGCACCGCCGGGCAATACGTCGCGATCGCGATGATGGTGAACACCCCGGCGGCATCGTGGGACATCGCGCCGCCGTCGGCCATCGCGGCGATCACGGAGTCGAACGACCCACCGGGCGCCACCAGCAGCGGGCAGACCGACTGCCCCAGCGCCATCGCGCTGTCCGGCTCGGAGACCGGGACGCCGGCGTTGGTGAGGGCCCGCAGGAACGCGTTGCCCATCAGGTCGGCGTGCACGGGTGCCGCCAGCGCCGCCGTCAACCCGGCCACGCCCGCGCCCATCCCCACAGCCCGCAGCACCCGCGTCGCAGTCACCGTGACCACAGTGGTCGGCGACGGTCACGTCGGGGCCACGACACGGTAACGCTTTGGCTAGCGGACTTTCTCGATCCCCGCGATGTTGCGCTTGCCGCGGCGCAGGACCAGCCACCGGCCGTGCAGGAAGTCCGCCGGCCGCGGCGCCCACTCCGCACTGTCGACGCGCACGTTGTTGACCGACACGCCGCCCTCCCCGATCGTGCGCCGCGCGGCGCCCTTGCTGGCCGACAGGCCGCTGGCCACCAGCAGGTCGACGATCCCGTCGGGGCCACCGGGTTTGAGCTCGGCGACCGACGCCTCGCGCAGCGCGGCGGCCAGCGTCGCCTCGTCCAACCGGTCCAGCTCGCCCTGCCCGAACAGCGCCCGGCTGGCGTGCTCGACCGCCTCGGTGGCCGCCTCGCCGTGCACCAGCACCGTCAGCTCCCGGGCCAGCCGGCGCTGGGCGGCGCGCTGCTGGGGGCGCTCGGCCGTCGCCAGCTCCAGCTCGGCCAGCTCGTCGGCCGACAGGAAGGTGAACCACCGCAGGTAGCGGATCACGTCGGCGTCGGCGGTGTTGACGAAGTACTGGTACCACGCGTACGGGCTGGTCAGCTGCGGGTCCAGCCACAGGCTGCCGCCCCCGGTGGACTTGCCGAACTTGGTGCCGTCGGCCGCGGTCACCAGCGGGACCGTCAGCGCGTGCACGGCGGCGCCGAGCTTCTGGCGGACCAGGCGCACGCCGGCGATGATGTTGCCCCACTGGTCGGAGCCGCCGATCTGCAGCGTGCAGCCGTGGCGCTGGTGCAGCTGCACGTAGTCGTTGGCCTGCAACAGCATGTAGCTGAACTCGGTGTAGGAGATGCCCTCGCCGTCCAGGCGCCGCCGGATGGTGTCGCGATCGAGCATGACGTTGACCGAGAAGTGCTTGCCGATGTCGCGCAGGAACTCCACCGCCGAGAGCGGGCCCGTCCAGTCCAGGTTGTCGACGACGACGGCGCCGGTCGGTGTGTCGGCGGAGCCGTCGAATTCCAGGAAGCGCTCCAGCTGGCCGCGGATCCGCTCGGTCCACGCGGCGACGGTGTCGGCCTCGTTGAGGGTGCGCTCGCCGACGTCGCGGGGGTCGCCGATCATGCCGGTGGCCCCGCCGGCCAGCACGATCGGGCGGTGCCCGGCGCGCTGGAACCGGCGCAGCGCCAGCAGCGGGACCAGGTGCCCGGCGTGCAGGCTCGGGGCCGTCGGGTCGAAGCCGGCGTAGACCGTCAGCGGCCCGCGCCGTGCCTCGGCGGCCAGCGCGTCGAGGTCGGTGGACTGCGCGATCAGCCCGCGCCAGCCCAGCTCGTCAAGGATCCCGGAAGACATCGCGCACGACTTTAGTCGCTGGTCCCGGGGGCGGGCGCCCGCGGACTTCGCCGGTAGGCCGAGACCTCCGGGCGGCCCGCGAGCCACAATCGCCACGGCCGGTCGGCGGCCTTGCTCACCCCGACGCGCGGCCCGGACACGGCGGTCAGCGGGTCGTGCAGCTCGAGGGTCACCGGGCTGCGCCGCCCGAACAGGTCAATTCCGTTGTCGTCCATGGTGATTCCCAGGGCCGAGCACAGGTTGCCGGGGCCGCGCGCCAGCGCGTTTGCGCGGACCAGCTCGCCGCGGCGGGCGCGCGCGGCGTCGGCGCCCTCCTCGATGGCCGCCGCGCGCAGCAGGACGGCCGCGGCGGTCCCGTCGGGCCCGCACGAGACGTTGGCGCAGACGTGGATTCCGTGGCTGCGATACGTATACAGCCGCCCGGGCGGGCCGAACATCACCGCGTTGCGGCCGGACAGCCCGCGGTACGAATGGGCCGCGGCGTCGGGCCAGGGTCCGTCGGGGACCCCGCCGTAGGCCTCGACCTCGACGACGACGGCGCGCACCCCGCGACCGGTGAGGGTGGCGCCCAGCAGCCGGTGCGCGGCCGCGACCGGGTCGACTAAAAGCTGGTGTGCGGCCACCAATCGAACCTACTGGCGGCACAAACGTGGCAGTATCCCGGTGGCTGCGTGTCGGGACCTCTGACGAGGCCAAGGAGCCCAAGAAGGAGCCCAAGAAATGCATGCGATCGACCCCGCTGCCACCGCCTGGCTGCTGGCCAGCACGGCGCTGGTGCTGCTGATGACCCCGGGCCTGGCGATCTTCTACGGCGGGATGGTGCGCACCACCGGGGTGCTCAACATGATCATGATGAGCTTCATCTCCATCCCGCTGGTCACCGTGGCGTGGCTGCTGGTCGGCTACACCGTCGCCTTCTCCGACGACGGGGCGGGCGGGTTCGTCGGCAACCTGCGGCACATCGGGATGCTCGGCATCACTCCCGACACCGCCCACGGCGCGGTGCCCGAACTGCTCTATGCCACGTTCCAGCTGGGGTTCGCGATCGTCACCGCCGCGCTGGTCAGCGGCGCGATCGCCGACCGCGCCAAGTTCGCGGCCTGGATGGCGTTCGTAACGGTGTGGGCGATTGTCGTGTATTCGGTTGTCGCGCACTGGGTCTGGGGCCCCGGCGGCTGGCTGGCCAAGATGGGCGTGCTCGACTACGCGGGCGGGCTGGTCGTCGAGATCGTCTCGGGTTCCTCCGCGCTGGCCCTGGCGGTGGTGGTCGGGCCGCGAATCGGCTTCAAGAAGGACGCGATGCGCCCGCACAACCTGCCGTTCGTGTTGCTCGGCGTCGGGCTGCTGTGGTTCGGCTGGTTCGGGTTCAACGCCGGATCGGCCCTGGGCGCCAACGGAACCGCCGCGGCCATATTTTTGAACACGCTGGTCGCGGGGTGCCTGGGCATGCTGGGCTGGCTGACGGTCGAGCGCTTCCGCGACGGCCGGCCCACCACGTTCGGCGCGGCGTCCGGGGTGGTCGCCGGCCTGGTCGCGATCACCCCGTCGTGCGGGACCGTCAACACGCTCGGCGCGGCGCTCGTCGGCGTCGCGGCGGGCGTCGTGTGTTCGTTCGCGGTGGGCGCGAAATTCCGCTTCAACTACGACGATTCGCTGGACGTGGTCGGGGTGCACTTCGTCGGCGGCGTGGTCGGGGTGTCGTTGATCGGGCTGCTCGCCACGGCCGTCATGACGTCCGGCCCGCGGGGTCTGTTGTACGGCGGCGGGTTGGGGCTGCTGGGTAAGCAGGCGTTCGCGATCGTGGTCGTCACCGGATACTCGTTCACGATGTCGTTCGTGCTGGCGAAGGTGGTCGATCGGGTGATCGGATTCCGGCTCAACCCGGAAGACGAGACCACCGGCATCGACCTCACCCAACACGCCGAGACCGCGTATGCCGAGGGCGTGCACGGGCATCTGCCGTTGCGCCGCCCGGATTTCGGGGGCCGCCCGGAGGGTTGATGCCCAGCTGCATCAGCAATCACGTGCGTGCCTCGAGGCGGGGCATAGATTCTGCCGGATTGTGATGGCGCCGGCGCTATCGCTTGGCGGGGCTGCCGCGAGAGTGCTCTAGCGACGGCGCTACTCGGGCGATGCGTTGCCAGTTGCACTTTCGCGGTATTGCAGCCCTTGACAACCCCGCCGCAGCGGACGAATATTCATCACATGATGAGTTCATCGAGTGATGAATTATTCGCCAGCGGGCCCGCCCCCGCCATCAGCATCGAGCGCCTGCGCGTCACCCGCTTCAAACGCCCGGTCCTGCACGACTTTTCGGTGCACATAGCGCAGGGCAGCATCACCGGTATCCTCGGCCCCTCCGGCTGCGGCAAGACCACGCTGATGCGTTGCATCGTCGGCACCCAGATCGTGCAGCCGAGAAGCGCGGTCACGGTGCTCGGCCGGCCGGCGGGCAGCCCGGCGCTGCGCCATCGCGTGGGCTACATGCCGCAGGACCCGACGATCTACGACGACCTGCGCATCGTCGACAACGTCCGCTACTTCGCCGCGCTCTACGGATTCGGCACCGAGGCCGCCGACGACGCGATCGAACGGGTGGGGCTGACCGATCACCGGACGGCCTTCTGCGGCAATCTCTCCGGCGGCCAGCGCACCCGGCTGTCACTGGCGTGCGCCCTGGTCTGCCAGCCGGAGCTCCTCGTGCTCGACGAGCCGACCGTCGGCCTCGACCCGGTGCTGCGAGTGGATCTCTGGGAGCAGTTCACCGCGCTGGCCCGCGGCGGGAGCACGCTGCTGGTCTCCAGTCACGTGATGGACGAGGCCGACCACTGCGGCGACCTGTTGCTGATGCGCGAGGGCCACCTCGTCGCGCACACCACCCCGACCCGACTACGAGAGGACACCGGATGTCCGTCACTGGAGGACGCGTTTCTGTCCATCATCAGGCGCGCCATCACGCAAAAGGCCGGATGAACCTCAAGGGCTACACCGCGACGACGACGCGGATCCTGCGCCAGCTGGCCGCCGACCACCGCAGCGTCGCCCTGATCCTGGTGGTGCCGGTGCTCGTCATCACGCTGATGTACTTCATGTTCGAAAACTCCCCGCATCGCCCGGGCACACCGTCACCGTTCAACAACGCCTGCCTGATCCTGCTCGGCCTGTTCCCGCTGTTCGTGATGTTCATCATCACCTCGATCACGATGCAGCGGGAACGGGCCTCCGGCACCCTCGAGCGCATCCTGACCACGCCGCTGCGCCGCCTCGACCTGCTGATCGCCTACGGCAGCGCGTTCTCGGTAGCCGCTGCCGCACAAGCGATCCTGGCCTGCGTCGTGTCGTTCTGGCTGCTCGGCTTCGACACGGCCGGCAGCCCGGCGTGGGTGTTCGTCATCGCGATCGTCAACGCGATGCTCGGTGTCGGGCTGGGCCTGCTGTGTAGTGCGTTCGCCCGCACCGAATTTCAGGCCGTGCAGTTCATCCCGCTGGTCATGGTCCCCCAGCTGCTGCTGGCCGGCATCATCGTGCCCCGCGCGCTGATGGCGCACTGGCTGCAGTGGATCAGCAACGCGCTGCCGGCCAGCTACGCGCTGGAGGCGCTGCAGCAGGTGGGCGCGCACCCGGAGCTGACCTTCACCGCGGTGCGCGACATCGTCGTCGTGCTGGGTTTCGCGATCGCGGCGCTGTGCCTGGCCGCGGCGACGCTGCGGCGACGGACGCCGTGACCGCCACCAACACCGGCCGCCGGCGGCGGGGCCGACCGGCCGGGACCTCCGACACCCGCGACCGGATCCTGGCCGGCGCGCGAGAACTATTCGCGCGCAACGGTATCCGCAATACCTCGATTCGGGCGGTGGCCGCGGCGGCCGGCGTCGACTCGGCGCTGGTGCACCACTACTTCGGCACCAAGGAGCAGCTGTTCGCCGCGGCCGTGCACATCCCGGTCGACCCGATGGACGTCATCGGCGCGCTGCGCGACGTGCCGGTCGAGGAGCTCGGCTACACGATTCCGTCGATGTTGTTGCGGCTGTGGGACTCCGAGGTCGGCGCGGCGTTCGTCGCCACGCTGCGGTCGATCCTGGCCGGCTCGGAGGTCAACCTGTTCCGCACGTTCATCGAGGACGTGATCGCGGTCGAGGTGGGTGCCCGCGTCGACGACCCGCCCGGCAGCGGCCTCGTCCGGATCCAGTTCGTCGCATCGCAACTGGTGGGTGTGGTGATGGCGCGCTACATCCTGCGACTGGAGCCGTTCGCGTCGCTGCCGGCCGAGCACATCGCGCGGACCATCGCGCCGAACCTGCAGCGCTACCTCACCGGGGATCTGCCGGACGCGCCCGCGCCATGAGGCGCTCGTGCTCGTCGTCGTCGACGTCGCGGGCCTCGTCGATCAGCAGCACCGGGATGCCGTCGTCGATGCGGTAGGCGCGCCGCAGCCGCGGGTTGTAGAGCAGTTCGTCTCCGATCAGCTCCAACGGGCCCCGGTCGGCCGGGCACACCAGGATGTCGAGCAGGGTCCGATCAATCATCGTCACCCCGGTACACGGCGCTCAGTTCGGCCCGCACGGCCGGGGTCAACCGCCGGTACTGCCCGCCGGTGGTGTCGAAATACCAGGCGTGGCGCCCGGATTTGGGGATCCCGGCCGCGCGCAGCGCACTGACGGTGGGACGGTAGGTCGCGCTGAGCGTCATTTCCGGTACCACGCACACGATGTCGGGTCCCAGCCCGATCGGCAGGTCCGCGAGGGTTTCGGTCAGATCCGCCGCGGTGATGCTGGCCCCCGGCAACAACGTCACCGCCGAGACCGCGACGTCCAGGTTGCCGAACGGCACGTTGTAGGTGACCGCGAGGTCGACGCCGGTGATGCAGCTCAGCGCGGTGGTGACGGGCTCGGCGAACACCAGCCCGCGCGCGGTGTGCACGACCGAGCCGCGCCGGCCCGCCAGCCAGTAGTCGCCGTCGCCGTCGCGGTAGAACAGGTACTCGGTCGATATCCAGGTGTCGGCGGGGGCGAAGACGCCGCGCTTGACCGACGCGCTCGGGTCGATCGGCCCGTTGGAGGCCGCCAGCAGCACCCCGACCTCGCCGGGCGCGGCGACCTGAACGAAGCCGCGGTCGTCCTCGAGGATCAGATCGTGCTCGGCGTCGTAGGCCCCGAGCTCGACGCGTCCCACGCCGGGCAGCGGGCGGCCCTTGCTGCCGATCTTGTGGCCGGACACGTTGGCCAGCACCGCCTGTCCGTCGGTGGTGGCGAAGAATTCGACGACGTGGGCGGGCGCGAACGCGTCGAGGACGCGCTTCCACAGGCCGGTCGGCATGCCCGAGCCGATGAACAGCCGCACCGGGTGGTTGCCGTGCAGCACGAACGCGGGATCGTCGACAACGTCGCGCAGCATGGCCCAGGTGTAGGACACCACCGTCACGCCGTACTGCCGGACCTCCTGGACGAAGCGGTCCGGTTGCAGGCCGCGCGACAGCGCGATGCGCGTGCCGCCGACGACCGCGCCGCCCAGGCTGACCAGCAGCGCGGACTCGTGGTGCAGCGGCGTGAGGCAGTAGACGGTGTCGCGCCGGTCGAGGGAGGCCGTCGAGGCGGTCCCGAACGCCGACACCGCCCAGCGGTAGTTGGTGATCTGCCTGGCGACCAGCTCGCCGCCGGCCGCGCTGAACGCGATGAACGCGAGGTCGCGCGCCAGGCCGGGGTTGGGGCGATACCACGCGGGCAGCTCGACGGCGTCGGGGTCGATCTGCTCCATGTCGATGACTTGGGATTGCTCCGAAGCGTCCTCGCGCAGCTGCAGATCGCGCGTCTCACCGCCGCCCAACACCAGCACCTGGCCCGGAAGTTGGCGTGCCGCTGCGAGATTGGTGGGGTCGGTCAGGATCTCGCTGACTCCCCCGAGCCGGATCGCCGCCGCCAGGTCGGATTCGGGATGCATGACCACCGCGACGGCGCCCAGCCGGGACAGCGCGGCGATCGCGACCAGAGCGCTGGGCCGGGTCTCCATCAGCACGCCGACGCGGTCGCCCTGGCGCACCCCGACTTCGATCAGGCCGCGGACGACGTTGTTGATGCGCCGGTTCACCGCCTCATAGGTGTGCACGCGGCCGTCGAACAACAGGAATTCGCCCTGCGGAGCGTCGTGCGCCTGCTCGTCGATGATGCGGCCCAACGAGATTCGGGTGTGATCGTTGATCTGCCCCAGCCGCACCAGTCGCGGCAGCGTGCGGACCGTCTCGACGGCCAGGGTGCGCATCGACTTGTTGGCCGCGACGACCGTGTTGGCCGCGCCGCGCACCAGTCCCAGCGCCGCTTCGGATGCCTCGCCGAGCTCGTGCGCGATCCGGGAGCTGAGCGCGACCCCGCTGTCGGTGTGTTCGGCCGGCTGGTCGGCCATCGGGTCGATGCCGTCCGGCTTGTCCCCGCCCTCGGACAGCCAGCGCACCCAGGCGGCGACCGTCGGCCAGCTCTCCTTGGCCGCCCTGGATCCGACGACCAGGCCGAAATGTCCTGTGCGGATGGGACGTTCGTAGACCTCGGCGTAGGGCGCCGCCCGCCGGATACCGCGCACCGAGGCGGGCTGCCCGATGTCGTCGACCTCGCCGACGAAGGCCAGCACCGGGCAGGTGATGTCGGTGAGCGTCACCAGCTGACCGTTGATGGCGAAGCCGCCCGTCATCATGCGGTTGTGCGCGATGAACTGTTTGAGCAGCTCGGAGATCGCCGGGCCCGACCACGCGATCCAGCCCTCGCGCTCGAGGAACCGGCGCTGCTGCTCGCGCGGCAGCAGTGCTTCGCGGTCGTGCAGCTGGCGCACGAAATCCACCCGCGCCTTGGCGGTCTTGAGCGGGTCCATCATCTGGAAACCGGTGCGCGCCATCCAGCTTGGGATGGCCAGCCGGCTGAAGACGTGGTCGGCCATGAAGTTCGCTGCGGCCGCGCCGAAGTTTGGCGGGATGCCCATGGGCAGGGCGGCCAGCGTGTCCACCGGCGACCCGAACGTCACGATGCTGGCGAGGTCCTTGGAGCGGCGGTAGGCCGCGACCTGGTAGCACCACATTCCGCCCTGCGAGTAGCCGACCAGGTGCACGTCGCTGCCGGTCGCGTCCTTCACCGTGTCGATGGCCTGGCTCAGCGCGACGATGTGGTCGGCGAGGTTGCGGCGCATGCCGCCCTCGACCTTGTCCGGGGAGCCGAAGTCGATGACCCAGGGGTCCAGGCCGTGGGCGTGCAGGATGCCCACCGCGCCGTCCTGGCGTGTGACGTCCCACATGTCCGCCGACATCATCATCGGGTGCACCATCAGCACGGGCGGCCCCACCGGCGATTGGCCCGGCCGGCTGTCCGGCGGGAAATACCGCCGCAGCTTGTACATCGGCACGCTCTCGACGGTCTGGGACGGCGACGGGACACTCTCGGTTTCCAAGCCCCCCAGCCGCAGCACCTCCAGGCCGTTCTGCGCCGTGGCGATCAGGCGCCCGACCGGTCGCGTGACCATCGAAATATTGAGATCCACCGCTGCTCCCTGCGTGTTGACAGCGGGAACATCATGGCACATCAGCGTGCTCGGCGGTGCTGGCCTGGGGGTTTGCTCGGCGGGGGCGCAGTGATCAGTTCACACCACGGGCGCGGGGCGCCGACGGCTCAGTTGACCAGCGCTGCGCCCGGTCGCCGGGACGTCAATTCGGCGATGTCGGCGCCCCCGGCGCCGAACTGCACGCCCAGGCCGTGGAGTGCCGCCGCGCGGCTGATGTCGCTGGGGGAAACGATGCCCACCATGGCGTCGCCGGCGAACACCAGGGCACGGCCGTCGGTGCAGCCCCTCAGCCTGGGAAGCAACTCCGCAAGCGGTTCCTCGGGGCGGGCCCGCGGAATCTCGTCCGGCGGGCAGGCCACCTCGCTCAGCAGGGTGGTCGCGTGCCGCTCGGCCGGCACGCCGCGGATCCGGTTGAGCGTGACCAGGCCCTGCAACCTGCCGGCGTCGTCGAGCAGCGGAAATGAGGAGTGCCGGCGCAGCAGCGCGATGTCGCGCAGGAACCCGGCGATGGTCGCGTTGCCGTCCGCGGTCTCGGGGTGCTCGGCCATGACGTCCCGGACCCGGATCCCGGCCAGCGCGGTGCTGGTGCGGGCCTGGTGCTCCTCGGCGCTGGCCATGGTGACCACGAACAATCCCAGCAGGATCCACCACAGGCCGCCCACGCCGCCGATGGCCTGGAGAATGCCGAGCGCGATCAGGATGAATCCGAACAGCCGCCCGGCCCGGGCGGCCACCACCGTCGCGGCGAGGCGATCGCCCCGCCACGCCCAAACGCCCGCGCGCAGGATCCGACCGCCGTCCAGCGGCGCCGCCGGGATCGAGTTGAACACTGCCAGCACCACGTTGATCGCAGCCAGATAGCTCGGCACCGCCACCACCAGCGCGCTCATGCCGGCGTGCTCAGCCGCCCACGCCGCGGCGCCGAACACCGCCGCCACCAGCAGGCTGCTGAGCGGGCCGATCGCGGAAATGCGGAAATCCGCACCCGGCGTGGTGGCTTCACCGCGCAGCCGGGCGACCCCGCCGAGCAGCCACAGCGTGATGCC
Source organism: Mycobacterium sp. NGS57 (assembly GCF_059812405.1). Taxonomy (NCBI): domain Bacteria; kingdom Bacillati; phylum Actinomycetota; class Actinomycetes; order Mycobacteriales; family Mycobacteriaceae; genus Mycobacterium; species Mycobacterium sp. NGS57. The sequence goes on along the minus strand of NZ_JCALCP010000016.1, from coordinate 44,145 downwards.
CTCCACCTCGACGCCGTTGCGTTGCGCCACGATCGCGTGGGCCATCTCGTGAGCCAGCAGGGACAGCACGAACAGCGCGGCGGCCAGCGACGCGACCAGCAGGTAGGCCGCCCAGGGATATCCCGGAACCATCCCGCCGAAGTGCGTCGACAAACCGACGACCAGCAGCGCCACGATGGCAAGCACGCTCCAGTGGACACCGACTGCCACGCCGGCAATCCGGCCCAGACGCAGCGTTGACGTCATCATCATTACTCCTTCGTTTTTCGGGCGGTCGTCATCGAGCACCACAAACTGCTCCCCCGTCAGATTCCCAGCGCTGCAACGCGATAAGGGCGTTGCGGCGATCTTCGGCCCGACGTGCGGAGTGACCGAGCAGTTGGTCGGGGGTCGAGGCATCGCCGGGGCTTGCCGCCGTCGTCATCGCCGTGTACGCGTCGCTGGGATCGGCGTAGGGAGATACCAGCAGCAGCCGCAGCCGGCCGAAGGGCTCACCGAACACCGACACGACATCGGGCGATTCGGCACCGGGATCGAGAATCACTTCGCCGTCGGGGCTCGAAATTGCCGGCGACCAATCGCTTTGGTGATACGCGACGCGGTCGATCACACCCACCCGTCGCGCGAAAGCCTCGAGCAGTGACGGGAGTTCGTCGGCGAGCAATGTCGAGTGCGGCCACCACGCCCCTTGCACGTGACCGCGCACCGGGCCCGCCCGTTTCGACGTCGGCTTCAACCGCAGGCGCGCTGTGTGCGTCGCCGGCCGCCGGACGCGTGCGGCGTCGGCGTACGGGGTGGATGTCATGAGTTGCCTTTCTCGGTTGTTCGCTTATGGATGCCAGCGTCCGAAATCCATGCTGCTACGAATCGCGTTGGCCGCCTTGTCACACCGCGACAAAAGGACCGCCTGCGTTTGTGGCGCGCGCCTACCAGCGCAGCAACGCGGCCACGCCCTCGGCGTCCTTTAGTCCGGTGTCGGCAGCGCCGTCTACCGGACTGATCCGGGCGCCGGTCATCAGTGCCCGTTCGACCAGCCGTTCGGTCAACCGGGGCTCCCGGGTCACCGGATGTCCGTTCGGGCCGGCCTCGTCTCCACCGTAAAGCGACCCGTCGGCGCCCACCGTCCCCTGGTAGCGGACCTGAGGGTCGTACAGGAGGTGTGCGGCCCTGCCGGCGTTGAGCACTGCGGTCACTTCGGACAAACCCAGGGCCGCGCGCCCCGACCCGGCAACGTCGCGCACGTGTTCCACGAGCTGCCGCTCGTGCTCGGCGTGCTGGTCGTGAACCCAGTCCGTCACTGCCATGGCCAGTTCGTCATCGTTGCGCCCGTTGAAGATCCGCGCATCCGCGAATACCTTGCCACGAAGTGCCCGGGGGAATCTCGCGACGGTCGGCTCGGTCCAGCGTTCGCCGCCACTGACGAGTATCCGCTCCCAGCCGCGGTATCCGGCCAGATCCGCTGCCATTTCGGCGACTCGTTCCACAAAATTGCAGCATCCGGTCGCGTTCGCGCGCCTGGCGCTGTTCGCGCATCGGCGTGTGAAACTGCCCGTCGGGACCGCCCCCGATTTGGCCGGCTCGCTCATGCGGCGCCTGAACATAAGGCTGTTCGATTCGCCTCAGCAACTGCAATGATCCGGCCCGCCATTCGAACATCCGGGCCTCCTGCGCCGAAATCAGGACGACACCTGCCGCCCGACCCTCGTCGAGCAACTCCAGCAGCGGGTGGATGAACGGGCCGTCGCCCAATACCACCCGATTGGGCACCGGCATCGCGCTCTTGAGCCGCAGCACCCAGCCACTGTCCAACGCGGCGAACGCGATTCGGCTTCGCCCCGAGGCAGTCGGGCTTGTCAGGTCCTCGATTTGCGGCCAGAGCCGGTCGAGCGCGGCAACCACATCGCGGCCGCGTTCAGCGCCCCTGTCCTCGGCAACCCGGCTGCGCAACTCCCGGAACCGGTTCTTCAAGTCGATCGCCGCCGCTTGCGAATTCGGGTCGCGGCGGGGATCTGCGTTCACGTACACCGACAACACGCCCAGCTTGTCCATCCGCCTGGAAAGGGCCCATAGACTGTCCTGGTCAAGCCACTCGATCGCGACCATATTCACTACCTCTTCCTTCGTCGGCTCATGAGTCAATTGCGTTGTGTGCGAACCGTCTCCTCGCGTCAGCATCTCGTGAGCTCTTTCGTCGTCGTGACAACCCGACGTGGTGGGGACCAGCCGGGGTGGCGAAATGTCAACTGCCGCATGGCCTCGTCCACCGAGGCCGTGACGGGCAGCCGGTAGGTGCTGCGCGTGACACTGCGGAGCCGATCGACTGCCTCGCTGGTTACCAGCGCCCAGTCCATCCCCGTCCGATGCGCGTACTCGGCTATCCTGACCAGCGCATAAAAGCCGTCGCTGTTGATGAAATCCACACCCCGAAGATCGAGGATCAAGGGCCGGTCGGGCTTCGCCAGATCGCCGATGTAGTCGCTCAGCCGGGTGGCGTTGCACGCTTCGATCGCCCCCGTCACCTGCACTACGAGCAGGCCGGGCTGGAAGTGTGTGCGCAGCGACATGCCGGGACGATGGCAGCGTTTGTTGCCGATAAGCATAAAAACTCCTCGATATCACTTGTGGTTACCGGTAATTGAGATCACCCGTCACGGGACGGGCGGTTTGGGCCGATACAACTCGTAAGGCACGGCTTCCAGCAGCGTCACGGCGCGACCCGTCTCATGCGGGATCGCGTACATGCGTTGGTCACCGGGACGCGCACCGACGATCACGCGGCCCAGCGGCGATGCCATCGAGTAGGCGGTGATGTCGGGGTCGCCGGCGCCGCGCCTGCCGAGCAGGAAGGTGTCGGTTTCCCCGGTCGCGTCGTAGCGGATCGTCACGACCATGCCCGGCCGGGCGACGGGCTGACCGACGGGATCCCCGTCGACGACCGCACCGTCCAGCAAGGCCTCGATCTCGCGGATGCGGGTTTGCCGCGCCATCAGGTCGACGTCGCACGTCAGCAGGTCGCCGCCACCCCGGGTGCAGCGTCGCAGCGTGGCGAGCTCGTGCTGCAGACGGGCATATTCCTGCCGCGTCAACCACCGTTGGGTACTCGTCATCGTGCTGGTTCCTTTCGCAGGAGGGTCTCAGGAGGGGGCCGTCGGGTCGGAGGCGACAAGCACCGCCCCCGAGGACTCAGGCCCTCGGGTCCAGACGTGGTTTGTGGGGTTAGTCCCCCCGGGCGCCGCTCAGGCGCAGCGGATCGAACTCGGCCAGCACCTCGGGTTGCTTGCCCGTCGTGATCTGCTCGGCCAGCAGGCGGCCGGTCACCGGCCCGTGCGTCAATCCCCATACGCCGTGTCCGCCGGCGACGTAGACACCGCGCGACACCTCGCCGATCAGGGGACGACCATCGGGTGTCAGCGGGTATGCATCCGCCCGCACGTCGCCGAGATCGTCCCAGCACACGCCGTCCAACAAGGGGGCGACGGAGGCGACGATCGCGCCGACCCGTTCCCGGATGACCGAGCGATGCGGGTGACGAAAATCCAGCGTGCCGGAGACGCGCATGGCGCCCTCGAAGGGTGTGCATGCCACCAGGGCGTGCGGCAGGTAGACGGGAGCCGGCATCGGATTGTCCACGGGCACGGTGAAGGAGTAGCCGCGACCGACCTGCACCGGGACCCGCAACCAGCGGCCCGCCAGCTGAACCAGTCGCGCCCCTGTCGCGATCACCGCGGCGTCCGCGGTCAGCACCCGGCGACGCGAGTGCACAGCGACACCGCTGTCCGAGCTGACGACGTCGGCGATTTCCAATCGGTGTATCGGCGCCCCCCGATGCACCACCGCGCGCGTCAGAGCGTCCAGGAATCGGCGCGGGTCGACGAACAGCTGACCGTTGATGTTCAGCGCGGCGGTGATCCCCGGTGAGGCCAGTGGTATCTGCTCGCGCAACGCGTCACCCGACAACCCGGTGACATAGGTTGTCTGCCCGGCGTTTTCGCGCTGGCGAAGCTGCCACAGCAGGTGCTCCGCCTCCGCGGCGGTGCGAAATGCGGCGGTGACCGGTGTGGCGGTCACGGGTGCATCGACCCCGTTGGCGACGAGCACGTCGAACGCCTCGATGGAGTCTTCGTTCAGCGGCATGTTGGCCCGCATTGCCCGCTGCCACGGTGAGTGCGCGCTGCTGGCGAGGAACTGGGTCAAAAACACCCGCAATCCCGTCTTGGCGGTCAGCGGGAAGTGCAGCGGGGCGGCCGGGTCGCGCAGCGCGCCCAGCCCGGGCCGCAACACATCCGGGGAGTTCAACGGCAGGGCCAGTCCCGGGGCCACCCATCCCCCGTCACCGCACGAGGCGCCGACGGGCTCGTCGGCGCCGTCCACCACCGTGACCTCGACGCCGCGCTCCTGCAGGAACCAGGCCGTCGACAATCCCACGATGCCCGCGCCGACGACGATCGCCGATCGGGGTCCGCCGCCGATTCGCTCGACGCCGACCATCACACACACCTCCACAATCCGGATTTGGTCTCCCGATCCCATGGTGGTGCGGGCGAGCGCGGAGGGATTGCCCCAGCCGGACAACGCCGCCGCGGGCCGTTGTCGCCATCCGACAACGGCCCGGGCTAATCGGTGTCGAGAGCGGCGAGTTCGATCATCATGGCCAGCCGCTTGCGGGCATCGTCCAGCGGCAGGTTGGTGATCTCGGCCATTTTGCGCAACCGGTAACGCACCGTGTTTTCGTGCACGCCCAAGCGCTCGCCGGCCGCGGCCGGGTCGCCTTGGGCCTCCAGCCACGCGCGCAGCGTCGCCACGTAGCCGGTCGCGTTGGCCTGGTCGTGGCGGCGCAACTCGGCCACCGGTCCGCGCGTCGGCGACCGGCCGGAGCGCGCCGCGGTGCGCAGCCGCCGCAGCACGATGTCGTCCCACGACCCGTCATAGGCGGGGGGCGCGGCTCCGGGCGACGCCTCGTCGAGCGCCAGGCATTCGGTGGCCTCCTGGCAGGCGGCGGCCAGCTCGACCGCATCGGCGGGGCCGCTGATGCCGGCCAGCACCGTCACCCGGTCGGGCAGCGCGGCGCGCAGGCCCGCCACCCAGCGCCGCGCCGCGGTGGGCTGCTCGCCCGGCAGCACGGTGTAGACGGTGTTGCCCGCCAACGCGCTGCGGCCCGGCCGTGACCAGCCAAACCCGGTGGTGGCGCGCTCAAAAGCCAACAGCAGAGCGCCGTCGCGGTCGGGGCCGCCCGACGCCTGCAGCGCGATCACCCGCAGGCGCCCGCGCAGGCCCAGTCTGCTGGCCAGCGTGGCGGCGTCGGCGCTTCCCTCCAGCAGCCGGATCACCAGGTCGGATTCGACCTGGCGTTCCAGATCCGCGCTCGCGCGCGAGCGCAGCAGATGCAGCGCCACCGTGTGCGCCTCCTCGGCCAGGGCGGTGCGCGCGGCGTCATCCAGCGGCGTCGCGCACGCCACCCACACCGAGCCCATGAGTTGTCGTCCCGAGCGCACCGCCACGACCATCCGCCCGGTGAACCCGTGCTCGGCGTCCTGAGCCACGAACAGGGGATCGTCGCGCGCTTCCAGGTGCGCGAACACCCCTCGGCGCTCGTAGAATTCGCGCAGCCATTCCGGTGTCTGGCGCTCCAGGATCGTCTCGACACGTGCCGCGTCGGCGTGCTGCTGCAAGCGCGAATACGCCAGCACCCGCAACAGCCGATCGTGGATGACCACGGCACCGCCGACCGCGTCGGCCAGGCTGTCAGCCAGCGCGAACAAGTCGGTGGGACCACGTCCGGATTCGGTCTCGCGGCCCTCGAGTACCAGGCCGTAGACCACCGCGGAGACCTCGCTCCACGGCACCGACTCGTCGATCACCAGTACCGCGCCGACATCGGATTCACCCTCGAAAGTGATCGGTTCCCCGCCGTCTCGCATCACCACCACCGCGGCCCGCGCCGCGGCCGCCCACCGCGCCGCTTCGGCGGGTGACCGGGCACCGATCGCCAGCAGCAAATCCCCCATCACCTGGCCCTCGGCGGCCGGCTCGTGGACCACCACGCTGCGCAGCTCAGCCGTGCGCGGCAGCGAGGACCAACGCAGCCGGACCCCATAACCGCCCAGCACGTTCACCAGGCGGTCCAACGTGATCATGGGCGCTCCTTCGGGTGATCACCGAGGGTAGCCGGGAACTGCGCGGCTAATCGTACCGTCCGCGAGGGCGGCGCCCGCCCGTGATCTTCCCGGTTAACCAGCGGCGCAACGGGGTATCTACCGATGGCGCAAGGTTCGCGACGCATGCCCGCATGCCGTCAGGACCCCTCGGTTGAAACACACAGCTGGGCGCCAACCAGTTCTCGGGACGGCTATCTCAGCACGTCGTCGCGACCGGGTTCGGCTGCCGGAGCGTGTGGGAGCGAGGCTCGGCAACACCAAACCACCGAGGAAGGGCAACCAATGTTCTTGTTAGGCAACGGCGGACGGCGCACGGATGAGGCCGAGCACCTGACCGAGCGGGCGCTGTACAACGTCGCCCACGGCCGCTTCGAGCGCTCGCTGTCCGGCCTGACGGCCATGGCGGCCCTCGTCACGACGGCCGAGATCTACTTCGAGCACTACAAGGCAAGCTTCGGCAACAAATGGATGTGGAGCCCGATCGTGGTGACCCCGCCGGTGGTCGTCGCGGGCATCGGCGGGGTGTTCTCGCGGCGCTGGGCCAAACTGTGGCTGCCGATCACCGCCGGCATCTACACCGCCAACGGGCTGATGGGCGAGTACCTGCACGCCCGCGGGGTGGCGCGCAAACCGGGCGGCTGGAAACACGCGTCCTACAACGTTCCCATGGGCCCGCCGATCGCGGCGCCGGGACTGATGTGCATGGTCGGGGGGATGGGGCTGCTGGCGTCGATCCTGCGCCGCGAACGGTTCCGGGGGTAAGCGCGAATGGCCGACACCGCACGCCCCGACCACCTGCCCAACCTGCGCCCCGACGGCGAGGCCCCGCACCCGTCCTGGCTGCCGCGGCAACGCCGCGGCACCACCCCGCAGATGATCGGCCGCTACCCCGATTTCGACGTGCTGGCGACCAAAGACACCTGGGACGAGGCCACCCGCAAGGTGGTGCTGGCCCGGCTGGAGCCGCCCGGCCCGCTGCGGTTTTTCAGCGCCGGCGAGGAGCCCTGCTTGCGCGCCTTCTGCGACACGGTGCTGGCGCAGTACACCGAGCCCCGGGTGCCGGTCGCCGAGTCCGTCGACGCCAAGCTCGCCGACGGGCGCCTCGACGGCTACCAGTACGCCGACATGCCCGACGATCGCGACACGTGGCGGCTGGTGCTGCGCGCGCTCGACGAGACCGCGTCGAGCCGCTACGGCAAGACCTCGTTCGCCGCGGCCGGACCCGACATCCGCGAGGAGATCATCGGCCAGTTCTCGCAGGGCAAGCTCGACGGCGGCACCTGGGACCGGCTGAACGTCAAGCGCGCGTGGTCGGTGTGCATGCGAATGACGCTGTCGGGCTTCTACTCCCACCCCTGGGCGTGGAACGAGATCGGGTTCGGCGGCCCGGCCTACCCGCGCGGGTTCATGCGCCTCGGCGGCGCCACCGGGCCGGCCGCGGCGCGCGAACCCTTCGAAACCCCCGGCGCCACCGACGAAGACCCGGTCCAGGTCGTGAAGAACGGTGAGGTGTGATGGGCGACTTCTGGCGCGGCCTGCTCAAGGGGGCGGTGGGGCCGAAGGACAACGATTCCCGCTTCCTGCTCGACGTGCATTCGCGCGACCTGCCCGGCGAAAAGACCATGCGCCGCTACCGCGACGACGACGAGGTCGACCTCGTGGTCGTGGGGGCGGGTGCCGGCGGATCGGTGCTGGCGCAACGGCTGGCGCGCGCGGGCTGGCGGATCGTCATCCTCGAGGCCGGCCCGTTCTGGCACCCGGACGAGGACTGGGTGTCCGACGAGGCCGGCTCGCACGAGCTGTACTGGACGCAGAAGCGCATCATCGGCGGCGACGACCCGATCGAGCTGGGCAAGAACAACTCCGGGCGCGGCGTGGGCGGCTCGATGGTCCACTACGCGGGGTACTGCCCGCGCTTTCACCCCAGCGACTTTCAGACCTACAGCCTCGACGGCGTGGGCGCCGACTGGCCGATCCGTTACGAGGACGTCCGCCGTCACTACGAGCGCATCGAGCTCGAGCTGCCGGTGGCCGGCCAGAACTGGCCGTGGGGTGACCCCCATCGGTATTCCTTTGCCCCGCACCCGATTTCGGGTGCCGCCGCCAAGCTGTGGGACGGCGCGCTGAAGCTCGGCATCGAGATGCGGGTGGGACCCGTCGGCATCGTCAACGGGACCTTCGGCAACCGGCCGCACTGCATCTACCGCGGCTACTGCCTGCAGGGCTGCAAGGTCAACGCCAAGGCCAGCCCGTACGTCACGCATCTGCCCGACGCGCTGGCGCACGATGTGGAGATCCGCGCCGACAGCATGGCCGTACGCGTCGAGCTCGACGAGACCGGTGTGGCCAAAGGCGTGGTCTACTACGACGAGGCCGGCGGCGCCGAGCGGCTGCAGCGCGCCAAAGCCGTTGCGATCGCCGGCTATTCCATTGAAACGCCGCGGCTGCTGCTGAACTCGGCCAGCGAGCGCTTCCCGAACGGGTTGGGCAACAACGACGATCAGGTCGGCCGCTACGTGATGGTGCAGGGCGCCACGCAGTCCGCGGGCCGGTGGTCCGAAGAGGTCCGGATGTACAAGGCACCACCGCCGGAGGTGTCCTCCGAACAGTTCTACGAGACCGACCCCGCCCGCGGGTTCGCCCGCGGCTTCTCCATCCAGACCGTGTCGCCGCTGCCCATCGGCTGGGCCGAACACGTGATGGCCGAAGGGCATTGGGGCCGCGCGCTGCGGGAGTACATGCGCGACTACAACCACTGGGCGACCATCGGCGTGCTCAACGAGCTGCTGCCGCGGCCCGACAACCGGGTGACGCTGGCCGACGAGAAGGACACCTACGGCATCCCGGTGGCCCGGTTCGACTACACGTTGTGCGACAACGACAAGGCCAACATGGAGTACTCGACCAAGGTGATCGCGGACATCCTGCAGGCCGCCGACGCCCAGGACGTGCTCACCATCCAGCGTTTCGCCCACCTGATCGGCGGCGCCCGCATGGGCACCAGCCCCCAAAACTCGGTGGTCGACTCCGATCACCGGGTGTGGGGGGTGCCCAACCTGTTCCTCGCCGACGGATCCGTCTGCCCCACACAGGGTTCGGCCAATCCGGCGCTGACGATCATGGCGCTGGCCTCGCGGCTGGCCGACCGGATGGCCACCGGGCAGATCCGCCCCGACACCCAGGCCCGGTCGAAGGCGGGAGCGCGTGGCTGAACAGACCTACGACGTCGAGGCGGCCTTCCCGCCCCGGGTGCTGCGCGAGTACGCGCTCATCGCCGACGGCGAGCGCGGCGCGCTGCTCGGGCCGCAGGGCGACGTTGCGTGGATGTGCGCGCCGCGGTGGGAATCCGAGGGCGTCTTCTCCGCCCTGATCGGCGGCGACGGGGTCTATGCGATCACCCCGACCGACGTGCGGCACGTCTGGGGCGGCTACTACGAGCCGGGCAGCCTGATCTGGCGGAACCGCTGGACTACCCGCGACGGCATCGTGGAATGCCGTGAGGCGCTGGCCTTTCCCGGGGACCCCGACCGGGTGGTGCTGCTGCGGCGGTTGACGGGCTGCCGCGGCACGGCCCAAGTGCGGGTCCTGCTGCGGCCGAGCGCCGCATTCGGCCGCCACGGCCTCGGGAACCCGTCCCTCGACGACGGGTTGTGGAGCGGGCGGTCCGGGCGGTTGCGGTGGCGCTGGTGCGGCGGTGGCGAGGCGCGGCCGGCGCACTCTGCGCGCGACCGCGGCGAGCTGTTGACCTGTGAGCTCACCATCGACGAGGGCTGCCACCACGACTTCGTGCTGGAGCTGTCCGAACGCACGCTGCCCGACGAGCCACCCGATCCCGACATCGCCTGGGAGGCAACCGCGGCCACCTGGCAGCGCAGCATGCCGGAGCTGAGCTGCACCATCGCGCCCCGCGACGGCCGCCACTCGTATGCGGTGCTGCGCGGGCTGACCAGCAGCGGCGGGGGCATGGTCGCGGCGGCCACCATGAGCCTGCCCGAACGCGCGCACACCAACCAGAACTACGACTACCGCTACGCGTGGATCCGGGACCAGGTGTACGCGGGCGTCGCGGCCGCGGCGGTGGGGGCGACCGAGCTGCTCGACGATGCCGTCGGGTTCGTCGGCGCCCGGCTGCTCGAGGACGGCCCGCACCTCAAGCCCGCCTACACCGTCAACGGCGGCGCGGTGCCGAGCGAGGAAACGCTGGATTTGCCCGGCTACCCCGGCGGCACCGACAAGATCGGCAACTGGGTCAACCAGCAGTTCCAGCTCGACGTCTTCGGCGAGGCGCTGCAGCTGCTGGCCCGGGCCGGCGACGCCGACCGGCTCGACGCCGAGGGCTGGCGCGCCGCGCAGGCCGCGATCGGCGCCATCGAAAAGCGCTGGCGCGAGCCGGATGCCGGGATCTGGGAGGTCGACGACCAGCACTGGACGCAGTCCCGGCTGGCCTGCGTGGCCGGGCTGCGCGCCATCGCCAAGGTGGCCGGCGCCGGCGCGGAGGTCAGCACGTGCGCCTCGCTGGCCGATGCGATCCTCGCCGACACCGCCGCCAGTAGCCTGCACCCGCACGACGGCTACTGGCAACGCAGCCCGCAGCTGACCGGGGTCGACGCGTCGCTGCTGCTGGCGCCCGTGCGCGGCGCCGTGCCCGCCGACGACCCGCGCACCCGGGCCACGCTGGACGTCGTGCGCCGGGACCTCGCCCGCGACGGCTACGTCTACCGCTTCCGGCACGACGAACGCGACCTCGGCGACGCCGAGGGCGCCTTCTTGCTGTGCGGGTTCATGATGGCGCTGGCCGAAGATCAACTGGGCCACGCCCATTGCGCGATGCGCTGGTTCGAACGCAACCGCGCCGCGTGCGGCCCGCCCGGGCTGTTCTGCGAGGAATACGACGTCCGGCAGCGCCAGTTGCGCGGCAACCTGCCGCAGGCGTTCGCGCACGCCCTGCTGCTGGAATGCACGGCCACCCTGGCCGAGGACGCCATCCACCACGACTGAGAGAGAAAGGCATTTCGCGATGACAGAAACAGTGGTGATCACCGGAGCCAGCGCCGGCATCGGCCGCGCCACCGCCCAGTTGTTCGGGCAGCGCGGCGCGAACGTCGCCCTGCTCGCACGCGGCGCCGCCGGACTCGAGGGGGCGGCCGCCGACGTCGAGGCCGGCGGCGGCAAGGCGCTGGCCATCCCGACCGACGTCGCCGACTACAAGGCCGTCGCCGCCGCCGCGGACGAGGCCGAGGCGGCCTTCGGCCCGATCGACACCTGGGTCAACGTCGCGTTCACGTCGGTGTTCGCGCCGTTCTGGGAGATCTCCGCCGAGGAGTTCAAGCGCGTGACCGAGGTGACCTACCTCGGCTACGTGTACGGCACGATGGCGGCGCTGGCCAAGATGAAGCCGCGCGACCGCGGCACGATCGTGCAGGTGGGCTCGGCGCTCGGTCAGCGATCCATCCCGCTGCAGTCGGCCTACTGCGGCGCCAAGCATGCCGTCAACGGGTTCACCGAATCGGTGCGCTGCGAACTGCTGCACGAGGACTCCAACGTGCGGATCACCGTGGTGCAGATGCCCGCGGTCAACACGCCCCAGTTTTCCTGGGTGCTGTCCCGGCTGCCCCGCCATCCCCAGCCGGTGCCGCCGATCTACCAGCCCGAAGTCGCCGCCCGGGGCGTCGCCTACGCCGCCGATCACCCGGAGCGCAAGCAGTATTGGGTCGGCGACAGCACCGCGGTCACCCTGCTCGGGCAGAAGTTCCTCGCTCCCCTGCTGGACCGCTACCTCGGCCGCACCGGGTACGACTCGCAGCAGACCGGGGAACGCGTGAACGGCCAACAGCCGAGCAACCTGTGGGAGCCGGTCGACCAGGAGCCCGGCAGCGACCACGGCGCCCATGGCGAGTTCGACGACAAGTCCCACTCCCACAGCCCGCAGGTGTGGCTCTCCCAGCACCCCGTCGCAGGCGGCGCCGGAGCGCTGGGCGCGCTGGGCGCCCTCGGCGGGCTGCTGGCGCGGCGCCTGGCCCGATGACCGCCTGGGCGCGAATCGTCTACGGGGCGGTGCTGCTCGCCGTCCCCAGCCCGCTGCTGCGGCTGATCACCGGACAAACGGCAACGACACGCGAACAGGCCGTTACCCGCATCCTGGGGGCGCGACTGCTGGCGCAGGCGGCGGCGACCGACGTCCGCCCCGACGCCGTGTCCCTGGCCCTGGGCGCCGAGGTCGATTTCGTGCACGCGGCCACGATGCTGGTGTGGGCCGCGCTGGACCGCCGGTCGCGGCGGCTGACGCTGGCCAGCGCCGCGATCGCCGGCCTGTTCGCCGTCGCCGGGGCCGCTGACGCGCGCCGGGCAAAGACCGCCAAGCCCTCGCAGGCCGACGATGCGCTGGGCGCGCTGGCCCGCCTGCGCCATCGGATCGCCGCGCCGATCACCCGGCATACCCTGCCCGCCTCCGCCCGCGCCGCTTTGGACATCTAGGAGGTCTGCCATGGTGCGCCCCGACGCCTGCATCGACGAGATCACCGCGCAGGTGTACGAAATCCCCACCGACGCACCGGAAGCCGACGGTACCTTCGCCTGGTCGTCGACCACGCTGGTGCTGGCCGAGGTGGCCGCGGGCGGACGGCGCGGGATCGGCTACACCTACGCCGCCGGCGCCTGCGGCCAGCTGATCACCGGGCCGCTCGCCGGTGCCGTCAAAGGGCACAGCGCCTTCGACATCACCGGGGCCTGGGAATCGATGGTCAAAGCGATCCGCAACATGGGGCGCCCCGGCCTGGCGTCCTGCGCGATCTCGGCCGTCGACACCGCGCTGTTCGACGTCAAGGGCAAGCTCCTCGACCTGCCGGTGTGCCGGCTGCTCGGGGTGGTTCGCCCGGAGGTGCCGATCTACGGCAGCGGCGGGTTCACCACCTACGACGAGCACCAGACGCGCACCCAGCTCGAGCGCTGGGTCGACGCCTGGAAGATCCCGCGGGTGAAAATCAAGATCGGCGAGTCCTCGGGCTCCGACGAGCGCCGCGACCTGGACCGAATCGCCCTGGCGCGCAGGGTGATCGGGCCCGACACCGAGCTGTACGTCGACGCCAACGGCGGCTACCGCCGCAAGCAGGCGATCCGCGTCGCCCACGCCATGGCCGACCACGACGTCACCTGGTTCGAGGAACCCGTGTCCTCCGACGACCTGACCGGGCTGCGGGAGGTGCGCGACCAGGTCACCCCCGACGTCACCGCCGGTGAATACGGCTACGACCTCAGCTACTTCCGCCGGATGCTGGCCGCCGAGGCGGTCGACTGCCTGCAGATCGACGTCACCCGCTGCGGCGGCATCACCGACTGGCTGCGCGCCGCGGCCGTCGCCGCCGCGCACAACGTCGACGTCTCCGGGCACTGCGCCCCCAACCTCCACGCCCACGTCGCCGCCGCGATCCCCAACCTGCGCCACCTCGAGTACTTCCACGACCACCACCGCATCGAGCACCTGCTCTTCGACGGCGCCCTGGACCCCGACGGCGGGGCGCTGCGGCCCGACCAGCAAACACCGGGGCTTGGGCTCGAGTTCAAACACCGCGACGCCGAGCAGTATCGGGTGCGCTGACGCGCCAAAAACCTCGCAGCGCCGTGCATGGATGAGCATGAAAATGGGCATTTTGAGCCAATGAGTGTGAACTTCGAGGGTGACACCTATGAGGATCGCGACGGGCAGGCCGGCGAGGACCGTTCGGAAGCGCGGCGCGAGGCGCTCATGTCCGACCTCGTCGAGCAAGAGCTCGGCGCGGTCGATCTGGTCCTGGGGCTCGGCGACCCGCAGCGGGTCGGCCGCTTCCGGTTCTACCTCGAGGGCCAGCGCTGGGAATGGTCGGACCCGGTCGCGCGCATGCACGGCTACGAGCCGGGCGAGGTCGAGCCGACCACGGAACTGCTGCTGCAGCACAAGCACCCCGACGACCGCGAGCGCTGCGCAACCGTGCTGGACAACGTCCACAAGGGCAAGCCGTTCAGCAGCCGGCACCGCATCATCGACACCGCCGGACGCACCCACTGCCTCGTCGTCGCCGGCGACCGGATGACCGACGGCACCGGGGCGCTGATCGGCACCTCCGGCTTCTACGTCGACGTCACCGACTCGCTGCACACCGACATCACCAACGTCCTCGAGGCCGTGGCCGACGCCCGCGCCCGCATCGAGCAGGCCAAGGGTGTGCTCATGAGCGCCTACGGCATCACCGCCGAGCGGGCGTTCGACATCCTGGTGTGGCGGTCCCAGGAATCCAACCTCAAGGTGCGCGACCTCGCGGCCCGCTTCCTGAACGCGATCGTCGGCAAGACCTCCCCCGACACCCGTACCCACGTCGACCACGCGCTGCTGACCCTCGAATAATGGCCCGGTGGCACACCTACTGGGCGCCGAGGGCATACGTCTGCAATACCCGACCCAGGTCGTGTTCGAGTCGGTCACGCTGGGGGTCGACGACGGGGCGCGCATCGGCATCGTCGGGCGCAACGGGGACGGCAAGTCCAGCCTGCTGAACCTGCTGACCGGGCAATTAGCGCCCGACGCCGGGCGCGTCACCCGCCGCAGTGGGCTGCGGGTCAGCGCGCTGAGCCAGGCCGACACCCTCGACGACGACCACACGGTCGGCTGGACGCTGGTCGGCGACGCGCCCGAACACCAGTGGGCGAGCGACCCGCGGGTGCGCGAAGTCGTCGGCGGGCTGGTTTCAGACATCGCCTGGGACGCTACGGTCGCCACGCTGTCGGGCGGGCAGCGCCGGCGGGTGCAGTTGGCCCGGCTGCTGATCGGCGAATGGGACGTCGTCGCCCTCGACGAGCCCACCAACCACCTCGACATCGAAGGAATCACCTGGCTGGCCGGCCACCTGCGGCAACGCTGGGCCCGCAACGCCGGCGGGCTGCTGCTGGTCACGCACGACCGCTGGTTCCTCGACGAGGTCGCCACCGCGACGTGGGAGGTGCACGACGGGATCGTCGAGCCGTTCGAGGGCGGCTACGCCGCCTACGTGCTGCAACGCGTGGAACGTGACCGGGTGGCCGCCGCGGCCGAGGCCAAGCGGCAGAACCTGCTGCGCAAGGAGCTGGCCTGGCTGCGCCGCGGCCCGCCGGCGCGGACCTCCAAGCCCAAGTTCCGGATCGACGCCGCCAACCAGCTGATCGCCGACGTGCCGCCGCTGCGCAACACCGTCGAGCTGGCCAGGCTGGCGACCGCGCGGCTGGGCAAGGTCGTCGTCGACCTGCTCGACGTATCGGTCTCGTTCGGCGACGGGCCGGTGCTGCGCGACGTCGAATGGCGGATCGCCCCGGGCGAACGCACCGGCATCGTCGGGGCCAACGGGGCCGGCAAGTCGACGCTGCTGGGCCTGATCGCCGGGACCGTCACACCCGACACCGGGCGCGTCAAGCGCGGCAAGACCGTCCGGCTGGCCGTGCTCGACCAGCGGGGCGAGGAGCTGGACGCGGTCGCCGGCGAGCGGATCGCCGACGTGCTGGGCGGGCTGCGCGGCGGCTACCAGGTCGACGGGCGCGACGTCACCCCGGCCCAGCTGCTGGAGCGGCTCGGATTCGGCGGGCGCAACTCGGGGGGCCAGCTGTCGTCGCGCGTCGGCGACCTGTCCGGCGGGCAGCGCCGCCGCCTGCAGCTGATGCTGACGCTGCTGTCGGAACCGAACGTGCTGCTGCTCGACGAGCCCACCAACGACGTCGACACCGACATGCTCACCGCCACAGAGGATCTGCTCGACTCGTGGGCGGGCACGCTGATCGTCGTATCGCACGACCGCTACCTGCTCGAGCGGGTCACCGATCAGCAGTATGCGATCCTCGACGGCCGGCTGCGGCATTTGCCCGGCGGCATCGACGAATACCTGCGGCTGGCGGCGTCGCAGAACGTCGAAGCACCCGCCCCGCGCGCGGCACGACCGGCGGGCGCGCAGCGGCGCGCCGCGGAAAAGGAGCTGGCCTCCGTCGACCGCCGGCTGGCGCGGCTGGCCGGGCAAATCACGGACAAGCATCACGAGCTCGCCGATCACGACCAGTCCGACCACGCCGGGCTGACGCGGCTGACGCGGGAACTGCGCGAGCTCGAGGACGAGACCGCCATGATGGAGGCGCAATGGCTGGAGCTCTCGGAGCTGCTCGAGTGAGCCCCTATGCCCGAGCAATGGCCGCTCCCAAAGGAATTCCGGTCGTCGCGCCGGCCGAGCTAGCGCCAGCGCAGTAGCACCAGCTCGGAGCAGAACCCTGGGCCCATCGCCAGCATCAGCCCCGGGCTGCCGCTCGGCGGCGGCTTGGCGATGGTGTCGCGCAGGATGTGCAGCACCGAGGCCGACGACAGGTTGGCGATCTCACCCAGCGACCGCCACGTCAGTTCCAGCGCGTCGGGTTCGAGCTCGAGGTTGCGGGTGATCGCGTCGATTACCTTGGGGCCACCGGGGTGGGTCACCCACGCGCCGATGTCGTCCTTGGCCAGCCCGTGCATCGCCAAAAAGCCGTTGACGTCGTCGGCCAGGTACTGGTCGATGAGGTTCGTCAGCTCCGGCGACAGCACCAGCTGGAAACCCGAGGAGCCCACGTTCCAGCCCATGATGTGCAGCGATTCGGGGTACATGCGGCTGCGCGAATCGACGATATCCGGGCCGGCGGCGCGGACCCGTTCGGCGCGGCGGTCGCCGACGGCCACCACCGCGGCCGCCCCGTCACCGAACAGCGCGCTGCCGACCAGCCCCGACACCGTCGGCTTCATCGCCGGGTAGGTGAGCGAGCAGAGCTCGACGGCGATCAGCACGGCGACGCCGTCGGGATCGCCGCGCAGGTAGTCGTGCAACCGGGCCACACCCGCGGCGCCGGCCACGCAGCCCAGGCCGAACAGCGGCAGCCGGCGCACGTCCGGCCGCAAGCCGAGGCGCCCGGCGATCCGGGCGTCCAGCGACGGCACCGCGACACCGGTGACCGTGGTGGTGGCGATCAGGTCGATGTCCTGGGGTTCCAGGCCGGCCTCGTCGAGTGCGCCCAGCAGGGCCTCGCAGCCGAGGTTCACGGCGTTCTCGATGAAGATCTCGTTGGCCTCGCCGAAGTCCGTCAGCGTCGCGTAGCGCTCCAGCGGCAGGACGAAATGGCGGCTGTTGACCTTCGAGGCGGCGTGCAAACGCCGAATGATCTCTTCGTGTTCCTTGAGTCCCGGGAAGTTGACAAATTGGTCGGTGATTTCGCTCTGGCTATACCGATGCGGTGGTAGCGCACCGAACACACCCGCGATAACGCTCATGCCCCTGCCTTTAAGGTTGTGACTGGACGAAAGTCGCTGCTCTCACACCCCCGCTGAGACCCGCACATTAACGTGGGAAGTTTAGAAGTTTTGGCGCGATATCGCAAAGTGCTTGATATTCAACGTCTGTCAAATAAGCGTTTTAAGCGCGCCGCGTATTCAATTCCGCAATCAGGAGTTTCGTCAAGATCAGCGACGGGTGCCGTCGGGGTCATCGGAATCGAGGGCCAGCGCTATTAGCGCCTCCGGCGTCAGGGAGTCGATGGTGTCGTCGCTGACCGTCGGGTCGGTGAGCGGCTTCTCCGGGTCGCCGGCCATCAGCAATAGTTTGTCGAGCAGTCCGGTTCGCCGAAGCTCGCGAAGCGGAATCTTGCGCAGAGTCGACCAGATTAGGTCCTCGTCCGACTCCCGGTGGTCACCGTGCAGCAGTTGGTGGGCCAGGTGATCGGCCAGCGCCGCCGGGTTGGGGTAGTCGAAGACGAGGGTGCGCGACAGCGGCAGCCCGATGTCGGCCCGCAACCGGTTACGCAGTTCGACCCCGGTCAGGGAGTCGAACCCGAGATCCTGGAACGCCCGTTCGGCGTCGACGGCGTGGCCACCGGAGTGCCCCAGCACCGCGGCGGCGTGCGCTCGCACCAGCTCGACCAGCTCGCGATGCCGCTCGGCGGGCGCCAGTCCTTGCAGATGCTCGGTCAGCTCGGCCGTCCCGGTCGCCGCCGGCGACGGCGAGTGTGGGTGGGCGTCCACCCAAAAGCGTTGCCGGGCAAAGCCGTACGTCGGTAGCGGCACGCGGTGGCCGCACTGCAGGACCGCTTGCCAGTCGATTGGTGCGCCCGCGACGAAGAGCCGGCCGGCGGCGGCGAGCAGCGATTCGGTTTCGGGGCGGTCCTTGGCCAGCGTGACCACGGCCGCGGGCCCGTCGGTGGTGAGGGATTGCTCAACCGCGGCGCCCAGGCCGTTACCCGGGCCGACTTCGAGGAACACGTCCGCGCCCAAGGATTCGGCGGCCCGCACCCCGTCGGCGAACAGCACCGGGCGGCGCACGTGCTCGACCCAGTAGTCCGCGACCCCGTATCCGGGTCCCGCCGGTTGTCCGGTCACGTTGGACACCAGCATGATTCGTGGCTCGTGCGGCGTGATGTCCGCGACCACCGCCGCGAAGTCGTCGATCATCGGGTCCATCAGCGGCGAGTGGAACGCGTGGGAGACCGCCAGCCGACGCACCCGCCTGCCCCGCCGCGCCAGCGTTCGGGTGATGGCGCCGACGGTGGCCTCCGCACCCGAGAGCACCACCGAATCGGGGCCGTTGACCGCCGCGACGGCCACTCCGTCGGTGAGCATGGCGGCGACCTCGGCCTCGCCGGCGGCCACCGCGACCATCGCGCCGCCGTCGGGCAGCGCGGCCATCAGCCGTCCCCGCGCCGCGACGATGGTGGCGGCGTCGGCCAGCGACAGCACGCCGGCCACGTGGGCCGCGGTGATCTCGCCGACCGAGTGGCCCAGCACGACGTCGGGGACGACGCCCCAGTGCGCCAGCAGCGCCGCCAGCGCGACCTCGACGGCGAACAGCGCCGGCTGGGCGAACTCGGTGTTGTCCAACAGGTTTGGGTCGCCGCCGCGGATCACGTCCTTGAGCGGGAGCCGCAGCCGGGCGTCCAGCGCCTCGGCGGCCTCGTCGAAAGCCTTTGCGAACAGCGGGAACCGGGCGTACAGGTCGGTCCCCATGCCGAGCCACTGCGCCCCCTGACCCGGAAACACGAACGCGGTCCTGCCCGGCGCGCCGGCCCGGCCAACCACCGTGTTGGGGCGCGGCTCGCCGGCGGCCAGGCCCGTCAGCCCGGCGGTCAGGGCCGCGCGGTCGGCGCCCACCACCACCGCCCGGCACTCGAAGACCGACCGGGTCGTCGCCAGCGACCACGCCACGTCGCCGGCCTGCAGCGCCGGCTCGTCGGCGACGTGCGCCAGCAGCCGCGCGGCCTGGCCGGCCAGCGCGCGTCCCGAGCGGGCCGACAGCACCCACACCGACGGCGCCGGATCGCGTTCGGCGGCAGGGCTTTTCGGTGGATCGGGGGCGCCCTCGACGATCACGTGGGCATTCGTGCCGCCCATCCCGAAGGACGACACCCCGGCGCGTCTCGGCACGTCGGCCGTCGGCGGCCAGGGCTCTAGCGCGGTGTTGACCCGCAGCCCCAGGGCGTCCAGGTCGGCCGACGGCGTGACGTAGTTGAGGCTCGGTGGGATGGCGTGGTTTTCGAGCGCCAGCACCGTCTTGAGCAGGCCGGCGATGCCCGCCGCGGCGCCTGCGTGACCGATGTTGGTCTTCACCGAACCCAGCGCGATCGGGTCCCGGCGCCCGGCGAACACCTCGCCCAGCGCCGCGGCCTCGACCGGGTCGCCGGCTTCGGTGCCGGTGCCGTGCGCCTCGACGTAGTCCAGCCCGTCGGCGTCGAGCCCGGCGGCCCCCAGGGCGCGACGGATGACGTCGGCCTGCGCCGGGACCGAGGGCACGGTCTGCCCGGCGGCGGTGTGCCCCGCGTTGCCGACGGCGCTGCCGCGAATGACGGCGTGGATGCGGTCCCCGTCCCCCAGGGCGGCGCGCAACGGCTTCAGCAGCACCAGGCCGCCGCCTTCGCCGCGCACGTAGCCGTCGGCGCGCGCGTCGAAGGCGTAGGTGTGCCCGGAGGGCGACACCGCACCGAATTCCCTTTCCAGCGCGGCCGTTTCGGGCGCCAGGTTGAGGTGGACGCCGCCGGCGAGGGCCAGCTCGGACTCGCCCGCGCGCAGGCTCTCGCATGCCAGGTGGACGGCCACCAGGGAGGACGACTGGCCGGAATCGACAGCGAGGCTCGGGCCCTGCAGCCCCAGGGCATAGGAGATCCGGTTCGCGATCAGCGCCCGGCTGATCCCGGCGAAGCTGTGGTGGTCGGGGTGCTCCCCCAGCGTCAACACCGCGTAGTCGTCGGTCATCGCCCCGAGGTAGACGCCGACCCGCTCGCCGCGCAGGGTCTCCGGCACGACGAACGCGTGCTCCAGCGCCTCCCAGGCCAGTTCCAGGGCCAGCCTTTGGCGGGGGTCCATCGCGGCGGCTTCGCGCGGCGACAGGTTGAAGAAGTCCGCGTCGAATTCCGCGGTGTCGCACGGCAGCCGGGTGGCCTCTCGCCCGTCGCGCAGTAGGCGCCAGAGTTCCCCGGGGTCGGTGGCACCGGGGAATCGGCACGCCAGCCCAATGATCGCTACGTCCGCTAGGTCGGTGGCCGGCACGAGCTACGGCCCGACTTCCTCGTCGAGGATGGCGAAAAGCTCTGCCTCGGTGGCGGTTTCGATGTCGTCGTGAAAGTCGTCCGGAAAGTCCTCGTAGAACTTGTCGTCGGGGTCGGAGTCGGGGTCGGGTTGGGGCTGCAGGGCGGCCAGCAGCGCCTGGACGCGCGCGCTCAGCTGGTCTTTGTCCGCGGGGGTCCAGCCCGGCTGGTCGATCAGCGTTTGCAGTTCGCCCGCGACGTCGTTGAATCGGGCCAGGCGGTCCGGCGCCGCATCGGTGGCGCCACCGGCCAATTCGGTGTCGAGGTGTTCGGCCAGCGCCGAGGGCGTGGGGTGGTCGAAGATCAGCGTGGGCGACAGCGTCAGCCCCGTCGCGGCCTTGAGCCGGTTGCGCAGCTCGACCGCGGTCAGCGAGTCGAACCCGAGGTCGCCGAAGTCGCGGTCGGCGTCGACGCCGGCGTGCCCGAGCACGGTGGCGGCGTCGCCGCACACCAGATCGACGAGCTCGCGGTGCCGCTGCTCGGCGGTGAGCCCGTGCAGGCGCGCGCGCAGCCCCGACGCCGAGGCCGCCGCGGCGCCCGCGTCGGCGATGACGCGACGGTTCGGGCGGGCCGCCAGCCCGCGCAGCAGCGGGGGCAGCGCGTCGCCGGCGCGGCCCAGCGCCGCCGTGTCCAGCCGGGTGGCCACCAGTACCGAGCGGTCGGCCAGCATCGCGTCGTCGAAGAGGGCCAACGCCTGCCGGCTGGACAGCGGCGCCAGCCCGGCGCGGCTCATGCGGGCCCGGTCCGCGTCGCCGAGGTGCCGCGTCATGGCGCTGGGCTGCTCCCACAACCCCCACGCCACCGACGTCCCGGTCAGGCCGTGGGCGCGCCGGTAGGCGGCCAGCGCGTCCAGGAAGCTGTTGGCCGCCGCGTAGTTTCCCTGGCCCGGGGCGCCCACGATGCCGGCCATCGACGAAAACATCACGAACGCCGACAGATTCAGGTCCTTGGTGAGCTCGTGCAGGTTCCAGGCGCCGTCGACCTTGGCCCGCAACACCGCGTCCAGCCGGTCGGGGGTCAGCGAGGTGATCAGGCCGTCGTCCAGCACGCCCGCGGCATGGAACACCCCACGCAGCGGATGGGCCGTCGGCATTTGGTCGAGCAGCGCGGCCACCGCGACCGGGTCGGCGACGTCACAGGAGGCCACCGTGACCGACGCGCCGGCTTCGGTCAGCTCGGTCACGAGTTCGGCTGTGCCGCCGGTCCGTTCGCCGCCGCGGCTGACCAGCATCACGTGCGGAACCCGGTAACGGCCGACCAGGTGGCGGGCCAGCGCCGAACCGGCCATGCCGGTCCCGCCGGTGATCAGGGCCGTTCCCCCGGCCAGCCCGCCGGGACCGTCGGGCAGGGTGAGCACCACCTTGCCGATATGGCGGGCGTGGCTGACGAACCGGTAGGCCTCGGGGGCGTGCCGCACGTCGAAAGCCTTGACCGGCAACGGCGTCAGCGTGCCGGCGGCGAACAGGCTCATCAATTCGGCCAGCATCGCCGCGATGCGGTCGGGGCCGGCCTCCATCAGGTCGAACGCCCGATACCCCACGCCAGGGTGTTGCCGCGCGATCAGGTCCGGGTCGCGCAGGTCGGTCTTGCCCATCTCGACGAACCGGCCCCCGCGGGTCAGAAGGCGCAGCGACGCGTCGGTGAACTCGCCGGCCAGCGAGTTGAGCACCACGTCGACGCCGGTCCCGCCGGTGGTGGCCAGGAACTTCTCCTCGAACCCGAGCGTCCGCGAGTCGCCGATGTGGTCGTCGTCGAAACCCATGGCGCGCAACGTGTCCCACTTGCCGCGGCTGGCGGTGGCGAACACCTCCGCGCCCCAGTGCCGCGCCAGCTGCACCGCGGCCATCCCGACCCCGCCGGCGGCGGCGTGCACCAGCACCCGCTGCCCCGCGCGCAGCCCGGCCAGATCCGACAACCCGTACAGCGCGGTGAGGAACACCACCGGCACCCCGGCGGCCTGGGCCAACGACCAGCCCGCCGGGACCCGGGTGAGCAGGCGCTGGTCGACCACCGCCTCGGAACCCGTCAGGCCCACGATCCCCGTCACCGCGTCGCCGACGGCCAGGCCGGTCACGCCGGGCCCGGCCTCGACGACCAGCCCGGCGCCCTCCGCGCCCAACTCGGCCGCGCCGGGATACATGCCCAGCGCCACCAGCACGTCCCGGAAGTTCACCCCGGCGGCCGCGATCGCCACCCGCACCTGCCCGGCGGCCAGTTCGGCCCGCGGGCGGGGCTGCACCACGAGCTCCTCGAGCGTCCCCGACTCTCCCGCCGCCAGCCGCCACTCCCCCGGCGGCAGCGCCAGCAGCGGCCCGACCCGGGCCGGCGCCAGCCGCGGCGCATACACCTCGCCGGCGCGCACCACCAATTGCGGTTCGCCACCGTCGATCACGGCGTTCATGTCGTCGAGGTCGAGCGACCCGTCCGAATCCACCAGGACCACCCGGCCGGGGTGCTCGGCCTGCGCCGAGCGCACCAGCCCCCACACCGCCGCGGCGGCCGGGTCGGTGACCTCCCCGTCGCTCAGCCCGACCGCCCCGTGGGTCAGCACGACCAGCACGCCCGCGGTGTCGGCGGCCAGCCGGGACTGCAACACGCCCAGCGCCTCGTGCGTGGCGGCGTACACCGAAGCGGGCGGGCCGCCCTGGGACCCCAACTCCCACACCGTGACCGGGGCGCCCGCGGCGTCGGGCTCCAGCGGCGCCCAGGCCAGCTCGAAGAGGCCCTCACCCGAGGTGCGGGCCGCCCCCGCCGACAGCTGCCCGGGCGACACCGGCCGAAGAGCCAACTCCCGCACGGTCAGCACGGGCAGGCCCGCCGCGTCGGCGAGCTCCAGCGAGACCCCGCCGGCGCCGGCCGGGGCCAGCCGCACCCGCGCCCGCGGCGCGCCGGCCGCGTGCAGGCACACGCCCTGCCAGGAGAACGGCAGGACGGCGTGGGCGTGTTCGTCGTCCATCCCCAGCGCGTGCAGGGCCGCGTCCAGCAGCACCGGGTGGATGCCGTACCCGCCGACGGTCACCCCGGCGGCCGGCGGCACGGCGACCTCGGCGTAGATCTCCCCGCCCCGCCGCCACATCGCCTGCAGGCCGCGGAAGGCCGGGCCGTAGTCGTAGCCCAGTTCGGCCAACCGGTCGTAGCCGCCGGCCACGTCCACCGGCGTCGCCCCGGCCGGCGGCCACACCGACAGCTCGGCGGAGGGTTGGATGGGGTCCACGCTCAGCTCGCCCTCGGCGTGCAACACCCAGCCCGAATCCGCATGCAGGCCCGCCGAATACACCGCGACCGGCCGGCGCCCCGACTCGCCCGCCACCCCGACCACCACCTGCACGCGCACCCCGCCGGTCACCGGCAGCAGCAGCGGGGCCGACAGCGTCAGCTCCTCGACCACCGAGCAGCCGACCTCGTCGGCGGCGCGCAGCACCAGCTCGACGAACCCGGCGCCCGGGAACAACACCGTGCCGGCCACCGCGTGGTCGGCCAGCCACGGCTGGGCGACCGTCGACAGCCGGCCCGTCAGCACCACGCCGCCGGAGTCGGGCCGCTCCACCACCGCGCCCAACAAGCCGTGCTCGGTCCCCACCAACCCCGACGCGCCCACGTCGCTGGTGCCGACCAGCTCGGCCGGTAGCCAATACCGGCGCCGCTGAAAGGCATAGGTGGGCAATGGAATCCGTCGCGGGTTCAGGTCTTCGAACGTCGCGGCCCAGTCGACGGCGCGGCCGGCGACGAACAGGTTCGCGGCCGCGCGCAGCACCGAATCGATCTCGGGGCGGTCCTTGGCCACCGACGTCACCGTCGGCGTGGTCGATGCCTGGGCCACCGACGCCGTCAGGGCGGCGCCCGGGCCGACCTCCAGGAACACCCCGGCGCCCAGCGCCTCGGCCGCCCGCACCCCGTCGAAGAAGCGCACCGGCTCGCGCACGTGCCGCACCCAGTACGCCGCCGACCCGTACCCCGGCCCGGCCGGCTGACCGGTCACGTTGGACACCAACGTGATTCGCGGCTCACCGGGCTTGACGTCCGCCACCACCGCGGAAAACTCGTCGAGCACGGGATCCATCAACGCCGAGTGGAACGCGTGCGAGACCGCCAGCCGGTGCACACGCCGGCCGCGCTGCGCCAGCCCGCCGGCCACCGCGTCGACCGCGGCCCGCTCACCGGACACCACCACCGCGTTCGGGCCGTTGACCGCCGCGATGCTCACGGCGCCGGTCAGCAGCGGGGCCACCTCGGCCTCGTCGGCGGCGACGGCGACCATCACGCCGCCGGCGGGCAGCCCCGCCATCAACCGCCCGCGCGCCGCCACCACGCGCGCGGCGTCGGGCAGCGACAGCACCCCGGCCACGTGCGCGGCCGCGAGCTCGCCCACCGAGTGGCCGAGCACCACGTCGGGCAGCACGCCCCACGACCGCCACAGCGCCGCCAGCGCCACCTCGACGACGAACAGCGCCGGCTGGGCAAACTCGGTGCTCTGCAACAACTCCGGGTTCTCGCCCCACATCACCTGGCGCAGCGGCAGCCGCAGGTGGGCGTCCACCGCCGCGGCGGCCTCGTCGAAGGCGGCGGCAAACGCCGGGAAACGCCCGTGCAGCGCGGCGCCCATGCCGAGCGATTGGGAGCCCTGACCGGGGAACATGAACACCGTCTGGCCCGGCGACCGCGCGATCCCCACCGCCGCGTGCGCCGGGTTGCCGGCGGCCAGTTCTGCCAAGGCTTCGCGCAGCGCTTCGCGATCGGCGCCGACGAGGACCGCCCGATGCTCGAGGGGCGACCGCGTGGTGGCCAACGACCAGCCGACGTCGGCGGCGGCGGCATCCGTGTCCAGGTGCGTCAACAGACGCGCCGCCTGAGCGGCGAGCGCCGGTTCGGATCGAGCCGAAACCACCCACGGCACAACGGGATTGGAGTCGTCGCGTTCAGGCGTAGGATCTTCCGGCCTGTCGGGGGCCTGTTCGACGATCACGTGGGCGTTGGTGCCGCTGATCCCGAACGACGACACCCCGGCCCGGCGCGGGCCGCCCGGCCGGGCCGGCCAGCGGCGGGGCTCGGTCAGCAGCGACACCGCGCCCGCCGACCAATCCACATGCGGCGTGGGCTCATCCACGTGCAGCGTCTTGGGCATCAGCCCGTGCCGCATCCCCTGGATCATCTTGATCACCCCGGCCACCCCGGCCGCGGCCGAGGTGTGACCGATGTTGGACTTGATCGATCCCAGCCACAGCGGCCGGTCCGCCGGCCGGTCCTGCCCGTAGGTCGCCAGCAGCGCCTGGGCCTCGATCGGATCGCCCAATACCGTTCCGGTGCCGTGCCCCTCGACCACGTCCACGTCGGCGGTGGTCAGCCCGGCGTCGGCCAGCGCCGCGCGGATCACCCGCTGCTGCGACGGCCCGTTGGGGGCCGTCAGCCCGTTGGAGGCGCCGTCCTGATTGACCGCCGACCCGCGCAGCACCGCGAGCACCGGATGCCCCAGCCGCCGCGCGTCGGCCAGGCGCTCCAGCACGAGCACGCCCGCGCCTTCCGACCACGACGTGCCGTCGGCGGCGCCGGCGTACACCTTGCACCGGCCGTCGGGGGCGAGCGCCCGTTGCCGGCTGAACTCGACGAACGCGGCCGCGGTGGCCATGACCGTGACGCCACCTGCCAGCGCCAGATCGCACTCCCCCGAACGCAACGCGTGCGCCGCCAGATGCATGGCCACCAACGACGACGAACACGCCGTGTCCACCGACACCGCCGGGCCCTCGAGCCCCAGCACGTAGGACACCCGGCCCGAGGCCACGCTCAGCGTGGAGCCGGTAAGGCCGTAACCCTCCAGCTCGCCCTTCACCTCGCCGCCGTAGCCGGCGTGGATGACCCCGGCGAACACCCCCGTCGCTGAGCCGCGCAGCCCCAGCGGGTCAATCCCGGCCCGCTCCAACGCTTCCCAGGACACCTCGAGCATGAGCCGTTGCTGCGGGTCCATCGCCAGCGCCTCGCTGGGCCCGATGCCGAAGAACCCCGCGTCGAAGTCGCCGGCGTTCTGCAGGAAACTGCCCTGGCGCATGTACATCTTGCCCGGCGCGTCGGGGTCCGGGTCGTACAGTGCGTCGACGTCCCACCCCCGGTCGGCGGGAAAGTCGCCCACCGCGTCGCGGCCCTCGACCACCAGCTGCCACAAGGCTTCCGGCGAATCCACCCCGCCGGCGTAGCGGCAGGACATGCCGACGATCGCCACCGGCTCGGACAGCTTGCCCTCGAGCTCGGCGAGCCGCCGCCGGGCCCGGCGCAGGTCGGCGGTCAGGCGCTTGAGGTAGTCGACGTGCTTGGAGGTATTCGGGTCCGTCATATCTCGAGCCATTTCCGGGTCATTCCTGATGCTCAGATTCCGAGCTCATCGTCGAGGATCGCGAAAAGTTCGCTTTCGTCGGCGGCGTGCAGATCCTGGTCGAGCTCGTCGAGCCGTTCCGGCTCGGCACGGTCGGCGGGCGCGAGGTTGGCAAGCAGATTGTGGATGCGGGCGCTCAGCCGCGCTTTGTCGTCGGGCTTGCAGTCGGGCGCGTCGAGCAGCGCCTGCAGTTCGCGGACGATGTCGTCGAAGCGGGCCATCAGGGCCGGCCGGTCGGTGGTGGTGGCCAGTTCGGCGCCGAGGTGGTCGGCGAGGACGGCCGGCGTGGGGTAGTCGAAAATCAGAGTCGGCGAAAGGGTAAGCCCGGTGGCGGTTTTCAGCCGGTTGCGCAGTTCGACGGCGGTCAGGGAGTCGAAGCCGAGTTCCTGGAACGCCCGGCCGGGCTCGACGTCCGCGCCGCCGGGCAGGCCCAGTACGGTCGCTGCGTTGCCGCGCACCAGCTCGACCAGTTCGTGCCGGCGCGCCTCCGGGCTCAGCCCGTGCAGGCGTGCCTTGAGGCCGGTCGTCGACGCGGTGACCTCGGCCTCGGCGACGACGCGACGGCCCGGGCGTCCGGCCAGCTCGCGCAGCAGCGGGGGCAGCCCGTCGGCGTTGTCGGACAGGGCGGCTCGGTCCACCCGGACGGCGACCACCACGGGGCGCTCCACCAGCAGCGCGGTGTCGAACGACTCCAGCGCCTGCTCAGTGGACAGGGCCGCCAGCCCGATCCGGCCGATCCGGGCCTTGTCCCGCTCGCCCAGGTGCGCCGTCATCGCCGAGGACTGTTCCCACAGCCCCCAGGCCACCGACAGACCCGGAAGACCGTGCGCGCGTCGATGCGCGATCAACCCGTCGAGGAAGCTGTTGGCTGCCGCGTAGTTGGCCTGGCCCGGTGTGCCCACGGTCCCGGCCATCGACGAAAACACCACGAACGCGGCCAAATTGCGGTCCCGGGTCAGCTCGTGCAGGTTCCAGGCCCCGTCGACCTTGGCCCGCAACACCGCGTCCACCCGGTCCGGTGTCAGCGAGGAGATCAGCCCGTCGTCCAGCACCCCGGCCGCGTGCACGACCGCGCGCAGCGGGTAGTCGTCCGGCAGCTGTGCGAGCATCGCGGCCACGGCCGAGCGGTCGGCCACGTCGCAGGCCGCCACCGACACCTTGGCCCCGGCCTCCTCCAATCGGCCCACCAGCTCCGCGACGCCGTCGGCGCGCGCTCCGGCGCGGCTGGCCAGCACCACGTGCGCCACCCCGTAGCGCTCGACGAGGTGGTGGGCCAGCGCCGAACCGGCCATGCCGGTGCCGCCGGTGACGACGACGCTGCCGCCGGCCAGCCCGCCGCCGCAGCCGCTGAGCGGCCCGCCGGGCCCGTCGGGGATCGTCAGTGCCACCTTGCCGATGTGGCGCGCCGAGCTGACGAACCGGTAGGCCGCCACGGCGCACCGCACGTCAAACGTAGTGAGCGGCAACGGTTCCACGGCGCCGTCGGCCAGCAGTTGCAGCGCCTCGGCCAGCATCGCCGCGGTGCGGTCGGGGCCGGCCTCCATCAGGTCGAACGCCCGATACACCACGCCCGGGTGTTGCTGCGCGATCAGGACCGGGTCGCGGGGATCCGTCTTGCCCATCTCGATGAACGGGCCGCCGCGGGTCAACAGGCGCAACGACGCGTCGGTGAACTCGCCGGCCAGCGAGTTGAGCACCACGTCCACGCCCGCCCCACCGGTGGCGGCCAAAAACTTCTCCTCGAACCCGAGCGTCCGCGAGTCGCCGATGTGGTCGTCGTCGAAACCCATGGCGCGCAACGTGTCCCACTTGCCGCGGCTGGCGGTGGCGAACACCTCCGCGCCCCAGTGCCGCGCCAGCTGCACCGCGGCCATGCCCACCCCACCGGTGGCGGCGTGCACCAGCACCCGCTGCCCCGCCCGCAGCCCCGCCAGCACCGCCAACCCGTACAGCGCGGTCAGGAACACCACCGGCACGCCCGCGGCCCGCACCAGGGACAGCCCCGCCGGCACCCGGGTGACCAGGCGCTCGTCCACCACCGCCTCGGAACCGACCACCCCGAGCAGTCCCATCACCGGGTCGCCGACGGCCACCCCCGTCACGCCCGGCCCGGCCTCGACGACCACCCCGGCGCCCTCGGCCCCGAGCTGGCCGCCGCCGGGATACATGCCCAGCGCCACCAACACATCCCGGAAATTCACCCCGACCGCGGCCACGGCCACGCGCACCTGCCCCGCCCCCAATTCGGCTTGCGGCCCGGGGCGCACCACCAGGTCCTCCAGCGTGCCGCCGCGTCCGGCGTCCAGCCGCCAGCCCCGCGCCGGCAGCCGCAGGACCGAGTCGGCCGCCACCGGGGCCAGCCGGGCCGCGTGGACCACACCCGCGCGGATCACCAATTGCGGCTCGGCGCAACCGATCACCGCCGAGACCTCGACCGAGCCGTCGGAGTCGATCAGCACCACCCGGCCGGGGTGTTCGGCCTGCGCCGAGCGCACCAGCCCCCACACCGCTGCGCCCGCCAGGTCGGAGACGTCCTCGCCGGGCAGTGCCATGGCGCCGCGGGTGAGGACCGCCAGCACCCCGGACCCGTCGCCGGCCAGCCAGGATTGCAACACGCCCAGCACCTCTGTGGTGGCCGCGTGTACCGAACCCACCACGTCCGGGTCGGCGTCGGCGAGCTGCCACACCGCAATGTCCTCGCCAAAGACGTTGTCCGCCGCGGTGATCGGCGCCCATACCACCTCCAGCAGCCCCTCGGCGGGGGCCGGAGATTGCCCGGCCGCCGACAGCTGCCCCGGCGACACCGGGCGCATCACCAGCGACCGCACCGACAACACCGGCAGCCCCGCCGCGTCGGCCAACTCCACCGCCACCGCCTCGGCGCCCGCCGGCGCTATCCGAACGCGCGCGCGGGTGGCGCCGGCCGCGTGCAGCGACACGCCCTGCCAGGAGAACGGCAACACGGTCGGGGCGCCTTCCGCCGCCACCCCCACGGCATGCAGCGCCGCGTCGAGCAGCACCGGGTGCAGCCCGAACCCGCCGGCCTGCGCGCCCGCCTCCTGCGGGACGTCGACCTCGGCGAAGGTCTCGTCCCCGCGCCGCCACATCGCCCGCAGGCCGCGAAACGCGGGGCCGTACTCATAGCCGCGCGCCGCCAGGCGGTCGTAGGCGCCGCCGACGTCCACCGCGGCGGCACCGACAGGCGGCCACACCGACAGGTCCGCGGAAGGCGTGACCGCCCGTTCGCCCAGCACGCCCTGCGCGTGCAACACCCATTCCGAACCCGGTTGGGCGCCAGCCGAATACACCGACGCGTCCCGTCGTCCGGATTCGTCGGGCGCGCCGACCACCACCTGCACCCGCACGCCCGCGGTCGCGGGCAAGACCAGCGGTGCGGACAGGGTCAGCTCCTCGATCGCCCCGCAGCCGACCTCGTCGCCGGCCCGGACGGCCAACTCCACGAAACCCGTCCCGGGGAACAACACCGTCCCGGCCACCGCGTGCGCGGCCAGCCACGGCTGAGCCGCCACCGAAAGCCGGCCGGTCAGCACGACCCCACCCGAATCGGGCCGTTCCACCACCGCGCCCAGCAGGGCGTGCCCGGCGCCCGCCACGCCCAGGCCGCCGGCATCGCCCGACACCGCCGACCCGTCCGCCAGCCAGAACCGCCGCCGCACAAACGCGTACGTCGGCAGGTCCACCCGTCGCCCGCTGGCCAGGGCCGGCCGCCAATCCACCGCGGCGCCGGCCACGTGCGCCCGCCCGGCGGACAGCCAAAAGCGTTGCAGCCCACCATCATCGCGTCCCAGCGATGGAACGACGACCGCGTCGTCCCCGAAACCGGCATCGGCCAGCGTGTCCTCGATGCCGGCGATCAGCACCGGGTGGGGGCTGGATTCGACGAAGACGCGATGCCCCGCGCCGGCCGCGCTGCGCACCGCCGCGTCGAATTGCACGGTCTGGCGGATGCTGCGGAACCAGTAGTCGGCGTCCAGGCCGGCGGTGTCCATACGCCCGCCGGTCACCGTCGAGAAGAACGCGACCGAAGACGACCGCGGCGCGATGCCGGCCAAC
The DNA here is from genome assembly GCF_059812405.1 of Mycobacterium sp. NGS57. NCBI lineage: Bacteria > Bacillati > Actinomycetota > Actinomycetes > Mycobacteriales > Mycobacteriaceae > Mycobacterium > Mycobacterium sp. NGS57. The sequence continues at coordinate 12,975 of NZ_JCALCP010000016.1, read as the reverse complement.
GCGCCGGCGAGCGGCTCGCGGATCGCGTCGACGTGCGCGGAGTGCGACGCGTAGTCCACGTCGATGGCGCGGGCACGGATATCCTCGGCCTCGCAGCGCCGCATCAGCTCGCCCAGGGCATCCGGATCGCCGGACACCACGACCGCCGAAACACCGTTGACCGCGGCGACATTCAGCCGATCCCCCCACTCGACCGCCAACTCCCGCGCCCGCGCCGGCCCGCAGGCCAGCGACACCATGCCGCCCGCGCCCGACAGCCCCACCAGCAGCCGGCTGCGCAGCGCGACGACCCGGGCGGCGTCTTCGAGCGACAGCGCGCCCGCCACGCACGCGGCCGCGATCTCGCCCTGCGAATGCCCGATCACGGCGTCGGGGACCACGCCCAGCGAGCGCCACAATTCGGCGAGCGACACCATCACCGCCCACAGCGCGGGCTGCACCACGTCGACGCGATCCAGCCCCGGCGCCCCCGGCGCGCCGCGGATGACGTCGAGCAGCGACCATTCCACGTGCGCGGCCAGCGCGTCGTGGCAGCGCCGCAGCTGCTCGGCGAATACCGGTGAGGTGTCGAGCAACTCGGCGCCCATGCCGGCCCACTGCGAGCCCTGCCCGGGAAACACGAACACCGTCTTGCCCACCGGCCGCGCCCGGCCGGTCACCACGTTCGCGCCCGGCTCACCGCCGGCCAGGCCCGCCAGGCCGGCGGCCAATTCGTCGGGAACACTGCCGACCACCACCGCGCGATGGGCGAACGACGAGCGCGTCGCCACCAGGGACCATCCCACGTCCACCGCACGCAGGCCCGGATCGGCGCTCACGCGTGCGAGCAGCCGGGCGGCCTGCTGCGCCAGCGCCTCGGGTGAGCGGGCCGACAGCACCCACGGGGCGGCCGCATTATCACCTTGCACCCCAACGCTTTCCGGGGCAACCTCTTCCAGGATCACGTGCGCGTTGGTGCCGCTGATCCCGAACGACGACACCCCCGCGCGCCGCGGCCGGTCCTGCGCAGGCCAGGCGCGCGGCTCGGTCAACAGCGACACCGCCCCGGCCGACCAATCCACATGCGGCGTGGGTTCGTCCACGTGCAACGTCTTGGGCATCAGGCCTTGCCGCATCGCCTGCACCATCTTGATGACGCCGGCGGCGCCCGCCGCGGCCGACGAATGCCCCATGTTCGACTTGATCGACCCCAGCCACAGGGGCCGATCGGCCGGCCGGTCCTGCCCGTAGGTGGCCAAAAGCGCCTGAGCCTCAATGGGATCGCCCAGGGTGGTGCCCGTGCCGTGGCCCTCGACCAGGTCCACGTCGGCCGCGCCCAGCCGCGCGCTGGCCAGCGCCGCCCGGATCACCCGCTGCTGCGACGGCCCGTTGGGCGTCGCCAGCCCGTTGGAGGCGCCGTCCTGATTCACCGCCGACCCCCGCAGCACCGCCAGCACCGGATGGCCCAGCCGCCGGGCGTCGGCCAGCCGCTCCAGCACCAGCACGCCGACGCCCTCGGAGAAGCCGGTGCCGTCGGCCGCCCCTGCGTAGGCCTTGCAGCGCCCGTCGGCGGACAGCGCTCGCTGCCTGCTGAATTCGATGAACATCGCCGGCGTCGCCATCACGGTCACGCCGCCGGTCAAAGCGAGGTCGCACTCGCCGGACCGCAACGACTGCGCGGCCAGGTGCATCGCCACCAGCGACGACGAGCACGCGGTGTCCACCGACACTGCGGGACCCTCCAGCCCCAGCGAGTAGGCCACCCGTCCGGACGCCACGCTCAGGGTGGACCCGCGCAGCCCATAGCGTTCCAGGTCACGGGGCACCCGGCCCTGCCCGCCGTAGGAACCGTGGAACACCCCGGCGAACACGCCCGTGGGCGAGCCGCGCAGCGCGAGCGGGTCGATGCCGGCCCGCTCCAACGCCTCCCACGACACCTCCAGCAACAGGCGTTGCTGCGGATCCATCGCCAGCGCCTCACTCGGCGCGATCCCGAAGAACCCGGCATCGAAATCGCCGACGCCGGACAGAAATCCGCCGCACCTCGCGTAGGACTTGCCCGCCGCGTCGGGGTCGGGATCGAACAGGTCCGCCAGGTCCCAGCCGCGATCCGCCGGGAACTCCGAAACCACGTCGCGGCCCTCGGCCACCATCTCCCACAGGGCCTCCGGGGAGTCCACCCCGCCCGGATACCGGCAGGCCATCCCCACCACCGCGACCGGTTCGGTCGCCAGATAACGGCGGTTTTCCCGCTTCAGCCGCTCGTTTTCCTTCAGTGATCGGCGGAGCGCCTCGACGAGCTCATCTTGGGTGCTGTTCACGCGACCCGGCCTCTCGTCAGTCATCCGAACGGGGGTCGGGGACGGCTTCTCGCTCAGCCCCCCGAAACCCCCGAACAAACCCCCGACCACGCTCCCGCCGCATCATCGCCATCACTTGCCTCGATGCCCCACCAGCAACGGGCGATCCCCTACGGTACGACGAAATATCCACGAGCACAGCAAAATCAGTGCCACTGCAGCAGCACGAGTTCGGAACAGAATCCCGGGCCCATCGCGAGCATCAGCCCGGGGCTCTCGCTGGGCGGCGGTTTGGCCAGGGTGTCCCGCAGCACGTGCAGGACCGACGCCGACGACAGGTTGCCGATCTCGCCGAGCGAGCGCCACGTCAGCTCCAGCGCCTGCGGCGACAACTCGAGCGCCGCGACGATCGCCTCGATCACCTTGGGACCGCCGGGATGGCTGACCCAGCCGCCGATGTCGGCGACGCTCAGCCCGTGCGCGCCCAGAAACGACGTCACGTCGTCGGAGATGTACTGCTCCACGACCGCGGCCACGTCCTTGGACAGCACCAGCTCGAACCCGGCGGCGCCGACGTCGTAGCCCATGGTGCGCAGCGAATCCGGATACAGGTGGCTGCGCGAGTCCACGATGGTGGGCCCGCGCGCGCCGATCTGGTCGGCGCGGCGCTCACCGGTGGCGACCACCGCCGCGGCGCCGTCGGCAAACAGCGCGCTGCCGACCATGCCGGCCAGCGACGGCTTGTAGCCGGGGTAGGTCATCGAGCACAACTCGACCGAGACCAGGGCCGCGACGCCGTCCTCGGCCCCCCGCAGATAGTCGTGCAGGCGGGCCACGCCAGCCGCCCCGGCCACGCAGCCCAGGCCGAACAGCGGCATCCGCCGCACGTCGTCGCGCAGCCCCAGCCGCCCGGCGATGCGCGCATCCAGCGACGGGACGGCGATGCCGGTGACCGTCGTGGTGACCAGCACGTCGAGGTCCGAAGGCCGCAGGCCCGCCTCGTCGAGCGCGCCCGACAGCGCCTCGCAGCCGAGGTCGACGGCCTTGTCGATGAAGATGCGGTTCGCCCGGCCGAAGTCCTTCAGCGCGGGATACCGCTCGAGCGGCTGGACCAGGTGGCGGCTGTTGACCTTGGCGCTGGTGTGCAGCTGCCGGACGATGTCCTCGTAGCCCTCGAATTCGGGAATGCCGACGAAGAAGTCGGTGAGCTCGCGCTGGGAGTAGCGGTACGGCGGCAGGGCACCGAATACGCCGGCGATGACGCTCATAGGTCCCATCCCTTGGTGACGACGATCGGGGTCGAACGGTTCAACCTGCTCGCAGGCTGGAAGCTTAGTCTGCCGGAAACGGCGAAACTCAGCTACCTAGCCGGTCCTTGAGCCCGGCGGCGGCGGCCAGGACGGCGTCGAGCTGCTCGGCGACGCGGCTCGGCGCGGTCCCGCCCCGCCCGTCGCGCGAGGACACCGAGCCCTCGATCGTCAGCACCTCGCGGACCTGCGGCGTCAGCTCCGGGCTGATGGCGGCCAGCTCGTCGTCGGTGAGCTCGTCGAGGCCGACGCCGCGGTGTTCGGCGGCGCGCACCGCCGCCCCGGCCGCCTCGTGGGCGGACCGGAACGGGACGCCTTGGCGCACCAGCCATTCCGCGATGTCGGTGGCCAGGGTGTAGCCGGCCGGGGCCAGGGCGGCCATCCGCTCGACGTTGAACGTCAGGCTGGCCACCAGGCCCGCCATCGCCGGCAGCAGCAGCTCCAGCTGGGCCACCGCGTCGAACACGGGTTCCTTGTCTTCCTGCAGGTCACGGTTGTAGGCCAGCGGCTGGGCCTTGAGTGTGGCCAGCAGCCCGGCCAGGTTCCCGATCAACCGGCCGGCCTTGCCGCGGGCCAGCTCGGCGATGTCCGGGTTCTTCTTCTGCGGCATGATCGAGCTGCCGGTGGACCAGGAGTCGTGCAGGGTGACGTAGCCGAACTCGGTGGAGCTCCACAGGATGATGTCCTCGGCCAGCCGGGACAGGTCGACGCCGATCATGGCGAAGACGAACGCGGCCTCGGCGGCGAAGTCGCGGGCCGCGGTGGCGTCGACGGAGTTGTCGGCGGCGGCGCGAAAGCCCAGTTCCGCGGCGATCGCGTCGGGGTCCAGGCCCAGCGACGAGCCGGCCAGCGCTCCAGACCCGTACGGGGACACCGCCGCGCGCCGGTCGAAGTCGACGATGCGGTCCACGTCGCGCAGCAGCGGGTGCGCGTGCGCGAGCAGGTGCTGGGCCAGCAGGATCGGCTGGGCGGACTGCAGGTGGGTCTTGCCGGGCATGATGGCCGCCGGGTGCGCGGCGGCCTGGGCGGCCAGCGCGCCGACGACGTCGAGCGCGCCCTGGGCGACGCGGCGCACGGCGTCGCGCAGCCACATCCGGAACAGGGTGGCCACCTGGTCGTTGCGCGAGCGCCCGGCCCTCAAGCGGCCGCCGAGGTCGGCGCCGACCCGGTCGATCAGCCCGCGCTCCAGCGCGGCGTGCACGTCCTCGTCGGTGACCAGCGGGGTGAAGCTGCCGTCGGCGACGTCGCCGGCGAGGCTGTCCAGTCCGGCCAGCAGCCCGTCGCGCTGGTCCTCGGTGAGCAGCCCCGCCCGGAACAGGATCACGGCGTGGGCGCGCGAGGCCACGATGTCGTAGGGCGCCAGCACCCAGTCGAAGTGCGTGGACTTGCTCAGTGCGGCCAGCGCGTCGGACGGGCCGTCGGCGAAGCGGCCGCCCCACAGCGATCCCTCGCGGGTGCTCACTTTTCTGTGCCGAACAGACACAAAAGCACCTCTGCGCCCGGCGTGTCGGGTGCTTTTGTGTCTGCTCGCCGGAGAACGGTCATGTGGCCTGGTCCCGGCGGGCCGCGATCTTGGAGCTCAGCCCGTGCACGTAGACGAAGCCCTTGGCGGCCGACTGGTCGAAGCTGTCGCCCTCGTCGTAGGTGGCCAGGTTGAAGTCGTAGAGCGACTCCGCGCTGCGCCGGCCGTTGACCGCGATGTGGCCGCCGTGCAACACCATCCGGATCTCGCCGGTGACGCGCTCCTGGGTCTTGGCGACGAACGCCTCCAGCGCGGTCTTCAGCGGCGAGTACCACAGCCCGTCATAGACGAGCTCGGCCCAGCGCTGGTCGGTGTGCCGCTTGAACCGGGCCAGTTCGCGCTCCAGGGTCACGTGCTCGAGCTCGGTGTGGGCGGTGATCAGCGCCATCGCGCCGGGTGCCTCGTAGATTTCGCGGCTCTTGATGCCCACCAGTCGGTCCTCCACGACGTCGAGGCGGCCCACCCCCTGCGCGCCGGCGCGGGTGTTGAGTTCCTCGATGGCGCCCAGCATCGAGACCGGACGGCCGTCGATGGACACCGGCACGCCGCGCTCGAACCCGACGATCACCTCGTCGGGGGTGCTCCAGTTCAGGGTGGGGTCTTCGGTGTAGGCGTAGATGTCCTTGGTGGGGGCGTTCCAAAGGTGTTCCAGGAAACCGGTTTCCACCGCGCGGCCCCACACGTTCTGGTCGATCGAGAACGGCGAGCGCTTGGTGACGTTGATCGGGATGGCGTTCTCCTCGGCGAACGCGATCGCCTTCTCCCGCGTCCAGGCGTAGTCGCGGACGGGTGCGAGCACCTCCAGATCCGGTGCCAGCGAAGCGAATCCGACCTCGAAGCGGACCTGGTCGTTGCCCTTGCCGGTGCAGCCGTGCGCGACGATGCTGCCGCCGTGCTCGCGCGCGGCCACCACCAGGTGCTTGACGATCAGCGGCCGGCTGATCGCCGACACCAGCGGGTAGCGGTCCATGTACAGCGCGTTGTTCTGCACGGTCGGCAGGCAGTAGCCCTCGGCGAACTCGTCGCGGGCGTCGACGACGACGGCCTCCACGGCGCCGCAGTCCAGCGCACGCTGCCGGATCACCTCCATGTCCTCGCCGCCCTGGCCGAGGTCGATGGCCACCGCCACCACCTCGCGGCCGGTCTCCTTGCCGATCCAGCTGATCGCCACCGAGGTGTCCAGCCCGCCGGAATACGCCAGGATGACGCGTTCTGACATGAACCAATCTCCTTTTACTTGAGGTTCTCCAGGGTGGTGGCCAGCTCGGCGCCGGTCATCGGCTCGCGAGCGGCCACGAAGACGGTGTCGTCGCCGGCGATGGTGCCGACGACGTACGGTAGCGCCGCGCGGTCGATCGCGCTGGCCAAATAGTTTGCGCCGCCGGGCGGGGTACGCAGCACCGCGAGGTTGGCGCTGGCGTCGGCGGACACCAGCAGCTCGCCCAGCAGCCGGGACAGCCGCGCGGTGCCGCCGGTCACGCCCCGCACCGGGCTGCCGTCCTCGGGAACGATGTAGACGCCGACGCCGCCGTCGGCGCCGCGCAGCTTGACCGCGCCGAGTTCCTCGAGGTCGCGCGACAGGGTGGCCTGGGTGACGTCGATGCCCTCGCCGGCCAGCCGGGCCGCCAGTTCGCTCTGGCTGCTGATCGACGACGACGACAGGATCGCCACGATGCGGTCCTGCCGACCGGCGCGAGTCGTTTCGACAGGGGTGGTCTTCGGGCCGCCGCGCGTCATCGCGATCGCTCCAAAAGCCAGACCAGTAGCGCCTTTTGGGCGTGCAGCCGGTTTTCGGCCTCGTCCCAGACCGCACTGGCCGCGCCGTCCATCACCTCGTCGGTGATCTCGTCCCCGCGGTGGGCCGGAAGGCAGTGCAGCACAACGGCTTCCGGGTCCGTCAGCCCGACGAGCCTGGTGTTGAGCTGGAACGGCCGGAACGGCCCCACCCGGTCCAGCCCGTCGCCCTCCTGGCCCATCGACGTCCAGGTGTCGGTGACCAGGACGTCGGCGCCCTTGGCCGCGGCGTCGGGGTCGGCGGTCAGCGTGACCGAGGCGCCGGTGTCCTCGGCGCGGTTGCGGGCGGCGGCCACCACGGCCGGGTCGGGCGCGAACCCCTCGGGCGCGGCGACGGTGACGTGGACGCCGGCGGTGACCCCGCCCAGCAGCAGCGACTGGGCCATGTTGTTGGCGCCGTCGCCGAAGTAGCTCAGCCGCAACCCCTTCAGTGACCCCTTTTGCTCGGCAACGGTCTGCAAATCGGCCAGCACCTGGCACGGGTGGAACGCGTCGGACAGCGCGTTGATGACCGGCACGGTCGCCGTGGCGGCCATCGCCTCGAGCCGGTCCTGCCCGAAGGTGCGCCACACGATGGCGTCGACGTAGCGGGACAGCACCCGCGCGGTGTCCTGCAGGGTCTCGTCGCGGCCGAGCTGGGTGCTGCGGCCGTCGACGACGACGGCGTGCCCGCCGAGCTGGGCGATGCCCACCTCGAACGAGAACCGGGTGCGGGTCGAGTTCTTGTCGAAGATGACCGCGACGCCGCGCGGCCCCTCCAGGGGCCGACGGGCGAACGGGTCCTTCTTGAGTTCGGCTGCCAGCGTGATGATTTCGGCCTGCTCGGCCGGCGACAGGTCGTCGTCGCGCAGGAAGTGTCTGGTCATCGTTCGGCCCCGTCCAGGATGGCTGGCAGCGCTTCGACGAAGCCGTCGAGCTGGGCCTCGGTGATGATCAGCGGCGGCGCCAGCCGGATCACGTCGGGCGCGGCCGCGTTGACCAGGAAGCCGGCGTCGCGCGCGGCCGCCTCGGCCTCCTTGGCGTGCGGCGCGGTCAGCACCACCCCTTGCAGCAGCCCCTTGCCCCGCACGTGGTCCACCAACGGATGGCGCAGTTCCTCGATGCCGTGACTCAGCGTCTTGCCCAGCATCGCGGCGCGGGCGATCAGGTCGCCGTCGGCCAGCGCCTTGAGCACCCCCAGCGCGGCCGCGGTGCAGACCGGGTTGCCGCCAAAGGTGCTGCCGTGCAGTCCCGGAGTGAGCAGTTCGCCGGCTGCCCCGACGGCCAGGCAGGCACCGATCGGCAGCCCGCCGCCCAGGCCCTTGGCCAGCGTCACCACATCGGGGGTGATCCCGTCGTGTTGGTGGGCGTAGAAGGCGCCGGTGCGACCCACGCCGGTCTGCACCTCGTCGAGCACCAGCAGCGCGCCGTGGCGGGCGGTGACCTCCCGCGCGGCGGCCAGGTAGCCCTCGGGCGGGACGACGACGCCGCCCTCCCCCATGATCGGTTCGAGGAACACGGCCGCGGTGGCTGAATCGACCGCCCCGGCAAGGGCTTTGGTGTCCCCGTAGGGCACATGGGTGACATTGCCCGGCAACGGCTCGAATGGCGCCTGCTTGGCAGGCTGACCTGTCAGCGCCAGCGATCCCATCGTCCGGCCGTGGAATGCCCCTTGGGCCGCAACGACATTCGTCCGCCCGGTCAGCCGGGTGATCTTGAAGGCCACCTCGACGGCCTCGGTTCCCGAGTTGCAGAAGAAGACCCGGGCGGGCGCGCCGAGGTGCTCGACCAGCGCCTCGGCGAGCGTGATACCCGGCTCGGTGGCATACAGATTCGACGTGTGGCCCAGCGTGTTGAGCTGGGTGGTGACCGCCTCGATCAGGGCCGGGTGCCGGTGGCCGAGGACGTTGACCGCGATGCCGCCGAGCAGGTCGACGTAGGCCTTGCCGTCCGCGTCGGTGACCACCGCGCCGTCGCCGCTGACCAGCGACAGCGGCGGCGTGCCGTAGTTGTTCATCATGACGGTTTGCCACCGGTCCGTGAGACTCACGCGTTCACCACCTTGGTGCCGGTGCCCGCGTCGGTGAAAAGCTCGACCAGCACGCAGTGTTCGACCCGCCCGTCGATGACGTGCGCGCTGGGCACGCCGCCGGTGACGGCGCGCAGGCACGCCTCGACTTTGGGGATCATGCCCGCCTCCAGCGTGGGCAACAGTTGCGCCAGTGTGGCGGTGTCGATCTCGCTGACCAGCGAATCGCGTGCCGGCCAGCTGGTGTAGAGGCCTTCGACATCGGTGAGCATCAGCAGCTTTTCGGCTCCCAGGGCTTCGGCGAGCGCCGCCGCGGCGGTGTCGGCGTTGATGTTGTGGACCACGCCCTCGGCGTCCGGAGCGAGTGTCGAGACCACCGGAATGCGCCGGGCCGCAATCAGATCCAGCACCGCCGCGGTGTTGACCAGCTCGACGTCGCCGACCAGGCCGATGTCGGTGGCCACGCCGTCGACGGTGACGCTGCGCCGCACGGCGGTGAACAGCTGCGCGTCCTCGCCGGTGATGCCCACGGCATACGGTCCGTGCGCGTTGATCAGGTTGACCAGCTCGCGGCCCACCTGCCCGAACAACACCATCCGTGCCACGTCGAGGACTTCCGGTGTGGTGACCCGGAATCCGCCCTTGAAGTCGCCCTCGATGCCGAGTCGGTGCAGCATGGCGCTGATTTGCGGTCCGCCGCCGTGCACGACGACGGGATGGATGCCGCAGTTGCGCAAAAACGCCATGTCGGCGGCGAAGGCGTGGCGCAGGGTGTCGTCGGTCATGGCGTTGCCGCCGTACTTGATGACGACGATCTTGCCGTGCAGCTGCTTGAGCCAGGGCAGGGCCTCGGCGAGCACCTGGGCCTTGATCTGGGTGGGAAGCGTGCTGGTGGTCATGAGCTGTAGGCCGAGTTCTCTTCGACGTAGCCATGCGACAGGTCGGTGGTGCGAATGGTGGCCCTGCCGTCGCCGAGCTGCAGGTCGACGGTGATGTCGATGTCGGCTCCCGACAGGTCCACCTCGCGTGCGCCCGGCACCGGAACACCGTCGGCGAAGACCGTGAAACCGTTGAACGACACCGTGATCCGATCGACGTCCAGGGCGACGGGCGCCATGCCGACGGCGGCGAGCACGCGGCCCCAGTTGGGGTCCGAGCCGAACACGGCGGTCTTGACCAGGCTGTCGCGGGCGATGGTGCGCGTGGCGACCAGCGCGTCGTCGTCGGAGACCGCCCCGGCGACGGTGACGTTCACGCGCTTGGTCACGCCCTCGGCGTCGGCCTGCAGCTGGGCGCACAGGTCGTCGCAGACCCGCAGCACCGCCTCGTCGAGGTCGGCCTGGGACGGGGTGACCTCGCTGGCCCCCGACGCCAGCAGCAGCACGGTGTCGTTGGTCGAGCAGGCCCCGTCGATGTCGAGCCGGTCGAAGGTGACCGCGGTGGCGCGGCGCAACGCCCCATCCAGCGCGTCCGGCGCGACGGCCGCGTCGGTGGTCAGCACGCACAGCATGGTGGCCAGCGACGGGGCCAGCATGCCCGCCCCCTTGGCCATCCCGCCGAGCGTCCAGTTGTCCGGATGGTGCAGCGCAACCTGTTTGGGCACGGTGTCGGTGGTCATGATGGCGTGCGCGGCGTCGTCGCCGCCGGTCAGCCCGCCGGCCATCTCGTGCACGATCTCGCGGACCCCGGCGAGCACCTTGTCCATCGGCAGCCGGTCGCCGATCAGCCCGGTGGAGCACACCGCGACCTCGATGGCCCCGGTCTCGGTCCCCCAGTCCGACAGCGCGGCGGCGACGGCCTCGGCCGTGGCGTGGGTGTCCTGGAAGCCACCGGGTCCGGTGCAGGCGTTGGCGCCGCCGGAGTTGAGGATCACCGCGCGCAACTGCCCGGTGGTCAGCACCTGCTGGCTCCACAGCACCGGCGCGGCCTTGACCTTGTTGCGGGTGAACACGCCGGAGGCCGCGCAGTCGGGTCCCTCGTTGAGGACCAGCGCCAGATCGCGCGCTCCGGAGGCCTTGATCCCGGCGGCGATCCCGGCGGCCCGGAACCCGGCCGGGGCGGTGACGCCCTGCTCGCGCAGCAGCCGCGCCTCGTTTGTCCCGGTCACGGCGCGACGCCGATCACCGAAAGTCCCTCGGTCTCAGGCCAACCCAGCGCCAGGTTCATCGACTGCACCGCGGCGCCGCCCGTTCCCTTGACCAGGTTGTCGATCGCGGCGATCGCCACGAACGTCTCGGCGGCCTCGTCCACCGCCACGGCGATGTGCGCGGCGTTGCTGCCGAGCACCGATCCGGTGCGGGGAAGTTGGCCCTCCGGCATCAGGTAGACGAAAGGTTCGGCGTGGTAGGCCTTTTCGTAGGCCTCCCGCAGCTGCGACAGCGGCGCCCGGGTGCGCGCGGTGCAGGTGGCCAGGATGCCCCGGGAGGTGGGGATCAGCACCGGGGTGAACGACACCGCGACGTCGCGGTCGGTGACGGCCCGCAGCCCCTGGGCGATCTCGGGCGTGTGCCGGTGCGCGCCGCCGATGTTGTAGGCCCGCGCCGACCCGATGAGCTCCGCGCCGAGCAGGTCGGGCTTGGCCGCGCGACCGGCCCCGGACGCGCCGCTGACGGCGACGACGGTGACCGCGGGCTCGATGAGGCCCTCGGCCATGGCCGGCAGCAGCGCCAGCAATGCCGAGGTCGGGTAGCAACCCGGGACCGCGATGCGCCGTGCGCCGCGTAGCCGGTCGCGCGCGCCGGGCAGTTCGGGCAGCCCGTACGGCCAGCTGCCGGCATGCGCCGTCCCGTAGAAGCGCTCCCAGGCGGCGGCGTCGGTGAGGCGAAAGTCGGCGCCGCAGTCGATGATCACGGTGTCGGAGCCGAGTTGTTGGGCCAGCGCGGCCGAATGACCGTGCGGCAGGGCCAGGAACACCACATCGTGACCGTCGAGGGTGGCGGGTTCGGTGGGCTCGACCACGCGCTGCGCCAACGGGATCAGGTGCGGATGGTGTTCACCCAGCGCGCTGCCCGCGCTGGCGGCGGCGGTCACGGCGCCGATCGCGAGCCGGCCGTCGGCGTGTGCGGGGTGCCCGAGCAGGAGCCGGAGGATCTCCCCGCCCGCGTAGCCGGTGGCGCCGGCAACCGCCACCCTCAATACGTCGGCCATTCCGACGATTCTGCATGGTTATGCAGTAGTTTGCAAATCCATTCCACCGGCGGCGTGCGCCCAGGAGGTCGGATCGGTCAGGGTTCCGCTTCGGAAGAGCCCGGACCGCCCGACGCCTCCTGGGCGCCACCGGGTCAGGTGGTGACCCCGATACCCAGGCTGGCGTTGAGCGCGGCCTGCAGGGAAAGCGCGAGGTCCCGCAGGGCGAGGTTCAACGACGCCGCCAGGTTGCCTCCGGTTTGGGCCAGCGCGTTGGCTGCGCCCGAAATGCCGCCCGCCAGGGACTGGCTCAGCCCGATGAAGCCCGGGAAGGCCACGTCCAGGCTGGACGAGACACCGCCGAACAGCGCCGAACCGATCTGAGCGGCCGTGTCGCCCCAGATGGTGGCCAGGGCGTTGCCCGTGCCGGCCAGACCGCCCAGGCTCGCCGCCAGGCCGCCGCCCAGGGCCTCGCCCGCACGGACCAGGCCCGAGAGGCCGCCCGTCAGGCCGGCGGCCAGGGTTGCCCCACCTTGGGCCAGGCCGTTCAGGGCCCCGCCGAGGCTGGCCCCCAGAGCGGCGTTGATCGTCAGGCCCAGGTTCGGCAGGGTCAGCGCGGGCAGATTGGCCAGGAAGTTGGCCGCCAGCGTCTCGCCCGTCTGAATCGCTCCGTTGATGCCCGCGGCGAAGTTGGTTGCCAGCGTCTGACCGGTCTGAATCAATCCGGACAAGTTGGCTCCGAGAGTCAGGCCGCCCGACAACATCGCGTTGAGCGACGCGCCAAACCCGTTCAGGGACGCACTGATCGAGCCGCCCAGCCCATTGAGCGCCGCGTTGATGTCGGCACCCAGAGCCGGCAGGTTCGGCAGCGTGAACGCCGGCAGACCCGGGAACGTGATCGGCGGCAGGCCCGGCAACGCCAACGTCCCGTTCAGCAGC
>NZ_JCALCP010000015.1:0-95117 GCF_059812405.1 Mycobacterium sp. NGS57 | reverse complement strand
GCCCGCGCTGATCGAGCCGCCCAGCCCATTGAGCGCCGCGGTCAGGCTCGCACCGAGCCCCGGCAGACCCGGGAACGTCAACGCCGGCAGACCCGGGAAGGTGATCGGCGGCAACCCCGGCAACGCCAGCGTCCCGTTGAGCAACGCGTTGATGCCCGCGTTGATGTCGGCACCCAAAGCCGGCAAGTTCGGGAACGTGAACGCCGGCAGACCCGGGAAGGTGATCGGCGGCAGACCCGGCAACGCCAACGTGCCATTCAGCAACGCGTTAATACCCGCGTTGATGTCCGCACCCAGCGCCGGCAGGTTCGGCAACGTCAACGGCGGCAACGACGGGAACGTGATCGGCGGCAACCCCGGCAACGCCAACGTGCCATTGAGCAACGCGTTAATACCCGCGTTGATGTCGGCACCCAAAGCCGGCAAGTTCGGCAACGTCAACGGCGGCAACGACGGGAACGTAATCGGCGGCAACCCCGGCAACGCCAACGTGCCATTCAGCAACGCAGTAAGACCCGCGTTGATGTCCGCACCCAAAGCCGGCAAGTTCGGGAACGTCAACGGCGGCAACGACGGGAACGTAATCGGCGGCAACCCCGGCAACGCCAAGCTACCCGACAACAACGCGTTCAACGACGCATTGAGGTTGGCCCCCAACCCATTCAGGCCCGCGCTGATCGACCCACCCAGCCCATTGAGCGCCGCGGTGATGTCCGCGCCAATCACCGGCAGGTTCGGCAAGGTCAGCGGCGGCAGCGCCGGGAAGCTGATCGGCGGCAACCCCGGCAACGCCAACGTGCCGTTGAGCAACGCGTTGATACCCGCGTTGATGTCCGCACCCAAAGCCGGCAGGTTCGGGAACGTCAACGGCGGCAACGCCGGGAACGTAATCGGCGGCAACCCCGGCAATGTCAAACTGCCTGACAACAAGCCCCGGACGGCCGCGTTGATGTCCGCCCCGATGGCCGGCAGGTTCGGCAGCGTGAACGGCGGCAACGACGGGAACGTGATCGGCGGCAGACCCGGCAGCGCCAACGTCCCGTTGAGCAACGCATTAATGCCCGCGTTGATGTCCGCACCCAAAGCCGGCAAGTTCGGCAACGTCAACGGCGGCAACGACGGGAACGTGATCGGCGGCAGACCCGGCAAGGCCAACGTGCCATTCAGCAACGCAGTAAGACCCGCGTTGATGTCCGCACCCAAAGCCGGCAGGTTCGGCAACGTCAGCGGCGGCAGCGACGGGAACGTAATCGGCGGCAGCCCCGGCAGCGCCAAGCTACCCGACAACAACGCGTTCAACGACGCATTGAGGTTGGCCCCCAACCCATTCAGCCCCGCGCTGATCGACCCACCCAGCCCATTGAGCGCCGCGGTGAGACTCGCACCGAGCCCCGGCAGACCCGGCAACGTCAACGCCGGCAGACCCGGGAACGTGATCGGCGGCAACCCCGGCAACGCCAACGTGCCATTAAGCAACGCGTTGATGCCCGCGTTGATGTCGGCACCCAAAGCCGGCAAGTTCGGCAACGTGAACGCCGGCAGGCCCGGGAAGGTGATCGGCGGCAGACCCGGCAACGCCAACGTCCCGTTCAGCAGCGCGTTGATGCCCGCGTTGATGTCGGCACCCAGCGCCGGCAGGTTCGGCAGCGTGAACGCCGGCAGACCCGGGAACGTAAACGGCGGCAGCCCCGGCAGCGTCAAGCTACCCGACAACAACGCATTCAGCGCCCCGCCGATGTCCGCGCCCAGCGGCCCGAGCGACAGCGTGAGCGCGGGTAGGCCGGGGAAGGTGAATGGCGGCAGACCCGGCAGCGTGATCGGCGGCAGACCCGGCAAGGCCAACGTGCCGTTCAGCAAGGCGTTGATCCCCGCGTTAATGCCCGCGCCAAGAGCCGGCAGGCTCGGGAAGGTAAACGCCGGCAGACCCGGGAACGTGATCGGCGGCAGACCCGGCAGCGCCAACGTGCCATTCAGCAACGCGTTGATGCCCGCGTTGATGTCCGCACCCAATGCGGGCAGGTTCGGCAGGGTAAACGCCGGCAGACCCGGCAGCGCCAGCATCCCGTTCAGCGCCGCGTTCAGCGAACCGTTGATCGACGCGCCCAACCCGTTGAGCGCCGCCGAGAGTTCCACGCCCAGCGTGCCCAGGTTCGGGAGCGTGAGCGCCGGGAGGCCCGGTAGCGCCGCCAGGAAGTTGCCCGCCAGGGTGGCCCCAGTCTGCAGCGCCCCGTTCAGGCCGGCCTGGAATGCGCCGGCCAGATTGCCCAGGTTGCCCAGTCCGGCCGCGATGTTGGCCGCCACTCCATTGAGGCTGCCGCTCAGCGCCGCGTTCAGGGAGGCACCGATGTTGACGGCGAAGTTGGCGTTCAGTAGCGCCTGCAGGGCGGCGTTGGCCTGGGCCATCAGCTGAGCGCCGACGGCGGAGAAGGTCGCGCCGGCGTTTTCCAGAGCCAGCCCGGCCTGAATGATGGCGTTTCCGGTCTGGACCATTCCGCTGCCGATGCCGGACAGGATGAATCCGCCGGTCTGGTAGGCGATCCCGCCGAGGCCGGCGCTGAGAAGCGTCTCGACAGTCCCGGCGAGGCTCGCGCCCAGGCTGCTGCTCAATCCACCCGACAGGGAGCCGCCGAGCGCGGCGCCGAACCCGGAGATCGCACCACCGATGTCGGCGGCGAGGTTCCCGCTTCCGGCGAGCAGTGCGGCCCCGTTGGCGATTTCCGCGCTCGCGTATGCGGCTGCGCCGCTACCCAGGGTGCCGACGAAGGCTTTGTGGAACGCCGCGAGTTCGGCGTTGAGTGCCTGGTACTCCCGGCCGAACGTGCCGAAGAGTGTGGCGATGGCACCGGACACCTCGTCCGCCGCCGCCGGCGCCAGGCTGGTCGTCGGGGCGATGATCGCCCGGGTCACCTCGTCAAGCGCGGAGCGAATACCGGCAAGATCCTGGGCTGCCACTTCGACGAGGTCGGGAACAGCGACCACAAAAGACATGTCCATCTCCCCACGCAAATGAACTACATATGCAAATGTCAGCCCGATTTATCAAGGCAAGATGAGCGTAATGGTGTGCAACGCAACCACATTCGAAAATGGTTATTTTCAGCACTGATGGGCGCGTCTGCGTAGCATTCCGGACGTCGAAGCGGCTCGTCGAGGGGTAGGGCCGTGAAAACTCAGCCTACCGAAGGGGCGAAGATTTGCGATACCTAAAGTACAAAGAGCTTGCTATTGAACAAGATTCAGTTCCTTCTTAGCCCAGTCGCAGCCGACGAATCTGGAACGAGCGTACACCTTTAAACGACGGCCGGTGGCCGAAACCCGGCGAAAGCCAAGTATTTCCGAGACGGCCGTCCAAAATCAGAAGGTCAGGATCGGTAGCGAGATCACCGGCGGCGATATCGGGGCCGCGCCGATCGCCTGGGCAAGCTGCTGGGGCACGTAATTCACCAGGAGCGGCAGCAGCCCACTGAAGGGCGTGCTGCCGGGGCTCAGGTTCACGGCGATCGGGGGCAGGACGCTGTTGTCCAGCAGCGTGACCGTCGCCGTCACCGGGTAGTAGCCCGGCGGGTGCAGCAGCCCGTCCAGCGGGAGGTTGGCGACGACGGTGACGTTCGCGATGTTCCCGACGGCGGGTCCGGTCAGGCTCGACAGGTTCAGCGCGTAGGGGTACGTCGCCTGGCCGTTGAGGAAGCCGTCGGCGATGAAGGCGGGCGCGTCGACGAAGGCGGCGAACGCCGCGGAGGCGTTGCCGGCCTGGACGGCGGAACTGAACGCCGACAGGCTGGAACCCGCCGCCTGGAGCGCCGCGGCCGGCGGGCCCAGCAGGCTGGCGCCGAAGAGCAGCGGCAACCCGACGGCATTGTCCAGCGCCAGGCTTGGAGTGGGCAGCAATGACTCCACCACCAACGATGAGGTGACGTTGGTATTGGTCAGTGCCCCAATCACATTGGCCACATTGTGCGAAATCTCGCCGGGTATGGCCGCGACCGGCTGGAAGTTCCCGGTTTGCAGGGCCGTCGCGATGGCCTGGCCGTAACCGATCTGGTTGGCGACGAACTGTCGCAGGAACGGGAACGGGTCGGCCAACCAACCACCCGCGAGGCTGTTCAGGTTCGTCACGGTGTTGTAGACGAGCGCTTGGTACGGCCCGGCGATGCCGGTGAAGTAGGGGCCCGCGTTGGTTTGGATGTTGATCAGCCCGGGCAGCAGCGAATTGGCGATGCCACCGAGCGGGCCCAGGCCGGTGAGACCGGGCAGGCCGGGCAGAGCGGGCAGGCCGGGCAGAGCGGGCAGGCCGATGCCACCCGTCAGGCCGTCGAGAAGGCTGGCGGCACTGACACTCTGGGCCGCCGCGGCCCCCATCGCCGGGGCCGCGAGCGCGGAGCCCAGCATCGCCTCGGCGTTGGCCACCTCGGCGCCCAGGTAGGCGCCGGCGCCGGCGGTCATCACGTTGACGAACTCGGCGTGGAACGCTTGAGCCTGGGCGCTGAGCGCTTGGAACTCCTGCCCGAAATTCCCGAACATGGTCGAGACTGCGGCCGACACCTGGTCGGCGGCGGCGGGGACTATTGCGGTCGTGGCCCCTGACGCGCTGGCCGCCGCCTCGGCCAGCAACGAGCGAATACCCGCCAAGTTTTGGGCCGCAGCCTGCACCTGCTCCGGCACCGCGACGACGTACGACATCGACGGGAACTACCCACTAAAACGCGAGGTAAACCCGAAATTTGTCGGCCACCTTGGCGGGCGGTCCGCACGCATCCGCGTTGGGCACGCTGTCTCGGGGAAAAGACCGTCGCGACAACACAATTCGGCGAGATGGCCCGAGCGAAGGGCCGGCGACGCACCGGCCCCCCTCGGCTGCGCGCTGTCGCGTCACCGACTACGTCAGCGCGATTGCCGAGGCGATCTGTTGGGGCAGGGTGTTGATGAGGAATGGGTACAGGCCGCCAAATTGCGTGCCGCCGAGGGTCGCGTTGATCGGGATATCGATACCCGAAACATCGAGCGGGATGGTGACCGAAAGCGGCTCCGGCGGATGGAGAATCCCGTCGAACGGCACGTGGGCTATCGCCGGAAGCGTGATGCCGTCTACGGTCACCGGCAGCGGCAGATCCACCAGCACCTGTCCGTTGATCATGCCGTTCAGCATGAAGGCGGGCGTGTCGCCGATGGCGTTCAGCGCACCCAAGACGTTGCCGGCCTGCATTGCGGACGAAAAACTCGTCGCGCCCGTCGCGAGGCCGTCCAGTCCGGCGAACGGCGGACCCAAGATCGCAAAGCCCAGTTGCAACGGCAGCCCGAACACGGCAGAGCCGCCCAGGGTTGCACCAAGCGGCACCAAACTGGCCGTGACCGGGAAGTCCGCCGAGACACCCGCGTCCGTGATCGCGCCGATCGCGTTGGCGAAGTTGCCCGCCATCTGCGCAGGGATGCCGGGCGCAGCCAGGCTGGCGGCGCCCTGCACCTGCTGGCCGATCGCGGTGAGGATGGGGAGCAGGTCTCCCGCCGGGCCAAGCAGCCCGACAGGTCCCGAGATGGCGATCTGGTAAGGAGGTATCAACGAATCGGGACCTGTGATGGTCAGATGGCTGGTGTCGAACCCGGTGATGAAGAGACCCAGCAGCGCGTGCGCCGTGTCCTGCACCGCCTCGTGGTAGTTGCCCGTCATGACCGCCGTGTTGGCCAGCGCGATGTTGCTCTCGAAGACCGGCAGCGTGCCCTGGATGTCGTAACCGAATTTCAGGAACGACGAGGTGACGACGCCGCCGAAGCCGGTCGCTCCATTGACGAACGTCTGCCCCAGTGCCAGCGGGTTGAAGGACGCCGCGCCCTGGAGGGCGAGTTGGATGTTCGCCGGCACGTTCGCGGGGAAGTTTTGCAAATCGACCGTGATCGCGTTGGACAGCTCATGCAGGTAAAGGGCCTGGTTGCTGGCGATTTGGTGCATGATCGGGAACGGGTGATTGAGGAACTCGGAGCCCATCAGGTTCAGGTTGTAGACCGTCGTTTCCCCGAGCACTTGATAGGGATTGGGGTAGGCCGGCACCGTCGTACCGACCGGTTGTCCGAACAGACCCGGTAGCAGGGATTGCAACGTCGGCAGCAACGGCTGGAGTATCGGCACGTTCTGGAAGAGGCCGGTTCCCAGCGACGTGAGACCGGACAGCGTGAGTCCGTTGGCCAGCTCGTTGGAGAAGAAGTTGCCGACGTCCAGTCCGATTCCGTTGAGGATCGGACCCAAGGGTCCACCCGTGAGACTCAAGCCCGGGGTCAAGTTGCCGAGGTTGACGGGCCCGAGGATGTTGGTGAGGGTCGGCACGCCGCCGCCACCGGTCGATCCGCCGAGGATCCCGCCCAGGCCGCCGAGCAGGCCGCCCGAGCCGCCGAGGACCGGGAGCGTGGCCGCCGAACTGGCCGCGGCCGCGCCTCCCCCGGCCAGCAACGCCTGTTCGGCGTTGGCGATCTCGGTGCCCACATACGCGGCGGCGCTGCCGTTCAGCTGGCGCACGAACTCGCTGTGGAAGGCGGCCGCCTGCGCGCTGAGCGCCTGGTATCGCTGGCCGTACGCGCCGAACAACGACGCGATCTGAGCGGAGATCTCGTCGCCCGCCGCGGCCACCAGGCCGGTGGTCGGCAGCGCCGCCGCGACGTGGGCTTCGCCCAGCGCCGAACCGATACCCGCAAGATCCCCTGCTGCGGCCGTCACAAATCCCGGCGCTGCGGTCAGAAACGACATAGCCATCTCCCGTCGACGACGAAGACCACCCCACAATGACCCTGACGAAAGGAGCTTAGTGCGAAACGTTCGACACGCGCCAGCAAACGCGGCGAGTTGATCCGGGTGTCGCTAACTCTCGAACGCCGCCGCGAGCAGTTGAGGGGCGTAATTCAGCAGGGCGGGGACGAAGCCGCCGACCGGCGGGCCGGTGATCGTGACCGTTTGGAACAACGGGTTACCCGACAGCGTCGTCGTCGTCGAAAAGGGTTGCAGGGGAACAAGAAGCCCGCTGACGGGAACGTTGGCCGTCAGTCCGGGCACCGGCAGCGGCACGGGCAACGCCTGCTGTCCGTTGAGGAAAGCGTCGGCGATGTTGGCGGGAGCGCCGGCGAATGCCGCCAGCACCGCCAGCGGGTCCCCGGTGCGCACCGCGCCGAGAACCGCTGCGCCACTTGACGAAGCCGCCAGCGCCGCGTTGACCGGCGCACCCAACGCGTCGAAGGCGAGCAGCTCCGGCAGCCCCAGCCCGACGGCAACCGAGGCGTTCGGTGGGTTCAGCGAGGTGATCGTCACCGAGACCGGGACGGTCAGGTTCTCGACGAGGTTGGCGTAGCCCTGCACGAGTTGTCCCGGGGAGGTCAGCGCGTTGGCGTGGGCGGTGATCGCTTGCAGCAGGGCGGGTTCCGTGACGGTGGCCCAAGTGTTGCCGAGGGTTTGCAGATTGGCGGCGGTATTCGTCAGCAGTCTTTCGTAGGGGCCGACGAGCGAGTTGGCAACATCCGTGGCGAGGTAGGCCCCCGCGCCCGCGCTCACCAGGTTGACGAACTGGCCATGAAACGCCTGCGCTTGCGCGCTGATCGCCTGGTACTCCTCGCCGAAGGCCCCGAACATCGCCGCGACGCTGGCCGACACCTGATCCTGCGCCGCCGCCACCACCGCGGTCGTCGGAGCGGCGGCCGCCGCAGCGGCTTCGCCCAGCGTGGATCGGATTCCGGCCAGGTTCTGGGCGGCCGCCTGAACCAATTCCGGCTCCGCGACGACATACGACATCCGCCACCTCCCATCGACTCATGGGACGGTCACCCGGTGACCGTGATGCGTTGAGGCTACTGGGGCAGGTGTGTGACCAGGGGAAATTGTGGATTTTCACGGCGCGCCGGTGTGTCGTGCCGGCGGCTAGCCCGCCGGGGTGATGGCCAGCGCGAGTTGCTGGGGGGCGTAGGCCAGCAAGCCGGTGGCGAGCCCGCTGATCGGCGTGCCGCCGACGGGGACGGTGAGCGTGAGGGAACTCATCAGCGCCACCGACGCCGTGTAGGGCGTTACGGGAACGAGCAACCCGTTCATCGGAAGGTTGACGGTCGCGGGCAAGCCGCTGAGGTCGAACGTCACGGGCAGCGTCGACTGGCCGTTGAGGAAGGCATCGGCGACGACGGCCGGGCCGTCGACGAGGGTGCCGAGCGCCCCGCCGAAGTCCCCCGTTTGCAACTGACCGACGAACGTCGCCGCGCCGGACCCGAATGCAGTCGCCGCGTTGTACGGCCCGCCGAGCTTCAGCAGGTTGGTGAAGTCCTGGGCCATCATCCCCGGAATGGTGAGGATCGGTAACAGGTCCCCCAGCGCTCCCGCGGGAGCGATCGAGGCAGTAATCCCCGGGGGCACAAGGAGATTGCCGGTCGTACTCACGTCCAGCCCGGTGACGAACAGGTTGACGAAGCCCTGCGCGACGTCGGTGACGGCGCCGGTGACATCGCCCATCTGCAGCGCCTGCACGGCGGATTGGAAGGCCGACGGCAACGCTTGCAGCCCGGCGCCGAAATCGTGGGCCGCGTTCTGCAGGGACGTGGCGACGATCTGGGCGTAGGCCATCTGGTGGGCGATGAACTGCTGCACGTACGGCACCGGATTGAACGCGAGCAGGGCCTGGACGAGGGCCCGGATGTTGGCCGGCACGTTGGCCAGTACCGCGGGGAAGTTCTGGACGATGTACTGCGCCCCCGCGGCGATCGTCTGCGCGTAGCCCGATTGGTTGGCGACGAACTGGCGCAGCAGAGGCGCCGGGTTCGCCAGCAAGGTGTTGCCGAGCACCTGCAGGTTGGCGGTGGTGTTCGCGAACAGCGTCTGATAAGGCCCGGCGACCGCGGCGAGACCGCTGCCGGCGGCCGGCGCCAGCGCACCGACGGGCATGCCCGCACCCACGGCGCTCAGCGCATTCTGTTCGGCGTTGGCCAATTCGGTGCCGAGATAGGCGCTCGCGCCCGAGCCCATGAGGTCGACGAACTGCTCGTGAAACGCCTGCGCCTGGGCGCTGATGACCTGGTACTCCTGGCCGAATTGGCCGAAAAACGCCGCGACCTGCGCCGACACCTGGTCCGCTGCCGCGGCCACCACTCCGGCCGTGGGCGCGGCCGCCGACGCGCTGGACTGGGCCAGCATCGACCGGATACCGGACAGGTTGCGGGCGGCGGCCTGTATCTCCTCGGGTGTCGTGCTGAGGTACGACATACCCATCCCCCATCGCTGCAGACGACGGTCGCAACGGCCATCAGACAGATGTGAGCCTAGTCACATCCCCGTAGCCCGCGCGGCGAAATCGGCCGCACCGGGGTCAGGGGGCGATGGCCGCGGCGAGTTGCTGGCCGAAGCTCAGGAAGCCGGGGATGAGGCCGCCGATCGGCGTGCCCGGCAGCGGTCCCCCGCCGACGCCGCCGAGGATGACCGGGCTCAGCGGCGTGAGCAGCCCGCCCACCGGCAACTCGGCGACCGATGTCAGCGCGGTGATCGGGAAACCGCCGGCGGTGACGTTCACCGTGAACTCGGGCAGGCTGATCAGCGTCTGGCCGTTGAGGAAGCCGTTGGCGACGTTGGCCGGCGCGTCGAGGAACGCCAGCGCCGCCGCCGACGCGTTGCCCGTTTGCGCCGCGGCGACGAACGCTGCCGCGCTGGAATTCAGCGCAACCAGCCCGTTGATGGGCGCGCCGATCCCGTCGAACACCAGCTGCAGCGGCAGGCCGAAGTTGATGCCGAGGTCCGAAAGATTAAGCGTCGCACCGAAGTTGGTGGTCGTGTTGACCACGTTGGTGAAGTTTTGTGCGATTTGGGCGGGGATGGATCCGGCCGGCAGCAGGTTGGTGAAGTTCTGCGCCATCTGGCCGGGGATCGCCAGGATCGGCGCCAGGTCGCCCAGCGGGCCGAGCGGGGTGATGGGCAGCAGGATGGGTTGACCCAGCTCGCCGATGTCGACGGTGGCCTCCTGGAAACCGGGGAGGAAGACGTTTTGCAGGCCTTGGGTGACGTCGTGGATCGCGCCCGGGAAGTCGCCGGCCGCGAGGGCCTGTCCGGCCGCCTGGAAACTTGCCGGCAGACCGCTCAACCCGGTGACGAGGTCGTGCCCGGCGTTCTGCAGGCCCGTGGCGATCGTCTGGGCGTAGCCGGTCTGGGTGGTGATGAATTGCTGCAGCAGCGCGCCCGGGTTGACCGTGGAAAGGCCCTGGATGCCGGTTTGGATGGTGGCCGGCAGGTTGGCCAACTCGGCCGGCAGGTTCTGGATGCCGGTCGCGATCGACGCGCCGATGGTCTGCGCGTAGCCCATCTGGTTGGCGGCGAGCTGGTGCAGGAACGGAAAGGGGTTGGCGCTGAAAGTACTGTTGATGGCCTGCAGGTTGGTGACCGTGTTGGAAACCAGCGTTTGGTAGGGCGCGGCCAGCGCGGCACCGAACGAGCTCAACCCATTGACCAGCGGGGAGGCCGCACCCGTCTGCACTGCCCCGAGCGCGCCGAAACTTTGGCTGATGCCGCCCATCGCAGCCTGCGCGGCGTTGGCGGCCTCGGCATTCGCGTAGGCGCCCGCCCCGGCGCCCATCAACGCGACGAACTGCTCGTGGAACGTCTGCGCCTGGGCGCTGAGCGCCTGGAATTCCTGGCCGACGTTGCCGAACATCGAGGCGATCGCGATCGACACCTCGTCCTGCGCCGCGGTGGCGAGCCCGGTCGTGGGTCCCGCTGCGGTAGCCGCGGCTTCGGCGAGCGACGAGCGAATGCCCGCCAGGTTTTGGGCCGCGCTTTCAACCAGCTCCGGCATTGCGGTCAGAAACGACATGGGTTCTCCTTGAGTCACGAATGACCAGTGGTCATCCGGCATTCACCACGAGCCCACCGAGACCGACCGCATCGTTGCGAACGGCCCCGCGGCTCCGATTTTGCGGGCGGTTACCCTCCGGTAACCAAGACAAAAATGAGCGTAACCAGGGGTGATGACCCCCTCCAAAGACAACGCGAGTTTTCACAGCATTCGCGAGGCTTTACTTTGGTTTTCGATGCGTTACCGCCGTGGCGCGCCGAGTGCTAGGTGGCGATGGCCGCCGCCAACTGGGCGGGGAAGCTCAGCAGCCCGGGAATCAGGCCGCCGATCGGGGTGCCTCCGGAGAGTTCGAGTGGCGCCACGAGCCCGCCGCCCAGGTCGACCAGGACCGTGGGGATGCTGAGCGGGGTGAGCAGCCCGCCCAGGGGCAGGTAGGTGGTCGAGGGAAGATCCACGCCGGGGAACAGGGCCACCGACACCGTGGGCAAGGCCACCATCGTCGTGCCATTGAGGAACCCATTGGCCACCATCGCCGGGGCGTCCAGGAGTGCGGCGGCGGCCGCCGACGCGTTCCCTGCCTGCATCGCTCCCACGAACGTCACCGCGCTGGAGTTGAGCGCGCTGAGCGCGTTCACCGGCGCGCCGACGCCGTCCAGGATGAGCTGCAGTGGGACGCCGAAGTTCAGGTTGGCGACGTTGCTGATGAACAACGTCGTCCCCAAATCGGTGAAGGCGTTCACCAGATTGGTGGCGTGCTGGGCGATGTGCGCCGGGATGGAACCGGCGGGCAGCAGGTTGGTGAAGTTCTGCGCCATCTGCCCCGGGATGGCCAGGATGGGTGCCAGGTCTCCCAGCGGACCCGTCGGCACGATATCGAGCAGAAGCGAGGTGTCGCCGGGCCCTACCTGGACGGCATTGAAACCGGGGAGGAAGGCGTTGATGAGCGTCTCGTTGATGGCCTGGTAGGCGCCGACGTTGTTGCCCGCCAACAGATCCTGGAAGGCCGCCTCAAAACCCGCCGGCAGCAGCTGCGCCCCGGTTGCGAGGTCGTGCGCGGCGTTCTGCAGACCGGTGGCGATGGTCTGGGCATAGCCGCTCTGGTTGGTGACGAACTGCTGCAGCAGAGCGCCCGGGTTGAACGTGGACAGGCCCTGGATGCCGCTTTGGATGGTCGCCGGCAAATTGGCCAGCTCCGACGGCAGGTTCTGGATGCCGGTCACGATCGACGAGCCGATGGTCTGCGCGTAGCCCATCTGGTTGGCGGCGAACTGATGCAGGAACGGGAAGGGATTGGCGCTGAAAGTACTGTTGATGGCCTGCAGGTTGGTGACGGTGTTGGAAACCAGCGCCTGGTAGGGCGCGGCGACCGTCGCACCGAACGAGCTGAGCCCGCCGATCAGGGAGGAGCCCCCACCCGTCTGCAGCGTCCCGAGGGCGATGGGAGAAGCGGTGATCGCATTCGAAATCGCTTGGGCGCCAGCGTTGGCGGCGTTGGCGGCCTCGGCGCCGGCGTAGGCGGTGGCGCCCGCGTTCATCAAGCTGACGAACTGTTGATGGAACGTCTGGGCCTGGGCGCTGAGCGCCTGGAATTCCTGGCCGACGTTGCCGAACATCGAGGCGATCGCGATCGACACCTCGTCCTGCGCCGCGGTAGCGATCCCGGTCGTGGGGCCCGCCGCGGTCGCCGCGGCATCGGCCAGCGACGAACGAAGCCCAGCCAAATTCGTGGCTGCGCTCTCAACGAGGTCCGGCATTGCGGTCAGAAACGACATTTCGACCCTCTCCTTCGGCCATCTAGGCGGCGACCGGCGGTCACCCATCCGGCCCTGATCGAGCAAGGGCCCCGCGCAACGAACGTGCGCGAGGCCCCCCTCAGCTCTTCTTGTTTCCGGTTACCGGCTGGAAACTTACCCCGCAGTAACCTAGACAGACGTGAGCCTAATAAGCTGCCGTCTCTCCACCAAAGGGCAACGGGCGTTGTCACAGACTTTTCTTAGATATGAATCGTATTGCGGGCACGGCACAGCCAACAAATGACCGAAACCCACTGCTCGCCAAGGCGATTGGCGCTACGCGCCCCCCCCAGTGGATCGCCGCCGCCCGGAAGCGGGAGGCGGGCGTCCGCGGCGGTCAGCTGATCGGCGTGATGACCTGTGCCAGCTGAGGTCCGAGGCTGAACACGCGCTCAGGCGCCGTCCGGCTACATGATCGGCGTGATCGGCGGCGGTGCGATCGCTGCGGCAAGCGCCTGGGGAAGGAAGGTCAGCAGGCCGGGCAGGATGCCCCCGAAGCCCGTGCCGCTGAGGGTCAGCGACCCCGGCCCGAGCGCCGGGATGCTGAGCGACGCGAACTGCAGCGGGGTGAGGATCCCGCCCAGCGGGATGGCGGTGAATGTTTCGATGCCGTCGGCGCCGGTGCCGAGCAGCGCCGGAAGCTGCAGCGTCGTTTGGCCGTTGAGGAAGCCGTTGGCGATGACCGCGGGCGCATCGAGCAGCGCCGCGGCCGCGCCGAGGCCGTCCCCCGTTTGCACCGCGCCGACGAACGCGCTCGCGCTGGAGCCGACGGCCTGCAGCGTGGTGGCCGGCGGGCCGAGCGCGTCCAGGGCCAGCGCCAAAGGCAGCCCGACGTGCAGGTTTCCGGTGTTGAGATCCAGCGTCTGCGACACATCGGTCAGCGTCGTGACGGCGTTGGTCGCGTTCTGCGCGACCATCGCCGGGATCGACCCGGCCGGCAGCAGGTTCGTGAGGTTCTGGGCCATCTGCCCGGGGATGCCGAAGAGGGGTAGCAGGTCGCCCGCCGCGCCCTGCGGGGTGATGACGAGAAGGTTGGTTACCGGGTCGACGTTGACGTTGAGCCCGGTGAGAGCCGGGGCGAGGAAGGCCCCGCCGACCTGCAGCAGGCCGCCGTTGACATCGCCGCTCATGATGGTCTGGAGCCCGGTTTGGAAGTTTGCCGGGAAGGCGTTGAGCCCGGCCAGAAAATCGTTGCGGGCGTTCTGCAGCGACGTGGCGATCAGCTGGCCGTAACCGAGCTCGGTGTTCGCGAGCTGCTGCACGGCGGGTAGCCCGGTCTGGAAGCCGGCCTGGACGGTGGCGGGCAGGTTGGCCAGCGCGGCGGGCAGGCCCTGCACGGCGCCGGGAAGTCCCGTGACAATCGCCTGGCTGTACGTCATCTGGTTGGCCAGGAACTGGCGCAGCAGCGGCTGCGGGTTGGCCGTGATGGCGCCGTCGAGGCTTTGCAGGTTGGCGGCGGTGTTGGAGACCAGCGCCTGGTACGGGGCGGCGACGGCGGCGCCGAAATCGGCAACGCTGGTGGCTTCGGCGCGCACGTAGGCGCCGGCCCCGCCGCTCATCAGGGCGACGAACTCCGCGTGAAACGCCTGCGCTTGGGCGCCCATGGCCTGAAACTCCCGGCCGACCCCGCCGAACAGCGACGCGATCGCGACCGATATCTCGTCCTGGGCCGCGGCCGCGATCCCGGTGGTGGGGCCCGTCGCGTCGGCGGCGGCCTCGGCCAGCGAGGATCGAATGCCCGCCAGATCCCGGGCCGCGCCCTGGATCAGCTCCGGCGTGACGGTCACAAACGACATGTCCAGCTCCTCGACTCGATGCGCGATGCCCAGTCCTTACTTGAAAGTAAGATCTTTTCGGGGTCGTCGACGAAGACCATCGGTCAGAGGTCGTAGAAAGCCGCGCCGGGGGGTCGTAGATCGCGCGTTAAGCGCGCAGTTCGGCGCCGACGGTCTCGGCCGCGCGGCGCACCGCGGCGTCGCGGGCCGCGCTGGCGTCGTCCTCGGTCAGTGTCCGATCGGGCGCCCGGAAGCGCAGCGCGAACGTCAGCGACTTGCGGTGCTCGCCGATCTGCGGGCCGGTGAACACGTCGAACAGCTGGAGGTCCTCGAGCAGCTCGCCCGCCCCCTCCCGCACGGCGTCGGCGACGGCCTGGGCGGGCACGTCGGCGGCCACCACCAGGCTGACGTCCTGGAACACGGCGGGAAACGGCGACACCCGCGGCGCGGGCAGCGCGTCGACGATGGGGATCGCCTCGAGGTTCAGCTCCATCGCGCAGGTGCCCTTGGGCAGCCCGGCGCGCTCGATCACCGCGGGGTGCAGCTGCCCGGCGTGCCCGACGCAGGTCTCCCCCACCAGCACCTCCGCGCACCGGCCCGGGTGCCAGGGCAACTGCTGGGCCGCGCGTAGGCGGATGTCAATCCCGCTGGCGCGCGCCACGATTCGCACCGCCTCGAACGCGTCGGCGGCTTCGGCGCGCCGGCCCGGCCCCCAGGGGCCGCGGGGTTCGCGCAGGCCGGTCAGCACCGCCGCGACGTGCTGGGGTTGCCGCGGCAGCGACGCGTCCAGCGCCGCGACCTCGGCCTCGGTGGGACGGCGGTGCACGGGGATCAGCTCGACGGCGCGGGTCTCGTCGGTCGGCCGGACCACCTGAGCCAGCGCGAACAGCGCGGTGTCGACGAGACCGCGGGATACGTTGCGCCCCAAGGCTTCCAGTAACGCGGGCAGTAGCGTGGTGGCCAGCGCCGGACGGTCGGCCTCCAGGGGGTTGAGCACCTGCGTCGTCGCGCGCCGCGGATCGTCGGCCGGCAACCCCCACAGGTCGAACACCCCGGGTGGCAGGAACGGGGTGGGCAGGATCTCGACGTAGCCGGATTGGGCCAGCGACTTGCCGATGGCGCGGCGGCGCTTTTGCACGGCGCTGAGCCCGCGCCCGGCGGGGGCGGCCGGCAGCACCGACGGGATGACCTCCAGCCCCTCCAGCCGCATGACCTCCTCGACGAGGTCCGCGGGCTGCAGCAGGTCGGGGCGCCAACTCGGCGGCGTCACGGTCAGCGCGGCGCCGTCCTCGATGACGGCCGCGCCGATCTGGGTCAGGCGCCGGGTCGTCGTGTCCGGGGCGTACGCGACGCCGGCGAAGCGGTCGGGCAGGTCCGCCGCGATCCGGATCGGCGGGCCCGACCAGTCGTCCCGGGGCGGGTCGCCCCGCCAGTCGGTCAGGGTTGGCGACACCGCTCCCCCGGCGATCTCGGCGAGCAGCGCCGCGCAACGGTCCAGCGCCGCCACCGAGATGGCCGGGTCCACGGACCGCTCGTAGCGCCTGGCGGCCTCGCTGGGCAGGTGCAGCCTGCGCTGCGTCCGCGACACCCCGGCCGGGTCCCACACCGCGGCCTCCAGCAGCACGTCGGTCGAGTCGTCGCGCACCTCGGTGGTCGCCGCGCCCATGACGCCGCCGATCGCCGCGGTCGCGGTGTCGTCGACGATCAGGACGTCGGCCGGATCGAGCTTGCGCTCGATGTCGTCCAGCGTGACGACGGTTTCGCCCGGCCGGGCGAACCGCACGCCGAAGCTGCCCGTGATGCGGGCGCGGTCGTGGGCGTGCATCGGGTGGCCGAGCTCGATCATCACGTAGTTGGTGACGTCCACCGCCGGGGACGTGGCGCGGATGCCGGCCAGCAGCAGCCGCCGCTGCAGCCACCACGGCGACACGGCGGCGGGGTCGATCCCGGTGACCGGTCGCAGCGCAAACCGCCGCACGCCCGTTTCGGCGTCGACCGTCAGCGGCCACGCCTCGCCCTCGGCTGGCAACGGCTTGACGTCAGCAGGATCAACGAACTTCAGGTCGTAGGCGCACGCGATCTCACGCGCCAGGCCGCGCACCGACATGCAGTAGCCGCGGTCGGGGGTGATCGCCAGGTGCAACACCACGTCGTCGAGCCCCAGCACCGCGGCGCCGTCGGCGCCTGGTTCGGCGGTGCCGGGCGGCAGCACCAGGATCCCGGAATGGTCTGCGCCCAAACCGAGTTCGGCGGCCGAGCAGATCATGCCGTCGGAGGTGCGGCCGTAGGTCTTGCGCGACGCGATCGCGAACCCGCCGGGCAGGGTGGCGCCCGGCAGCGCCACCACGACCAGGTCGTCGACCACGAAGTTGGTTGCCCCGCAGACGATCTCGCGCGGCTTGCCCTCGCCGACGTCGACCAGGCAGGCCCGGATCGGCTTCTTGAATTCGGTGAGCTCTTCGATGGCGGTGACGCGGCCGACGGTCAGCGGCCCGTCAACGGGACCGAGCGTGCTGACGTCTTCGACCTCATGGCCGACGCGCACCAGCGTTTCCGCGACCTCGCCGGGGGACGCGTCCCAGCCGGGCGCGCCGGCGTTCACCACCTCGCGCAGCCAGCTGTACGGGACGCGCATCAGGCACCGACCCCGAACGGCAGCGAGAATCGCACGTCGCCCTCGACCATGTCGCGCATGTCCGGGATCCCGTTGCGGAACTGCAGGGTGCGTTCCAGGCCCATGCCGAACGCGAAGCCGGAGTAGGTGTCGGGGTCAATTCCCGCGGCGCGCAACACGTTTGGGTGCACCATGCCGCAGCCGCCCCACTCCACCCAGTCGGCGCCGCCCTTCTTGCCGGCGAACCACACGTCGACCTCGGCGGACGGCTCGGTGAACGGGAAGAAGTGCGGCCGGATCCGGGTGCGCGCGTCCGCCCCGAACTCGGCGCGCGCGAACGCATCCAGCGTGCCGCGCAGGTGGGCCATGGTCAGGCCGCGGTCCACCGCCAGGCCCTCGACCTGGTGGAAAACCGGGGTGTGGGTGGCGTCGAGCTCGTCGGTGCGAAACGTGCGGCCGATCGAGATGATGTAAACGGGCAGCTCGCGTTCCAGCAGCGTGCGCACCTGTACCGGCGAGGTGTGGGTGCGCAGCAACTGCCGCGAGCCCTCGGGCGCGACATAGAACGTGTCCTGCTCGCTGCGGGCGGGATGGTCGGCGGGAAAGTTGAGGGCATCGAAGTTGAACTGCTCGGTCTCGACCTCGGGGCCCTCGGCCAGTTCCCAGCCCATCGCGACGAAGGTGTCGGCGATGTGCTCGGCCAGGATCGTGATCGGGTGCCGGGCGCCGGCCGGCTGCCGGGTCGAGGGCAGCGTGACGTCGATGCCCTCGGCGATCAGGACCGCGGCGTCGCGCTCGGCGCGCAGCGCGGCCAGCCGTTCGTCGTAGCTGCGCTGGGCCTCCCCGCGCGCGGTGTTGACCCGCTTGCCGGCGTCGGCGCGCTCGTCCTTGGGGACGCCGCCCAGCGCCTGGCGCGCCAGTGCCAGCGGCGAGCGGTCACCGAGGTGCTCGGTCTTGACCCGTGCCAGCGCGTCCAGGTCGTCGGCGCCGGCGATGGCCTGCCGGGCGGCGGTGACCGCATCGGCCAAGGCCTCCGGCGACAGGTCGACGGGTTGATCGCCCACGCGGCGGCACTCTCCTTGCTGACGAGGCTGTCGGAACCGCTGGATTTGCCCAGCGCAAGTGCCGATCTTAGGGGATCGGGTGGCGGTGGCTAGCCGACCATGGCCGGCTGCACGGCCCGCGCGGTGGCGAGTTGGGCGATCTTGTGAGCTGCCAGCGCGCCCAGGACACCGAACACCGGCGCGGCGGCCATCGTCCCCCAGTGGTGCGCCAGCACCAGGAACCCGAAGCCCGACGACGCCGCCAGCATCAGGCGCCGCGTCGGCGTCCAGTGGATCGGCTGCCGGAACCGCGCCGATACCAGCACGCCGAGGATGACCGCGACGGTGTGACCGGCATCGGTGAAGTCGCCGCCGATGATCGCCGACGCCAAACCGGCCGCGACCCACCAGCCGATCCACGCCGCGCGCCAGCGCGGGGGAATCACCGCGGTCATCGCGCCGAGCACCGCCAGGGCGCCGTAGCTCATGCCGACGTCGCTGGCCCGGGTGATCGACACCGGCAGCCAGCCGAACTCGACGGCCGCGGCCAGCGCGGCGGCCACCACGAGCGTCGCGCCGATGTGGCCGACGACGAACGCCACGGCCAGGCGGATGGTGCGCAGGTGCAGCTCGGCCAGCGCGAGCAGGCAGGTCAAAAACGGCAGCCAGAAATAGAGCGGTCCGGCGTCGACGACCAGCGCGCTGCCCAGCAGGGTGCCGATGTGGCCGTGCGACAGGTTGTGCAGGTTGGTGCTGGCGCGCTCGACGAGCAGGTCATGCGCCTGCGGGCCCAGCACCAGGATGGCGCTGCTGATGGCGAGCAGGATCGCCACGTACCCGATGGTGAATTGGACCCGGGCGAGCCGGGCGAAGATGCCCCCGATCATCGGGGTCCATTATGCGGGCTAATTTGTTTCGGCGGTGTGCTCAAACGCTGTCAAGTCCTTATGAGTTTTCAGCCGGTAAATCCCCAGGTCGGCGGGGATGCCGGCGGTTTTGCCCGAAAAAACGGGCTTGCGTGCGCGCTTGGCGGCGATGCCTAACGCGTCCAGTTCGGTTTGCGGTATGAGGTCCAACGTCGAGCTCGACACCATGATTCCACCTTTGGTGCCCCTTTCCATAACCCGCGCGGCGATGTTCACGTCGACGCCCAGCCAGTCCGCGGCCATCCGCTGTGGTCGGCCGGTGTGGATCCCGACCCGCATGCGCGGCGTATAGCCGCCGACCGCAACCGATTTCAGGGCCTCGTCGGCGGCCAGCACCGCCCGCAGCGCGACCGTCGGGTCGCGGAACACGGCCATGATGCCATCGCCCATGCGTTTGACGATGTGCCCGCCGGCGTCGAGCAGGGGCGGCTCGACGGCCCGCGCCACGTGCCGCAGCAGCACCAGGGCCGCCTCGTCCCCCGCCTCCAGCGACCAGCTCGAGAAGCCGACCAGGTCGGTGAATACCAGCGTCACCTCGGGGTTCGCCGGCCGCCGGGACACCGTCTCGGTCAGCGCCTGCCACAGCTGCAGCACGCCCAGGCTCACTTCGCGCGACACCGCGCCACGGTTGCCCAGCAGCCGGTCGGCGGCCCGCGCCGCGGCGCGCGGTCCGCCGTCGCCCGCGGTGGACAGCGGGTCGCCGAACTCGGGATCACCGGGCAGCAGCCGCCGCGCGCGCCGGACAAACCCGATCACCCCGGGGTTGTAATTCGTGCTGCGCAGCCAGTGGGCCGGTGACCGCTTCGGCAGCGTGGTAGCGGTCTGTCCGGATTCGCCGGACTTTGAATCGCGCTGCCCAACGTCCACGACGCCAGGGTATGCGGTGCGGACGCCGGAAGCTGCCCCGGTCCTACAGGCCGAACAGGCTCGCGATTCCGCCCAGCACGAGGGGAACGAAACCACTCGTGGTTCCGATTGGCATGTTGCTGACGCCGTCGACGGTGTAATCAACGCCACCGGACGTGACGTTAAATGTCGGCCACGAAGCCGTTATCGGCTGCGGGTTGGCAAAAACGCCATTGAACGGAATACCCAACGTGCCGACCGGCCCGCCGAACGCGGTGGTGTCGATCGGAATGTTGACCGTGGTGGAGCCGATGGTAATGGCGGTCAAGTAGTTGCCTGGAGCGCTGAACAGCGCCAAGGCGGCACCCGGCAAGTTCCCCGTTTGCAGATCACCGATAAGGGCGTTGACGCTATTCATCAGCGAGGTGTTGCCCGTGACGGTGGGACCGAATCCGGCACTGAGAAGCGAGACCAGCCCGGGCGCGGTAAGGGTTCCGCCGGTGACCTGGAATTCGGTTCCCGGAATGCCGGCGGGGCCGGTTAAGACGTTCCCCGTCAACGTGACGTTTGCGGTACCGATCAGCGCGTTGGTCGCGTTCCCGAACGCCGAGAACGGACCGTTCGGACCGGGCGAGGGCAGGGTCCCGCCAAACGAAACCGTCAGGGCGCCAAAGGGAGTGTTGATGGTCTGGGCGGCCTCGGCGGCGGCTTGCTGGACATTGGCGGCTTCGGCGGCCGCGTACTGACCGATTCCGGCAGTCAAGGCGCTCACGAAGTTGTCGTGATAAGCCGCGGCCTGCGCTCCGAGGGCTTGGAATTGCTGGCCGGCAGTATCGAAAATCGAGGTGATCGCCGCCGACACCTCATCGGCACCCAGCGCCGCTATCGCCGTCGTCTGGCCCGCTGCCGCCGCCTGGGCCGAACGCAATGAAGATCCAATAGATGTGAGGTTTGCGCTTGCCGCGGTCATTACGTCCGGTGTGACGCTTACGAATGACATAGCACCCTTTCCTGGCCGAATAGATTGCCGAGCCGGTAAAAGCGAAGTGATCGTAACAGCGAAATCGCGTTCCGGATATGTATTGATTCGGCAGAATTCATCCCGGCCGAATTGCGTCGGCCGGCCGGCCCGGCTGTGCCTGCTCGTGACTACAGGGAAATCACGTGTTCGCACACGTTCGGTAGCACTTGCGGCACGCCGGGCCCAAGTCGTAGACAACGCGCGTTGTCAAAGCTTATCGTGGGCACAGTTAGGCGCAGGAGGCCGAGATGACTGCCATCGCAACGACATCCGCCGATCCGCTCGGGCCCGACTCGCTCACGTGGAAGTACTTCGGTGACCTCCGCACCGGCATGATGGGCGTCTGGATCGGCGCGATCCAGAACATGTATCCGGAACTCGGCGCGGCCGTCGAAGAGCACTCCATCCTGTTGCGCGAGCCCCTGCAGCGCGTGGCCCGGTCGGTGTACCCGATCATGGGCGTGGTCTACGACGGTGACCGCGCGGCCCAGACCGGACAGCAGATCAAGAGCTATCACCGCACCATCAAGGGCGTCGACACCGCGGGGCGCCGCTACCACGCCCTGAACCCGGAAACCTTCTACTGGGCGCACGCCACGTTCTTCATGCTGATCATCAAGGTGGCGGAGTACTTCTGCGGGGGCCTGACCGAGGCCGAGAAGCGGCAACTCTTCGACGAGCACGTGCAGTGGTACCGGATGTACGGGATGAGCATGCGCCCGGTGCCGACGTCGTGGGAGGAATTCCAGCAGTACTGGGAGCGCGTCTGCCGCGACGAGCTGGAGATCAACCAGGCGACGCTGGACATCTTCAACATCCGCATTCCCAAGCCGAAGTTCGTGCTGATGCCGACGCCGCTGTGGGACCAGATGTTCAAGCCGCTGGTGGCCGGGCAGCGCTGGATCGCGGCGGGGCTGTTCGACCCCGCGGTGCGCGAGAAGGCCGGCATGCACTGGACGCCGGGCGACGAGGTGCTGCTGCGGGCCTTCGGCAAGCTCGTCGAGCTCGCCTTCTTCGCCGTGCCCGACGAGATCCGGCTACACCCGCGCGCGCTGGCCGCCTACCGCCGCGCCGAGGGACGGCTGCCCGACGACGCGCCGCTGGTCGAGGCGCCGACGTTCATGGCGCCCCCGCGGGACCGTCGCGGGCTGCCGATGCACTACTTCCCTCCACATTCCCGCCCCGCTCTTCGCTCCCCGCTGGAACCCGCCCGCGCCCTGATGGAACGGGCCGGCTCGCTGGTGCACGGCACGCTGTCGCTGGCCGGGTTGCGGCCCGCGCGGGGCCGCAGCCCGCGGGCCGCCTAGCCGGTGATCACCGAGACGTTGGGAATCAAGCCGCCGAGGTAGGTTCCCGGGAACGACAGCACCAGGTTGTTGAGGCCCAGCGTCACCCCGGTGATTTGGACCGCGGGCAACACGCTTCCGGTGATCGCCGCCGAATAGGACGCATACGGGATCGACTGCCCCACGGCAAACAGGAACTGGCCGTTCGGGAAGACGGCCTCGGTCCCGGTGGCCGACAACAACGTGGGGGAACCGAACGGGGTGTTCAGCGACAGGCTCGCATTCGTGGATGCCAGAAACCCGTTGGCGCCCAGGGACACGTTCGCCGTGCTCAGGGACAACCCGAACGGGCCGAAGTTGAAGTTCTGGCTGAAACCCGGGAGACCGGAAATGGCAACATCGGCGGGGACGGCGGCACCGCCCGGGCCGAGGATCTGCTGAGCATTGGCCAGTTCGGCGGCCACATACTGCGCCGCCCCGCCGTTCAGATTGCTCACGAACTCGTCATGGAAGGCCGCGGCCTGGGCATTGACCGCTTGAAATTCCTGGGCGTGCGAACCGAGCAGTGCCGTGATCGCCGCCGAGATCTCGTCGGCGGCCGGCGCCACCACCGCGGTCGTCTGGCCGGCCGCGGCCGCGCTGGCGCTCCGTAGCGCAGAGCCCAAGTTGTCCAAGTTCCCGCTCGCCGCCGACACGATGTCCGGCGCCACACTCAGCAACGACATTGCCTTTGCCTCCTTGCACTCCAAGCACGCTATGACACATACGCCCAATAGGTCGGGAGCCAGAGCCTAACAGCCCGCGCCGGCGCCGCGGAGCATTTTGGACACCCCGCGGCACGCAGTTTGCTGCGCAATGGCCCCACGTCACCACCGAGTCTGCGGTGAGAGCGCGATTTCCGGCCTTCGGCTAGCGCTCACCGCAGTCTCGGCGGTCAAAGAGGCGCTCAGTCCAGCGCCCGGGCGCTCTGGTAGAGGCAGATGGCCGCGGCCGACGCCACGTTGAGGCTCTCGGCGCCGCCGGCCATCGGGATACGCACCCGGTGGTCGGCCGCGGCCGCAATTTCGGCCGGCAAGCCGTGGGCCTCCGCGCCGAACAGCCAGGCCGTCGGTGCGGCCAGGTCGGCCTCGTCGAGAGAGGTCTCGCCGTCGAGAGTGGTGGCCAGGATCTGTAGCCCGGCACCGCGCAGCGCTGCGACGGCGGCGTCGGTGTCGGCCGCGGCGACGACGGGGATCGAGAAGATGCTGCCGGCCGACGCGCGCAGGCACTTGCCGTTGTAGGGGTCGACGCTATGCCCGGCGAGGATCACCGCCCCCGCGCCCACGGCGTCGGCGATGCGGATCAGCGTGCCCGCGTTGCCCGGCTCGCCGATCTCGACGGCGACCGCGACCAACCGGGGTGGGGTGGCCAGAACATCCTCGAGGCGGTTCGCCGGCATGTCGCACACCGCCACCAGCCCGGCCGGGGTGACGGTGTCGGACAACGCCTTTGCGGCCTTCTCGGTGACCGTATGCACCGGGCACGTCAACGCCGCCAGCAGCGCCGCGTGCCGGTGCGCCGCGGCCTCGGTGGCGAACACGTCGCGCACCAACCCGCGCGCGGCGGCCGCCTCGAGCAGGTTCGGGCCTTCGGCCAAAAACCGTCCGGTGCGCCGACGGCCGACGTGCCGGTGCAACTTGACCGCCTCGGCCACCCGGGCCGAGCGTTCGGTGAGCAGCGGCGCCGTGGCGGCCGTTAGGCGGCCTCTCCGGAATCCGACGGAGCGTTGACGTCGTCGGGCAGGGCCGCGCGGGCGACGTCGACGAGCGCGGTGAACGCGGCCGGGTCGGTGATCGCGATGTCGGCGAGGTTCTTGCGGTCCACCTCGACACCGGCGGCCTTGAGGCCCTGGATCAACCGGTTGTAGGTGATGTCGTTGGCGCGCGCGGCGGCGTTGATCCGCGAGATCCACAACTTGCGGAACTCGCCCTTGCGGGCGCGGCGGTCACGGTAGGCGTAGTTCAGCGAATGCAGTTGCTGCTCTTTGGCTTTGCGGTAGAGCCGGGATCGCTGGCCGCGATAGCCTTTCGAGGCCTTCAGGACGCTGCGCCTCTTCTTGTGGGCGTTGACCGCCCGCTTCACGCGTGCCATGGGTTGTTCCTACTTTCAGACTTTTCTAGACGTTTCTAGACGAAATGGGGTGTCGGGGTCAGCCGTTGAGCAGCTTGTTGACGCGCTTGGTGTCGTTGGCTGCCACTACCGTGCGGCCGTCGAGCCGTCGGGTGCGTTTGGTCGGCTTGTGCTCGAGCAGGTGCCGGCGATTGGCTTTCTGCCGGACGATCTTCCCGGTTCCGGTGCGCCGGAACCGTTTCGACGCCCCGCTGTGGGTCTTGGCCTTGGGCATGTTTCCTCTACTTCTGCTACTTCAGCTACTTGTCGCTGTCGGGTCAGTTGGCCGACGGGGCGGCCTCGGGGTCCGCGCCGCCGTGTTCCTCGGGATGCCGCGCCCTGGCGCGGGTCTTCGCGCCGCGGTGCGGTGCCAGCACCATCGTCATGTTGCGGCCGTCCTGCTTCGCCGAGGTTTCGACGAAGCCGTATTCGGCGACGTCGGCCCCCAGCCGCTGCAGCAATCGGTAGCCCAGCTCGGGCCGCGACTGCTCACGTCCGCGAAACATGATGGTGACCTTGACCTTGGATCCCGCCTCCAGGAAGCGGATGACGTGGCCCTTCTTCGTCTCGTAATCGTGATCGTCGATCTTGGGCCGCAGCTTTTGTTCCTTGACCACGGTCTGCTGCTGGTTCCGGCGGGATTCGCGCGCCTTTTGCGCCGCCTCGTATTTGAACTTGCCGTAGTCCATGATCTTGCAGACCGGGGGTCTGGCGTTGGGGGCAACTTCGACGAGATCGAGATCGGCGTCCGCGGCGACGCGCAGTGCGTCTTCGATGCGCACTATGCCTACCTGCTCCCCTCCCGGGCCGATCAATCGGACTTCAGGTACGCGGATGCGCTCGTTGACGCGGGTCTCAGTGCTGATGGGGCCTCCCTTGTTGGGCTTCTGTTGTCGTCAGCGTCCCGTAGGTGAAGGCCACCCCACCAGCAAAAAAGCCCTGCACAAGCAGGGCCCAATACCGACCGACCGCGGCTCGAGATCTACTCACGCCGCCCGCAATACCTGCGGAACAGGCATTCACGATGCCTGTGACCGGACCGCTGAACCTTCACAACGTTCTCGTGGCCAGCGGTGGGAGTGGGACTCCACTTAACTGTTCCCGGCCTTGGCCGGAATGGTCGCAGTCGACAGTTTAGCAGCCATGACACTTCTTCCCGCACCACAACTGTCCGCCGGACGACGCCACGCCTGGGCGCTTCGCCAGGATTTTCACGGCTTGAGGGCATATCCTCGCGGTCTGTGACTCTCGCTTCTCGTCATCCGGGGCCCCGTTCGGGCAGCCAGCCGAACCCCCGGTATCGCTGGGTACCGGCGGCGGCGGGCTGGGTGGTCGGCGTCATCGCCAGCCTGTCGCTGCTCGGCAGCGTGTCACCGTTGTTCCGTTGGCTGATCAAGCCGCCGCGCGAGTTCATCAACGCCTATCTCTTCAACTTCCCCGACACCAGCATCGCGTGGTCGTTCGTGCTGGCGTTGCTGGCCGCGGCGCTCACCGCGCGCAAACGCATCGCCTGGCTGCTGCTGCTGGTGAACATGATCCTCGCCGCCGGGCTGAACGCCGCCGACATCGCCGGCGGCGGCAACACCGCGTCGGAGTCGTTCGGCGAGAACCTCGGCTTCGCCTTCCACATCGTCGCGATCGTGCTGCTGGTGCTGGCCTACCGGCAGTTCTGGGCCAAGGTCCGCAAGGCCGCTCTGGTCAAGGCGGCCGCGGTGCTGGTCGCCGGCGACGTCATCGGCATCCTGGTGTCCTGGGGCATGGTCGAGGTGTGGCCCGGCACCCTGGCCCCGGACTCGCGCTTCTGGTACGTGGCCAACCGTGTCGTCGGCTTCTCCCTCGTCGACCGCGACGCCTTCACCGGCCGTCCGCACGTGTTGCTTTCCGCCCTCTTCGGGCTGTTCGGCGCGCTGGCACTGATCGCGGCGACGATCGTGCTGTTCCAGTCCCAGCGCGCCGACAACGCGCTCACCGGCGAGGACGAGTCCGCCATCCGCGGGCTGCTCGAGCTGTGGGGCAAGAACGACTCGCTGGGCTACTTCGCGACCCGCCGCGACAAGTCGGTGGTGTTCGCGCACAGCGGCCGCGCCGCCGTCACCTACCGCGTCGAGGTCGGCGTCTGTTTGGCCAGCGGCGACCCGGTGGGAGACCCGAAAGCGTGGTCGCAGGCCGTCGACGCGTGGCTGGCGCTGTGCCAGACCTACGGCTGGGCGCCCGGCGTGATGGGCGCGAGTTCCCAAGGGGCCCAGGTGTTCCGCGAGGCCGGCCTCAACGCCCTCGAACTCGGCGACGAGGCGATCCTGCGGACGTCGGACTTCAAGCTGTCCGGCCCTGACATGCGCGGGGTGCGCCAGGCGGTGACACGTGCCCGCCGGGCCGGGCTGACAGTGCGCATCCGCCGGCACCGCGACATCTCCGCCGACGAGATGACCGCCACCATCTCGCGCGCCGACGCCTGGCGCGACACCCAGACCGAGCGCGGCTTTTCGATGGCCCTGGGGCGGCTTGGCGATCCGGCCGACGGCGACTGCCTGCTGGTCGAGGCCCTGGACCGCGACGACACCGTGGTGGCGATGCTGTCGCTGGTCCCGTGGGGCAGCACCGGCGTCTCGCTGGACCTGATGCGCCGCTCCCCGCAGTCCCCCAACGGCACCATCGAGCTGATGGTCAGCGAGCTCGCCCTGACCGCCGAAACGCTTGGCATCATCCGCATTTCGCTGAACTTCGCGATGTTCCGGTCCGCCTTCGAGCAGGGCGCCCAGCTCGGCGCCGGCCCGGTCGCGCGGCTGTGGCGCGGGTTCTTGCTGTTCTTCTCGCGGTGGTGGCAGCTGGAGACGCTGTACCGCTCCAACATGAAGTACCAACCGGAGTGGGTGCCCCGCTACGCCTGCTACGAGGACGCCCGGCTGATCCCGCGGGTCGGCGTGGCCTCGGTGATCGCCGAGGGTTTCCTCGTGCTGCCGTTCAGCCGGCGCGACAAGGTGCACACCGGACACCACCCGGCGGTGCCGCCCAGACTGGCGGAATCCGGGCTGCTGCACCACGACGGTTCGGCGCCCGACGTGAGCGGTCTGCAGCGCAGCGCGGGCGTCGCCGAGGCGGAGGAGACCAGGGCCCGCCTCCCCGAGCAGGTGCGGGTGCGCCTGGCCAAGCTGAAAACCCTGCAGCACCAAGGCGTCGACGCCTACCCGGTGGGCTGCCCGCCCAGCCACACGATCGCCGGCGCGGTGGACGCCGACGACCAGGAGAACGTCTCGGTGGCCGGCCGCATCCTGCGCATCCGCGACTACGGCGGCGTGCTGTTCGCCCACCTGCGCGACTGGTCTGGCGAAATGCAAGTGCTGCTGGACAATTCGCGCCTCGAGAGCGGCCGCACCGCCGACTTCACCGCGGCCATCGACCTCGGCGACCTGGTCGAAATGACCGGGCAGATGGGCTTTTCCAAGAACGGCACCCGCTCGCTGATCGTGCGCGACTGGCGGATGATCGGAAAGTGCCTGCGCCCCTTGCCCAACAAGTGGAAGGGCCTGACCGACCCCGAGGCGCGGGTGCGGACGCGCTATGTCGACCTGGCGGTCAACCCCGAGTCGCGCGAGCTGATCAGGGCGCGCAGCCGCGTGCTGCGCTCGGTGCGCGAGACACTGTTCGCCAAGGGGTTCATCGAGGTCGAGACCCCGATCCTGCAGCAGGTCCACGGCGGGGCCACGGCCCGGCCGTTCGTCACCCACATCAACACCTACGACCTGGACCTGTTCTTGCGCATCGCCCCGGAGCTGTACCTGAAGCGGTTGTGCGTGGGTGGCGTGGAGAAGGTGTTCGAGTTGGGCCGCGCCTTCCGCAACGAGGGAGTCGACTTCAGCCACAATCCCGAGTTCACGCTGCTCGAGGCCTACCAGGCGCACGCCGACTACACGGTGTGGATCGACGGCTGCCGGGAGCTCATCCAGAACGCCGCGCAGGCGGCCAACGGCGAGCAGACCGTGCTGCGGCCCGGCCCCGGCGGACGCCTCGAGCCGGTCGATATCTCCGGCGCCTGGCCGGTCAAGACCGTGCACGACGCCGTCTCCGAAGCGCTGGGCGAAGCCGTCGACCCCGACACCC
The DNA here is from genome assembly GCF_059812405.1 of Mycobacterium sp. NGS57. Taxonomy (NCBI): domain Bacteria; kingdom Bacillati; phylum Actinomycetota; class Actinomycetes; order Mycobacteriales; family Mycobacteriaceae; genus Mycobacterium; species Mycobacterium sp. NGS57. Next base: position 66,774 of record NZ_JCALCP010000015.1, on the reverse strand, counting down.
CGTTGGCCGCGCTGCGCAAGCTGTCCGACGCCGCGCACATCCCGTACCGGGCGCACTGGGACTCCGGCGCGGTGGTGCTCGAGCTCTACGAGCACCTGGTCGAGGAAAAGACCGAGCGACCGACGTTCTACATCGACTTCCCCACCTCGGTGTCGCCGCTGACCCGGCCGCACCGCGACCGGCGCGGCGTCGCCGAGCGGTGGGACCTGGTGGCGTGGGGCGTCGAGTTGGGGACCGCCTACAGCGAGCTGACCGACCCGGTGGAGCAGCGGCGCCGCCTGCAGGAGCAGTCGCTGCTGGCCGCCGGCGGCGACCCCGAGGCGATGGAGCTCGACGAGGACTTCCTGCAGGCCATGGAGTACGCGATGCCGCCCACCGGCGGACTGGGCATGGGTGTCGATCGGCTCGTCATGCTCGTAACCGGCCGCAGCATCCGCGAGACCCTGCCATTCCCGCTGGCCAAGCCGCACTGACGGGGCCCGGCCGGGCGCTCGTGGTGCCGCTGATATTCGGCCGATACGGTTCCGGGGCGCTCGACAATGGACCACAATGGCTGACGTGACCGCCGGCATTCCCCTCGCCACCGCGCCGTTGCTGGCAAGCGCTCACACCTCCCTGATGCACGGTTGGCTGCCCGCGACGGTTCAGGTCGTCGCCGGGGTCGTGCTGACGCTGGCCATCGGGTGGCGCTCGCGCCGCTGGCGCACGCTCTGGCTGCCGGTGGCGGGCGCGGTCGGCGGCGCCGCCGCCTATGCGACGCACTGGTACGTCGTCGATCGCGGCCTGTCCGACGAACCGGCGCCGGCGGCGCTGTGGGTGTGGATCGCGCTGGCCGGCACCGCGGTGGCGGTGCTGATCGTGGGGTGGCGTGGCGCGCGGCCCTGGCGGCGCGGCGCGACACTGCTTGCCGTGCCGTCGTGTTTGCTCTGCGCGGCGCTGTCGCTCAACCTGTGGGTCGGCTACTTCCCGACCGTGCAGGCCGCGTGGGGCCAGCTGACCTCGGGCCCGCTGCCCGATCAGACGGACGTGGCGACGATCAGCGCGATGGCCGCCACACGAACCCGCCCGCCGCACGGCGGCGTGGTGCCGGTCGTGATCCCGTCGGACGCATCGCATTTCAAGCATCGCGGCGAATTGGTGTACCTGCCGCCCGCATGGTTCAGCTGGGGGCACCACCCGCTTGCGGGGGACAGCCCGCCGCCGGCGCTGCCGACAATCATGATGGTCGGCGGCCAGTTCAACACCCCCGCGGACTGGACCCGGGCGGGCAACGCGGTCAAGACCATGGACGACTTCGCGGCCGCCCACGACGGCAACGCGCCGGTGCTGGTGTTCGTCGACTCCGGCGGGGCCTTCAACAACGACACCGAATGCGTCAACGGGGTCCGCGGCAATGCGGCCGACCATCTCACCAAAGACGTTGTGCCCTTCATGGTTTCGCAGTTCGGCGTGAGCCCCGACCGATCCGGCTGGGGCATCGCCGGCTGGTCGATGGGCGGGACGTGCGCGGTCGACCTGACCGTCATGCACCCCGAGCTGTTCAGCGCCTTCGTCGACGTCGCCGGTGACTTCTTCCCCAATGCCGGCACCAAGGCGCAGACCATCGCCCGGCTGTTCGGCGGAAACGCCGACGCTTGGGCCGCATTCGACCCGAGCAGCGTGATCACCCGGTACGGCCGGTACCGCGACGTGGCCGGTTGGTTTGCGATCTCGTCGGAGGGTCCGGGGGCGCCGCGCCGCGACCTGGCAATCACTGACGCCACCGCGGCGGGGTTCAGTCGGGACGCCGCGGCCAACCCGACCAACCAGACTGCGGCCGCCTACTCGCTGTGTGCGCTCGGCCGCGCCCACGGTATCGACTGCGCCGTCCTGCCCCAGCCCGGCAAGCACGACTGGCCGTTCGCGGACCGCGCTTTCGCGGCGGCGCTGCCGTGGCTGGCCGGCCGCCTCGGCACGCCCGGGGTGCCCCGGACGCAGCTGCCGGCACTACCCGGGGAATCCCCGGTGTCCCCCGTCGCCGCAATGCCGGCCGACGCCGTGACCGCTCGCTAGCCGGCGCCGCGCCGATCGGCCTCGCGCTGCGGCTCCCCCGGCCTGATGCGGACGGGCACGGAACCACGGGCCAGCAACTGCGCCGTCGCTTCGGCGGGGATCGGCTGGCAGAACAGGAATCCCTGTGCGTGCGAACATCCTTCGTCGACCAGGACTTGGGCGGCCTCTTCGGTCTCGACCCCCTCGGCGACGACGTCGAGGTCCAGCGCCTGGGCCAGGCCGATGACCGCCCGCACGATCGCCAGGTCGTCGACCGAGGTGGCCAGGTCAAGCACGAAGCCGCGGTCGATTTTCAGGGTGCCCACGGGCAGCGTCCGCAGCAGACCCATCGCGCTGTACCCGGTGCCGAAGTCGTCGATGGCGATGTCCACGCCGAGTTCGGTGAGCCCGACCAGGGTGGCCCGCGTGTTCACCAGGTCGCGGATCAGCATGCTCTCGGTGATTTCCAGCCCGATCGACGACCCGTCCAGGCCGAACTTCTTCAGGGTGCGCTCGACGGTGTTGACCAGGTCGTGCGCGACGAGCTGTGCCGGCGAGACGTTGATGCGGAGCATCGTGTCGAGCCCCACGCCCTGGGCCCGCCACTCGGCCAGGTGGGCGCACGCGGCGTTCAGGATCCAGTCGCCGAGTTCCCCGGCGAGGTTGATGGATTCGGCCACCGGGACGAAGTCGTCCGGAAGCAGCAGCCCCCGGGTGGGGTGCTGCCAGCGCACCAGCGCCTCGACCGCCAGCACCTTGCCGGTCGGCATGTCGACCTCGGGCAGGTAAAGGACGGTCAACGCGTCGGTTTCGATGCCGGCCTGCAGATGCAGTTCGATGTCGTTGCGCAGCTCGCGGCGGGTAAGCATCTCGTCGGAGAACACCCCGATGCTGTCTCCCCCGGTGCCCTTGGCGGAAATCAGCGCCTCTTCGGAGCGCCGCAGCAGGTCCAGGCTCGAGTCCTGGCCCGGAACGCCCGCCGCCACACCGACGCTCACGGTGCGGTTGAGCACCTCGCCGCCGATGGTCACGTGATCGGTGACCTGCTTGCTCAGGCTCTCGGCGAGCGAGGTGGCGGTGTGAAGATCCATCGCGCCGGCCGGGACGACGACGAACTTGTCACCGCCGAGCCGCGCGATGAGCCCCCGCCCCGCCATCGCTTCGGTTGTCCGCGCGGCGAAGTCGCGGATGAACTGATCGCCGGCGCCGTGGCCGAGGTAGTCGTTGATCGCCTTGAGCCGGTCGAGGTTGAACAGCAGGACCGACACCGGGCTCGGCCGGCCGGCGATGAGGCGATAATCCAGGTGCGACACCAGGGTTCGACGGTTGGGCAGCGCCGTCAGGTCGTCGTGCTCGGCTTGGTAGCGCAGCTGATCCTCGACGCTCAAGCGCGCCTGCACCTGCGCGAACATCGAGGCGACCACCGTCAGGGTGTTGAACTCATCCTGGGTCCATTCGCGGTCGCCGAACTTGATGAAGCCGAGCGCCCCGGTGGTGACACCGCCGGACAGGAGCGGCACGGACGCCATCGACACGTCCGGCACCCCGCCCGCCTCCTCAAGGGTGCGCTGGTAGTCCTCGTGTTCGGCGTGCGGACGCAAAACGACTGGCTCTTTGGCGTTTTCACACTGGGCGAAGATCGGGTCGGCGCCTTCGAAATAGACCGTCTGCAGCGGGTCGGGATCGGGCTTGTCCGGGCGCACCGGCCACTCGGCCACCAGGACCGTCGCGCGAATGCTGTGGTCGTTGTAGCGCAGGAAGCTGACGTCGACGCCGAGGATCGCTACCAGTTCGGCCAGTATCTCGGTGCTGATCTCCGCGGCGGTGCTGGCCGTCGCGCCCATGAGCTTGGTCGCCACATCGGTGACGATCGCGGTCAAAGCCTTTGGGCCTGTGGTGTTTTCCATGTCCTCGCTACCTCGACGCGCGCCGGCCGGCGCGGAGCGCCCGGCGGCGTGCCGGCACTGTCTTCAGCTGCTCAGCGTAGCCCCGAGGTGGCCGCCGACGCTCGCCAGCGGCCGCGCGCGTCGTCGTGTTCGTGGCTGCAGCCCATCCCGGTTCCCATTTGACTCAAGCCGAAATGCGGCTGAGGATTTCGGAACTTTCGGCGCACATCAACTTGAATTGCTCGGGTTCGGCATGCGTCGCAATGGTGCGCCGGTCCCACCACATCACTTTGGTTCGGTAATTCTCGTCGGGATAGGCCGCGGCCGGAACACGGGCGGCCACGACGCCCCCCGAGGATTGCCATTGTTCCAATACGTGGGCCGCTGCGGTGGCCATGACGAATTGGACACCCAGCAGAGTCATCATGGGCAGCGCGGTGCGCGCCAATATTCGCGACAGTGCGCGGCTGCCGTAATCGCTGCTGTTGGTCCAGGCGCTTTTGACTTCCACGACGCCGAAGGGGATTCGGTTGGCGATCATGTGGTGCAGCACCGGGCGCCCCGGGCTGCCGTTCCACTCCTCGAGAGCGTGGGAATCCTCGGGCGAGCGCAGCGGCCCCACGACGCGGGTGCCACCGACGACGCGGCCGGAGGGGTCCACCGCGGCGAAGAACAGCGTGGTGTCGGCGCCATCCCGAATCGCATCGACATCGAGCACCCATTCCAGCCCGTGGCGGCTGTAGCTGTGCAGCGCCCCCTGCAGGTATTGCTCCCACAACTCGGGCTCCCCCTCCGGGGTGGATGCGGCGATCCAGCATCCGGTCGCCTGGTCATGCCAGCCCGACCCCGCCGCCAACCACGGGCCGTCGATCGCGCTGCCGTCGAGCTGAGCCGCTACCATGGGTATCCCTTCGCTTCTTAACCGTGAATCCTGGGCTAATTCATCCGATGCGCCTTGAATTATTTCCTAAAATAGGCGCGTGACAAATAACTGATGGTATTTCTTTTGTCCATCTTCGATTCGCGCGGCCAAAACGTTAGTGTTACCGGCCGGTAGCTGACCGGGAGGGCAATGGGCCGAAAGTTTGCGCTCGTGGGCGCCGGCTCCGGCCGTGCCGTTCGGCCCGCTGAACCCGGCGCGCGTCCAGCCACGTCCCGGCACGGCGGCACGCGTTCATCGCGTATGGTCCGCGAGCAGTGCTGACCCCCGCCCGCCGCGTCCCCGACCCCACTCATCGAGATGATTCAACCGGACCGGCGGTATCGCCTCTACCTCCGGATTCTCCAGGCGCCGGCGAGCGGCGACGACGAGATTAGCTGCGGCGTATCCGAGGGAATCGAACGTTTTTCCGCCGGTGCTCGCGGCGAATTTGTCGGAGGAGCGATTTCGGGCCCACCTTTCGGGCGACCGATCGCCTCTGGCGGACGGTGTTGCAGACTGGACGTCGTGTGGCCAGCCGTGGCGCGCATCCGGCGCGCGATATTTGCACGACACTGCAATCCATGGAGCGCATGGACGCGCTGGGCGAGCACGCCGCTGACGCTGCTGCCCGTGTGGACGCGGCGATGGAGCCACGCGGCGCTGGTGGCGCTGTGGTTCGCCGTCAACCCGTTCGTGTTCGGCAAGCCGGCGCACCAGCGCGCCTGGTCGACCCGGGCGATGCTGGGCGAGGAGCTGTGGGTCAGCCGTCGGCCCCGGGACGCGGCGATGCTCGTCAGCGCGGTGACGTCGGTGGCCGCACTGTCCGCGGTCGTCGCCGCCCGCCGTCATCGGGCGCTACCGGCGGCGATCGCGACCGCGGTGCAGATGGCCCTGACGCTGGTGTATTGGCGGCAGATGGTGCGCTATTTCGAGGCAACTCGGCAAGACCGCTGACCCGTGCGCACCTTCACCGTCGACGAGCGGCGTAACCGCTTGGCGCGCAGGCATTTTCTTGCCGCGAGCGAACCTCCGCCGATAACGCGCGTGGTAACCGGGCTCATCGGGCTGCATGCGACCGATCGGGCCACCCCCTTCCTGTCGCTGTGGGCACGGACCCCCGGCTTCGCCACCGCCGACCTCGAGACCGAACTGTACGAGAAGCGTTCTGCGGTGCGGCATCTCGCGATGCGCCGGACGCTGTGGGTGGTGGCCGGCGACGACCTGCCGGCGATCCAGCCGGCGTGCAGCGACCGGGTCGCCCGCAACGAACACCGTCGGCTGGCCGGCGACGTGCGCAAGGCCGGCGTGGCCCCCGACGGTGACCGTTGGCTCGAGCGGGCCTGCGCGGCGGTGCTGCGCCACCTGGGCGCCCACGGGCCCGCCGGCAGCAGCGAGCTGCGGGCCGCCCTGCCCGAGCTGGCCGGAACCTACGATCCGGCGCCCGGGAAGCGTTGGGGCGGAACGGTTCCACTCGCCCCTCGGGTGCTGACGGTGCTTTCGGCGCGCGGCGAGATCGTGCGCGGACCCAACGACGGTCGCTGGACGACGTCGCGGCCACGGTGGGCCGCCGCAGCGGACTGGCTCGGCGACCTGGGTGACCCGCTGCCGGAGCGGCAGGCCCGGGCCGGGCTGACCCGCCGGTGGCTGGCGGCATTCGGGCCCGCCACCGCCGCCGACATCACGTGGTGGTTCGGCAGCACGATGACGGCCACCCGCCACGCCCTGGCCGACATCGGCGCGGTGGAGGTCGGCCTGCACGGCGGCGGGACCGGCTGGGTTCTGCCCGACGACCTCGATCCCGAGCCCGACGCGCCCCCGTGGTGCGCGCTGCTGCCGGGCCTGGACGTCACGACGATGGGCTGGTCGCAACGCGACTGGTACCTCGGCGAGCACCGGGCGCAAGTGTTCGACCGCACCGGCAACGCCGGCCCGACGGCGTGGTGGAACGGGCGGGTGGTCGGAGGCTGGTACCAGGACGAGGGTGCCCGCGTGCAGCTGCGGCTGCTCGAGGATCCCGGCCGCGACGGGCGCCGCGCCCTGCAGCGGCGGGCCGCCGACCTCACCGAATGGCTGGGCGGTGTGCGGATCAGCCCGCGCTTCCCGTCGCCGCTGTCGAAGGCCGCCGCGACGCCACGTTGACGCTGCGTCCGGGGCGCAAAAGTGCGACCAGGACGCACCCTCAGCGCAGAGTCATCCCAGTCAGGCCGTGGCTTTGCGGCGCCGCCGGGGCCGCGCCGGTGCCCCGACACCCGGAACTTCGGCGAGGAACTTGCCGGTGTAGCTCTCCGGCACCGCGGCGATGTCCTCCGGAGTGCCTTCGGCGACAACGGTTCCGCCCTCGGCGCCGCCCTCCGGGCCCATGTCGACGATCCAGTCCGACGTCTTGATCACGTCCAGGTTGTGTTCGATGACGATGACCGTATTGCCTTTGTCCACAAGGCCGTTGATGACGCTCAGCAGCTTGCGGATGTCGTCGAAATGCAGCCCGGTGGTGGGCTCGTCGAGGATGTAGATGGTCCGTCCGGTCGAGCGCTTCTGCAGTTCGGCGGCCAGCTTGACGCGCTGCGCCTCGCCGCCGGACAGCGTCGGCGCGGGCTGGCCGAGTCGCACGTAGCCCAGGCCGACGTCGACGAGCGTGCGCAGGTAGCGGTGGATGCCGCTGATCGGCTCGAAGAAGTCCGCCGCCTCCTCGATCGACATGTCCAGTACCTCGGAGATGGTCTTGCCCTTGTAGTGCACCTCGAGGGTCTCCCGGTTGTACCGGGCGCCGTGGCAGACCTCGCACGGCACGTACACGTCGGGCAGGAAGTTCATCTCGATCTTGATGGTGCCGTCGCCGGTGCACGCCTCGCAGCGGCCGCCCTTGACGTTGAACGAGAACCGGCCCGGTTGGTAGCCACGGACTTTGGCCTCGGTGGTGGCCGCGAACAGGGTCCGGATCTTGTCGAACACGCCGGTGTAGGTGGCGGGGTTGGACCGCGGCGTGCGGCCGATCGGCGACTGGTCGACCCGCACCAGCTTGTCCAGGTGGTCCAGCCCGGTGACCCGGGTGTGCCGGCCGGGAACCTGCCGGGCGCCGTTGAGCCGGTTGGCCAGCACCGCGGCCAGGATGTCGTTGACCAACGTCGACTTGCCCGAGCCCGACACACCGGTCACCGCGGTCAGCACGCCCAGCGGGAACGACACGTCGATGCCGCGCAGGTTGTGCTCGCGGGCGCCGACGACGGTGAGTTGGCGGCGCCGGTCGACGGGCCTGCGGATCGCGGGGATGTCGATGCGCTCCTTGCCCGACAGGTACGCCCCGGTGATCGAGGCCTTGTTGGCCAGCAGCTCGGCGTAGGTGCCGCTGTGCACGATCTCGCCGCCGTGCTCGCCGGCCCGCGGCCCGATGTCCACGATCCAGTCGGCGTGCGCGATGGTGTCCTCGTCGTGCTCGACGACGATCAGCGTGTTGCCCAAATCCCTGAGGCGGGTGAGGGTTTCGATGAGACGACGGTTGTCGCGCTGGTGCAGGCCGATGGACGGCTCGTCGAGCACGTACAGCACGCCCACCAAGCCGGAGCCGATCTGGGTGGCCAGCCGGATGCGTTGGGCCTCACCGCCGGACAGCGTGGCCGCCGCGCGCGACAGCGACAGGTAGTCCAGGCCCACGTCGAGCAAAAAGCCGAGCCGCGACTGGATTTCCTTGAGCACCTGCCCGGCGATCGCCTGCTCGCGCGGCCCGAGGCTCAAGCGCTGCAGGAAATCCGAGCAGTCCGAAATCGACAGCTCGCACACCTCGGCGATCGACTTCGTGGTCGGCTTCCCGCCCAAATCCGCCGTCAGCGTCACCGCCAGGATCTCCGGCTTGAGCCGGGTGCCCTCGCACTCCGGGCAGGGCACGTCGCGCATGAAGCCCTCGTAGCGCTCCTTCATCTGCTCGGATTCGGTCTGGGCCATCTTGCGCTGCAAAAACGCCAGCACGCCCTCGAAATCGGCGTAGTAGGAACGGGTTCGGCCGTAGCGGTTGCGGTAGCGCACGTGCACCTGGTGGTCGGACCCCTCGAGGATCGCCTTGCGGGCCTTGGCCGGCAGCTTGCGCCACGGCGTGTCGACGTCGAAGCCCAGCTCGTCGCCCAGCCCGGCCATCATGCGGGTGAAGTACTCCGCGGTGTGGCCGTTGGACCAGGGCGCCACCGCGCCCTCGGCCAGGGTGCGCTCCGGGTCGGGCACCACCAGGTCGGGGTCGACCTCCTTGCGGATGCCCAGGCCGACGCACTCGGGGCACGCGCCGTAGGGCGAGTTGAACGAGAACGACCGCGGTTCCAGGTCGTCGACGGCCAGCGCGTGCCCGTTGGGGCAGGCCAGCTTCTCGGAGAACCGCTGCTCGCGGGCGTGGCCATGTTCGTCGTGATCGTCGGGAAACTCCAGCACCACGATGCCGTCGGCCAGGTTCAGCGCGGTCTCCACCGAGTCGGTGAGCCGCTGCTTGGCGGAGGCCTTGACGGTGAGCCGGTCGACCACCACCTCGATGTCGTGCTTTTCCTGCTTCTTCAGCTTCGGCGGGTCGGTCAGCGGGTGCACGACGCCGTCGACCCGGACCCGGCTGTAGCCCTGCGCGTTGAGCTTGTCGAACAGGTCGGCGAACTCGCCCTTGCGGGTGCGCACCACCGGCGCGAGCACCAGAAAGCGGGTGCCCTCGGGCATCGCCAGCACCTGGTCGACGATTTGCTGGGGCGTCTGGCGGGCGATGCGATGACCGCAGACCGGGCAGTGCGGCGTGCCGGCGCGCGCGTAGAGCAGCCGCAGGTAGTCGTAGACCTCGGTGATGGTCCCGACGGTCGAGCGCGGGTTGCGGTTGGTCGACTTCTGATCGATCGACACGGCCGGCGACAGGCCCTCGATGAAGTCGACGTCCGGCTTGTCCATCTGCCCCAGGAACTGGCGGGCGTAGGCCGACAGGGACTCCACGTAGCGGCGCTGGCCCTCGGCGAAGATGGTGTCGAACGCCAGCGAGGACTTGCCCGACCCGGACAGGCCCGTGAACACGATCAACGAGTCGCGGGGCAGGTCGAGGTCGACGCCGCGCAGGTTGTGCTCGCGGGCGCCCTTGACGATCAGGCGGTCAGCCACTGGGTTCCTTTCACGGGACCCCTCTCACGACGTGCTATGGCGAATAATGGCGGATAGTACGCACACCGCATCCCATGCTATGTGCCCATACCGACAAGTCATTGCGGACCAGTAACGTGGCCGCTATGACCGTCCTGAACGACGACTACACCGGACACGTCGACCCCGGCACCGCGGCCCGCCGGACCCTACCCGGCGCCACGATTCTAAAGGCGTCGGTGGGCCCGATGGACAACAACGCCTATCTGGTGACGTGTTCCGCCACGGGCGAAACGCTGCTGATCGACGCCGCCAACGACGCCGACGACCTGATCGCCCTGATTCGGCAGCACGCGCCGAAGGTGTCACTGATCGTGACCAGCCACCAGCACTTCGACCACTGGCAGGCGCTGGAGGCCGTGGCGCAGGCGACCGGGGCGCCGACGGCCGCCAACGAGATCGACGCGGACCCGCTGCCGGTCAAGCCGGATCGTTTGCTGGCGGGCGGCGACACCGTGCAAATCGGCGAGCTCGTCTTGGACGTCATCCACCTGCGCGGGCACACGCCCGGCTCGATCGCGCTCGCCCTCGACGGGCCGGCTACCGGCGGGGTCACCCAGCTGTTCACCGGCGACTGCCTGTTTCCCGGCGGGGTTGGTAAGACGTGGCAGCCCGGGGATTTCGACCAGCTGCTCGAGGACGTCACCGCCCGGGTGTTCGACGTCTACGACGACTCCACGGTCATCTACCCCGGCCACGGCGACGACACCGTGCTGGGCGCCGAACGCCCTCACCTGAGCGAATGGCGCGAGCGCGGCTGGTAGAGCCGATCAGCTCGTCGTGTGCACGATCAGCACGTCGACCTTGGCCCGACGTGAGACGTTGGCCGGCACCGACCCGAGCAGCCGGCCCGCGATCGTGCTCAGGCCGACGTTGCCGACGACCAGCAGGTCGGCCTTTTCGTCCTCGGCCAGCTTGACCAGCGCGTCGACCGGCGCGCCGACGATCGGGCGCTCCTCGACGTTCGTGGCGCCGGCGGCGTGCGCCCTCTCCTTGGCGTCCTGCAGGATCGCGTAGATCGGCGCCGTGCCAGACACCTTGTAGCTCTCGTCGCGCAGCGCGTCCGCGGCCCGGGTGTCCTCGTGCTGGGGCAGGTACGCCGAGGCGATGATCAACTTGGTCTCGGCCCCCGAGATTTGGGCCGCCCGATCCACCGCACGCATCGATGAATCCGAGCCGTCGGTCCCGACCACCACGGTCCGATAGGCGCTCATTTACCCTCCCAGTTTCGGTTGGTCAGCCAGATGACACTATCGCGTTTGCCGGACAAAGAGGGGACCAGATTATCGGCTCCGCGTGGCGTGGCGCGAGCGGCATTTGCGGGGCCACGCTGCGCAAACGAGCCCGATCCGCGGCGGTGCGACGGCCGGGTCGGCGCCGCCGGGGCGGAAAGCCTTGCCTGGCGGAGGTTTTCGTCGAGTGCGGGCGGCGCGGCGCAAATGCGCCGCCCGGGACCCTACAGTGACAAGCATCATGGCCATGTCCACTGTCGATCCGGCCGCCTCCGACACCCCCGGCGTCGCTGACGAGGCCGCGTACGTCCGCCCGCGGGGCACGTTCGACCCGTGGGCGATCGCGGCGCTGGCCACCGTGATCAGCGCCGCGTGGGCGTGCCGGCCGTCGCTGTGGTTCGACGAGGGCGCGACGATCTCGGCCTCGGCCAGCCGGACCCTGCCCGAGCTGTGGCGGCTTTTGGGCCACATCGACGCCGTGCACGGGCTGTATTACCTGGTCATGCACGGTTGGTTCGCGATGTTCCCGCCGACCGAGTTCTGGTCGCGGGCGCCCAGCGCGCTGGCGATCGGCGCGGCGGCCGCCGGCGTCACGGTGTTCACCCGGCAGTTCGTCGAAGGGCGGGCCACCGCGGTGTGCGCGGGCGTGGTGTTCGCGATCCTGCCGCGCACCACCTGGGCGGGCATGGAAGCGCGCTCGTACGCCTTCGCCGCGGCCGCGGGGATCTGGCTGACGGTGCTGTTCGTCGCCGCCGCCCGGCGCAACCGCCCCCGATGGTGGCTGGGCTACGTGCCGGCGCTGATGGTGTCGATCCTGCTGAACCTCAACCTGGTGCTGTTGGTGCCGGTCTACGCCGCGATGCTGCCGTTGCTGGTGCCGCGGGGATCCCGCCGGTCTCCGGTGATCTGGTGGGCGGCCGGATCGGCCGTCGCCGTCGGCGCGATGACGCCGTTCCTGCTGTTCGCCCACGACCAGGTGTTCCAGGTCAACTGGATCTACCCGGTCAGCTGGCATTACGCGTTCGACATCGTCCTGCGGCAGTACTTCGACCACAGCGTTCCGTTCGCCATCGCCACGGGCGTGCTGGTCGTCGCGGCGGTGGCGGCCCGGCTCAGGGGCGCGCGCGGACCGGCGGGCGACACGCGGGCCCTGCTGCTGGGCTGCGTGGCGTGGCTCGTGCTGCCCACCGCGCTCGTCGTCGTCTACTCGGCCGTCAGCGAGCCGATCTACTACCCGCGCTACCTGATTTTCACCGCGCCCGCGGCGGCCGTCGTGATGGCGCTGTGCATCGTCACGGTCGCGCGCAAGCCGTGGCCGATCGCGGCCGTCGTGCTGCTGTTCGCGGCGGCCGCGCTGCCCAATTACCTGTTCACGCAGCGCTGGCCGTACGCCAAGGAGGGCTGGGACTACAGCCAGGTGGCCGACCTGATCGGCTCGCACGCCGCGCCCGGCGACTGCCTGATGGTGGACAACACCGTGCCCTGGCGGCCCGGGCCGATCCGCGCCCTGCTGGCCACCCGGCCGGCGGCCTTCCGGTCGCTGATCGACGTGGAGCGCGGCGCCTATGGGCCTCAGGTCGGCTGGTTGTGGGACGGCCACGTCGCGGTGTGGTTGACGACGGCCAAGATCAACAAGTGCCCGGCCATCTGGACGATCACCGACCACGACCCGTCGCTGCCCGATCACCAGGCGGGCCGGTCACTGCCGCCGGGCAAGGCCTTCGGGCGCGCGCCGGCGTACCGGTTCCCGGGTTACCTCGGCTTCCACATCGTGGAGCGGTGGCAGTTCCACTATTCGCAGGTGGTCAAATCGGTGCGCTGAGCTCGAATGTTGGTGATGTATCCTCGATACATACATCGTCAACATTGGGAGGCTGATGTGTCGGTGACTCAGGTAGACCTCGATGACGAAGCGCTGGCCGAGGTGATGCGAATCGCTGGGGTCCACACCAAAAAGGAGGCTGTCAACCTCGCGATGCGCGATTACGTCGAGCAGTTCCGGCGTATCGAGGCGATGGCGAGGTCTTACGAGCACGCCAGGGGGTGGGACTACGAGGGTTGGCTCGCGGCTCGGGCCGATGAGAGGGCTGTCGGGCCTTGATCTACTTCCTGGTGGATTCCTCCGCGGTCTGGCGTCTCCAACGGCAACCGGAGCTCTTCCAGGCCTGGAGCCCCGCGATTAGCAGGGGCGCCGTCGGATCGTGCGGTCCGCAGCGTGCCGAGTTCCGTCGCTCGGCGCGAAACGTCGAGGAGTTCGGCCAGATGAACCAGACGTTTCGTGACGTCTACCCGGATGTTCCCGTGCCGAAATCGGTGTGGCGCTGGATCGATGCGGCGCAGCACCGGCTGGCGGGCGCGGGCGCGGTGCGGGCCCTGTCAGTCGTCGATCTGCTGGTCTGCGGCACTGCCGCTGCCAGGGGTCTGGTGGTCCTGCATGACGATGCCGATTACGAACTCGCGGCGCGCCATCTTCCCGATGTCACAGCGCGCCGGCTGATAGCGGGCTGAGTTCAGCGGGTGCCGCGCACTGCGCGATACGACGCGACGACGCCGGCCGCTGTCAGCGCGGTGAAAACCGCGAACAGCCAACGGGCCGCCGCGGCCTCACCACCCCGGGTCGCGTTGACGACGACGCCGGCGATGCCCGCGCCGAACGCCCCCGAGACGAGCTGCACCGTGTTGATCGCCGCGGCCGCCGCGACGCCCTCGGCCGGGTCGTCGACGGAATCCATTGCGCGCACGGACAAATGGGGCCACGCCATCCCGATCCCGATCCCGGCCACCATCAACGCCAGCGTCCAGGCCGTCACGATCGCCGCCGACGCGTTGTCGCGCTGGGTCAGCGCGCCCAGCGCCAGCCCCGACGCCACCACCACCGGCGCGACCGCGATGACCCGGCCGATCGCGCGCGGATTCTCCAGCGAGGCGCTGACGATCTCGGAGACGGTCCAGCCGACCGCCAGCGCCGCGCCCAGAAAGCCCGCCGCCACCGGCGAGAGGTGCGCCAGCCGCTGCCCGAACAGCGGCACGTAGGTGTCCACCATCGCGCCGATCATCAGCACGCCCATGCTCAGGTAGATCCACTTCAGCGGCCCGGGCCCGAACACGCTGGGCGGCAACACCGATGCGCGCGCCCGCCAGTCGACGACCGCGAACGCCCCGAGCAGCACCACGGCGGCGGCGAGCAGCCCGGCCGTCGCGGCGATATTGTGCGGGAGCTGGGCGACGCTGACGGCCAGCGCCGCCGCGCCGATCAGCAGCAGTGACCACACCGGCACCCGCAAAACCGTTGTGGTACCGGCCCTTTCGGCACGGCCGGCGGGCAGCGCGATCGGCACCAGCAACGCCATCAGCGCCGTCAGGACCGCCATCGCCACGAACGCCCACCGCCACAATCCGAATTGCGCGAACAGCCCGCCCGTCGCGGGCCCGACCACCGTCGCCACCCCCCACATCGCCGATACCAGCGCCGAGGCCCGCGTCCACAGCGAGCGGGGCAGCGCCGCGTTGATGACCGCGTAGCCGAGGCCGGCCAGCAGCCCACCGGCCACGCCCTGCAACGCGCGCGCGGCGATCAGGACCCCCATGTCGGGGGCCGCCCCGCAGGCCAGGCTCGAGGCGCCGAACAGGGCCAGCCCCGTCAGGTACGACGGGCGCGCCCCGACGCGGACCAGCATCGGGTTGACCATGGTCGCCGCGACCACCGACCCGACCAGGTACAGCGTGGTCACCCAGGCGTACAGGCGGCTGCCGCCGATCTCGGCGACGGTGTCGGGCAGCAGGCTGATGGTCAGGAACTCGTTGGTGGCGTACAGCGCGACACCCCCGGCCAGCACGACCGACGTGCCCAGGTGCCTGGCGCCGAGCAGCTCGCGCCAGCTGCCGGTGACGTTGTCGGTGTGCGTCACTTCAGGCCGGCGGCATCCATCCCGCGCAGTTCCTTTTTGAGGTCGGCGATCTCGTCGCGGAAGCGCGCCGCCAGCTCGAACTGCAGGTCGCGGGCGGCGGCCATCATCTGCGCGGTGAGGTCCTTGATCAGGTCGGCCAGTTCGGCGCGCGGCATGTTGGAGGTGTCGCGGCCCTCGATCACGCCGGCGCTGACCGCGCGCCCGGGCTCGCCCTGCGCGCGCCGGCCGCGGGAAATGCTGCGCCCCGAGCCCATCTCGACGGTTTCACTGTCGTCGGCCTCGCGGTAGACCTGGTCGAGGATGTCGGCGATCTTCTTGCGCAGCGGCTGCGGATCGATGCCGTTGGCCTCGTTGTAGGCGGTCTGCTTGGCCCGGCGGCGTTCGGTCTCGTCGATCGCCTCTTTCATCGAGTCGGTGAGCTTGTCGGCGTACATGTGCACCTCGCCGGACACGTTGCGGGCGGCGCGGCCGATGGTCTGGATCAGGCTGCGGGTCGAGCGCAGGAAGCCCTCCTTGTCGGCGTCGAGGATCGCCACCAGCGACACCTCGGGCAGGTCGAGGCCCTCGCGCAGCAGGTTGATGCCGACCAGCACGTCGTAGTCGCCGAGCCGCAGCTGTCTGAGCAGCTCCACCCGGCGCAGCGTGTCGACCTCGGAGTGCAGGTAACGGACCCGGATGCCCATCTCGAGCAGGTAGTCGGTGAGGTCCTCGGCCATCTTCTTGGTCAGCGTGGTCACCAGCACCCGCTCGTCGGCGTCGGCGCGTTTGCGGATCTCGCCGATCAGGTCGTCGATCTGGCCCTTGGTCGGCTTGACCACCACCTTGGGGTCCACCAGGCCGGTGGGGCGGATCACCTGCTCGACGAACTCGCCGCCGGTCTGGCTCAGCTCGTAGGGGCCGGGGGTGGCGGAAAGATACACCGTCTGGCCGATCCGTGAGGCGAACTCCTCCCAGGTCAGCGGGCGGTTGTCGACGGCCGACGGCAGCCGGAACCCGTAGTCGACGAGGTTGCGTTTGCGGGACATGTCGCCCTCGTACATGCCGCCGATCTGCGGCACGGTGACGTGCGACTCGTCGATGACCATCAGGAAGTCTTCCGGGAAGTAGTCCAGCAGCGTGGCCGGCGGCGAGCCCGGGCCGCGCCCGTCGATGTGCCGCGAGTAGTTCTCGATGCCCGAGCAGAACCCGACCTGGCGCATCATCTCGATGTCGTAGTTGGTGCGCATCCGCAGCCGCTGGGCCTCCAAAAGCTTGCCCTGGTTCTCGAACTCGGCGAGCCGCTCGGCGAGCTCCTCCTCGATGGTGGAGATCGCGTGCGCCATGCGTTCCGGGCCGGCCACGTAGTGGGTGGCGGGGAAGATCCGCAGCGAGTCGACCTGGCGGACGACGTCGCCGGTCAGCGGGTGCAGGTAATACAGCGCCTCGATCTCGTCGCCGAAGAACTCGATGCGCACCGCGAGCTCCTCATACGACGGGATGATCTCGACGGTGTCGCCGCGCACCCGGAACGAGCCGCGGGTGAACGACAGGTCGTTGCGGGTGTACTGGACGTCGACCAGCAGCCGCAGCAGGCCGTCGCGGGGCACCTCGGTGCCGACCCGCAGCTCGACCGAGCGGTCCAGGTAGGACTGCGGGGTGCCCAGGCCGTAGATGCACGACACCGAGGCCACCACCACGACGTCGCGGCGGGACAGCAGCGACGACGTGGCGGAGTGCCGCAGGCGCTCCACGTCGTCGTTGATCGAGCTGTCCTTCTCGATGTAGGTGTCGGTCTGCGCGATGTACGCCTCCGGCTGGTAGTAGTCGTAGTACGACACGAAGTACTCGACGGCGTTGTGCGGCAACATCTCTCGCAGCTCGTTGGCCAGCTGGGCGGCCAGCGTCTTGTTCGGCGCCATCACCAGGGTGGGGCGCTGCAGGCGCTCGATGAGCCAGGCGGTGGTGGCCGACTTCCCGGTGCCGGTGGCGCCGAGCAGCACAACGTCGCGTTCTCCCGCCCTGATCCGCCGCTCCAGCTCCTCGATGGCGGCGGGCTGGTCGCCGGCCGGGGCGTGCGGGCTGACCACCTCGAAGTGGCCGCCGGCGCGCACCAGCCCCTCCACCTCCTCGGCGGCGGGGCGGTATTCCGAGTGCGCGATTACCGGATGTTCAGTGGCGAAGGCCATGGGACCAGGGTAGAGCGGGTCACCGACAAGCCGTCCGCCGCGAGGGGCCGCAAAATGCCGCGCCACGCGGCGTGGCGCCGTACAAACACGGGCGCTCGCGGTAAGAGGGAGGGCTAGTGCGAGGGGCGGGTCCAGGTCCGGGTGACCGGGTCGCACTGCAGCAGGTAGCCGTCGTTCGAGGTGGTCATGGCGAACACCGAGGTGTTGGGGCGGTCGCAGGAGCTGCCGGAGGCGTGCATGCCCATCGTGATCGGGGCCCGGGCCCAGGTGTTGCCCTCGCAGACGACCTGCTCATTGTTGGTCGGGTCGTAGGCCAGCTTGTCGACGTCGCCGCACAGCCCGCCGAGGACGGGCGGCGCAGGGTGCGACGGCGTGGCCGCCGCGCTGATCACCTGCGCGGGATCGGCCAGCGGCACGGCGGGGGCGTCGCCGATGCGGGCGGCGACCACCGGCACCCGCGCCACCGCGCCCTGGGCGCCGCATTCGTCGCTGAGCACCGTCTCGGTCACCGTGCCGCGCAGTGTGCCGTCGGCCTGCGGCGCCAGCGACCACGCGATCGTCTCCTGCTGGGTGGCCCGGACCTGCCCGTTCGGCTGGGTGCAGCCCAGCCGAACCTGCTGCGGCGTGCCCTGCCAGTAGCCGGCGACGAAGCGCAGCGCGTCGGTGTGGCCGCCGTCGGTGGTGCTGACCATCGTGTGGTTGGCGTGGTTGAGCTCGGTGCCGGTGGCCGCGCACCCGTCGGCCGTGCACGCCGAGCGAAAGGCCCACCAGCTGGTGGCGGCCCCGTCGTGGCGGACGGGGACGCCGTTGGCGGTCTGCTTGCTGCGGTCGAAGGTCAGCTGGTAGGTGCCGTTGAGCGCCGGCCCGCCGGGCAGCGCGGGGGCGGCGCTCGGCGCCGGCACCGACGGCTTGGAGGCGAGCGCCGGCGCGTTGGCCGGCGGGGTCGCCGCTTCGAACGAGTACAGGGTCGACCAGGTCGCCGCGATCGCGATCAGCACCGCGCACAGCAGCGCGGTCGCCCACCGGGTGCGCGACGAGAACCGGTGGTGCAGCCTCCGCCGGTGCGCGGGCTGCGGCGCCACGGCGTCGCCGGCTTCGCCGGCAACCTCGACGGCGGACGAGAAGGCGGACGAGAACGCGCGGCACCGTTCGAACCTGTCCTGAGGTTGCTTGGCAAGGGCCTTGGCGAAGACGTCGTCGAGGTGCGCCAGCTCCGGGCGGTGGTCGCTGAGCGTTGGCGGGTCGTCGTGCAGGTGCTGGCTGATCACCGCGACGGGATTGGGGTGCTGGAAGGGCGGCGCGCCGGTCAGCAGGTGAAAAGCCGTGGCGGCCAAGGCATATTGGTCCGCCCGGCCGTCGATGTTGGAGCCCGTCAGCTGTTCGGGCGCGGCGTAGGCCACGGTTCCGACCGCGACGTTCGTCTCGGTGATGCCGCTGATGTTGGCGAGGTGGCGGGCAACCCCGAAGTCCGCCAACAGGATTCGGCGCTCGCCCTCCTCCGGGTGGGTGAGCAGGATGTTGGCGGGCTTGACGTCGCGGTGCAGCAGCCCGCGGTCGTGCGCGTAGTCCAGCGCGCCGGCGACGGCCCGCACGATGGCGCACACCTCCTCGACCGGCAGGCCCTCGCGGTGGCGTTCCTTGACCAGCCGGGCGGCGTCGGTGCCCTCGACGTAGTCCATCGAAATCCACAGGTGCCCGCTGAATTCGCCGCGATCGTGCACGCCGACGATGTGCGGGTGCCACAGCGTGGCCGCCAGGTCGGCCTCGCGGTTGAACCTCTCGCGGAACTCGGTATCGGCGGTGACGGCCTCGGCGAGGACCTTGATGACGTCGCGGCGCGGCAGCCGGGGGTGCAACGCCAGGTAGACCTCGGCCATGCCGCCCGCGCCAAGCTGGCGCAGGATCGTGTAGCCCGCGAACGGCGCGCCGCCGCTCAGGGCGCGGCGCGGCCCGCCGGCCTCGGCGTCCGGGGCCGAATTGACCGGCGGAATGCGGTGCAGCAGGTGCGCGACGGTCGCCGAGGGCAGCGAGTGAAAGCCCGCGCGCAGGGCCTCGCGGGCCAGCCGTGGGTTGCTCAGCAACCGGCGCCCGGCGTCGAGTCGCCGGGTGGCCCCCCTACGTTCGTCCATCGATGGCTGCCCCTCCTGGTTCGCGTTCGAAGATGCCGGACCCCGGTGGGCGGTTGATCTCAGCAGGCTGTGAAACGGCTATGAGTCGCCGGAGCGACACAAAGACAAATCACAGGCGAGTCCCATGGAGGACACCGGAGCCGCGGACCGATACTTGAACGGTGACTCGACCCGCCCCGCCTGTCCTGACGATCCGGCACGAGGCTGCTGGTGGGTCCCAGCGTTCCTTCGCGGCCGGCCACGAGGTCGTCGTCGGCCGGGACACCAACGCCGACTTGCGGATTGCGGACCCCCGGATCTCCCGCGCGCATCTGATCGTGCGGTTCGATCAGGGCCGATGGCTGGCGATCGACAACGGCTCGCTGAACGGAACCTATGTCAACGGCTACCGGATGCCGGTCATCGACATCCACGACGGCCAGAGCATCAATGTCGGCAATCCGCAGGGGCCGCGGCTGACGTTCGCGGTCGGCCCGCAGCAGGGGCAGGCCAGCCAGCGGCCCCAGCCGCGGCCGGCGCGGGACTCCGGGCCGCCCACCCTGGCCTGGTCGGCGCCGCTGGAGCGGACGAACCCGACGGCCCCGCCGCGCGCGGTGCCGCCTCAGCCTCCCCCGCCGCCGCCCGGGCAGCCGGCGCGGCCTTCCGGCCCGATCAGGCGGCGCCCGGCGCCACCGCCACCCCTGTCGCCACCCGTGCAGACGACGCGGATCCCCGCCGCGCCGCAGCCGGCGGACGCGCCGCCGCCGGCCGAGTCCACGGTGATCGACGTCAAGAATGCCGACGTGTCGGACCTGGCCACCCGCTTCATGAAGCTGCTCTCGCCACGCATGTCGGCGGCCGCGCAAACGGCCGGCGCCAAGACGATCGGGCGCGCCGCCGACAGCGACATCGTCGTCTACGACGTCCTCGCTTCGCGCCACCACGCCACGCTGGTGCAGACCCCGCTCGGCACCGAGATCCGGGATAACAGCATCAACGGGACGTTCGTCAACGGCACCCGCGTGGGGTCGGCGATCCTTACCGACGACGACGTCGTGACCATCGGCAACGTCGACCTGGTGCTGCGCGACGGCACCCTGGTCCCGCTGAGTGAGGTCCCGTCACGCGGCGGCGGCCTGGAGGTGCGCAACGTCAAGTACGTCGTCGACAACGGCAAGCAGCTGCTCGACGACATCTCGCTGAGCGCCCGGCCCGGGACGCTGACCGCGGTGATCGGCGGGTCGGGCGCCGGCAAGAGCACGCTGGCCCGGCTGATCGCCGGCTACACCAGCCCCACCTCCGGCTCGGTGACCTTCGCGGGCCACGACATCCACGCCGAGTACGCGTCGTTGCGCAGCCGCATCGGCATGGTCCCCCAGGACGACGTGGTGCACCGCCAGCTCACCGTCAACCAGGCGCTGGGCTACGCCGCCGAGCTGCGGCTGCCGCCCGACACCGGCAAGGCCGACCGCGCCAAGGTCGTCGCCCAAGTGCTCCAGGAGCTTGACCTGACCAAGCACGCCGACACCCGCGTCGACAAGCTCTCCGGCGGGCAGCGCAAGCGCGCCTCGGTGGCGCTGGAGCTGCTGACCGGGCCGTCGCTGCTGATCCTCGACGAGCCGACGTCGGGCCTCGACCCCGCGCTGGACCACCAGGTCATGGCGATGCTGCGGCAGCTCGCCGACGCCGGCCGGGTGGTGATCGTGGTGACGCACATGCTGTCCTACCTCGACATCTGCGACCAGCTGCTGCTCGTCGCGCCGGGCGGCAAGACGGCCTACTTCGGCCCGCCCGACCGCATCGGTGACGCCATGGGCACCACCAACTGGGCCAAGATCTTCACCCAGGTGGGCGCCGACCCCGAGGAGGCGAACCGGCGGTTCCGGGCCGAGGCCCAGGAGCGACCGCAGAAGCCGCCCAGGAGCGACGAACCGGGCGACCTGGGCGCGCCCGTGCACACCAGCGTGCGCCGGCAGATCTCGACGGTGGCCCGCCGCCAGGTCCGCCTGGTCGTCGCCGACCGCGCCTATTTCGTCTTCCTGGCGCTGCTGCCGTTCATCCTGGGCGCGCTGTCGCTGACCGTGCCGGGCTCCAGCGGATTCCGCGTGCCCGACCCGCACGGCGGCACGCCCGACGAGTCCGCGCAGATACTCAACCTGCTGCTGCTGGCGGCGGCTTTCATGGGCACCGCGCTGACGATCCGCGACCTGGTCGGCGAGCGCGCGATCTTCCAGCGCGAACAGGCCGTCGGCCTCTCGACGTCGGCGTACCTGCTGGCCAAGACCGCGGTGTTCTGCGGGTTCGCCATCCTGCAGTCGGCGATCACGACGACGATCGTGGTGGTCGGCAAGGGCGCGCCGACCCGGGGCGCCGTCGTGCTGGGCCAGTCGACCGCGGCCGCCACCGTCGAGCTGTTCTTGACCGTCGCCGCGACGTGCGTGGCGTCGGCCATTCTGGGGCTTGCCATTTCGTCGCTGGTGCGGTCCAGCGAGCAGATCATGCCGCTGTTCGTGGTGTCGATCATGGCGCAGCTGGTGCTGTGCGGCGGCATGGTGCCGGTGACCGGCCGGCTGGCGCTGGACCAGCTGTCCTTCGCGATGCCGGCGCGCTGGGGGTACGCCGCCGCGGCGTCGACGGTCGACGTGCGGCACCTGGTGCCGGATTCGCTGCTGCCCCAGGACCGGTTCTGGCAGCACCTGGCCAAGATCTGGCTGATCGACATGGGCATGCTGGCCGCGTTGTCGGTGCTCTATGGCGGCTTCGTGCGCTGGAAGATCCGGTTACGCCGATAGGCTGAGCTCATCCATCCCCCGAAGCACGAAACGTTCGACCTGAACGCCCGCACCAACACCGACCCGAAGGGCATCGTGCGGGCCGTCGACGAGTACGTGGTGCGCCCGTGGGGGCTGTACCTGGCCCGCCCCACCCCCGGCCGGGCCCAGTTCCACTACCTCGAATCGTGGCTACTGCCCGCGCTGGGCCTGCGCGCCACCGTCTTTCACTTCAACGCCGGCCACGAGCGCGACCACGACTACTACCTCGACGTCGGCGAATACACGCCCGGCCCGACGGTGTGGCGTTCCGAGGACCACTACCTCGACCTCGAGGTGCGCACCGGCGCCGGGGCGGAGCTGACCGACATCGACGAACTGCTCGATGCCGTGCGCCATGGGTTGCTGGGGCCGGACATCGCCGAGCGGGCGGTACGGCGCGCAGTGGCCGCCGTCGACGGGCTGGCCCGCAACGGCTACGACCTGTCGCGGTGGCTCGGCACCCGCGGTGCGGACCTCACCTGGCGCGGCGCCGGAGCGGTTTCCTGACGGGGCCCAGGGGTATCACTGCGGGATGCGACGTGAAGACGCTCTGCCCGCGGCGGTGCGAGCGGCGCTGCACGACGAGCCGGTGCCCGACTGGCGCTCCCCCACCCTGGCCACCCTGACCGAGAAGCGGTTCTCCGACCCGGCCTGGATCTTCGAGCGCAAGTTCGACGGGATGCGCTGCCTGGCCTTCCGCGACGGCGACCGGGTGCGGCTGCTGTCGCGAAATCGACTGCCGCTCAACGGCACCTACCCGGAGTTGGTGGACGCGCTGGGCGCGCAGCGCACGACCCGGTTCGTGCTCGACGGCGAAGTGGTGGCGTTCGAGGGGCGCCGGACCAGCTTCGCCCGGCTGCAGGGACGGCTGGGCATCACCGACCCCGAGGTCGCCCGGGCGTCGCCGGTGCGGGTCTTCTACTACGTGTTCGACCTGCTGCATCTCGACGGCTCGTCGACCACCGAGGTGCCGCTGCTGTGGCGAAAGCGGCTGCTGCGCAAGGCCATTGATTTCGAGGATCCGCTGCGGTTCGCGCCGCACCGCCGCGAGGACGGCGTCTCGGCCTACCGCCAGGCGTGCGAACGCGGCGACGAGGGCGTGATCGCCAAGCTCGCCGACTCCCGCTACGACGGCCGCCGCTCACCGAACTGGCTGAAGTTCAAGTGCGTGCGCGACCAGGAATTCGTCGTCGGCGGCTACACGGGCCCCAAGGGCAGCCGCATCGAGTTGGGCGCGCTGCTGCTGGGCTACCACGACGGCCGCGACCTGGTCTACGCCGGCAAGGTGGGTACCGGTTTCGACGAGCCCACCCTGCGCCGCCTGCACGCTCGACTGTCGCCCCTCGAGCAGGGCTCGGCGCCGTTCACCCGGGGTCTGGTGCGCGAGAACGGCGCCCGCTGGGTGCGCCCGGAGCTGGTGGTCGAGGTCGGGTTCAGCGAGTGGACGCGCGACGGCAAGCTGCGCCATCCGCGCTACCTGGGTCTGCGCACCGACAAGGACCCCGCCGACGTCGTCCGGGAGACGCGCTGATGGCACCGCGGGTCGAGATCACCCATCCGGATCGCGTCGTGTTCCCGGCGGACGGCATCACCAAGGGCGAACTGGCCGACTATTACGGCGAGGTCGCCGCCACCATGGTGCCGCACCTGAAGGGCCGGGCGCTGACCGTGCAGCGGTTTCCCCGCGGCATCGGCGAAAAAGGTTTCGTGCAACAGGATTTCGCCGACTCGCTGCCGGACTGGATGGGCAAAGTCGAGGTGCGCCGGGAGGGAGGGGCGGGCGGCACCTTGATCCACCCGGTGGCCGACAGCCCGCAAGCATTGCGGTGGCTGGCCAACCAGAGCTGCGTGACCCTGCACGTGTGGCAGTCGCGGCGCGACCGGCTGCACCACCCCGACCGGCTGGTATTCGACCTCGACCCCTCCGACGGCGACTTCGCCGTGGTGCGGGCGACCGCCCGCACCGTGGCCGGGCTGCTCGACGACCTCGGGCTGGCGTGTTACGTGCAGACCACCGGGTCGCGCGGCCTGCACGTGGTGACCCCGGTGCGCCCCGACACCGATTTCGACACCGCCCGCCAGTTCGCCCGCGATGTCGCCGAGGTGGTCGCGGCCGACGACCCCGCGCACCGCACCGTGGAGGCCCGCAAGGACAAGCGGGGCGATCGCGTGTACCTGGACATCATGCGAAACGCCTACGCGCAGACCGCGGTCGCGCCGTACTCGGTCCGGGCCCGCGCGGGCGCCCCGGTGGCCACCCCGCTGGAGTGGGACGAGCTCGACACACACGGCTTGCGCGCGGACCGGTTCACGATCCGCGACCTGCCCAAACGCCTTGCCGGGCAACGCGACCCGTGGGCCGGCATGCCCCGGCACGCCCGTTCGCTGTCCGGCCCCGCGCGGCGCCTGGCGAAGCTTCGTGCCTGAGCTGCCCGACGTCGAGGGGTTTCGGCGCGGGCTGGCCCCCTGCCTTCCCGGCCGCCGGATCCGGCGCGTGCGGGTGCACGACCCCGGCATCCTGCGCAACACCACCGCCGCGGCGCTGGGCCGGCAACTGGAGGGCCGTCGCTTCGATGACCCGCGCCGGCACGGCAAGTGGCTGATCCTGCCGACCGACGGCCCGACGCTGCTGGTGCACAGCGGGATGACGGGGCATCCGCACTACGCCGCCGATGCCGCCGAGACTCACGAGCCGTACGAGCGGCTGGTGCTCGAGCTGGACCGGGGCGAACTGCGCTACGCCGACCTGCGCAAGCTGCGCGGGGTGTGGCTGGCCGACGACGACGAGGACGTCGCGGCCGTGACGGGGCCGCAAGGCCCCGACGCGCTGGGGCTCGGGTTGCCGGCGTTCCGCGAGGTGCTGCGGAGTCGACGGGGCCGTGTGAAGCCCACGCTGATGGACCAGTCGGTGATCGCGGGCCTGGGCAACTTGCTGACCGACGAGATTTGCTGGCGGGCCCTGATCGCGCCGTCTCGTCCGGTCGCCGACCTGAGGCCCGACGACGTCGCGCGGCTGCACACCGCGATGACCCGGGTGCTGCGCACGTCGGTGCGGCACGGCCGGGTGCCCGGGCTGCCGCGGTGGCTGACCGGGGTGCGCGACGAACCCGACCCGTCCTGCCCGCGGTGCGGCACCCGTCTCGCGCGCGGACGGGTCGGTGGGCGGACAACGATGTGGTGTCCTCGCTGCCAGTCCGAGTAATCTCGGCGGCTATGAGCAACCACAGGTGGATCGCGATCGCGGCCCTGACCGCCCTCGCGGCGGGTTCTCAGCTAAGCCCGGCGACCGCGCGGGCGGAGTTGCACAACATCACCTACCGCGCCCGGATCGACGCCATGACCACCGGCAGCCAGGCCACGTTCGTGATCAACGCCGGCCAGACGAACACCGCCGGTCTGGGCACGATGCCCGGCACGGTGTTCGAGGCCGACACCGTGCTGCCCGACCCGCAGCAGGCCGGCATGGCGATCGTGGTGCACTGGCCGTACTCGGCGAACGTGCACTGCGAGATCGACGTCGACGACAACGTCTTCGTTCAGGTCGACCAGGTCGTCCGGCCCGCGCCCGGCAATGCGGGTCCGCAGAACGGTGTGCTGCCGTGCGGGGCGCCGCTGCCCGGGTAGGCCCTTCAGTCACCCTGGCCACACCGGTCCCCGCCACGGACCACCACTCCAGTTGCCCGCCTCGGAGCGACAAGGGGCTGGTGTGACTGCTGTGACCAGCCGCCGCTACGCCCGCCACCCGGTCAAGCCGGCCCACTCCCACGCGCGCCGGTAGGCATCGGCGAACCACGGCTCCTTGGCGGCGACATAGGCCGAAACGTCACCGCCCGCAGCCTGTTCGGCCTCGCGCTTGACGGCCAGGTAGTCCGCGCGCGCCTCGGCGTCGGCCGTCAGCCAGTCCACGAACAGCAGCGCGAACCGCTGATTGGGCCGCCCGTCCACCCGGATGTGCACATTGGTCGGCCGGCCCGGGTCCGCCGAGCCGTGAATCCGCTTGCCCCACAGGGCAGGATCGGGGGCTTCGCCCCCCTTGGCCACGTCCTCGGTGATGCCTTCGATGCGGGGGTAGCCGGCCGCCAACAACGGCTCGGCGAGTTCGTCGGCCACGGAAAGCGATTCGACGCTGATCTGCACGTCGATGACGTCCTTGGCGGGGAAGTCCGGCACGGCCGTCGACCCGATGTGATCGATCCGCAGCGCCCGATGGCCGCACGCGGTCTTCAACCGGTTGACGATGCGCAGCGCCTGTTCCGGCCAGGCCGGGTCGGGCGACACCAATCGTGCGGGCGCCCTGGCGATTTCACCCGCACTCAGGTTGTGCGCGAACGGCACGATGCGGTCGTCCCACACCGTACGGGCCCGCTCGACCAATTCGTCTTGCGTGCCCGAGTTGTCCAGCCAGATGTCGGCGACCGCGCGGCGCTGCTCGTCGTCGGCCTGCGCGGCGATCCTGGCGCGGGCGTCTTCCTCCGGCATGCCGCGCTGGTCGACGAGCCGCCGCAGCCGCACCTCGACGTCGGCGTGCACGATGACCACGAGCGGGAACAACGGCGCCATCCCGGACTCCACCAGCAGCGGAATGTCCTCCACCACAACCGAATCGGCCGGGACCGACGCGATGATCTCCGCGCGCCGCTTGCCCACCAGCGGGTGCACGATCCCGTTGAGCACCCCGCGCGCGTCGTCGTCGCGAAACGCCTTGGCGGCCAACGCCGGGCGGTCCAGCGCTCCGTCGGGAAGCAGGATGTCGCCACCGAACGCGTCGACCAGGGCCGCCAGGCCCGCGGTGCCGGGCTCGACCACCTCGCGCGCGATCACGTCACCGTCGACGATGACCGCACCGCATTCGGCGAAGGTGGCCGAGAGCGCCGACTTGCCGGCGCCGATGCCACCGGTCAACCCGATGCGCAGCATCCGCGGCCGTATTAGGCGTTGCCGGCGAGCTTTTCGCGCAGGGCCGCCAATTGCGCGTCGCTGGCCAGCGAACCACCCGCCGACTTCTCCGACGACGTGCCGTTGGCCGGCGCCGACTCACCGGCGGCATGCGCCGCCGACTCGGCCTCGGCGAACTTCTCCATCTGCGCGGTGTGCATCTTGTGCCGCCGCTCGGCCTCGGCGTAGCGTGCCTCCCACTCCTGGCGCTGTGCGTCGAAGCCCTCGAGCCACTCGTTGGTCTCGGAGTCGAAGCCCTCGGGGAAGATGTAGTTGCCCTGCTCGTCGTAGCTGTCGGCCATGCCGTACTTCGCCGGGTCGAATTCCTCGGTGTAGTCCTCGTTGGCCTGCTTCAGCGACAACGAGATCCGGCGGCGCTCCAGGTCGATGTCGATGACCTTGACCATCGCGTCGTCGCCGACGGCGACCACCTGGTCGGGCACCTCGACGTGGCGCTCGGCCAGCTCGGAGATGTGCACCAGGCCCTCGATCCCCTCCTCGACGCGGACGAACGCGCCGAACGGAACCAGCTTGGTGACCTTGCCCGGCACGATCTGGCCGATCGCGTGGGTGCGCGCGAAGTGCCGCCACGGGTCTTCCTGAGTCGCCTTCAGCGACAACGAAACCCGCTCGCGGTCCATGTCGACGTCGAGCACCTCGACGGTGACCTCGTCGCCCACCTGTACCACCTCGGACGGGTGGTCGATGTGCTTCCAACTCAGCTCGGAGACGTGCACCAGGCCGTCCACCCCGCCGAGGTCGACGAACGCGCCGAAGTTGACGATCGAGGAGACCACACCCTTGCGGATGCTGCCCTTCTGCAGCTGGTTGAGGAACTCGCTGCGCACCTCGGACTGGGTCTGCTCCAGCCAGGCCCGCCGGGACAGCACCACGTTGTTGCGGTTCTTGTCCAGCTCGATGATCTTGGCCTCGATCTCCTTGCCGATGTACGGCTGCAGATCGCGCACCCGCCGCATCTCGACGAGTGAGGCGGGCAGGAAGCCGCGCAACCCGATGTCGAGGATCAGGCCGCCCTTGACCACTTCGATGACCGTGCCCTTGACGGCCTCGTCCTTCTCCTTGAGGGCCTCGATGGTGCCCCAGGCGCGCTCGTACTGGGCGCGCTTCTTGGACAGGATCAGCCGGCCCTCTTTGTCCTCCTTGGTGAGAACCAGGGCCTCGACCTCGTCACCGACGGAAACGACCTCGTTCGGGTCGACGTCGTGCTTGATGGAGAGCTCGCGGGCGGGGATGACCCCTTCGGTCTTGTAGCCGATGTCGAGGAGCACCTCGTCCCGGTCCACTTTGACGATCGTGCCCTCGACGATGTCGCCATCGTTGAAGTACTTGATCGTTTTGTCTATTGCGGCGAGAAAGTCCTCGCTCGAGCCAATGTCGTTGACGGCTACTTGGGGCGAGGTGACGGTGGGACTCGGCATGTTGTTGGGTTGCTCCGGACAGGTTGGGTCGTAGGGACAAAACGGGATTTACCTGTCGAGGCTACTCGACGTGGCACAACCTGGACAAACCCGGTGCCGTCGGCTCACGCCGGGCGGTGTTCCACGCGGGTGGTGAGCGCGCCGTGGTAGCTCATCGGCACGGGGAACGACAGCCACGCCTCGGACATCGGCCCGCCGTCGGCGCGGGCCGCGTCCACCACCTTCGACCTGCTGCGATGCCGCGATCTCGGCCTTCCCGCAATAGCGCGAGGGCGCCCGGGCGTCCGCCATCGTCATAAACGACCGTGTGTCTATTAGGGTGGGGGGTCGTCTTGAAAGGGCAGCGCGGCACCGCCGTCCCAGCACAGGGTAGTGAGGTGTTCGACCAGCGCGGACCGGGGCATGGTCCCGGCGCGGCACCACCATTCGGCGGCCGACACCGCCGACCCGACGATGGCGCGCGACCACGGCGCCGCGGCGGCGCGGGCTTCCTCGGAGCGCGACGACGCGGTCAGCATCAGTTCGACCGCGCCGGCCAGTTGCTCGAAGACGCCGGTCGACGGGTCGACGGTCAGGGCCCGGTAGAGGTTCGGCTCGGCTTCCAGCCACGTGGAGATGACGTCGAAGAACAGCGCCATGCGCTGCCGCAGGTCGATGGAACCGGCTGCGCGCGTGGTGATTTCATCGAGCAGGCGCTGCGCGGTGCGTTGGCTCAGCGCCGCCACCAGCGCGTCGCGGTTGGGGTACATCGCATACACCGCGGACCGGACGAAGCCGGCCTCGGCAGCGACGTCGACCAGGCCGGCGGCGGGACCCTTGGCGCGGATCGCCCGCTCGGCGGCGTCGAGCAGCACGGCCCGCCGCTCGGCCGGGTCCACCCGGGAGCCGGCCGGGCGACCGCGACCGCGCTTGACCGGGCGCATGCTCAGTGCGCCGCCGCGTCCCAGCTGCGGCCGTAGCCCACCGACACCTCCAGCGGGACGTCGAGCGGGTAGGCGCCGCCCATCTTGTCGCGGACCAGCTCCTCGAGCCGTTCGCGTTCGCCGGGCGCGATTTCGAACAGCAGCTCGTCGTGCACCTGCAGCAGCATGCGCGAGGCCAGCCCGGCCTCGTCGATCGCCTTGTCGACCTCGATCATCGCCACCTTGATGATGTCGGCGGCGCTGCCCTGGATGGGCGCGTTGAGCGCCGCCCGCTCGGCGGCCTCGCGCACCTGGCGGTTGCTGCTGTCCAGCTCGGGCAGGTAGCGCCGCCGGCCCAGCACCGTTTCGGTGTAGCCGTCCTTGCGGGCCTGCTCGACGACGTCCATCAGGTAGTCGCGCACCCCGCCGAACCGGGCGAAGTAGGCGTCCATCTGTTCCTTGGCATCTTCGGTGGAGATCTTCAGCTGTTGCGACAGGCCGTAGGCGCTCAGGCCGTAGGCCAGCCCGTACGACATCGCCTTGACCCGGCGGCGCAGTTCGGCGGTGACCTCCTCGATCGGCACGCCGAACGCCCGCGAGGCGACGAACGAGTGCAGGTCCTCCCCCGTATTGAAGGCTTCGATGAGGCCCGCGTCGCGGGACAGGTGGGCCATGATCCGCATCTCGATCTGGCTGTAGTCGGCCGTCATCAGCTCGGAGTAAGCCTTGCCGACCACGAACGCATCGCGGATCCGGCGGCCGGCCTCGGTGCGGATGGGGATGTTCTGCAGGTTGGGCTCGGTCGACGACAGCCGGCCCGTCGCCGCGATGGTCTGGTTGAACGTGGTGTGGATGCGCCCGTCGGAGGCCACCGAGTTCAGCAGCCCGTCGACGGTGACCTTGAGCCGGGTGACGTCGCGGTGGGTGAGCAGGTGTTGCAGGAACGGGTGGCCGGTCTTGTCGAACAGTGACTGCAGGGCGTCCGCATCGGTGGTGTAGCCGGTCTTGGTGCGCTTGGTCTTCGGCATCTCCAGCTCGTCGAAGAGCACCGTCTGCAATTGCTTGGGCGAGCCCAGGTTGATCTGCTTGCCGATCACCTCATAGGCCGCCTCGGCCGCGTCGCGGATCTGGTGGGCGAAATCGCTTTGCAGCTCGCCGAGCAACTCCAAATCCACTGCGATGCCGGCGTTTTCCATCCCGGCCAGCACCCGCTGCACCGGCAGTTCCATGCCGGATAGCAGCGACGTGGAGTTGATGCGGGCCAGCTCCTCGTCGAGCGCGTCGGCCAGGTCCAGCACCGCGACGGCCCGCAGGATCAGCGTCTGCACCGCCTGGTCGTCGGTGCCCTCGGTGTCGTCGAGCAGCGAAAGCTGTTGCTGCTCGGGGTTTTCCGCGCGCAGTTCGCGGCGCAGGTAGCGCAGCGACAGGTCGTCGAGGGAGAAGCTGCGCTGCCCGGGGCGCACCAGGTAGGCGGCCAGCGCGGTGTCGGAGGTGACGCCGGCCAGCGTCCAGCCCCGACCGGCCAGGTCGTGCATCGCCAGCTTGGCCTCGTGCAGCGCCTTGGGCGGGCCCGGGTCGGCCAGCCACGACGCCAGCGCGGCCTCGTCGTCGGGGTGCAGCGTCGCGGTGTCGAGGTAGCGGCCGTCGCCGTCGGCGGACACGATGGCCAGCGCGGTGGCGTCGGCGTCGTAGGCGAGGTGGGTGCCGACGACGGCCAGGCCGAACCGCCGCCCGGAGCTGTGCTCGGCCAGCCACGCGGCCAGCTCCCCGGCTTCCAGCGCGCCGCCGCGCACGTCGAACCCGGCGTCGACCTCGGGCTCGACCGCGGCCAGCGTCTCGAACAGCCGGTCGCGCAGCACCCGGAACTCCAGGTCGTCGAACAGGCGGTGGATCTGGTCGCGGTCCCACGGCAGCAGCCGCAGCGTGTCCGGGGTCTGGGCCAGCGGCACGTCCTTGACGAGGTCGGTGAGCTCGCGGTTGCGGATGACGCCGGCCAGGTTGGCGCGCAGCGCGTCGCCCACCTTGCCGCGCACCGAGTCGACGTTGTCGACCAGCCCCTGCAGCGAGCCGTACTCGGCGATCCACTTCGACGCGGTCTTCTCCCCCACCCCGGGGATGCCGGGCAGGTTGTCGCTGGGATCCCCGCGCAGGGCGGCGAAGTCGGGGTATTGCGTCGGGGTCAGCCCGTACTTCTCGACGACGGCCTCGGGGGTGAAGCGGGTCAGCTCGCTCACGCCCTTGCGCGGGTAGAGCACCGTCACGTCGTCGCTGACCAGCTGCAGGGAGTCGCGGTCGCCGGTGACCACCAGGACGCGGTAGCCCTCGTTCTCGGCCTGGGTGGCCAGCGTGGCGATCAGGTCGTCGGCCTCGAAGCCCTGCTCCGAGAGCACCGTGATGCCCAGCGCGTTGAGTACTTCCTTGGTGATGTCGATCTGGCCGTGGAACTCGTCGGGCGTCGCCGACCGGTTGGCCTTGTACTCGGGGTAGCGCTCGGAACGGAACGTCTGCCGGGAGACGTCGAACGCCGCGGCGATGTGGGTGGGGGCCTCGTCGCGCAGCAGGTTGATCAGCATGGCGGTGAAGCCGTAGACCGCGTTGGTGGTCAGCCCGCCGCGGGTCTTGAAGTTCTCGGCGGGCAGCGCGTAGAACGCCCGGAACGCCAGCGAATTGCCGTCCAGCAGCATGAGCGTCGGCTTGGGGTCCGCAGTCACGCTCTCACTCTAGGCACGCGGGGTGACGGGTCCGGCGCCGCGGCGAAACTGCAACACGTTTCAGTTTTGTGCCCGCGCTGGGTAGGCTGGCCGGGTGCAAGAGGTCACCAGCCCACAACCCGCGATCGACGGTTGGTTCGCCGCCGACGACACCGGCAAAGCCCACCTGATCGGCGCCAAGTGCCCCGCGTGCGGCACCTACGTGTTCCCGCCCCGGGAGAACAACTGCCCCAACCCCGGCTGCACCAACGACGCGCTGGAGTCGGTCGCGCTGTCGACGCGGGGAACGCTGTGGAGCTACACCGAAAACCGCTACGCGCCCCCGCCGCCGTACCCGTCGCCGGATCCGTTCGAGCCGTTCGCCGTCGCCGCGGTGCAACTTGCCGACGAGGGTTTGATCGTGCTGGGCAAGGTGGTCGAGGGCACGCTGGCCGCCGACCTGAAGGTCGGCATGGAGATGGAGCTGACCACCATGCCGCTGTTTGTCGACGACGAGGGCGTGCAGCGCGTCGTACACGCCTGGCGGCGCGCATCATGAGCGCGCCCGAACCCGTCTACATCCTGGGCGCGGGCATGCACCCGTGGGGCAAATGGGGCCGCGACTTCACCGAGTACGGCGTGGTGGCCGCCCGTGCCGCGCTGGCCGAGGCGGGCCTGGACTGGCGCCAGATCGAGTTGGTCGCCGGCGCCGACACCATCCGCAACGGCTATCCCGGGTTCGTCGCCGGGGCGACGTTCGCGCAGAAGCTGGGCTGGAACGGGGTGCCGGTCAGCTCGAGCTACGCCGCGTGCGCCAGCGGTTCGCAGGCGCTGCAGAGCGCGCGGGCCCACATCCTGGCGGGCCTGTGCGACGTCGCGCTGGTGATCGGCGCCGACACCACGCCCAAGGGCTTCTTCGCGCCCGTCGGGGGCGAACGCAAGAATGACCCCGACTGGCAGCGCTTCCACCTGATCGGCGCGACCAACACCGTGTACTTCGCGCTGCTGGCGCGGCGGCGGATGGACCTCTACGGCGCCACGCTCGAGGACTTCGCTCAGGTGAAGGTCAAGAACTCCCGGCACGGGCTCAACAATCCGAATGCCCGCTACCGCAAGGAGAATTCGATCGACGACGTGCTGGCCAGCCCGGTCGTCTCGGATCCCCTTCGGCTGCTTGACATCTGCGCGACGTCCGACGGCGCGGCCGCGTTGATCGTGGCGAGCAAGTCGTTCGCCGAGAAGCACCTGGGCTCGGTGGCGGGTGTGCCGTCGGTGCGCGCGATCAGCACGGTCACCCCGCGCTATCCCCAGCACCTGCCCGAATTGCCCGACATCGCAACGGATTCCACCGCGACGGTGCCGGCGCCGGATCGGGTGTTCAAGGACCAGATCCTCGACGCGGCCTACGCCGAGGCGGGCATCGGGCCCGAGGATTTGAGCCTGGCCGAGGTCTACGATCTGTCCACCGCTTTGGAGCTCGACTGGTACGAGCATTTGGGCCTGTGCGGTAAGGGCGAGGCCGAGGGCCTGCTGCGCAGCGGCGCCACCGCGATCGGCGGCAGGATCCCGGTGAACCCGTCGGGCGGGCTGGCCTGCTTCGGCGAGGCCATCCCGGCCCAGGCGATCGCGCAGGTGTGCGAGTTGGCCTGGCAGCTGCGCGGTCAGGCCACCGGCCGGCAGGTGGAGAACGCCACCGTCGGCGTCACCGCCAACCAGGGCCTGTTCGGCCACGGCTCGTCGGTGATCGTCGCCCGCTAGGTTTTTATTCGGCGCCCGTTGGGGCGCGAGCGTCCGCAAATGTACGCATTTGACGGCGTGTCGGCGTACAGACGCGGGCGCTCGCGGTTGGGGAAAGGCTATTCGGCGGGGTTGTCCAGGGTTTCCAGGACGACCTCGGCCACCCGCTTCATGGTGGTGCGCCGGTCCATCGCGGCGCGCTGAATCCACTTGAACGCCTCGGGCTCGGTCATGCCCTGCTTGCTCTGCAGCACGCCCTTGGCGCGTTCGACGAGCTTGCGGGTCTCCAGCTGGTCGGTCAGTGTGGCCACTTCCCGCTCCAGCTCGCTGATCTCGCCGAAGCGGCTGACGGCCAGCTCGATGGCCGGGATCAGGTCGCTGATGGTGAACGGCTTGACCAGGTAGGCCATGGCGCCGGCGTCGCGGGCCCGCTCGACCAGGTCGCGCTGGCTGAACGCGGTCAGCACCACGATCGGCGCGATGCGTTTGCCGGCGATCTCCGTCGCCGCGTCGATCCCGTCGCGGCGCGGCATCTTCACGTCCATGATCACCAGGTCCGGCTTGTGCAGCTCGGCCAGCTCGACGGCCTCCTGCCCGTCGCCGGCCTCGCCGACGATTTCGTAGCCCTCCTCCCGCAGCATCTCGGCCAGGTCCATGCGGATGAGCGCTTCGTCTTCGGCGATCAGGACCCGGCGCGGCGCGGCGGCGTCGGTGTCGGTCGTGGGGCCTGCCATGACCGACATTGTGTCGTGGGCGGCTGCCAGGGCGACGTCGGGGGTTGCTCTAAGGTGGGAGGCCGGATCGAGCCCTCGTATCCCAACTGGCAGAGGAAACGGATTCAAAACCCGTACAGTGTGAGTTCGAATCTCACCGAGGGCACCGTAGACAGGCATGGCCAAGCCGATCCCTTCAGCCGAAGCGACTCTTCGGTCTCGCTTCGACGTGTGGGACTGGCTCGCAGTCACCGGGCTCGGTATCTCCGCGGGTGTCGTCGTCCTGTCCGGAGCCCTGATCGGCAGTAACTCCAATCTCGTCAAACGATGGTGTCTGGCCGGCCTGATCGCAGGAACTCTGGCGTCAATCGTCCTGACTGGTCTGACTTATCGGCGAACCAAGGCTCGCGAAGTCGAGGCAATCGATAACGCTCGTCTGCGGGAGGAGACCGCACGGCGCATCGAGATAGCTGCTCGTACGGAAGCGCAGATCGAGATCGGCTCAGCGATAAATCCGATGATCACCAGCATGCTGAAGGGAATCGCCGACCTCCGGGGTGCCGGCCCAACTGATGCTTCAGCTGCTCGACGGAGCCTACGCGAAACGGTGCAAGAGCTCGCGGTGAACATCGCACCGAGAGTCGTCGGCCCCAAAGATGAAACGCGGTCATGCTACTTCGATTTTCAGCCCGGTCCCCCTAAAAGGCTGGTCCCTACCCATCAAGGCGGATGTGTTCGGTATTTGGACCCGAAGATCGAATCATTCGTCGCGGGCACCCGACATGGCGACCATGTCATCGGCAAGGTTCAGACAAATCAGTCTGAGTTCTATCCCGACTTGGATGAGTCGAAACCGGACGGATTTGATATCAGCACGTTGGGTTACCGAACATTCATTTCAGTACCGGTGGCGTCGGCCCTCGGCGCTAACAGCACCGCATACGGACTTCTATCGGTCGACGCGACAAAGGCAGGGCAACTCGGCACTACGGGGCTCGCCAACCGCGACGTGGCCCTGATGCAGGTGCTGGCAGGCCTGGTCACTGTCGCGATGGCAGTCGCCCACGAGCCAGAAACACCAGCGGCGAACGAGCAAGCGTGGACGCCGGCCAAAGCGTCAACGACGCCAGGCCGCGGCAAACATCGCCTAGACACGATCAGGCGACGCCTGTCGCGACGCAACGATGTCACCTGACTCCGCCTACACTGGACGTACGGTTCTGCCACACGGTCGCGAAAGGGGTGACAACGATGGCGGTCGAGATCGAACAGCGCGAAGATCAGCGCCGCGAGGCCGAGTACGTTGAGCAGCGGATCCTGCGCGACCCCGTCGGGTACTTTCGTGACGAAAGGGACCGCGTGACCAGGGAAGTCGAACAGGCTCTCGTCGAACACCCGACCGACTGAGAACGAGTAATAGCACCCGTTCCCGACCGCCACCGAACGATGATTGAGGCGCCGTTCCTGGGTGCGCCCACACCGCGATGATGCTCTACACCATCGGCCACGGCGCCAAAACCGCCGAGGAACTCACCGCCGCGCTGCGCCGGCACGACATCAGGCTGCTGGTCGACGTGCGCAGCTTCCCCGGCTCGCGGCGCAACCCCGACGTGTCCAAGCAGGCGATGCCGGAGTGGCTCAACGCCGCCGGGATCGCCTACCGGCACGAACCGGACCTCGGTGGGCGGCGCAAGCCGCCGACCACCCCGATACCGCGCGACCAGTGGTGGGAGAACGCGTCGTTCGCCAACTACGCCGCGCACACCCGCACGCCCGAATTCCAGGAGGCGTACCGGCGACTGCTGGACGAGGACGAGGCCACCAACGTGGCCGTGATGTGCGGGGAGCCGACCTGGTGGCGTTGCCATCGGCGCATGATCGCCGACCTGGCCACCCGCGACGGGCGCGAAGTGCAGCACATCATGCCCAACGGCTCGCTGTCGTTGCACAAGCCGTCCGACTGGCTCGCCCAGGACGCGGAATAGGCGTACGCCAAACAACGGTTACGCTGTGAATCGTGGCGGCTAAGAAATGCGGAGCCCCACCCCAGTCGGATGGCTCGCCGAATCGCCCGGACTGCGTCGCCGCGGTGCGGGCTCAGACCCGCGACCGCAATCAGCACTACGCGGACAGCGCCGCCCGCCGGGCGCGGGCTCTCACCATCGCCTCGTGGCTGGCCGTGCTGGTGAGCGCCACGTTCATGGTCATGCAGGTCGTCACCGGAACCTGGACGTGGCAGATCAGCGGCGTCAACGCCGCCGCCATGGCGACGTTTGCGATTGTTCCGTGGCTGCAGCGGTTCGGGGAATTGGTTGCGCCGCTTACCTTTATCGGCGCAGCCTACGTCACCGTCTTCGCCACCGCCTGGGACACCGGGACCGGTTCGGGAGTCGAACTGTTCTTCCTCGTAGGGGCCTGCCTGGTGGTGCTCCTGCTGGGCATCGAACACATCGTGTTGGCGTCGGCGCTGGCCACCGTCGCGGCCGCCCTCATCATCACGGTGGAGTTCCTGCTCCCGCGCGACACCGGGCTGCAGCCGGCCTGGGCCGTGTCGGCCGGCTTCGTCATCACGACCGTGTCCAGCATCGTGGTGGTGGTCGTGACGGTGTGGTTCGCGCTGCGGGACACGGCGCGCGCCGAGGCCGAAATGGAGGCCCAGTACGACCGCTCCGAGGCGCTGCTGGAGAACATGCTGCCCACCAGCATCGCCGAGCGGCTCAAGGAGCCCGACCGCAACGTCATCGCCGACAAATACGACGACGCCTCGGTGCTGTTCGCCGACATCGTCGGGTTCACCGAGCGCGCCAGCGCGATGTCGCCGGCCGAACTGGTGCGCGCCCTCGACCGCCTCTACGGCTCGTTCGACGCCCTCGTGGACAAGCACGGGCTGGAAAAGATCAAAGTGAGCGGCGACTGCTACATGGTGGTCAGCGGGGTCCCGCGCCCACGCCCCGACCACGCCCAGGCCCTGGCGAACTTCGCGCTCGACATGGCCGATGTTGCTGCGGGACTGGAGGATCCACAAGGACGGCGGGTGCCGCTGCGGGTGGGCATGGCCTGCGGGCCGGTGGTCGCGGGCGTGGTGGGCTCGCGCCGGTTCTTCTACGACGTGTGGGGCGACGCCGTCAACGTCGCCTCGCGGATGGAATCCACCGACTCGGTGGGACGTATCCAGGTGCCCGAGGCGATGTACGCGCG
Organism: Mycobacterium sp. NGS57; assembly: GCF_059812405.1. Lineage (NCBI taxonomy): Bacteria > Bacillati > Actinomycetota > Actinomycetes > Mycobacteriales > Mycobacteriaceae > Mycobacterium > Mycobacterium sp. NGS57. The sequence goes on along the minus strand of NZ_JCALCP010000015.1, from coordinate 28,944 downwards.
CCTGGCGGACGAGTTCGTGCTGCAGGAGCGCGGCCACATCGACGTCAAGGGCAAGGGCCCCATGCGCACCTGGTATCTGATCGGTCGCAAGGCCGCCGACCAGCCCACCGGCCTGCTCGCCGACCGACCGCACACCGCGCACGTGTGATCTTGCCCGTAGCGCCGGGACCTGCCCGCCTACTACACTGTGTCGTAGTTTGCCGCACCCGGGGAGATGACGGATGAATGTCGTCGACATTTCTAGGTGGCAGTTCGGGATCACCACCGTCTACCACTTCATCTTCGTGCCGCTCACCATCGGCCTGGCCCCCCTGATCGCCATCATGCAAACCGCGTGGGTGGTCACCGGCAACACCGCGTGGTATCGCCTGACGAAGTTCTTCGGCAAGCTGTTTTTGATCAACTTCGCCATCGGCGTGGCGACCGGCATCGTCCAGGAATTCCAGTTCGGCATGAACTGGTCGCAGTACTCCAAGTTCGTCGGCGACATCTTCGGCGCGCCGCTGGCGATGGAGGGCCTGGCCGCGTTCTTCTTCGAATCCACCTTCATCGGCCTGTGGATCTTCGGCTGGAGCCGGCTGCCGCGACTGGTCCACCTGGCGTGCATCTGGATCGTCGCGATCGCGGTCAACGTCTCCGCGTTCTTCATCATCGCGGCGAACTCGTTCATGCAGCACCCGGTCGGCGCGCACTACAACCCCGCCACCCGGCGCGCCGAGCTGGACAGCATCATGGCATTGCTCTCGAATAACACTGCGCAGGCGGCGTTTTCGCACGCGGTGGCAGGCTCGTTGCTGACCGCCGGGACGTTCGTCGCCGCCGTCAGCGCGTGGTCGCTGGTCCGGTCCCGCACCGATCCGGGCACCCTGTTTCGCCCGGCCGCCATCCTGGGCTGCCTGGTCGCGCTGCTGGCCGCCGTCGGCCTGTTCTTCACCGGCGACCGCCAGGGCAAGCTGATGTTCGTTCAGCAGCCGATGAAGATGGCGTCGGCGGAATCGTTGTGCGACACCCAAACCGATCCGCAGTTCTCCATCCTGACGATCGGCCGGCAGAACAACTGCGACGCGCTCACCCGCGTGATCGAGGTGCCCTACGTGCTGCCATACCTCGCCGAGGGCCGGTTCGGCGACGTCACCCTGCAAGGCGTGCGCGACATCCAGCGGGACTACCAGCAGCGATTCGGGCCGAACGACTACCGGCCCAACCTCTTTGTCACCTACTGGTCGTTCCGCGCCATGATCGGGCTGATGGCGATCCCGGTGCTGTTCGCGCTGGCGACGTTGTGGCTGACCCGCGGCGGCCGCGCACCCCGGCAACGCTGGTTCGTCTGGTTCGCGCTGCTGACCATCCCCACCCCGTTCCTGGCCAACAGCGCCGGCTGGATCTTCACCGAGATGGGCCGGCAACCCTGGATCGTCGCGCCCAACCCGACCGGCGACCAGCAGGTGCGGCTGACGGTCGCCCAGGGCGTCTCCGACCACGCGCCCGCCATGGTCGTCACCTCGCTGGTGACGTTCACGCTGACCTACGCGGTGCTCGCGGTCGTCTGGTTCTTCCTGCTCAAGCGCTACATCGTCGAGGGGCCGCGGGAGCACGACGCCGAGCCGGCGCCGCCGCGACCACCCGGCGACGACGAGGTGGCGCCGCTGTCGTTCGCGTACTAGCGCCGACCCGGAAAGGAGGTGGCCCGTGCAGGAGTGGTGGTTCGGCATCATCGGGATGCTGTTCTTCGGTTTCTTCATCCTGGAGGGTTTCGACTTCGGCGTGGGCATGCTGATGGAGCCGCTGGCCCGGATCGGCACCGGCGATCCGGAACTGCACCGCCGCACGGCGCTGAACACCATCGGGCCGGTCTGGGACGGCAACGAGGTCTGGCTGATCACCGGCGGCGCGGCGATGTTCGCGGCGTTTCCCGGCTGGTACGCCACCGTGTTCTCCACGCTGTACCTGCCGCTGCTGGCGATCCTGTTCGGCATGATCCTGCGCGCGGTCGCGATCGAATGGCGCGGCAAGATCGACGACACGAAGTGGCGCGGCTGGGCCGATTTCGGGATCGCGGCCGGGTCGTGGCTGCCCGCGGTGCTGTGGGGCGTGGCGTTCGCGATCCTGGTGCGCGGGCTGCCGGTGGACGCCGCCGGCCGCATCCACCTGTCGATCACCGACGTGCTCAACGCCTACACCGTGCTGGGCGGCCTGGCCACCGCCGGGCTGTTTTTGCTCTACGGCGCGGTGTTCGTCGCGTTGAAGACCTCCGGCACGATTCGTGACGACGCGCACCGGGTCGCGGTGTGGTTGTCGCTTCCGGTGACCGGACTGGTTGCGGCGTTTGGGCTTTGGACGCAGCTGTCCCACGGCAAGAGCTGGACCTGGGCGGCGCTGGCGGTGGCGGTCGCCGCGCAGCTGGGCGCGGTGCTGGCGGTGTGGCGGCGCACCTCCGACGGGCGGGCCTTCGCGTGCACCGCGGCGGTGGTCGCCGCCGTCGTCGTCCTGCTGTTCGGCGCGCTGTATCCGAACCTGGTGCCGTCCACGCTGAACGACGCGTGGAGCGTGACGATCTACAACGCGTCGTCGACGCCCTACACGCTGAAGATCATGACCTGGGTGACGGCGATCATGGCCCCGCTGACGGTGGTCTACCAGGCGTGGACGTACTGGGTGTTCCGGCAACGGATCTCGTCGGAGCGGATACCGCCGCCGATCGGCCTGGCGAGGCGCGCGTCCTGAGCGCCTCCGGTTCCCGGGCGCCACTGGACCCGCGACTGTGGCGGGCCTCCGCCGCGTTGCGTCGCTACCTGGTCGCCGTGGTGGGTTGCGGGGCGGTGATCTCCGGCTGCGCGATCGGCTCGGCGATCGTGCTGGCGGACATCGTCGCGCGCCTCGTGGGCGGTCCGCCGCGAGCCTGGGTGGGCCCGCTGTCAATCCTGTTGGCGCTGTGGGTCGTTCGCACGGTGACGCACTGGCTGCAGGCCCGCCTGGGGCAGCGCGGCGCCAGCGCCGTCATCGCCGACCTCAACGGTCAGGTGCTCGCCGCGGTCACCGCGCGTGACCCGAGAACGCTTGCCGCCCAGCGCGATGCCGCCGCGGTGGTGGTCACCCGCGGCCTGGACGGGCTGCGCCCCTACTTCACCGGATACCTGCCCACCCTGCTGCTCGCCGCGATCCTGACCCCGGCGACCGTGGCGGTAATCGCGCTCTACGACCTCAAATCGGTGGCGGTGGTGGCGATCACGCTGCCGTTGATCCCGGTCTTCATGGTGTTGATCGGGCTGGCGACGGCCGAACGCTCGGCGGCGGCGCTGGAGGCGATGACGACGCTGCAGGCCCGGCTGCTGGACCTGATCGCCGGAATCCCGACGCTGCGGGCGCTGGGACGCGGCCGGGGCCCCGAACACCGGATCACCGAACTCGCCGCCGCCCACCGGCGTTCGGCGATGGCCACGCTGCGGATCGCGTTCCTGTCCGCGCTGGTGCTCGAATTGCTGGCCACGCTGGGCGTGGCGCTGATCGCGGTCGGCATCGGGCTGCGCCTGGTGGTCGGCGAGATGACCCTGACCGCCGGGCTGACGGTGCTGCTGCTGGCGCCGGACGTGTACTGGCCGCTGCGCCGCATCGGCGTGGAATTTCATGCCGCCCAGGACGGAAGGGCCGCCGCCGACAAGGCGTTCGCCCTCATCGGCGAGCCCGCCGGGGCGAGGCTGCGAACCCGGGCCGTCCGCGCGCACGGCGCGCAGGTCCGCCTCGACGGGTTGAGCGTGGCGGGGCGCGACGACGATGCGCCGCGCGGGTTGTCCGCGGTGATCGATCCCGGCCGGGTGACGGTGCTGACCGGACCCAACGGCGCCGGCAAGAGCACCACGCTGCAGGTGATCGCCGGGCTCACCGCGCCGTCGTCGGGCCGGGTCACCGTCGCCGGGATCGACGTCGCCGACCTCGACCCCGCCGCGTGGTGGCACCAACTGTCCTGGCTGCCGCAGCGCCCGGTGCTGGTCCCGGGCACGGTGCGCGACAACCTGGTGCTGCTGGGCCCGCTCGACGACCTCGAGGCCGCGTGCGCCGCATCGGGTTTCGACACGGTACTGGACGAGCTGCCGGACGGCATGGACACGGTGCTGGGGCGCGGTGGCGTGGGGCTGTCCCTGGGCCAGCGCCAGCGGCTGGGCCTGGCCCGGGCGCTCGGCTCGGCGGCGCCGGTGCTGCTGCTCGACGAGCCCACCGCGCACCTGGACGCGCGCACCGAGGAGCGCGCGTTGCGGGCCATCGTCGCGCGGGCCCGCGCCGGCGCGACGGCAGTCGTGGTCGGCCATCGCGAGCCCGTCGTCGCCATCGGTGACCGGGTCGTCGAGGTGGGGGTGTCTCATGCCCCGGTCTGACCTCGCGGCTCTCGGCCTGCTGCGCCCGCGGCTTCCCCGGCTGCTGGGGGCCGTCGCGCTGGGCGTGCTGTCGCTGGGCAGCGCGCTGGCCCTGGCGGGGTTTTCGGCGTGGCTGATCACCCGGGCCTGGCAGATGCCGCCCGTGCTGGACCTGTCGGTCGCGGTCGTGGCGGTGCGCGCGTTCGCGATCTCGCGCGCCGTGCTGCACTACTGCGAGCGGCTGGCCACCCACGACACCGCGCTGCGCGCCGCCGGCGCGGCCCGGGCGCAGATCTATCGCCGGCTGGCCCGCGGGCCCGCGAGCGGCGCCGTCCGCCTGCCCAGCGGCGAGCTCGTCGCGCGGGTGGGCGCCGACGTCGACGAGCTGGCCAACGTGCTGGTGCGTGCCGTGGTGCCGATCGGCGTCGCGGCGGTGCTGGGGCTGGCCGCGACCGCCGTGGTGGCGGTCATTTCGCTGCCGGCCGCCGCCGTGCTGGCGGCCTGTCTGCTGATCGCCGGGATGGTCGCCCCCCGGCTCGCCGGGCGGGCCGCCGCCGCACAGGAAGACGTTGCCCGCCAGCATCATTCCGACCGCGACACGTCGGCGATGATCGCACTCGAGCACGGGCCGGAGTTGCGCGCCGCCGGCGCGTTGCCCGGCGTCATCGCCGATGCGCGGCGCCGCCAGCACGACTGGGCGGCAACCCTCGACGCCGCCGCGCGGCCGGCCGCGATCGCCGAGGCGATGCCGACCGCGGCGATCGGCGCCAGCGTGCTGGGCGCGGTGGCGGCCGGGATCGGGCTGGCGCACGCGGTCGCGCCCACCACCCTGGCCATCCTGATGTTGTTGCCGCTGTCGGCGTTCGAGGCCACCACCCCGCTGCCGGCCGCGGCCGTGCAGTTGACCCGCTCGCGCATCGCCGCCCGCCGCCTGCTCGACCTGGCGCCGGCGGAGGTCCCGGCCGGGCCGCGCGAGCCGGTGCCCGCCGGCGCCCTGTCGGCCGATGTCATGTCCGGACACCCCGGCGCGGCCCGGCCGACCAGGGTGGCACTCGACCTGTCGGCCGGCACCAGGCTGGCCGTCACCGGCGCCAGCGGTTGCGGCAAGACGACGCTGCTGACGACGCTGGCCGGGTTGCTGCCGCCGCTGGACGGGCGGGTGACGCTGGGCGGCACCGACGTTCGCCTTCTCGACGACGACGAATTGCACCGGGCGGTCAGCTTTTTCGCGGAGGACGGGCACGTCTTCGCCACCACAGTCCGCGACAATCTGCTCGTCGCCCGCGGCGACTGCCGCGACGACGAACTGACGGCGGCACTGGGCGCGGTCGGCCTCGGCGGGTGGCTCGCCGGGCTGCCCGAAGGCCTGTCGACGGTGTTAACCGGTGGCGCGCAGGCTATCTCGGCCGGCCAGCGCAGAAGGCTGCTACTGGCCCGCGCGGTGCTCTCCCCCGCGCGCGTCGTGCTCCTCGACGAGCCCACCGAACACCTCGACGCCGCCGACGCCGAACGGGTGCTGTGGGATCTGCTGGGCCCGGACTCCGCGCTGATGTCCGCGGATCGAACCGTCGTCGTCGCTACTCACCAGCTGCCCAAGGGGATTGGGTGCCGCGAACTGGCGCTCACAGGTGGCGTCGGCGCGGCATGAACTCCAGCGTCAGCAGCACGACGGCGAGCGGAATCACCTGCGTGATCGAAATCAACGCGTAGCGGCGGGCGTCCAGCGCGTGGAACTTGCGCACGTACCGGTACAGCGACTCGAGCGCGATCAACGGGTCGAGGATGTGGATCAACCGGTAGAAGACGCGCTGGGTCCGGCCGCGGTCCTTGTCGTCGAAGATCTCCGGGAACGCCGCGAACGACAGCGACACCCGTTGCGCCCCGGTCTCTTTGGCGGTCATGATCATGTCGACGCTGAGTCGTTCGTCGATACCGTTGGGGGCCCCGCGGCGCCGCCACGGGATGTCGAGGGTGATGTCGCCGCCCCTGCCGGCGGTCGCATACCGGTGAAAGCCCTGCACCTGCCCCGAGGCGTCGCGCGCGATGATCAGTTGGATGCCGGGGAATCGGCCCTCCAGCACGCCGTCGAGGTTCATGTAGAAGCCGCGGTCGGCGTGCGCGCCGCTGGGTGAGGCCCGCACCACGTCGATGAGCTCGGCGAGGCGCTGATCGTCGAGTTCCTGCTCGGCCACGAGCTCGGTGGTGATGCCGCAGTTGTGGGTGCGTTTGACGGCCTGGCGCAGGTTGCGGAACTTGCGCCCGACCATCTCGAAGCTCGACGCGTCGATGACGACGTCGCGCCCGATCGGCACGGCGCGCAGCGACTGCCCGATCACCGCCGGGTCGCTCCACAGCGGCAGGCGCCGCTCGCTGCACCCCACCACCGCGATCCGCCAGCCGTGGGCGTGGCACGTCGCGGCGAAGTCGGCGACCAACTCGGGGAACTTCTCCTCGTCACCGACGGGATCCGCGCCCACCACGGCGAACCCGAGGCGGGTGCGGTAGGCCAGCGCGGCCCTGCCGTCGGCGGTGAAGTGGTAGCACTTGCCCGTCTGCATGGCGAACGGCGCCAGCGGGTCGTCGCAAGTGGCGTCGATCAGCCCCCAGATCCGGGGCAGGTCCTCGGGTCGCGGGCGCGTCGCCGTCGGCCACATCAGGGCCAGCCCCGAGCCGGCGATCAGCAGATCGCCCAGCAGGTCGAAGGACAGCACGTGCGAGCCCAGGCCCGCCAGCACGAAAAAGGCGGCGGCCACGGCATGCAGGGCCGTCACCGGGCGACCCAGGAAGATGCCGCGGGCGATGAACGCGACCGCGCCCAGGATCGCCAGCGACCAGCCCAGCCGGTCGCTGTAGTGCCACGCCGGCTGGTGGTGGTAGCGCAGAAGGATGACGATCAGCCAGCCCGTCGCGCCGACCAGGGCCAGGGCGCCGATCCAGCGCGCCGCCCGCGAGTCGACGTGGACGACAACGCGTTCGCGCGCGCGGGGTTTGGTTGCGACGTCGACCGGTAACCCGTTCAACTCTCACCTCCCGATGCGCTGCCAAACAGCTGGGCGACCGTGTGTCGCCTCTGCACCGAATACCCGGCTGCTACAAATTTACGCCGATACCGGCCCCGGCCGGCCGATATCGCGGTCATCGTGCGGATATTCCGTCGGTTTGTCTATCGGCGCGAGGGCGGAAAGTATTTCAGCACGCCCTCCTGGACCACCGTGGCGACGAGTTGCCCGGAGCCGTCGAAGAAGTGGCCGGTGCCCAGCCCGCGCGAGTCCGCGGCCACCGGCGACGACGTGGAGTACAGCAGCCAGTCGTTGAAGTCGACCTGGCGGTGAAACCAAACGGAATGGTTGGCCGACGCGGCGAAGATGCGGTCGAATCCCCACGACAGCCCGTGGGTGGTGATGACCGAGTCCAGCACGGTGGTGTCCGAGGAGTACACCATGGTCGCCGTGTGCAGCACCGGGTCGTCGGGAACCGTGCCGAGCGCCTTCATCCAGACCCTGTTGTGCGGCAGCCGTTCGCCCTTCTCGCGCATCACCCAGGCCGGGTCGTTGGTGTAGCGCCATTCGATGGGCTGCAGCGCGTTGACGAAGTGCGGCACGGTCTCCTCGTAGCCTCTGAGCAACTCCGCGATCGGCGGCTGCGTGTGCGGGCGCGCCACCTCCGGCGGGTCGACGGCGTGTTCGAGGCCGCGCCCGCCGGACATGTAGGAGATCATCGCCGAGGACAGCAGGACGCCGTCCTGCACGGCGTCGACGCGCCGGTTGGCGAAGCGACGCTCGTCGCGCAATCCGATGACGTGGAACTCGATGTCCTTGCCGATGTCGCCGCCGTTGATGAAGTGCACCGACAGCGCGCTGGGCGGCAGGTCGTCGCGCTTGAGGGTGCGACTGCCGGCGACGAACGATTGCGCCATCAACTGCCCCCCGAACGTCCGCATCGGGTTCTTGCTCGGGTGCGACCCGACGAATCGGTCGTCGGCGACGCGGTTGAGGTCGAGCGCCGCCAGCAGTTCGTCGAAGTCGGAAACGTCTTTCGGCACGGTCAGACGTCGTCCTCGCCGATCCGGTGCACGTGAATCAGGTTGGTCGACCCCACGGTGCCCGGCGGGGCGCCGGCGACGATGACCACCAGGTCGCCGCGCCGGTAGCGGCCCAGCTCCAGCAGCGACTTGTCCACCTGGCGGATCATGCCGTCGGTGGAGGTCATCATCGGGACGATGAACGTCTCGGTGCCCCAGGTCATGGCGAGCTGGCTGCGCACCTCGGGCCACGCGGTGAAGGCCAGCAGGGGCAGCGGGGTGTGCAGGCGCGCCAGCCGCTTGACGGTGTCGCCGGACTGGGTGAACGCGACCAGGGCCTTGGCGTCCAGGCGCTCCCCGATGTCGCGGGCGGCATACGAGATCACGCCGCGCTTGGTACGCGGCACATGCGTCAACGGCGGGGCGGCCGTGGAATTCTCCTCGACCGCGCAGATGATGCGCGACATCGTGCGGACGGCCGCCATCGGATGCTTGCCGATCGACGTCTCCCCCGAGAGCATCAGGGCGTCGGCGCCGTCGAGCACGGCGTTGGCGACGTCGGACGCTTCGGCCCGGGTGGGGCGCGAGTTCTCGATCATCGAGTCGAGCATCTGGGTGGCCACGATGACGGGTTTGGCGTTCTCCCTGGCGATTTGGATGGCCCGCTTCTGCACCAGCGGGACCTCTTCCAGCGGCAGCTCGACGCCCAGGTCGCCGCGGGCCACCATGATGGCGTCGAAAGCCAGCACGATGGCCTCGAGGTTGTCCACGGCTTCGGGCTTTTCGAGCTTGGCGATCACCGGGACCCGCCGCCCGGCCCGATCCATCACCTCGTGGACGAGTTCGACGTCGGACGGCGAGCGCACGAACGACAGCGCGACGAGGTCGACGCCGAGGTTGAGAGCGAAGGTCAGGTCTTCGATGTCCTTGTCCGACAAGGCGGGTGCGGAGACGTTCATGCCGGGCAGCGACATGCCCTTGTTGTTGCTGACCGGGCCGCCTTCGACGACGGTGCAGACGACGTCGTCGCCCTCGATGGCGTCGACCACCAGGCTGACGTTGCCGTCGTCGACCAGGACGCGGTCACCGACCGTGGCGTCCTTGGCCAGCCGCTTGTAGGTGGTCGAGACGCGGTCGTGGCTGCCTTCGCAATCGGCGACGGTGATGCGGACCGTTTCGCCGTCGGCCCAGAACGTGGGGCCGGTCGCGAAGCGGCCCAGCCTGATCTTGGGGCCCTGCAGGTCGGCCAGCAGGCCGACGGCGCGTCCGGTGGTGTCGGAGGCGGCGCGCACGCGGTCGTAGGCGGCCTTGTGGTCGGCGTAGTCGCCGTGGCTGAAGTTCATTCGAGCGACGTCCATTCCGGCCTCAACCAGCGCCAGGATCAGCTCGTCGGTATTAGTCGCAGGGCCGAGGGTGCAGACGATCTTCCCGCGTCTACTCACGGCGAACCAGCATAGTCGGGCGGGTGGTTGGCCGTGGCGACGCGGCTATCCGCTCAGAATCGTGGGGACCAGCGGGAAACCGGGCGCGTTGCGCGCCACCGTCCACACGATCGCCGCGACTGTGATCGTCACCACCGCCGGTAGTGGCATCGGCGGCCGGCCGCGGCGGCGCGTGAACAGGATCCAGACGGCCAGCAACGGGATGCCGACGAGCAGGAAGATGTTGTCGTTGACGGTGGCGGCCAGGTCGCCGTGCAGCAGATCGTGCGTCATCCGAAGCCCGCCGCAGAAGGGGCAATTCCAGCCCGTGAGCCACTTGAACGGGCACAGCGGATACACCGAATTCGTGTCGTGCGGGTCGACGAGGGCGACGTAACCCAGCGCGCCGGCCAGCACCGCGCCGGTGCCGATGGCGAGGTATGCGCGGTGACGCTGCGGGCGGCGGTGCTGCGGCGGCGGCCCTGCCCGGTCAGTCACGTTTGTCAGCATGCCAGATCTGCTGCGACGTGTCGCCCGTCTCCGGCGCTCGCCGCGCCGACGTATGGCCTCGTAGGCGAATTTGTACGGGTTGCGGAAGAGTTAGCGTGCCTCCCGGATCGACGCCGCCACAAGGTCTTTCGGCCTAACCCGATCGTTTCGGCTTTACATTGCACTGCTCGCACTCGAAGGTCGACAAGCTCGCCGGCACCGACTGTAAATGTTGGCAGCGAAGGCTCAGTGGTGAAGGCGGCGGGTACGTCCAAAGGGAGTCCGCGTGGCATGAGCATCCGCCGAAGGACCAGCGTCGCCAAAGCGCTATGGCACGTCGTCGTCTTCGTCGTCGAGGAAGCGTTCGGGGTGGTGATACGAATTGGTCCTCGGCTGCCCGTGGTCAAGGTGAGGGGGTGGGATCCATTCGGTTTGGCCGTGGGCGTTGGTGCGGGTGGTCCAGCCTTGTTCGGCCAGGCGGTTGTCGGGGCCGCAGGCCAGGGTGAGTTCGTCGATGTAGGTGCGCCGGGTGGCCTGCCAGCCGTTGATGTGGTGGACCTGGCTGTGATAGGCCGGGGCGTCACAACCCGGCCGCGTGCAGCCGCGATCCTTGGCGTACAACACAATCCGCTGGGGCGGGGACGCGAGGCGTTTGGTGTGATACAGCGCCAGCGCCTTCCCCTTGTCGAAAATCGCCACGTAATGGTGGGCGTGGCCGGCCCAGCGGATCACATCCGACATCGGCACCAAGCTGCCCCCAGCAGTCAAAGCCTTGCCCGCGGCGGCCTCCAACTCGGCGAGGGTGGTCAGCGCCACGATTGTCACCGGTAGTCCGTTGTGCGAACCCAGTTTCCCCGACGCGAACAGCGCGCGCAGCGCGGCCACGAATGCATCGTGGTTGCGTTGCGGGGCGCTGCGGTGATCGCGACGCACCGCGGCCTCATCGGGGATGTCGTCGACGACGGGGGTTTCGTCCTCGGGGTTGCACGCCCCGGGAGCGGCCAGCTTGGCCAACATGGCCTCGATCGCCGCCCGCAACTCCTGGGTGACCAGGCCGCTGATGCGCGACATGCCGTCGTATTCGGGCTTGCCGAACACGATGCCGCGGCGGCGGGCGCGTTCCTGCTCTTTGAATGCGCCGTCGGGGTTTATCCAGTCCATGATCCGCTGGGCATATTTGGCCACCTCATCGGGGCGATACTGGGCGGCCTTGCCGGCCAGGTCTTTGTCGGCGGCCTCCCGGGTGGCCACGTCCACGTCGACGGGCAGATGGTCGAAAAAATCGCGGATCACTTTGACGTGCCGGTCCCCAATGAGCCCGTCGCGCTGGGCGGCCGCCGTCGCACTCAACCGCGGCGCCAGCAGCTCACCGGTCAATGCCCGACGCTCACCGAGGTCTTCGGCTTCCTCGATGCGCCGGATTGCTTCGGCCTTGGTGATGCGCAACCGATTCGCCAACGCCACCCGCAGCGTGCCCCCCAACTCTGCCTCGCCGGCTTGGGCGGCCAGCTGATTGATCAACGCGTGCTGAGGCGTGCGCAGCTGGCGGCAAACACGCTCGATGCGCTCCAGCGCGCGCAACCGCTCCGGAGTCGTGAACGCATCAAACGACAACGCGCCCAACCTGTCCAGGTCAGCGTCGAGCGCGTCGAACACCTCGACGATCTCCTCGCGGCTGCTGCAACCCATACCATGACACTACGAATGGGCACCGACAACTAATCGGACAATGTGACCACTGAAGCCAAAGTGACACAAGGGATTACAGACAATAGGAGCGAAGGGAGCCGTTCACGCAGGACGAGCCCGGTTGTCAGCGGTTCCTACGGCTACTCAACCGGAAGCTGAATCGCCGCCGGGTTGCAGCGGCAGTGTCCGATGTTCTCGCGTCATCGACGGAGGGTTTCGTGGGTGGCGTCTCGGCTACCTCGTCGGCCTCGGATGATTCTGAATCCGCTTCGGGATCTTCGGGTTCGGGCTCGGCTTCTAGCTCTTCGGGTTCGGGTTCTGCGGCGTCAGCCTCGTCGGCCTCTGTCGCGACGGCTTCTGCTTCCGCGGCCTCTGACTCCACAGCTTCACTCTCGACGTCCTCCGCGACAGCGGCTTCGGCCTCAGCGACTTCGGACTCTTTGTCTTCGACCTCCGCCGCCACAACCTCGGCTTCGGGCTCCTCGGCCTCGTCAGCCTCGGCCTCCGGCTTTTGCTCCTCAGCCGCTTCAGGCTCCTCAGCCTCTGCCTCGTCGGCTTCGGGCTCGTCGGCTGCGACCGTGGGTTCTTCGATCTGGGCCGTCTCGGCGTCGCCCTCGCGGACTTCGGTGTCGTCGTCGTCCCCACCAACCGCTGCCGCGCCGGCCACCCCATCAGCCACCGTCACCGGCTCGGGTTCAGGCGCCGCGACGTAATCGATGCCACCCAGCGTCAACGGACCCTCGCGGCCCTTCGGCGCCAGGATCATGTACACCACGGCCCCGATGAACACGAAAGTCGATGTGAACACGTTGATCCGGATCCCCGCGATCAGCGTTGCCGTGTCGTTGCGCAGCAGCTCGACGCCGAACCGCCCGACGCAGTAGCCGGCCACATAGAGCGCAAACAGCCGCCCGTGACCGAACCTGAACCGGCGATCCACGAGGATCAGCACGACGAAAATCAGGACGTTCCAGATCAATTCGTACAGAAACGTCGGTTGCACGACGAACGCGACCTGCCCGGTCGAGACGCCGTCGAGCGAATGGGGATCGACATACCCCGACGGGTCACGCCGGTAGAAGATCTCCAAACCCCACGGCAGCGTGGTCTCCCGGCCGTAGAGCTCCTGGTTGAAATAATTGCCCAACCGGCCGATCGCCTGCGCCAAAACGATTCCCGGCGCCAGCGCGTCGCCGAAGGCCGGCAACGGAATCCCCCGGCGCCGGCAGCCGATCCACGCGCCGACACCGCCGAGCGCTACCGCACCCCAGATGCCCAGCCCGCCGTCCCAGATCCGCAGCGCCGCGAAGGATCCGGCACCGCCGGGACCCCAATAGGTCCGCCAGTCGGTGGCCAGGTGATAGAGCCGGCCGCCCAGCAACCCGAACGGCACCGCCCACAGCGCGATGTCGTAGATCACGCCCCGCTGGCCGCCGCGGGCCGCCCAGCGCCGGTCGCCGATCACCAACGCCGCCACGATGCCGAGGATGATGAACAGCGCGTACGCCCGAATCGGCAACGGTCCCAGGTGCCACACCCCCCGCGGCGGGCTGGGGAAGGCGGCGAGCACCCGCGTCATGAGGCGGCTCCCCGCACACCGGTGGCGAGTTCCTCGGTGAGGGCGCGCAGCGCGGGCAGGCCGCCGTCGCCCAGCGCCGACACCAGCGCGGACCCGACGATCACACCGTCGGCGTAGCCGCCGATCTGCGCGGCCTGCTCCCGCGACCGCACCCCCAGGCCGACGCCGACGGGGATGTCGGATACCTCCTTGACCCTGCCCACCAGCTCCGGTGCGGCCTGCGACACCGCGTCACGCGCGCCCGTCACGCCCATCGTCGAGGCCGCGTAGACGAATCCGCGCGACGCCTCCACCGTCGTCACCAACCGCTGCGGCGTCGACGACGGCGCCACCAGAAATATGCGATCCAACCGATGCTCCTCGGATGCCGCCAGCCACTGGCCGGCTTCGTCGGGAATGAGGTCGGGGGTGATCAGGCCGTGCCCGCCGGCGGCGGCCAGGTCCCGGGCGAACGCGTCAATGCCGTAGCGCAGCACCGGATTCCAGTACGTCATCACCACCGCGCGCCCGCCCGCCCCGCTGATCGCCTCGACGGCGGCCAGCGTGTCCCGCAACCGCACTCCCCCCTGCAGCGCGGCCTCGGTCGCCCGGGCAATCGTCGGCCCGTCCATGCCCGGATCCGAATACGGCACACCGACTTCGATGATGTCGCAACCGGATTCGACGAGGGCGATCATCGCCGCCACGGAGGCCGGCACGTCGGGGTAACCGGTCGGCAGGTACCCGATCAGCGCCGCGCGGTTGCCCGCGCGGCACAAATCAAACGTCGGCCCCAGCCGGCTCGCCTGGCTCTGCTGCACCGTCATCGCCCACCGGGCCCCAACAGCCCGAACCACTTCGCGGCCGTCTCGACATCCTTGTCACCGCGCCCCGAGAGGTTCACCACAATGACTGCGCCCCTGCCTAATTCGTTGCCCAGCTTGAGCGCCCCGGCGACCGCGTGCGCGGATTCGATGGCCGGGATGATTCCCTCCGTGCGGCACAGCAGGCCGAACGCCTCCATCGCCTCGGTGTCGGTGATCGGCCGGTACTCGGCGCGACCGGTTTCCCGCAGCCAGGCGTGTTCGGGGCCGACCCCCGGATAGTCCAGACCCGCCGAGATCGAATGGGATTCGATGGTCTGGCCGTCCTCGTCCTGCAGCAGATAGGAGAACGAGCCCTGGAAGGCCCCGGGCGAACCGCCGGTGAATGTGGCCGCGTGCCTGCCGGTCTCGACGCCGTCGCCGGCCGCCTCGAACCCGATCAGCCGCACGCCGGGATCGTCGATGAACGCGTGGAAGATCCCGATCGCGTTGGATCCGCCGCCGACGCACGCGGTGACCGCGTCGGGCAGCCGGCCGGCCTGCGCCTGGACCTGGGCGCGGGCCTCCAGGCCGATGACGCGCTGAAAGTCACGCACCATGACCGGGAACGGATGCGGCCCGGCCGCCGTGCCGAAGCAGTAGTAGGTGCTGTCGGCGTTGGTGACCCAGTCGCGGAACGCCTCGTTGATGGCGTCCTTGAGCGTTTGCGAACCGGTCTCGACCGAGACGACCTCGGCGCCCAGCAGCCGCATCCGGGCCACGTTGAGCGCCTGGCGCGCGGTGTCGACGGCGCCCATGTAGACCACACACTCCAGCCCGAGCAGCGCGCACGCGGTGGCCGTGGCCACGCCGTGCTGACCGGCCCCGGTCTCGGCGATCACCCGGTTCTTGCCCATCCGCTTGGCCAGCAGGGCCTGGCCGAGCACGTTGTTGATCTTGTGAGAACCGGTGTGGTTCAAGTCTTCTCGTTTGAGGAAGATCCGCGCCGCGCCGGCGTGCCCGGACAGGCGGGTGGCCTCGTACAACGGTGACGGCCGGCCCGCGTAGTTGGCCTGCAGCTCGTCGAGAGTGTCCAGGAAGTCGGGGTTGACGCGCTCCTTTTCGTAGGCGGCGGTGACCTCCTCGATCACCGCCATCAGCGCCTCGGCGACGTAGCGGCCCCCGTACACGCCGAAATGCCCACCCGGGTCGGGGTCGTGACGGGTGGGTTCGGCGATGGCCGCACTCGAAAGCGGAAGCTCCGGGCGGGACGGACCTACCATCACCAATGCTCGACGCAGGAACGGCTCATCGGCGGACTAGCGAGACGGTTTCGGGCAGGACGGGTGGGTGCCCGCGGTGACCAGATCGGCAACCGCCGCGCGGGGATCGCCGCTTTTGACCAGACCCTCGCCGACCAACACGGCGTCGGCGCCGGCACCGGCGTAGGCCAGCAGGTCCCCGGTGCCGCGCACCCCGGATTCGGCGACCCTGATCACCTTGCTGGGCAGCCCGGGAGCGATGCGCGCGAAGCAATCCCGGTCCACGGTCAGCGTGGTGAGATCGCGGGCGTTGACGCCGATCACGTTGGCCCCCGCCTTCAGCGCCCGGTCGGCTTCCTCCTCGGTGTGCACTTCGACGAGGGCCGTCATTCCGAGCGATTCGGTGCGGTCGAGCATCGACACCAATGCCGACTGCTCCAAGGCGGCGACGATCAGCAGCAGCATGTCGGCGCCGTGCGCGCGCGCCTCGTGGATCTGATAGGGCTGCACCACAAAGTCTTTGCGCAAGATCGGGATTGACACCGCGGCCCGCACCGCGTCGAGGTCGTCGAGCGAGCCCCGGAAGCGTCGCTGCTCGGTCAAGACGCTGATGATGCGCGCGCCGCCGTCCTCGTAGGCCCGGGCCAGCTTCGCCGGATCGTTAATGGGCGCTAGCGAACCCGCCGACGGGCTGGCGCGCTTGACCTCGGCGATGACGCCGATGCCGGGCTCGCGCAGCGCGGCCATGACGTCCCGCGGCGGCGGCGCGGCGGCCGCGGCCGCCTTGATCTCGGTGAGGCTGATAACGGCTTCACGCGCGGCGACGTCGGCCCGAACTCCCTCGAGGATGGAGTCAAGCACGGACGCCGGGCTCATGCGTGTCGATCCCTTCCCACTGCCATCCCACTGTCGCCACGATTACTCAGCCGATTTCGATGACGTCACGCAAGGGTAGCGACCGTCACCGCACGGCCGTTCACCGACCCTCGGTGTCAGACCCGCGGGCATCATCGGTCGGGTCGCGCCCCTCGTCAAGCTCATCCCAGATCATCCGCTCCGACATATCCGTGCCCTCCAGCATCGCCCCGTCGGCGCCTTCGCGGAGCGCATTCGGGCGGCGGGTCGCGGGCCGCGCCGATTTCGCCGCGTATTTCGCCGCGCTCTGCCGCGCCGAGCGCATCAACAGGACCGACGCGATCAGCGTGCTTACCGCGGCGCCCACCGCGATCCCCGCCCCCCAGTGCCGCCGCTCGATTCCCACCAGGAACATCACCGGGACATGCGCCAGCTCGGCGCCCCGCACCGCCACCTGCGGCACCACCCACAGGCTCACGCCCAGGTAGCCGACCGCGAGGCTGGCCGCCGCCAGCAGCGCCGCCAGCACCCGCAGCGACCAGCCGCGCACCGCCAGCGCCGCGACGGCCGTTGCCAGCATGAGCAGCGCCAACGGCAGCAGCGCCGTCGACCACGTCGCCCCGGACAGGGTCACCTGCTTGGGCGGACCCAGCCCGTCGAACGAGCGGATCACCACCCACGGCAGTCGCGACGCCACCCACAGCGCCCCCGCGGCGGCCACCAGCAGCAGTTGGGCGACGACGATCGGGAGCCGGCCCGGACGGGAATCAGCCATCGCCGCTCGGGGCCGTCAGCGTCTCGGCGGCGGCGATCGCGTTGAGCACCGCGCGCGCCTTGTTGGCGGCCTCGGTGTATTCGTAGGGGCCGTTGGAGTCGGCCACCACCCCGCCGCCGGCCTGAACGTAGGCGGTGCCGTCGCGCATCAGCGCGGTGCGGATCGCGATCGCGAAGTCGGCGTTGCCGGCGAAGTCGAGGTAGCCGACCACGCCGCCGTAGAGCCCGCGGCGCGTCTTCTCCACCTCTTCGATCAACTCCATGGCCCGCACCTTGGGCGCGCCCGACAGCGTGCCGGCCGGGAAGCAGGCCGTCACCGCGTCCAGCGCGGTGCGGCCCTCTCCGAGCCTCCCGGTCACCGTGGAGACCAGGTGCATGACGTGGCTGTAGCGCTCGATGTGGCTGTAGTCGTCGACGCGCACGGTGCCCGGCGTGCAGACCCGGCCCAGGTCGTTGCGGCCCAGGTCGACCAGCATCAGGTGCTCGGCGCGTTCCTTGTCGTCGGCGAGCAGCTCCTTTTCCAGCAGGGTGTCCTCTTCGTCGGTCTGTCCACGCCATCGGGTCCCGGCGATCGGGTGCGTGGTGGCCCAGCCGTCGGCCACGGTGACCAGCGCCTCCGGGCTGGAGCCGACGATCGAAAAGTCCGTTGTCCCAGCGTTATTCGGCACGTGCAGCAGATACATGTAGGGGCTGGGATTGGTGGCCCGCAGCATCCGGTACACGTCGATGGGCGCGACGGCGGTGTCCATCTCGAAGCGCTGGGAGGGCACCACCTGAAAGGCCTCACCGGCCGCGATCTGCTCGACGAGGTAGTCGACGATCTTGCCGTATTCCTCGACCGTGCGCTGGGAGCGATGCCGGGGTTCGGGGCGGCCGAAGGTGGCCACGGTCGACGGCAGCGGCTGGCCCAGCGCCGCGGTCATCACGTCCAGCCGGGCGACCGCGTCGTCGTAGGCCTCGTCGACGCGGTCGTCGGTGCCGTTCCAGTTCACGGCGTTGGCGATCAGCGTGATGGTGCCCTCGTGGTGGTCGACGGCCGCCAGGTCGGTGGCCAGCAGCAGCACCATGTCGGGCAGTTGGAGGTCGTCGACGGCCAGGTCGGGCAGCCGTTCCAGGCGCCGCACCAGGTCGTAGGCGAAGAACCCCACCATGCCGCCCGAGAGCGGTGGCAGCCCGTGCAGCGGACCGGTGGCCAGCAACTCGAGGGTCGCGCGCAGCGCGTCGAGCGGGTCGCCGCCGGTGGGCGCGTCCCGGGGAACGGCGCCCAGCCACACCGCTTCGCCGTCGCGCACGGTCAGCGCCGACGGCGCCCCCGCGCCGATGAACGACCACCGCGACCAGGACCGGCCGTTCTCGGCGGACTCCAGCAGGAACGTGCCGGGCCGGTTCGCGGCGAGTTTGCGGTAGGCCGACAGCGGGGTTTCGCTGTCGGCCAGGACCTTGCGGGTCACCGGAACCACGCGGTGTTCCGCGGCCAGGTGGCGGAACTCCTCCCGGGAGGTGGTGGCGGCGAGGTGGTCGGGCACCGGCCCATCCTCCCAGACGGGGGCGGACGGCTCGCGGGCGTAACGTCACGGCCATGAAAACTGGTGACACGGTGGCCGACTTCGAACTGCCCGACCAGACCGGAACCCCCCGCACGCTCAGCACCCTGCTCGCCGACGGGCCCGTCGTGCTGTTCTTCTACCCCGCGGCGATGACGCCCGGCTGCACCAAGGAGGCCTGCCACTTCCGCGATTTGGCCGCCGAATTCGCCGCCGTCGGGGCCAATCGGGTCGGCATCAGCGCCGACGCCGTGGAAAAGCAGGCCAAGTTCGCCGAGATGCGCAAGTTCGACTACCCGCTGCTGTCCGACACCGAGGGGACCGTCGCCGCGCAGTTCGGCGTCAAGCGCGGGCTGCTGGGCAAGCTGATGCCGGTCAAGCGCACCACGTTCGTCATCGACACCGACCGCACGGTGCTCGACGTGATCTCCAGCGAGTTCAACATGGACACCCACGCCGACAAGGCGCTGGCGACGCTGCGGGCGCGTTCGTCGGCCTAGGGCGGCCTAGGGGATGACCGCCAGGAAGATGTAGGCGGCCAGCAGCACCAGGTGCACCTCGCCCTGCAGCCGGGTGGCCCGGCCGGGCACCACGGTCAGCATGCTGATCACCACGGTCAGCGCGAGCAACACCAGCTGGGTGGGCTGCAGGCCCAGCACCAGCGGTCCCTTCAGCCAGATGCTGGCCACCGCGATGGTCGGGATGGTCAGCCCGATGCTGGCCATCGCCGAGCCGTAGGCCAGGTTCAGGCTGGTCTGGATGCGGCCGCGCCGCGCAGCGCGCACCGCCGCGAGCGTCTCGGGCAGCAGCACCAGCATCGCGATTACCACCCCCACGAACGTCTGCGGGAACCCGGCCGCCGTCACCAGCCGCTCGATGGCCGGCGATTCCTGTTCGGCCAGACCCACCACCGCCACCAGGGCCACGAGCAGCAGCACAAGGCTGGTCAGCGCCTCGCGGGCGCTCGGCGGCTCCGCGTGACCGCCCTCGAGATCGTCGAACACCCGCTTCTGGCCCTTCTGCGCGACGGGCAGGAAAAAGTCGCGGTGACGCACGGTCTGGGTGAACACGAACAGCAGGTACAGCAGCAGCGAGGCGACCGCGGCGAAGGCGAGCTGGCCCGGTGAGAACTGCTTGCCCGGGTGGCTGACGGTGAACGCGGGCAACGCCAGGCTCAGCGTCGCCAGCGTCGTGAGGGTGGCCAGCGCGCCCCGCTACCCTCGGCGTTGAACAGCGTCACGCCGTAGCGCCGGGAACCCCACGACAGCGACAGTCCCGCGATCCCGTTGGTGGTGATCATGAACGCCGCGAACGCCGTGTCGCGGGCCAGGGTGGCCGCCTCGTTGCCGCCCGAGGCCATCAACGCGACGATGATGGCCACCTCGATGATCGTCACCGCGGCCGCGAGCACCAGGGACCCGAACGGCTCGCCGACGCGCGCCGCGACCACCTCCGCGTGCTGGACCGCGGCGAGCACGGCGCCGATCAGCAGCGCGGCCTGCAACCCGATCACCGCCGGCCCGGCGTGTTCGTCCCAGGTGGCCGTCAGCGCGACGACGGCGACTAGCGGCACCACGGTGGCCCAGGAGGTCCAGGGCAGCCTTTTCAACATTGCCCGCCATTCTGCCGTGGCCTCAGTAGCATGCTCACATGCCCGAAAGCGGTGGTCTGACCGAGGGACAGGTGTTCGCCGGTTACACCATCGTCCGGCGGTTGGGGACCGGCGGCATGGGCCAGGTGTATCTGGCGCAGCACCCGCGGCTGCCGCGCCGCGACGCCCTCAAGATCCTGCCCGGCGAACTGACCGCGAATGACGAGTTCCGCCAACGCTTCAACCGCGAGGCCGACCTGGCCGCCAGCCTCTACAACGAGCACATCGTCGGTATCCACGACCGCGGCGAGTACGACGGGCAACTGTGGATCTCGATGGACTACGTCGAGGGCACCGACGCCGCGCGGCTGCTGCGCACCCGGTATCCGTCCGGGATGCCGAAAGCCGATGTGGTGGAGATCATTTCGGCCGTCGCCGACGCTCTGGACTACGCCCATTCGCGCGGGCTGCTGCATCGTGACGTCAAACCGGCCAACATCCTGCTGACCGATCCCAACCCGCGCCGGCGGATCCTGCTGGCCGACTTCGGCATTGCCCGCGAACTCGGTGACATCAGCGGTTTGACCGCGACCAACATGCTCGTGGGCACCACCGCATACTGCGCACCCGAGCAGCTGCAGGGCGCGGACCTCGACGGCCGGGCCGACCAGTACGCGCTGGGCTGCACCGCGTTCGACCTGCTGGCCGGCTCGGCCCCGTTTCGCCATTCCAATCCGGCGGTCGTCATCACGCAGCACCTGTCCGCGCCGCCACCGCCGATCAGCGAGCGCCGGCCCGAGCTGGCCAACCTCGACGGCCCCTTGGCCAAGGCCCTGGCCAAGAAGCCCGACGAGCGCTACCCGACGTGCTCCGATTTCGCGGCGGCCCTGTCCAGCCAGCTCGACACCGTCCCCGCCGAGGTGAACCCCGGCCCGACGGAGGTCATCGCGGCGCCGACGGAGGCGATCGCCGAGCCGAAGCCGCGGGCCCCGGCTAAGGCACCCGCGGCACCCGAGGCGTCCCGGGGCGGGCGCGGACCGGCGGTGGTGATCGCGGCGCTCGTCGCTGCCGCGGTACTCGCGGTAGGCGCCTACGTCGGCGTGCGCATGCTCGGCGGCGCGGGGCACAAGCAACGTGCCGACAACGCTCCGACGCAGTCGGCGGCCCCGGCGCCGGGCGCCGTCGCCCCGCCCGCGCCGGCCTCGGCGATCAGGCTCACCGGTCAGATCACCGACCAGTCGGGGGTGCTCGGCCCGGTGGAGCGCGAGGCGGTAAACCGGGCGCTCAACAAGCTGTCCACCGAGCGCGGCACCCGCCTGTGGGTGGTGTACGTCAGGGACTTCGGCGGCCTCAAGCCGTTCCGGTGGGCCGAGGACACCATGCGCGCCAACAGCTTCACCGACAGCGACGCCATCCTGGCCGTCGCCACCGACGGGCCGTCGTACTCGTTCCGGGTCCCGAACGCGGTGCTGCAGGGCAAGGCCATTGACCTCGAACTCATCCGGCGGGACCGCATCGGCCCGGCCGTCTACCGCCACGAATGGACGCGCGCGGCGATCGCCGCGGCCAACGGGTTGGATGTCGCCCCCGGCTAGTTCTCCGGTTCCAGCAGCACGTCGGCGTCGAAACAGCTGTGGTCACCGGTGTGGCAGGCGCCGCCGACCTGGTCGACGGTCACCAGCACGGTGTCGCCGTCGCAGTCCAGGCGCACGGAGTGCACGCGCTGGGTGTGACCGGACGTCGCGCCCTTGACCCACTGCTCGGCGCGGGAGCGCGAATAGTACGTCGCCTCACGGGTTTCCAGCGTGCGGGCCAGCGCCGCGTCGTCCATCCACGCGACCATCAGCACGTCGCCGCTGCCGCGCTCCTGCACGACGGCGGCGATCAGCCCGTCGGCGTTGCGCTTGAGGCGCGTGGCGATGGCGGGGTCGAGCGTCATCGGACCGTGATCCCCTCGGCGGCCATGGCGTCCTTGACCTGCCGGATGGTCAGCTCCCGGAAGTGAAAGACGCTGGCCGCCAGCACCGCATCCGCGCCGGCGGCGACCGCGGGCGCGAAGTGCCGCACCGCCCCGGCGCCGCCGCTGGCGATCACCGGCACCGTGACCGCCGCGCGGACCGCACGCAGCATCGGCAGGTCGAATCCCGCCTTGGTGCCGTCGGCGTCCATCGAGTTGAGCAGGATCTCGCCGACCCCGAGTTCGGCGCCCCGCGCGGCCCACTCGACGGCGTCGATGCCGGTGCCGCGCCGGCCGCCGTGGGTGGTCACCTCCCAGCCCGACGGGGTGGCAGCCGATCCCGCCGGCACCGTGCGGGCGTCGACGGACAACACGATGCACTGCGACCCGAATTGGGTTGCCATTTCCGCCAATAGGTCGGGCCGGGCGATGGCGGCGGTGTTGACCGAGACCTTGTCGGCACCGGCGCGCAGCAGCGTGTCGACGTCGGCGACCGTGCGCACCCCGCCGCCGACCGTGAGCGGGATGAACACCTGCTCGGCGGTGCGGCGCACCACCTCCAGCATGGTCGCCCGGCCCGACGACGACGCCGTCACGTCCAGGAAGGTCAGCTCGTCGGCGCCCTCGGCGTCGTAGGCCGCCGCCAGCTCGACCGGATCGCCGGCGTCGCGCAGGTTTTCGAAGTTGACGCCCTTGACCACGCGCCCGGCGTCGACGTCCAGGCACGGGATCACGCGCACGGCGAGGCGGGTGTCGGCCATCTCAGTAGTCCCCCGGTTCGCCGACGGCGCGCAGGATCTCGAGGACTTCGCCGTGCGCGCCGGGCGCCGCGGCCAGCACCGACTCCGACGCCGGGGTCCACGGTTTGCCGGCCAGGTCGGTGACGACCCCGCCCGCGGCTCTCACCTGCGCGACCCCGGCCGCGTGATCCCAGATGTGGCCGCCGAACGTTATTGCGGCACTGAGTATCCCGTCGGCGACGTAGGTGAGGTCGATGCCGGTGGAGCCGTGCATGCGCAGCCGCGACGACACCCGGCTCAGGTTCTCCAGCACGGCGATCCGGTAGCGCCCGGGGTACGGGCCCCGCGAATCGGCGCTGAACGTTCCGACGGCCACCAGGCTGTCGGCAAGCTCCGTGGTCTCCAATGCCGGTTGCGGCTCACCGTTTTTGATCAGCGGCCCGCCGGCCGCGGCGGTGTAACGCTCGCCGACGAACGGCAGCCAGGTCAGTCCCACGACCGGATCGCCGTCGTGCAACAGCGCCAGCAGGATCGCGGCCATCGGCGATCCCGCCGCGTAGTTGAACGTGCCGTCGATGGGGTCGAGCACCCACACCCACGACGAGTCGACGTCGGTGCCGCCGAATTCCTCGCCGTGCACCCCGATCCCGGTAGTCGCCTGCAGCGCGGTGACAACCTGCCGCTCGATGGCGAGGTCGATCTCGGTGGCGAAGTCGTTGCCCTTCTTCGAAACCGCCGAGTCGGCGCGGTGGCCCTCCACGAAGCGCGGCACGGCGGCGTCGAGGATCGAGGCCGCCACCGACGTCAGCGCGGTCAGGTCCATGTGCGCCTTCACCGCTTCACCGCTGCACCGCTGCCAGGGCCTCCGGCAGCGTGAACCGTCCGGCGTAGAGGGCCTTGCCGACGATGGCGCCCTCGACGCCGCGGCCGGTGAGGGTCGCGATCGCGCGCAGGTCGTCCAGGCTGGACACCCCGCCCGACGCGATCACCGGCGCGTCGGTGCGTTCGGCCACGGCGGCCAGCAGGTCGAGGTTCGGGCCGCCCAGCGTCCCGTCCTTGGTGACGTCGGTGACCACATACCGCGAACACCCTTGAGCGTCAAGGCGTTCCAGCACATCCCACAGGTCGCCGCCGTCGGTCTCCCAGCCGCGGCCGCGCAGCCGGTGCCGGCCTTCTGGGTGGCTAGGGTCAATTTGGACATCCAGCCCGACGGCGACCCTGTCGCCGTGCTCGGCGATCGCGCGCGCACACCATTGCGGGTTTTCCAAAGCCGCCGTTCCCAGGTTGACCCGGGTGCAGCCGGTGGCCAGCGCGGCGGCCAGGGAGTCGTCGTCGCGGATCCCGCCGGACAGTTCCACCTGCACGTCGAGCTTGCCCACCACCTCGGCGAGCAACTCGCGATTGGAGCCGCGGCCGAACGCGGCGTCCAGGTCGACCAGGTGGATCCACTCGGCCCCGTCGCGCTGCCAGCCCAGGGCGGCGTCCAGCGCCGAGCCGTACTCGGTTTCGCTGCCCGCCTTGCCCTGCACCAGACGCACGGCGCGGCCGTCGACCACGTCGACGGCGGGTAACAAAGTCAGCACTTTTCCTCCTGCGCGCCGAGAGTGCAACTGGCGACGCATCTTCTCGGGTTTTGCGTCGCTAGTTGCACTTTCGCGAAGTTGATCACAGTCCCTCGACCCAATTGCTCAACACGGCCGCACCGGCATCACCGCTTTTTTCCGGATGGAATTGGGTCGCGGCCAGCGGCCCGTCCTCGACCGCGGCCAGAAACGGCACCCGGTGGGTCGCCCACGTCAGCACCGCCCCCGGGGAGCCCTCCCAGCGCTGGGCGGCGTAGGAGTGCACGAAGTAGAAGCGGGTGCCGGCGTCCAGCCCTTTGAACAGCGCGCTGCCCGGCCCGGAATCGACGACGTTCCAGCCCATGTGCGGGATCACCGGCGCGTCCAGCCGGGTGACCGCCCCGGGCCACTGCCCGCAGCCCCGGGTGTCCACGCCGAATTCGACGCCGTGGGCGAACAGGATCTGCATGCCGACGCACACGCCCAGGACCGGGTGCCCGGCCGCCACCCGGTCGGCGATGATCCGCTCGCCCGCGATCTTGCGCAGGCCCGTCATGCACGCCTCGAAGGCGCCGACTCCCGGGACGACCAGGCCGTCGGCGGCGGCGGCGGCGTCCGCGTCGGCGGTCACCTCGACCGACGCCCCGGCCCGCTGCAGCGCACGCTGCGCCGAGCGCAGGTTGCCCGAGCCGTAATCGAGAATGACCACCGATTTGGAACTCACAGAACGCCTTTGGTGGACGGCACGCCGGACACCCGGGGGTCGCGCTCGACGGCCTGGCGCAGCGCGCGGGCCACCGCCTTGTACTCCGCCTCGGTGATGTGGTGCGGATCGCGCCCATAGAGCACCCGCACGTGCAGCGCGATGCGGGCGTTGGCGGCCAGCGTCTCGAATACGTGCCGGTTCACGACCGTGTGGTAGGGCACCGAGCTGCCCGCAATCGTGATGTGCCGCAGGTGATCCGGCTCACCCGTGTGCACGCAGTAGGCGCGCCCGGACACGTCGACCACGGCGTGGGCCAGCGCCTCGTCCATCGGGATGAAGGCGTCGCCGAAGCGGCGGATGCCCTTCTTGTCGCCGAGGGCCTCCCCGAGCGCCTGACCGAGAGCGATCGCGGTGTCCTCGATGGTGTGGTGCCCCTCGATCTCGACGTCGCCCTGGGTGCGCACGGTCAGGTCGAAGCTGGCGTGGCTGCCCAGCGCGGTCAGCATGTGGTCGTAGAACGGCACCCCGGTGTCGACGTGGACCTGCCCGGTGCCGTCCAGGTCGAGCTCGACGACGATGTCGGATTCCTTGGTGCGCCGTTCGATACGCGCGCAACGGCTTTCGGTGGTGGTCACGGGGCTCCTACGGGGGTGGCTGGGACCAGGTCGGTCGCGGCGATGGGGGCGCTGGCGCGCAGGAAGGCGTCGTTCTCGTCCGCCAGCCCGGTGGTGGCGCGCAGGTAGCCGGGGATCCCGACGTCGCGGATCAGGACGCCTGCGTCCAGGTAGCGCTGCCAGGCCGCCGGCGCGTCGGCGAATTGCCCGAACAGCACGAAGTTGGCGTCGCTCGGGATCACCCGAAACCCCATGCCGCTCAACGCTTTGCTGACCCGTTCCCGTTCCTGAATCAGTGTTGCCACGCTGCTCAGGGTGTCGTCGGCGTGCCGCAGCGCCGCGCGGGCCGCGGCCTGGGTGACCGACGACAGGTGGTACGGCAGCCGCACCAGCAGCATCGCGTCGATCAACGCGGGCGTGGCGATCAGGTACCCGAGGCGCCCGCCGGCGAACGCGAACGCCTTGCTCATGGTGCGGGTGACCACGAGCCGCGTCGGATACTCCTCGACCAGCGACACCGCGCTGGGTTGCGAGGAAAACTCGCCATAGGCCTCGTCGACGATCAGGATGCCGGACACCACCTCGAGCAGGCGGCGCAGGTCGGGCAGCGAAACGCTTTGCCCCGACGGGTTGTTGGGGCTGGCGATGAAGACGACGTCGGGCCGGCGTTCGACGACGGCGGCGACCGCGGTGTCCACGTCGAGGGCGAAGTCGTCGCCGCGCGCGGCCTCGAGCCATTCGGTGCGGGTGCCGTCGGCGATGATCGGATGCATCGAGTAGGACGGGACGAACCCGACCGCGGTGCGCCCCGGACCGCCGAACGCCTGCAACAACTGCTGCAGGATCTCGTTGGAACCGTTGGCGGCCCATAGGTTTTCGACACCGAGCCGGGTGCCCGTCTGCGCGGTGAGGTAGCTCGCCAAATCGCGGCGCAGCGCCACCGCGTCCCGGTCGGGATAGCGGTGCAGGTCCGCGGCGGCGTCGGCCACCGACCGCACCACGTCGTCGACCAGCGCCCGGCTGGGCGGGTGCGGGTTCTCGTTGGTGTTCAGCCGCACCGGGACGGCCAATTGCGGTGCCCCGTAGGGCGATTTGCCCCGCAGGTCGTCGCGCAGGGGCAGGTCGTCCAGGGTCGGCTTGCCGGGTCCTGTCACCGCTCGAACCTCCGCCGTACCGCCTCGCCGTGCGATGGCAGATCCTCGGCCTTGGCCAGCGTGACCACGTGCCCGGACACGTCTTTGAGGGCGGCCTCGGTGTAGTCGACGACGTGGATGCCGCGCAGGAACGTCTGCACCGACAGGCCGCTGGAGTGGCGGGCGCTGCCGCCGGTGGGCAGCACGTGGTTGGATCCGGCGCAGTAGTCGCCGAGGCTCACCGGCGCGTAGGGGCCGACGAAAATCGCTCCGGCCGAACGGATTCGGTCGGCCACCCGCGCGGCGTCGACGGTCTGGATCTCCAGGTGCTCGGCGGCGTAGGCGTTGACGACCTCGACCCCGGCGTCGAGGTCGTCGACCAGAATGATCGCCGATTGGGGGCCGCCCAGCGCGGCCGTCACCCGTTCGCGGTGCACCGTCGTCTCCAGCTGGGCGGCCAGTTCGCGTTCGGTGGCGCCGGCCAGCTTCTCGCTCGCGGTCACCAGGACGCTACCGGCCATCTCGTCGTGTTCGGCCTGGCTGATCAGGTCGGCGGCCACGTGCGCCGGGTCGGCGGTGTGGTCGGCCAGGATCGCGATCTCGGTCGGGCCGGCCTCGGCGTCGATGCCCACGCGCGAGCGGCACAGCCGCTTTGCGGCCGTGACGTAGATGTTGCCGGGTCCGGTGACCATGTCGACGGGCCTGAGCTCCGTTCCGTCGGTGTCGGTGCCGCCGTAGGCCAGCAGCGCCACGGCCTGCGCCCCCCCGACAGCCCACACCTCCTCGACCCCGAGCAGCCGCGCCGCGGCCAGGATCGTCGGGTGCGGCAGCCCTTGAAACTGGGACTGCGGCGGGCTGGCCACCACCAGCGAGCCGACGCCCGCGGCCTGCGCCGGCACCACGTTCATCACCACGCTGGACGGGTACACCGCGTTGCCGCCGGGCACGTACAGGCCCACCCGCTCGACGGGGACCCACCGCTCGGTGACCGTCGCGCCGGGGCCCAGCGTGGTGGTGACGTCGGCGCGCCGCTGGTCGGCGTGCACGGCGCGGGCGCGTTCGATCATCACCCGCAGCGCCTCGGCCACGTCGGCGTCCAGCCCGGCCAGCGCCCGTTCGAGCGCGGCGGTGGGCACCCGCGCGGCCGGGGGCCGCACGCCGTCGAATTGCGCCCCGTATTCCAGCGCCGCCTCGGCCCCGCGCTCGGCGACGGCCTGCACGATCGGGCGCACCCGGGGCAGCACGCTGTCCACGTCGGCGCCGCCGCGCGGCAGCGCCGCGCGCAGCCGGGCGGCCGTCAACTCCGCGCCGCGCAGGTCAATGCGGGCGATCGGCGACGGTGGGGCGGGGTTCACGTTGTCCATTGTCCCAGAGCAGCTCAAGTGAATAACCGACCGGTACAGTGCGGTCATGTCCAGAAAGGATCATCCCAACAACGCCCCGGGCATCCCGATGGTCTTTCCGGTCTGGTTTGAGAACCTTCAGGTCAAGTACTTGAATTCGGCGATCAAGCCGATCGCGCGCTTCCTTCCCGGAACCGCGACCATCAAGCATCGCGGTCGCACGTCCGGAAAGGAGTACGAAACGATCATCACCCCTTACCGCAAGGGCAACGTCCTGGCGATCGCGCTGGGCCACGGCAAGACGAACTGGGCCAAGAACGTGCTGGCCGCCGGCTCGGCGGACGTGCAGTTCGGCCGCGACCGCGTGGTGCACATCACCAATCCGCGGATCCTGCCCGCCGGCTCCGACGGTGCGGGGCTGCCGTTCATGGCGCGCGTGCAGCTGCGGCGGATGGGGATTTTCGTCGGCGACGTCGCCTGACTCACTGCCCACGCTCGCGAGAGTGCAACTGGCGACACGTTTTCCGAGTAGC
>NZ_JCALCP010000014.1:0-99188 GCF_059812405.1 Mycobacterium sp. NGS57 | reverse complement strand
TGCGCTCGATCAGCACCGCCTCGGAGTCGCAGATCGGGTCTCCGAAGGCCACCAGGTCGTGCATGCTCAGGGTGCGCCCGGACCCCACCACGTCGGCGATGGCGTCGGCCACGCCGAGCTGCACCGAGATCTCCACCGCACCGTCGAGCCGGATGACGGTCGCCTCAATCCCCTTCTCCGCCAAATCCTTTCGGACCAGGTTCGGATATGCGGTGGCGATCCGCTTGCCGGCCAGGTCAGCCGTCGTCCAATCGGAGCCGGCCGGGCCGGCGTAGCGAAAGCTCGACGACCCGAAACCCAGCGCCAGCCGCTCGCGCACCGGGGCGTCGGAATCGCGCACCAAATCGCGCCCGGTGATGCCGAAGTCCAGCTCGCCCGAGCCGACGTAGATGGCAATGTCCTTGGGCCGCAAGAAAAAGAACTCGACCTGGTTGGCGGGGTCGATGACGGTCAAGTCCTTGGCATCGGTGCGCCGCCGGTAGCCGGCCTCGGCGAGGATCTCGCTGGCGGGCTCGCTGAGCGTGCCCTTGTTGGGTACCGCAATGCGCAGCATGCTCACAGCTTCCGGTAGACGTCGTCGAGGGACAGCCCGCGCGCGATCATCAGCACCTGGGTCCAATACAGCAACTGGCTGATCTCCTCGGCGAGCGCCTCGTCGGGTTCGTGTTCGGCGGCCAGCCACACCTCGCCGGCCTCCTCGAGGATCTTCTTGCCCAGCCCATGGACGCCGCCGTCCAGTGCGGCGACGGTGCCGCTGCCGGGCGGGCGGGTGCGGGCGCGCTCGGCGAGCTCGGCGAACAGATCATCGAACGTCTTCACGGCCAGCGATTGTTTCACGCGGCGGCGAGCAAAGTCACTCGGGTTTCGCCGAGTCCCCCGGCCGCGAGCGTCCGCATATGTACGCCAAGCACGGCGTGTCGCTGTACAAACATGCACGCTCGCGGGGGAAATCGGAGCTCAGTCCTCGGGGTTGTAGCCGAGGTTGGCGCCGAGCCAGCGTTCGGCCTCCCGCAGCGTCCAGCCCTTGCGCTTGGCATAGTCGGCGACCTGGTCCTGGGCCATCCGGCCGACCACGAAGTACTGCGACTGCGGGTGCGAGAAGTACCAGCCGCTGACGGCGGCACCGGGCCACATCGCCATCGAATCGGTCAGCTCGATGCGGGTGCGCTCCTGGACGTCCATCAACTTCCAGAGCGTCGCCTTCTCGGTGTGCTCCGGGCAGGCCGGGTAACCCGGCGCGGGGCGGACCCCCTGGTACTTCTCATCGATGAGGGCCTCGTTGTCCAGCTGCTCGTCCGGCTGGAATCCCCAGAACTCCTTGCGGACCCGTTGGTGCATCCGTTCGGCGAAGGCCTCTGCCAGCCGGTCGGCCACGGACTCCAGCAGGATCGCGCTGTAGTCGTCGAGGGCCGCCTTGAACTCCGCGATCTTCTCTCCGCTGCCGAGCCCCGCGGTGACGGCGAAGGCGCCGACGTAGTCGGCCAGACCCGTGTCCTTGGGCGCGATGTAGTCGCCCAGCGACCGGTTCGGGATGCCCTCCCGGTGCTCGCCCTGCTGGCGCAGGTTGTGCAGCGTGGTCAGCACCTCGGTGCGGGTCTCGTCGGTGTAGACCTCGACGTCGTCACCCACGGCGTTGGCCGGGAAGAACCCGATCACGGCGTTGGCGGTCAGCCACTTCTCCTTGATGAGGGTGTCGAGCATCTCCTGGGCGTCGTCGTAGAGCTTGCGGGCGGCCTCGCCGGTGGCCGGGTTGTTGAGGATGTCGGGAAACCGGCCCTTCATCTCCCAGGCGTTGAAGAACGGCTGCCAGTCGATGTACTCGCGCAGCTCGGCAAGGTCGTAATCCTGAAAATCCCGTACTCCGAGGCCCTGGGCGGGGACCGGCGGCGTGTATCCGTCCCAGTCGATCGGCGTCCGATTGGCGCGGGCCTTCTCCAGCGTCAGCATCGGCCGCTCGTTCTTCTGCGCGTGCCGTTCGCGCAGCGATGCGTAGTCCTTCTCGGTGGCCTCCAACAGGGGACCCCGCTGCTTGTCGTCGAGCAGCGCCGCGGCGACCGGCACCGAGCGGGACGCGTCCTTGACCCAGACCACCGGGCCGCTGCGACGCGGCGATATCTTCACGGCCGTGTGGGCGCGCGAGGTGGTCGCGCCACCGATCAGCAGCGGGATCTCCAGACCCTCGCGTTCCATCTCGACGGCGAAGTTGGCCATCTCGTCCAGCGACGGGGTAATCAGGCCGGACAGCCCGATGATGTCGGCGTCGTGCTCCTTCGCCGCGTCCAGGATCTTCTGGGCGGGCACCATCACCCCGAGGTCGATCACCTCAAAGTTGTTGCACTGCAGGACGACCCCGACGATGTTCTTGCCGATGTCATGGACGTCGCCCTTGACGGTCGCCATCACGATGGTGCCGTTGGTGTCCTTGGTCGAAGCGGCGCCGTTCGCTGTGTTTTCAGCCTTTTCCTCCTCGATGAACGGCAGCAGGTAGGCGACGGCCTTCTTCATCACCCGGGCCGACTTCACCACCTGGGGCAAAAACATCTTGCCGGAGCCGAACAGGTCGCCGACGACGTTCATGCCGTCCATCAGCGGGCCCTCGATCACCTCGATCGGGCGACCACCCGAGGCGGCGATCTCGGCCCGCATTTCCTCGGTGTCGTCATCGACGTGCGCGTCGATGCCCTTGACCAAAGCGTGCGTGATCCGCTCGCGGACCGGCAGGCTGCGCCACTCGGCCGCCGCAGGGGCCCCGTCTGTTGAGGCCTTCGCCTCATTGCTGAAGCGCTCGGCGATCTCCAGGAGCCGTTCGGCCGCGTCCTCGCGACGGTTCAGGACGACGTCCTCGATGCGGTCCCGCAGCTCGGGGTCGATCGAGTCGTAGGGCACCAGCGCGCCGGCGTTGACGATGCCCATGTCCAGGCCGGCCTTGATGGCGTGGTACAGGAACACCGCGTGGATCGCCTCGCGGACGGGGTTGTTGCCCCGGAACGAGAACGACACGTTCGAGATGCCGCCGGAGATGTGCACCCCGGGCAGGTTCTCCTTGATCCACGCGCAGGCCTCGATGAAGTCGATCCCGTAGGTCGCGTGCTCCTCGATGCCGGTCGCCAGCGCGAAGCAGTTCGGGTCGAAGATGATGTCCTCGGCCGGGAAGCCGACCTCCTCGGTCAGGATGCGGTAGGCGCGCCCGCAGATCTCCTTGCGGCGCTCCAGGTTGTCGGCCTGTCCGGTTTCGTCGAAGGCCATCACGACGACGGCGGCGCCGTACTTGCGGCACAGCCGCGCCTCACGGATGAACTTCTCCTCGCCCTCCTTCATGGAGATCGAGTTGACGATCGGCTTGCCCTGCACGTTCTTCAGGCCCGCCTCGATGACCTCCCACTTGGAGGAGTCGATCATCACCGGGACGCGGCTGATGTCCGGCTCGGCCGCGATCAGCTTGGTGAACCGGTCCATCGCGGCGACGCCGTCGATCATGCCCTCGTCCATGTTGATGTCGATGACCTGCGCGCCGACCTCGACCTGCTGCAGGGCGACCGACAGCGCGGTGTCGTAGTCCTCGGCCTTGATCAGGTTGCGGAACCGGGCGGAGCCGGTGATGTTGGTGCGCTCACCGATGTTCACGAACAGGGAGTCGTCATTGATGTTGAGCGGCTCCAGGCCCGACAGCCGGGTGGCGACATCGATCCGCGGCAGCTCACGCGGCGCCTTGCCCTCGACGACCTTGGCGATCTCGGCGATGTGCGGCGGCGCGGTCCCGCAGCAACCGCCGACCAGGTTGACCAGGCCGGCGTTCGCGAAGTCGGCGATGTAGCCGGCCTGGGCCTCCGGAGTCTCGTCGTACTCGCCGAAGGCGTTGGGCAGGCCGGCGTTCGGGTAGCAGGAGACGAAGGTGTCCGCGATGCGTGCCACCTCGGCGATGTAGGGCCGCATCTCCGGCGCGCCCAGGGCGCAGTTGAGGCCGACCGCGATGGGCTTGGCGTGCCTGATCGAGTTCCAGAACGCTTCGGTGACCTGCCCGGACAACGTCCGCCCGGAGGCATCGGTGATGGTGCCCGAGATGATCACCGGCCAGCGGCGACCGCGCTCCTCGAACAGCGTCTCGACGGCGAACACCGCCGCCTTGGCGTTGAGCGAGTCGAAGATCGTCTCGATCATCAGGAGGTCGGCGCCGCCGTCGACCAGCCCGTTGGCGGATTCAAGGTAGGCGGCGACGAGCTGGTCGTAGGAGACGTTGCGGGCCCCGGGGTCGTTGACGTCCGGCGAGATCGACGCGGTGCGCGTCGTCGGCCCGATGGCGCCGGCGACGTAGCGGGGCTTCTCCGGGGTGCTGAACTCGTCGGCGGCCTTGCGGGCCAGGGCGGCGCCGGCGTAGTTCAGCTCGTAGCTCAGGTCGGACATGTCGTAATCGGACAGCGAAATCGCGTTCGCGTTGAACGTGTTGGTCTCGAGGATGTCGGCACCCGCCTCGAGGTACTCGCGGTGGATTCCCTCGATGATCTGCGGCTGCGTGAGGGTGAGCAGATCATTGTTGCCCTGCAGAGCCGTCGGCCACTCGGTGAACCGGTCGCCGCGGTAGCCGGCCTCGTCCGGCCGGTCCCGCTGGATCGCCGTGCCCATCGCGCCGTCGATCACCATGATCCGCCGGCGCAGAGTCGCCGTCAGGTCGTCGGTGCAGTCGGGGCGGATGTTGGGCGCGAAGGCATTCGGCGCGGAGGTGTTCGACGCTGAGGCGTTCACTGTGCATTTCCTTCCGTAGCGGAAGGCGTCCTTGTCTCTGCCGAGCGTGGCGGATACCGGCCGGACCCGTATCCGTTGCAACGCCTCTCGACCAGAAAAGTCTACGTCGTCACCCGATCGACTTTGGACGCCCAACTCATCGCCGCGATCGACAGCTCGTGGATCCTGTCGGCGACGTGGTCACCCCCACGAGGATAGTCCGCCTATGCAAATTGCCCCGGCGCTTCCGGGTGTCTGACACGGACCGCACGTCCGCGCAGGCGACCCGCGAAAGGCCGTACGCTGATTGTCGTGACTTTGCCCGATCGCGGCCCGGATCGCAGCGCGCTCCCCGACCTGCACAACACCATCGTGGTGGCGGCGTTCGAGGGCTGGAACGACGCCGGCGACGCCGCCAGCGACGCGCTCGAGCACCTCGACGCCATCTGGGAGGCCGATCCGATCGTCGAGATCGACGACGAGGCGTACTACGACTACCAGGTGAATCGCCCGGTCATCCGCCAGATCGACGGGGTGACCCGGGAGCTGGTGTGGCCGGCGATGCGGATCACCCACTGCCGCCCGCCGGGCAGCGACCGCGACGTCGTGCTGATGCACGGGGTGGAACCCAACATGCGCTGGCGCACGTTTTGCGCCGAGTTGCTGGCCATCGCCGACAAGCTCAACGTCGACACCGTCGTCATCCTCGGGGCGCTGCTGGCCGACACCCCGCACACCCGGCCGGTGCCGGTCTCGGGCGCGGCCTACTCCCCCGAGTCGGCGAAACGCTTCGCGCTCGAGGAAACCCGCTACGAGGGCCCGACCGGAATCGCCGGGGTGTTCCAGGACGCGTGCGTCGCCGCCGGGATTCCCGCGGTGACGTTCTGGGCTGCGGTGCCGCATTACGTGTCGAGCCCGCCGAACCCCAAGGCGACGGTGGCGTTGCTGCGCCGCGTCGAGGACGTGCTGGATCTCGAGGTCCCGCTGGGTGACCTGCCGGCGCAGGCCGAGGAGTGGGAGCAGGCGATCACCGAAATGGCCGCCGAGGACGAGGACCTGGCCGAATACGTCACGTCGCTCGAGCAGCGCGGCGACGCCGAACTCGACATGAACGAGGCCCTGGGCAAGATCGACGGCGACGCGCTGGCCGCGGAGTTCGAGCGCTACCTGCGGCGGCGGCGCAAATAATTACGTCTCGCCCAACCGCTCGACGTTGGACGTCGACAGCGAGCGGCCCAGCGCGGCGACCTCGGCATCGATTCGCGGTAACAGCTCGGCGGTGGCCGCGCGGAGGGGAAGCTCGCCGACCGGGGTGGACAGCACCGGCTTGAGCCACCGGAACACGCCCACCCAGCGCGGGCAGTAGACGCGGTCGGCGCGCCGCGCGATGCCGTTGACGAACGCGTCGGCGCACTTGTCGACGGTGGTGGTCCGGTTCAGCGGCCACGGGAAGCGGGCCAGCAGCTGGCCGAAGGACGGCACGTCGGCCTTGGTGTCGCGGACCAGGGCGGTGTCGATCCAGGACATGTGGGCCGAGCCGACGGTGACGCCGAGGTGGCCGACCTCGAGGCGGAGCGCGTTGGCGAGGATCTCGACGCCGGCCTTCGACGCGTTGTAGGCCGCCCACCCCGGCGCCGCCGTGTACGCCGCCAGCGACGAGACGATCAGGAGGTAGCCCCGGCGTTCGACGAGCACGGGCAGCGTGGCCCGCGCGGTGTGAAAGACGCCCAGCACGTTGACGTCCAGCACTCGCCTGAAGGCCTCGGGGTCGACCTGCAACACCGACCCGTAGCTGTTGATGCCGGCGTTGGCCACGACGACGTCGATGCCGCCGAAGCGTTCGACGCCCGCCGCGGCCGCGGCCCGCATCGCCGGCAGGTCGCGCACGTCGGCGACCGCGGTCAGCACGCGGTCTTCGCCGAGTTCGGCGGCGATGGCCGCCAGTTGGGCCTCGTCGAGATCGGTCAGCACCAGGCGGGCGCCCCGGTTGCGCAGCCGCCTTGCGACCTCGGCCCCGATCCCCCTGGCTCCCCCGGTGATGAAGACGACCTTGCCGTGCAGCGACGCCATCACAGCGCCACCCCGAGCAGCGCGTCGACGGCGCTCCCCACCAGCGCCGGCGCGGCGGCGTCGTGGCCGCCGTACTCCAACGCGTCGGTGGCCCAACCGTCAAGGGCGGCAAGGGCTTTCGGGGTGTCGAGGTCGTCGGCCAGATACCGGCGCAGCCGGGCGACGACGTCGGTGGCGTCCGGGCCGGCGGGCAGCGACGTCGTCGCGCGCCAGCGGTGCAGCCGGGCGGTGGCCTCGCCGAGCACGTCGGCGCTCCAGAACCGGTCGGCGCGGTAGTGCCCGGCCAGCAGGCCCAGCCGGATGGCCGCCGGCTCGACGCCCTGCGCGCGCAGCGCCGACACCAGCACCAGGTTGCCGCGGCTCTTGGACATCTTGTGCCCGTCCCAGCCGATCATCCCGGCGTGCACGTAGTGGCGGGCGAATCTCCGTTCGCCGCGCACACATTCGGCGTGGGCGGCGGTGAATTCGTGGTGCGGGAAGATCAGGTCGCTGCCGCCGCCCTGGATGTCCAGGCCGCTGCCGATGCGGCTGAGCGCGATCGCGGCGCACTCGACGTGCCAGCCGGGGCGTCCGGCGCCGAACGGCGCCGGCCAGCTGGGCTCGCCGGGTCGCGCGGCCCGCCACAGCAGGGCGTCGAGCTCGTCGGTCTTGCCGGGGCGGCGCGGGTCGCCGCCGCGTTCGGCGAACAGCCGCAGCATGGTGTCGCGGTCGTAGCCGGACTCGTAGCCGAACTGCGGGGTGGCGTCGGCGCGGTAGTAGACGTCGGGGTATTCGCCGTCGGGACCGTCCAGGACGTACGCGGCCCCCGAGGCCAGCATCTTCTCGACGAGCTCGACCACCTCGGGGATCGCCTCGGTCGCCCCGACGTACTCCCGCGGCGGCAGGATCCGCAGCGCCGCCATGTCCTCGCGGAACAGGGCGACCTCGCCGTCGCCGAGTTCGCGCCAGTCGACGCCGTCGCGCTCGGCGCGCTCCAGCAACGGATCGTCGATGTCGGTGACGTTCTGCACGTAGTGCACGTCGTGGCCGAGGTCCAGCCACTGGCGATGCACGAGGTCGAAGGCCAGGTAGGTGGCCGCGTGGCCGAGGTGAGTGGCGTCGTAGGGGGTGATCCCGCAGACGTACATGGTGGCGTTCGGCCCGGCCGCCACCGGGCGCACCTGCCGGTCGGAGGTGTCGTACAGGCGAAGCTCCGGGCCGCGGCCCGGCACCACCGGGACCTGTGCGGAAGACCACGCCTGCATATCGTCGACTCTAAACGCGCGCCGGATCAGCGAAATTCCTGGCGGATCGCGCCGAGCAGGATCGGCGCCAGCTCCGCGCGGCACATGACGAAGTCGGGCAGGTACGGGTCGAGCTGGTTGTAGCGCAGCGGTGACCCGTCCAGGCGCGAGGCGTGCATGCCCGCGGCCATCACCACCCCGGCCGGCGCCGCCGAATCCCATTCCCACTGGCCGCCCGCGTGCACGTAGGCGTCGACGTCGCCGTCGACGATGGCCATCGCCTTGGCGCCCGCCGAGCCGATCGCGACGGGCTGGATGTGCAGGGTCTCGCGCATGCGGTAGAGCACCGCGGGCGGCCGGGTGGCGCTGACGGCGATCCGGATGACGTCGGGGACGCCGACGCGCGCGGCGTCGGCGGTGACGGTGTCGCTGCGGTACACCGTGTTCCCGCGGGCGGGCAAAGAGACTGCGGCGTCGGTGATTTCGCGCTTATTGTCGGTTGGGCCGTCAGCGGGGCGTTGCCACAGCGCGATGTGGACCGCCCAGTCGTCGCGGCCCGGCGTGGAGAACTCGCGGGTCCCGTCCAGCGGGTCGATGATCCACACCCGGTCGTGGTTCACCCGCGCGAGGTCGTCGTAGGCTTCCTCGCTGAGCACCGCGTCGCCGGGCCGTTCGGCGCGCAACCGGCGCAGGATCAACTGGTTGGCCAGGGCGTCGCCCGCGTCGCCGAGCGCCCAGGGATGGCCGAACCCGACCTCCTCGCGCACCTTCAGCAGCAACTCCCCCGCGTCCGCGGCGAGATCGGCGGCCAGCGCGGCGTCGGTCATCTCGTCGGCGGCCGGTTTCACCGCATCAGTATCGCCGACGGCGAAGCCGCCTTCAGAAGGCCGGCCACGGAATGGGGCGGTGCCGGTTGGGCCCGGGCATGACCGGGTTGTCCAGCAGCGCGAGCGCGCGCCCGCGCAGCGCCGCGATCTCGGCGCGGGTGATGTGGGCGGCCAGCTCGTCGCCCAGCGGCCCGGCGAGGGCCTCGGCGAGCCCGGCGACGGCCTCGAGCATGGTGTCGTCGACCGGCTTGCCCGCCCAGCCCCACAGCACCGTGCGCAGCTTGTTCTCGACGTGCAGGCTCACCCCGTGGTCGACGCCGTAGATGTGGCCGTCGATGTCGCGCAGGACGTGGCCGCCCTTGCGATCGGCGTTGTTGATCAGCACGTCGAAGACCGCCATGCGCCGCAACCGGATGTCGTCGGCGTGCATCAGGACGACCTCGTCGCCGCGGTAGTCGTAGGCCCGCAACACCGGCAGGTAACCCGCCTGCGCTTTGTCGGCGGGAAACAGGTCGACCGGATCCGGGCCCGGCCG
Source organism: Mycobacterium sp. NGS57 (assembly GCF_059812405.1). Taxonomy (NCBI): domain Bacteria; kingdom Bacillati; phylum Actinomycetota; class Actinomycetes; order Mycobacteriales; family Mycobacteriaceae; genus Mycobacterium; species Mycobacterium sp. NGS57. The sequence continues at coordinate 89,814 of NZ_JCALCP010000014.1, read as the reverse complement.
CGGTTCGGAATCGGCGGCATCGCCGGGTTGCTCGACCCACAGCTGCAGCATCCCCGGGCCGGCGGGCCCGTGCCGAATCACGGTGTAGGGCACCAGGTTCCAGCCCAACTGCGTCGACACCAGGTACGCGCCGAGCTCGCGGCCGGCCAGGGTCCCGTCGGGAAAGTCCCACAGCGGCGCCTCCCCGGAGACCGGCTTGTACACGCAGTGCACGCTGGACTGACCGAGCGTCGACTCGCACAAGAAGGTGGCGTTGCTGGCCGAGCGGATGCGTCCGAGGACCGTCAGCTCGCCGTCCCGCAACACCTCACGCCCACTACTCCTCGAGGTCATCGTCCGGCCCGAGCAGCGCGCCGCGCCTGTACCCGTTGGTGCGCGCGCAGATGTGCCCGTCGGGGTCCAGCGGTTCGTCGCACAGGGGGCACGGCGGGCGTCCGGCCGAGATGACGCGGGTGGAGCGGGTGGCGAACTGGCGCGCCGACTCCGGCGTCAGGAACACCCGCACCGCGTCGGGACCCTCGTCGGTGTCGTCGAGCACCACCGAGGCGTCGAACTCGGCGTCGGTGACGGCCAGCAACTCGACCACCACGGTCTGCGCCTCGGAGTCCCAGCCCAGCCCCATGGTGCCGACCCGGAACTCCGCGTCGACCGGGGTGATCAACGGGTTCAGGTCCTCGATCTCGGCGGGCTCCGGGGGGACCGGCGTGCCGAACCGGCGATTCACCTCGAGCAGCAGCGCGCCGATGCGCTCCGCGAGCACCGCGACCTGTTGCTTCTCCAGCACCACCGAAACAACCCGCGAATCGCCCACGGCCTGGATGTAAAACGTGCGATTGCCGGGCTGGCCAACGGTCCCGGCCACGAAGCGGTCGGGCGTGCGGAAGACGTGGATTGCGCGGGCCATGGCACCTCCAAAATACCGGCTGTCGTCGCCGCCGTGCGATTCGATTGCCCAGCCAGAGCGGAATCAAGCGCGATCAGTCCGAAGAGCCGCCGACCATCGCATCGCCCGACGGCACCGCTTCGGCAGGCTCCGGTTGCGCGTCTTGTTGCGGCTCTTGCGGCGGGGGTCCGGCCCGCAGGGATGCGGCCAGCCGCGCCCCGGTGTGGTTGACGTGCAACACGAACGGCCGCAACGGCGTGTAGCTGATGACGCTCACCGAGCCCGGGTCGGCGGTGACGCGCTGGAAGGCGTCCAGGTGCATGCCGTAGGCGTCGGCGACGACCGCCTTGATGACGTCGCCGTGGGTGCAGGCCACCCACAGCGCGTCGCGGCCGTGTTGCTCGGCCAGCCGCCGGTCGTGGGCGCGGACGGCCGCGACCGCGCGGGCCTGCACCTGCGCCAGGCCCTCGCCGCCGGGGAACACCGCCGCGCTGGGGTGGGCCTGAACCACCCGCCACAGCGGCTCTTTGGTCAACTCGCCGATCTTGCGGCCCGTCCAGTCGCCGTAGTCGACCTCGGCGAGTTGGTCGTCGATCAGGGGCTCGAGGCACAGCGCCCCGGCGAGCGGCTCCACGGTGCGCCGGCAGCGCAGCAGCGGCGACGACACCACGGCCCGGATCGGCAGGTCGCCGATCCGGTCGACCAGCCCGGCGGCCTGCTCGCGCCCCTTGTCGTCGAGGTCGACGCCCTCCGAGCGGCCGGCCAGCACACCGGCGGTGTTCGAGGTGGAGCGGCCGTGCCGCAACAGGATGACGGTCACGACGACGACCGTACCCGGCGCGGCGACCTCTAGCGGGAGACCGGCAGCGCGTGCGCGACCGCGTCGCGCACCGCGGCGGTCAGGCTGCGCTCGTCGGTCAGGTCGATGTCGACCAGCCCGCGGACCGCCCTGGCCACCACGTCCTCGGCCTGCGGAACCGGTCCGGCCAGGCGCGGCCGGTAAACTTCGACGACCAGCGAACGATGCTCGATATGGAAGGAAAAGCTGCGTCCATCACCGGCTTGCCCGTATCCGCTGGCGAAAATCCCTGTCGATATGTCCTCGACAGCAAACTCGTTTTGCGCGGTATGCCTGTCATCGATGACGGTCATGACGCGACGATACCTCGCCAGTCCGGCGCGATGTGGGCAACGTGGCCATATTGGATGCGAAACCGTTCCCTAAAATTTTGACTTCGGTTCTGACGTGAGGAAAACAGAGTTGCTGCCATGGCATAGCAGGGTGGTTGGGCGCTGCCTGGCGTTGCTGACGCTGGTCGCGGGGTGTGCCAGTTGTTCGGCAAGTCCCCTTTCCAGCGCGCCGCCGACGATCGAACCGGCCCACCCGGCGGCGTCGCCGCCGGTGTCCCAGCGGCCGGCCGGCGTGGTGGCACCGTTGGGCGGCCCCGCCGCGGCGGCGATCTTCGACGGCAGCACCCACCGCCTGGTGGCGCTGACGCCGGGCACCGACCCGTCGGCGCCCGCCACGCTGACCGAGTTCGGGGACCCGCACGCCGCGCCGCGTCTCGTGCCCCTGCCGGGGCCGGCGACTGCGTTGACCGGCGATGGGCGCGGCAGCGCCTACCTGTCGACGCGCGGTGGCTACTTCTCGGTCGACCTTGCCAGCGGCCACACCGCGCGGGTGGGCGTCACCGGAAGCGGCGCCGACCAGGCCGACTTCACCGCGATCGCCCGGCGCGACGACGGCAGGCTGGTGCTGGGTAGCGCCGACGGCGCGGTCTACACCCTTGCCGCCCCGGCACCCGACGGGGCCGTCGGCAGCCGCACCAAAATCTTCGCCCGTGTCGATGCCCTTGTGACACAAGGGAATACAACGGTCGTCCTGGACCGGGGCCAGACGTCGGTGACGACGATCGGCGCCGACGGCCAGGTCCAGCAGTCGCTGCGCGCCGGCCAGGGCGCGACCACCCTGGCCGCCGACGCGCTCGGCCGGGTCCTGGTCGCCGACACCCGCGGCGGCCAACTGCTGGTCTACGGCGTCGACCCGCTGATCCTGCGGCAGGCCTACCCGGTGCGGCAGGCCCCCTACGGGCTGGCCGGATCCCGCGCGCTCGCCTGGGTGTCCCAGACCGCGTCGAACGTCGTCATTGGTTACGATTTGTCAACCGGAATTCCCGTCGAAAGGGTGCGATACCCAACCGTGCAGCAACCCAACTCCCTGGCTTTTGACGAAGCGTCGGGCACCTTGTACGTGGTGTCGGGGTCGGGTGCGGGCGTGCAGGCCATCGAGCACGCGGCGGGCGCGCCGTGACCGCGGCGCGCTGGGGCCGGCTGCCCTCGGGCTGGGACGCCGACATGTCCGACGAGTACGAGTGGATACCGTTGCGCCTGCCTCCGGAGGTGACCCGGCTCAGCGCGTCGACCCGGCTGTCCATCGAGGCCGAATATCGTGGCTGGGAGCTGACGCGGGTGCGGCTCTACACCGACGGCAGCAGGCGGGTTCTGTTGCGCCGGAAGAAGTCTCGCCTAGGCGGGCGGACCGACCAGCCGGAACTGTGACGGTGTACGGCCTGCTGCGACGGCTGTTGTTCGCGGTCCCCGCCGAGCGCATCCACACGGTGGTCTTCGCGCTGCTGCGCGGCGCGACCGCGGGGGGCTGGGGGCGGCGGCCGCTGCAGCGCGTCCTCGCCCCGAGCGATCCGGTGCTGGCCAGCACGGTGTTCGGGGTGCGATTTCCCGGGCCGCTCGGGCTGGCCGCCGGCTTCGACAAGGACGGCGCCGGGTTACTGACCTGGGGCGCACTGGGTTTCGGGTACGCCGAGGTAGGCACGGTCACGGCGCGCCCGCAGCCCGGCAACCCCGCCCCCCGCCTGTTCCGGCTGCCCGCCGACCGCGCCCTGCTCAACCGGATGGGGTTCAACAATCACGGCGCCGGGGAGCTGGCCATCCGGCTCGCGCGCCACCGGCCCGAGGTGCCGATCGGGGTCAACATCGGCAAGACGAAGGCGGCCCCGGATGCCGTGGCCGACTACCGCGCGAGCGCCCGGCTGCTCGGCCCGCTGGCGTCGTACCTGGTGGTCAACGTCAGTTCGCCGAACACGCCGGGCCTGCGCGACCTGCAGGCGGTCGAATCGCTGCGGCCCATCCTGTCGGCCGTCGTCGCCGAGGTGTCGGTGCCGGTGCTGGTGAAGATCGCCCCCGATCTCTCGGATTCCGACGTCGACGACATCGCCGACCTGGCCGTCGAGTTGGGCCTGGCCGGCATCGTCGCCACCAACACCACGGTGTCGCGCGACGGCCTGCGCACGGCGGGGGTCGACGAGCTGGGCGCGGGCGGCATCTCGGGGCCGCCGGTGGCGCGCCGGGCCGTCGAGGTGCTGCGCCGGCTCTACGCCCGCGTCGGCGACCGACTGGTGCTGATCAGCGTCGGGGGCATCGAGACCGCCGACGACGCGTGGGAGCGGATCACCGCCGGCGCGTCGCTGCTGCAGGGCTACACCGGCTTCATCTACGGGGGAGGCTTGTGGCCCAAGCACATTCACGACGGCATCGCCCGCCGCCTGCACGACGGCGGGTTTGCGTCGCTCAGCGAGGCGGTCGGCTCGGCGGCCCGACGCTAAGCCCGCCGCTGCCGCCACAGCTGCCGCGAAAGTGCAACTAGCGACACCGCCTCTCGGCCGATGCGTCGCCAGTTGCACTCTCGCGGGAAGGGCGGGCGGTTACGTCTGCTCGTAGGTGCCGTGGATGTAGGCCCGCGCGATCGCGTGCTGGAACAGGTTGAACCCCAGGAACGCCGGGCTGGCGTCCTCGGGCAGGTCGAGCTTGTCGACGTCCACGGCGTGCACCGCGACGTAGTAGCGATGCGGCCCGTGTCCCGGCGGCGGCGCGGCGCCGACGTAACGGCGCATCCCGGCGTCGTTGACCAGCGTCAGCGCGCCGCCCGGCAGGTCGCTGCCGTCGCCGGCGTTGTCGGGCAACTCGGTGACGTCGGCGGGCAGGTTGGCCACCGCCCAGTGCCAGAACCCGGACAGCGTCGGGGCGTCCGGGTCGTAGACGGTGACCGCGAAGCTGCGGGTCTCCTCCGGGAATCCCGACCAGCTCAGCTGCGGGCTGACGTCCTCGCCGCCGGCACCCATGATCCCACTGATCTGCGGGCTGGCCAGCGGCTGACCATTGGTGATCGAGTTCGAGGTCACGCTGAACGACGGAAGCTTGGGCAGCGCGTCGTACGGGTCGGACGGCAAGCTCATGGGCGATCCTCTCGTGTTGGTATCCGTTTAGCAGTGTGTCAGGAAGTGCGCCAGCACATCGGCGCCGAACCTCAGCGCGTCGATGGGTACCCGTTCGTCGACGCCGTGGAACAGCGCACTGAAATCCAGATCCGGCGGCAGCCGCAGCGGGCTGAAGCCGAAACAGCGAATACCCAAGCGCGCGAAGGCTTTCGCGTCTGTCCCGCCGGAAAGCATGTAGGGCACCGTCCGGGCGTCCGGGTCGAGCGCCAGCAGGGCGGCGTTCATGGCGTCGACCAGGTCGCCGTCGAAGCCGGTTTCATACGACGAGAAGTCCTTGATCCACTCGCGGGTCACGTCGGGCCCGATGAGCTCGTCGACCTCGGCCTCGAACGCGGCCTTGCGGCCCGGCAGGATGCGGCAGTCGACCACCGCCTCGGCGGTGCCCGGGATGACGTTGGCCTTGTAGCCGGCCTTGAGCATGGTCGGGTTGGCGGTGTCGTGCAGCACGGCCTTGAGCATGCGGGCGGCCGGGCCGAGCTTTTCGATCGTGCCCGCCAGGTCGCCGGACTCGACGTCGAACGTCAGCCCCGTCTCCTCGGTCACGGCGGCCAGGAACTGCGCGACGGTGTCGGTCACCACGAGCGGGAACTGGTGGCGCCCCAGGCGGGCGACCGCCTCGGCGAGAGTCGTGACCGCGTTTTTCTCGTGCACCATCGAACCGTGCCCGGCCGGGCCGCGGGCGCTCAGCCGCATCCACGACAGCCCCTTCTCGGCCGTCTCGATCAGATAGAGCCGCCGCTCGCCGCCGTCGCGGCGCGGCACGGTCAGCGAGAATCCGCCCACCTCCCCGATCGCCTCGGTGACGCCCTCGAAAAGCTCGGGCCGGTTGTCGACCAGCCACTGTCCCCCGTAACTGCCGCCGTGCTCCTCGTCGGCGACGAACGCGAACACCAGGTCGCGGGGCGGCACGATTCCGGCCTGCTTCAACTGCCGCGCGACCACGATCATCATGCCGACCATGTCCTTCATGTCGACCGCGCCGCGGCCCCACACGAAGCCGTCCTGGACCGCGCCGGAAAACGGGTGCACGGTCCACTCCGCCGGCTCGGCCGGCACCACGTCGAGGTGCCCGTGGATCAGCAGCGCGCCGCGCGAGCTGTCGGCGCCCTCGAGCCGGGCGAACACGTTGCCCCGGCCGGGCGCGCCGGACTCGAGGTACTGGGGCTGGTAGCCCACCTCGGCGAGCTGCTCGGCGACCCAGTGCGCGCACTCGGCTTCGCCCCGCGTGGTCTCGGGCTCGCCCGTGTTGGTGGTGTCGAACCGGATCAGCCTGCTGACGACCTCGACCACATCGTCGCTGGGATCGGTCGACTCGGTCGTGCCGCTCGCGGTGGTCACAACCACCTTTCCTACCACTGTGGGGTTCGCGTCGTGGACGAGCTGGGTTGGGACCGCGCGCACCGATCCGATAGCCTTAGGCGCCAGCCCACGTGGTTTGGTCTTGTCCGAGTGGCGGAATGGCAGACGCGCTAGCTTGAGGTGCTAGTGCCCTACTAATGGGCGTGGGGGTTCAAGTCCCCCCTCGGACACGCGACTGAGGCGAGCGAAGCGAATGCTCGCATTCGCTTCCGAACCGAGGGAGCGTGTTGAGCGGCGAAGCCGCGATCACACGACAACGACTGAGGCGAGCGAAGCGAATGCTCGCATTCGCTTCCGAACCGAGGGAGCGTGTTGAGCGGCGAAGCCGCGATCACACGATTTTTTTGGCGCCAAGGGTCCCCAGCTCCTAGCCTGGAATGCGACCCCATGACCCCACCGAGCGGCTTCCTCCGGCGAACGGCGACGCGCACGTTCCGCGACCGCCGCGAGGCCGGTCGCGTGCTCGCCGACGAGCTGGCGTCCTACCGCGACAAGGACGGCCTGCTGGTGCTCGGGCTGGCGCGCGGCGGGGTCCCGGTGGCTCGAGAAATCGCCGCCGCGCTGCAAGCCCCGCTGGACGTGTTCCTGGTGCGCAAGCTCGGGGTGCCGCGGTGGTCGGAGCTCGCGATGGGCGCGCTGGCCAGCGGCGGCGGCGTGGTGATGAACGACAACGTGGTCTCCAGCCTGCAGATCACCGATGAGCAGATCCGCGAGGTGATCGCCGCCGAAACCGCCGAACTCGCCCGGCGCGAGCACGCGTACCGGGGCGACCGCCCCGTCCCCGACCCGCGCGGCAAGACCGTGATCCTGGTCGACGACGGCATCGCCACCGGCGCCAGCATGCTGGCCGCCGTCCGCGCCCTGCGGGCGGCGGGTCCGCGGTCGATCGTCGTCGCGGTCCCGGTCGGACCGCCATCGACATGCCGCGAACTCGGGCAGGAGGCCGACGCCGTGGTGTGCGCCACCATGCCGCCGGGCTTCGAAGCCGTCGGACAGGTCTACGCCGACTTCCACCAGGTCAGCGACGACGAGGTCCGCGAACTGCTGAACACGCCCTACTTGGCGCGGTCGTCCACCACCGGCTCTTCGCCGGATTCGGCGCCGGACTCGTCGGGCCCCTCGTCCGGGACCTCTTCGGGATAGTCGACCGCGGCGGCCTCGTCCTCGGCGTCGTCTACGTCGGCTGCTTCGTCCACGAATTCGCCGCCGGCGTCACGGCGCTGGCGTTCCCGCAGCGCGTCGATGATCAGCAGCACCACGCCCAGCACGCTGGCGGCGATGCACACCCACGCGACGAGCTCGTTGCTGGTGACGACCGCGAACACCAGCGCGATCAGCCCGATCAGGGCGAGTACCAGCGCAATGATCAGCATCGGTCATCCTCCAGGCGGCAAGCGGAAACTGCCAGGTCTAGTGCAGGTTAATGTGCCGATCGAAGCTTGGCGAAATCCGGCACGGCGACCGGCTAGTTGTTCCCCCGGTTGAACTGGTCGAACCCGCCGGCGTCGGCGCTCGAGTCGACCGGTGCCGCCGAACCACGCTGCCCGAGCTCCTCGAGCTGGGATTCCAGGTAGGTCTTCAGTCGGGTGCGGTACTCGCGCTCGAAGGTGCGCAGCTGCTCGAGGCGGCCCTCCAGCACGGTGCGCTGCTGGTTGATGGTCCCCATGATCTCGGAATGCTTGCGCTCGGCGTCGGCCTGCAGGGCGTCGGCCTTCTCCTGCGCCTGGCGCAGCTGGGTCTCCGAGCGGCTCGTGGCGTCGGCCAGCATGGTGTCGGCGCGCTGCTTCGCGTCGGCGACCGTGGTCTCGGCGGTGTGCTTGGCCTCGCTGAGGATCTGGTCGGCGTTGGCGCGCGCGTCGGCCAACATCTTGTCGGACTCGGCCTTGGCGGTGCTGGTGAGCCGGTCGGCGGTGTCCTGGGCCAGGCTCAGCACGCGAGCGGCCTTCATGGCCTGCTCCTCGTTGGTCCCCTGGGACGCCGCGGGCGCCGCCGGCGCGACTACAGGAGCCGGCTTGACGGGCTCGGGCTCGGGCTCGGGCTCGAAGGCCGGCATCGCCTGGGTGGTCTGGGCGGCGCCACCGCCACCACCCGCGGCCAGCTCGCGGTCCAGCTCCTCGATCCGCTGACGCAGATCGGAGTTCTCCTCGATGAGCCGCGTCAGCTCGTTCTCCACCAGGTCGAGGAAGGCGTCGACCTCGTCTTCGTTGTAACCGCGCTTGCCGATCGGCGGCTTACTGAACGCCACATTGTGGACGTCGGCTGGTGTAAGCGGCATTGTTCGTCCCCTCGAGTTCCTGTCAAACGATCTGGAAAGTGTAGAACGGAGTGGTTGCCGGCGTGCAACTGCCGTCCATCCTGTCACACCAGACTCGGCGGTAGCCGATTAGGCCAATAAATAAGAACCAATTTCACACACTAAGACCAATAAAATCCAAACCCTTAACGATTTTAAATCGCGACCGCCGAACCGACACTAAAACGTGGCCGAACCGTCTCACGCCGCCGCGCTGAACGCCAGCTGCATCCCGATGAACGCGACCAGCAGCAGCACCATGATCGACAGGTCGAAGCGCACCGCCCCGATGGTGAGCTGCGGGATCAGCCGACGCAGCAACTTCACCGGCGGGTCGGTGATCGACATGATGATCTCCAGGACCACCACGGTGATGCCGGTCGGATGCCAGTCGCGGCTGAACGAGCGGATGAACTCGACGACGACCCGGGCGATGAGCAGCAGCCAGAAGATGAACAGCGCAAACCCAAGGATCTGAAAGAACACCACCAGAGAAGCCCCGACCTTAACGATGAGGATGACGCGAAAGTCAGCCGCCGACCTGCGGGCGGCATCCGCTAGCGTACCGACTCCGGGGTGCGGCCACGCACGTCATGCGGCGCGGCCGGACACTGCTGGCTATTGGTAAGCGTAAAAACCGGTTTCGGCGATGCGGCGCCGCTCCTCCGGGGAGACGTCGACGTCGGCGGGCGACAGCAGGAACACCTTGGTCGCCACCTTGTCGAACGAACCGCGCAGCGCGAAGGCCAGGCCGGCCGCGAAGTCGACGAGTCGCTTGGCGTCGGCGTTGTCCATCGACACCAGGTCCATGATGACCGGGGTGCCGTCCCGGAAGCGCTCGCCGATGGTGCGCGCCTCGCTGTAGTCCTTGGGCCGCAACGTCGTGATCTTCGACAGCGGGCTGCCCTCCTCGAACAGCATCGCCATCCGGCGCGGGTCCATCGCGAGCGCCCCGCGGGTGGAATTGCGCAGCCACGACCCGAAGCGCGGGCGGCTCATGTCGGGGCGGTCGAACTCACGGGGGTGGACCGACCCATGGACCGACCCGTAGCGGGGCTCCTCGGCGTAGCCGCCGCGGTAGCCGCCGGGGGGCGGGTAGTCCGCCGGCTCCCGGTCGTCGTAGTCGCGCCCATCGTAGCGGCCGTCCATTCGGCCGTACCCGTCATCGAACCGCGGGCGGGGGAAGCCGCGGGAGGGCGCGCGGTCGTCGTAGTACTCGTCGTCGTAGTCCTCCATCGGAGCCATACCGAAGTAGGCCTTGACCTTGTGCAGTGTGCTCATCGCGTAAACCCTTCTAGCCCCTGGGAGTAGTGGTGTCTGTGATGAAGGTGTTACTACAGTGACTACTCACGGTGACGGTAACCGGCGCGGACCCAATAGCGCGGTACCGACACGCACACATGTCGAACCATGTTTGACGGCGATTTCCAGATCGTCGGACATGCCCGCGGACAGCCCGACCGCGCCCGGGTGCAATTCGAGCACCCGGTGGTGCTCCGATCGCAGCAGGTCGAAGGCCCGCTCGGGGTCCCACTGCAGCGGCGGAATGCCCATCAGGCCGAGCAACTGCAAACTCTTGGACTCCTCGACCCGCGCGCAGACCTGATCGACGGCGCCGGCCTCGGTGATGTCGACGCCGCCGCGCGACACGTCGCCGTCGAGGCTGACCTCGACATAGACCCGTAGCGGGTCCCGGCGCTGATCCTCGGCCAGGGCCGCCGAGACCGCCCGGTCGAGCGCGGTCACCAGCCGCGTGCTGTCGACCGAGTGCGCGGTGTGCGCCCACCGGGCCAGCGACCGGGCCTTGTTGCGCTGAATCCTGCCCACCATGTGCCAGTGGATATTCGGCAAGTCCGGCCGCTCGGAACTGCTCGCCAGCCGGGCGACTTCGGCGACCTTCGCCGTGGCTTCCTGATCCCGGGATTCGCCAACGCAGCGACAACCCAATCGGGACAAAATCGCGACATCGGTTGCTGGAAAGAATTTGGTAATAGGAAGAAGTTCAATTTCGCTGACATTGCGGCCCGCCGCTTCGGCGGCCGCCGCCAGCCGCGAGCGCACCGCGGCCAGCGCGTGGGTCAGTTCCGATTCACGGTTGCCGTCGCCCCGGCCCGCGCGGACCGGCGTCTCCCCCGCCATGCGATCACTCCATCCAGATCAGCGAGGCCAGCCGGCCCGTGGGCGCGGCGCGGCGGTGACTGAACAGGGCCGGGTCGGCCACCGTGCAACGCGAATCGACATCGATCGCCGTGACGCCCAAATCGCGGAGCTGGCAAGCGATTCCGGCGCGAAGGTCGAGCCCCGGGGTGCCGGCCGCCGTGGTGGTGCGGCTGCCCGGCAACGCCGCCTCGACCTCGTCGGCCATCGCGGCGGGCACCTCATAGTTGCGTCCGCTGACCGCGGGCCCCAGCAGCGCCGAGACGTCGTCGGCCTGCGCGCCGAGCGCGAACATCGCCTCCAGCGCGCGGGCCACCACGCCGCGCTGGGCGCCGACGCGACCGGCGTGCACCGCCGCGACGACGCCGGCCCGCGCGTCGGCCAGCAACACCGGCACGCAGTCGGCCGTCACCACCGCCAGCGCCAGTCGCGGCGCGGTGGTCACCAGCGCGTCGGTCTGGTCTACCGCGGACTTCCGCGGTTCCCCGACCACCTCGACCCGATCACCGTGGACCTGGTTCATCCACACCACGTGCTCGTCGCCCAGGCCAAGCGCTTTGGTCAGCCGGGTGCGGTTGGCGGCCACCGCCGCCGGGTCGTCGCCGACGTGGTCGCCGAGGTTGAAGGTGTCGAACGGCGGTTTGGACACGCCGCCCGCGCGGGTGGTGGTCACCCGCCGGATGCGAAGGCTCACAGGGCCAGTATCCGGATTCCGTTGTGGGCCAGGCGGCAGCGACGTCCGGGCGCGGCCGGTTTGTCGCGCACTGGCAAGCAAATTGAGACCCTTAGCGGCGCATGAACGGCGGCACGTCGACGTCGTCGTCGTCGCCGCCGATGTTGAGCGTCGAACCGTTGGTGTGCACCGGCACACTGACGGCGTCGACGGGCTCGAACAACGTCGAGGAGAGCTTGCCGGCCTTCGCCGACTCGATCCGGTGCGCGCCGGTCTTGTCCCCGGCGCCGCCGACGACCGGCTTGCGGCCGGGTCCGGCGGCCTCGAAGCCCGCCGCGATCACGGTGACGCGCACCTCGTCGCCCAGCGAGTCGTCGATGACGGTGCCGAAGATGATGTTGGCGTCCTGGTGGGCGGCGTCCTGCACCAGCGACGCCGCCTCGTTGATCTCGAACAGGCCCAGGTCGCTGCCGCCCGCGATCGACATCAGCACTCCCTGCGCGCCCTCCATCGAAGCTTCCAGCAGCGGCGAGTTGATCGCGATCTCGGCGGCCTTGAGCGAGCGGCCCTCGCCGCGGGCCGAACCGATGCCCATCAGGGCGGTGCCGGCGCCGGACATGATGCCCTTGACGTCGGCGAAGTCGACGTTGATCAGGCCCGGGGTGGTGATCAGGTCGGTGATGCCCTGCACGCCGTTGAGCAGCACCTCGTCGGCGCTGCGGAACGCGTCCATCAGCGACACCGCCGCGTCGCCCATCTGCAGCAGCCGGTCGTTGGGGATGACAATGAGGGTGTCGCAGCTCTCCCGCAGCGCGGAGATGCCGCTTTCGGCCTGATTGCCGCGGCGCTTGCCCTCGAACGAGAACGGCCGGGTGACGACGCCGACGGTCAGCGCGCCCAGCTTGCGCGCGATGCTGGCGACGACGGGCGCCCCGCCGGTGCCGGTCCCGCCGCCCTCGCCGGCGGTGACGAACACCATGTCGGCGCCGCGCAACAGCTCCTCGATCTCGTCCTTGGCGTCCTCGGCGGCCCGCCGCCCGACCTCGGGGTCGGCGCCGGCGCCCAGCCCGCGGGTGGAGTCGCGGCCGACGTCGAGCTTGACGTCGGCGTCGCTCATCAGCAGCGCCTGCGCGTCGGTGTTGATGGCGATGAACTCCACGCCCTTGAGGCCCTGTTCGATCATCCTGTTGACGGCATTGACGCCGCCGCCACCGATACCTACGACCTTGATGACGGCGAGGTAGTTGTGCGGGGGGGTCATCATTCGTCTTCCTCCCTGGTGGGTCGGCTCACGTCGGCGGCCCCTTGAGCATTCCCTGCAAACCCTCAACCTCAACCATAGAGTTAGAGTTATGTCAAGTAGTTCCGCGCAACCAGAACGGTAGGGGCACCGCGGGCCCTAATCCGGCAGGCGCGCCGACGCGCGGTGCGCAAATTTTTTCGCGTCGGATGTCGCGCCGGCTCGTCCACGAGGGGACGGCTACTTGACTGTCGGCAGGTCGGGGCTGGACACGTCGTAGGTCTTGCCCGGCTGCGTCAGCAGCGCGGCCAGCTTTTCGGCCTTCTCCTCGGTGCGGTCGGTGGTCCCCCAGATCACCACCCGCCCGTCGGTGAGGGTGAGGGTGATCGAGGCGACCGACGGGGCGGCGATCCGGGCCACCTGGCTCGAGACCTCGGGGCGCAGCGCGGTCAGCACCTGCAGCGCGGCCCTGGTCGCCGGGTCGGTGGGCCCGGGATCGGCGACGTCGATGTAGGGCAGCGCCGGTGGCGGCGGCGCGGTGGCGAAGTCGACGCCGTCGCGGTCGAACAGGTGTGGCCCGTCGGGAAAGTCCTTGACCACCAACGGGATTCGCTCGACGATCGTGATGCGCAGCGCCGACGGGTACTGGCGTTGCACCCGGGCGCTGGCCACCCGCCGGATCGCCGCCACGCGTTCGGCGACCTGGTTGGTGTTGATCTGCAGCAGCGGCGTCCCGGGCCGCACCCGCGCGGCCTCGAGCACCTCCTCGCGCGTCACCGACCCGGTTCCGGTGACGACGATGCTGCGTGCCGACATCGCGGGCGTGAAATAGAGGACGAGGCCCAACCCCACCCCGACGATGGCCACCAGCACGCTGACCAGCAGCATCTTGAGGCCCCGCACGACGCCGCGCGCGGGGCGCTTGGGCTGGTTGACCAGGCGTCCGCTGGCCTCGCGCTTGGCCTCGCGGCGGGCCTCCTCGATGGCCCGGGCGCGCGCCTGCGCGGCGCGGCGCTCGGCCCGTTCCCGGCGCGCGCGCCGGCGCGGCCCCTCGAAGTCGCCCTGCTCTGCGGGCTCTTTTGGGGCACCCGTCTCGAGCGGTTCGGTGATCACGCTGTCGGCGGCCTCGGCGTCTGAGCCCTCGGGGTCGCCCGGGCCGGGGTTCGGCTCGGTCATTGCGCCACCCCCGGGCGCCCCGGCGTCCCGCGGTTGGCCCGCGCCCGCAACGCCGTCACGATCTCCGGACCCAGCACGGTCACGTCGCCGGCGCCCATCGTCACGACGACGTCGCCGGGGCCGGCGGCCGCGGCGACCTCCTCGGTGACCGCGGAGAAGTCCGGCAGGTAGCGCACCGGCACGGTGACGTGCTCGGCGACGATGGCCCCGCTCACCCCGGTGAGCGGTTGCTCGCGGGCGCCGTAGACGTCGAGGACGAACACCTCGTCGGCCGCGTCCAGCGCGCGACCGAACTCGGCCGCGAAAGCCTTTGTACGCGAATACAAGTGGGGCTGAAACACCGCGATGCAACGCCCGCCGCCGCTCTGCTCGAGGACCGTGCGCACCGCGGCCAGCGTGGCCGCGATCTCGGTGGGGTGATGGGCGTAGTCGTCGAAGACCCGGATTACTGAATTCGGAGCCGGCCCGGTTCCCGAGGTGCCGACCAGCTCGAAGCGGCGGCGCACGCCCTCGAACCCGGCCAGCCCGTCGAGCACGTCGTCGGCGGGCGCGCCGATCTCGATCGCGGCCAGCAGCGCGCCCAGCGCGTTGAGCGCCATGTGCCGGCCGGGCACCGACAGCCGCATCACGCGCGGGTGTTCCTCGCCGGACAGTTGGATGTGCGCGACCGCCTCGGTGCCCTGCTGGTCCCACGACAACAGGCTCGCGGCGTGGCCCCGGTCCGGTGCGGACCCGTAGCACAGCACCCGGATGCCCAACTCGGCGCTGCGCTCGGCCAGCGCGGCCGCACCCGGGTCGTCGGTGCACACGACGAGCGCCCCACCTGGGGCGAGCCGTTCCACGAACGCGTCGAACACCTCGACGTAGGCCTCGGCGCTGCCGTAGAAGTCCAGGTGGTCGGTCTCGATGTTGGTGACCACCGCGACGTTGGGCGTGTACTCCAGCAGCGAGCCGTCGCTCTCGTCGGCCTCGGCGACGAAGCAGTCGCCGCTGCCGTGGTGCGCGTTGGTGCCGGCCTCGCCGAGTTCCCCGCCGACTGCGAACGACGGGTCCCGCCCGCAGTGCTGCAGGGCCACGATCAGCATCGACGTCGTGGTCGTCTTGCCGTGCGTGCCGGTGACCATCAGCGTGGTGCGCCCGGCCATCAGCTTGGCCAGCACGGCCGGCCGCAGGACCACGGGGATGCCGCGACGGCGCGCCTCGACGAGCTCGGGATTGGTCTTCGGGATGGCGGCGTGGGTGGTGACGACGGCGGTGACGCCGCCGGGCAGCTGGTCGAGCGACGAGGCGTCGTGGCCGATGCGGATCAGCGCGCCGCGGGCCCGCAGCGCGTGGACGCCGCGCGACTCCTTGGCGTCGGAGCCGGACACCAGCCCGCCGCGGTCGAGCAGGATGCGCGCGATGCCCGACATCCCGGCTCCCCCGATGCCCACCATGTGGACCCTTTGTAACTCAGGGGGCAGCTGCTCGACGGTCACGGGGTGCCCCCGCGCCCCGCCGCGAGCCGGGCGATGTCCAGCGCCGCCTGGGCCACCCGGCGCGCGGCGTCCGGGTGTCCCACCCGCGCGGCGGCGGCCGTCATCGCCGCCAGCCGCGGTGCGTCGGTGAGCAGGCCGGCCACCTCGCGGGCGACCAACTCGGGCGTCAGGGCGGCGTCGGCGACGATCATGCCGCCCCCGGCGTCGACCACCGGCAGCGCGTTGAGCCGCTGCTCGCCGTTGCCGATTGGTAGCGGTACGTAGATGGCCGGCAGGCCGACGGCCGAGACTTCGGCAACCGTCATCGCCCCGGACCGGCAGATCGCCAGGTCGGCCGCGGCGTAGGCGAGGTCCATCCGGTCGAGGTAGGGCACCGCCACGTACGGCGGATCGCCCGGCGCGGGCTCGCGCAGGTCCAGGGTGTTCTTCGGGCCGTGCGCGTGCAGCACCGCCACCCCCGCCGCGGCCAGGCCGGCGGCAGCCCCGGACACGGCCCGGTTCAGCGACACCGCGCCCTGCGAACCGCCGAACACCAGCAGCACCCGGGCGTCGTCGGCGAAGCCGAAATGCCGGCGCGCCTCGGCGCGCAACGCCGCGCGGTCCAGTGCGGTGATCGCCTCCCGGACCGGCACCCCGACCACCTCGGCGCGCGGCAACCCGCAGTCGGCGACTGCCGAGAGCACCCGCTCGGCGCTGCGGGCGCCGACCCGGTTGGCCAGCCCGGCGCGGGCGTTGGCCTCATGGATCACCACCGGGATGCGGCGCCGCCTGCGCAGACCGCGCGCGGCCAGGTAGGCCGGCACGGCCACATACCCGCCGAAGCCGATCACCACGTCGGCCCCGACGGCGTCGAGCACCGCGCGGGCCTCGCGGACAGCGCGCCATACCCGCGGCGGCAGCCGGGCCAGATCACCACTGGGCTTGCGGGGCAACGGCACCGGCGTGATCAGCTCGAGGCGATAGCCGCGCTGGGGCACCAGCCTGGTCTCGAGCCCGCGCGCGGTGCCCAGCGCGGTGATGCGGACCCGAGGATCCAGCGCCGACAGCGCGTCGGCGACCGCCATCGCGGGCTCCACATGGCCGGCGGTGCCGCCGCCGGCGAGGACCACCGACAGGCCCGCATCGGCCGATGATGCGGCACCGGCGGGCGAGGGGCTTGCCCCCAGCCCGCCGGCCGGCTGATTGATCGTGCCGTTCACCCGTAACGCTGACCTTCCAATGTGCGAGCCCGCCGGTTCGGGCGCTGACCGGCATACCGCTGGCCAGATCCATGATGCCCTCCCCGCGCGCGCGCCGTGGCGCCAGACCGGGCGGCCTTTCGGCCGGTCGCCACCCGTGGCGGGGCTTCCTCGTTTCGCGAGGCCTTTCGCGAGGCCTTTCGCGAGGCCTTGGGCGCCGCTGGCTTGGGCGCCTTGCGTGCCGCGCGCGGGTCTTCCCGCTTGCGGTCGCGGAAGGACTCGACCCGGCTCGGCACGTACGGGCGGGGCCGCGGCAGCCGCAACAGCCGGTTCATCTTGTCGTCGCGTCCGGCGCGCAGCGCCGCCACCGCCTCAGGTTCGTGGCGGGCCGCGTTGGCCATCATGCCGATCATGAAAAGCGTTGCGGCCGTGGATGTCCCACCGGCCGATATGAGCGGCAGCTGAATGCCGGTGACCGGCAGCACGCCGATCACGTAGCCGATGTTGATGAACGCCTGACCCAGGATCCACATGGTCGTGGTGGCGGTCAGCAGCCGCAGGAACGGGTCGGCCGAGCGGCGCGCGATCCGCATCCCGGTGTAGGCGAACAGCCCGAAAAGCGCCAGCAACCCGAACGCGCCGATGAAGCCCAGCTCCTCGCCGATGATCGCGAAGATGAAGTCGTTGTGCGCGTTGGGCAGGTAGTTCCACTTCGCCACGCCCTGGCCCAGGCCGTCGCCGAAGATCCCGCCGTGGGCCAGCGCGAACTTCGCCTGCCGGGCCTGGTAGCCGGTGTCCTGCGGGTCATTCTCGGGATTGATCCAGGACCGCACCCGCTCGGATCGATAGCCCGCCGACATCGCCAGGATCGCGCCGGCCATGAAGACGGCCAGCAGCGAGGTGACGAAGACGCGCAGCGGCAACCCGGCGTACCACAGCAGGGCCAACAGGATGATGCCCAGCGACACCGTCTGCCCGAGGTCGGGCTGGGCCACGATCAGCGCCAGCGCGATGACGGCGGCCGGCACCAGCGGGATCAGCATCTCGCGCAGCGAGGCCCGCTCCAGGCGCCGGCCGGCCAGCAGGTGCGCGCCCCAGATGGCGAACGCGATCTTCGCGAGCTCGGAGGGCTGCATCGACAAGCCCGCGACCACGAACCACTTGCGCGAGCCGTTGGCCAGGTTGCCGATCCCGGGAACCAGCACGAGCACCAGCAGGATGATCGTGACCAGGTAGCCGGTGAACGCGACGCGCCGGATGAACCCCACCGACACGCGCATCGCCAGGTAGGCGCCGACCAGCCCGACGACCGTCCACAGGACCTGCTTGCCGAAGATCACCCATGCCGACCCGTCGGCGCCGTAGGAGCGCACGCCCGAGGCGGACAGCACCATGATCAGCCCCAGCGTCGTCAGCAGGCCGGCGACGGCGACGATCAGGTGAAACGACGTCATCGGCCGGCCCAGCCAGGCGCCGAACCGGACGCGCAGTCCGCCCGGCAGACCGGTGAATCTGGCTTTCACGCCCGCCGGGGCCTCGGCGGGTTCGGCGGTTTCGATCGCGTCGGTCGGCGTCTCGGCGCTCGAGGCGTCCGGCTGCGCCGCCTCGCCCTTGCTCCGCTTGCCTCGCCCGGGGAGCCGGTTCAGCCCGATACCCACGCCCGCCTACCGGATCGCCGCGCGGACGGCGGCCGCGAAGGCGTCGCCGCGGGCGGCATACCCCGCGAACTGGTCAAACGACGCGCCGGCCGGGGCCAGCAGCACCGTGTCGCCCGGCTTGGCGAGGTCGCGGGCCGCGCCGACGGCCACGGTCATGACGCGAGCGCCGAGGTCCCCGCCCTTAGGTCTCACTTCCGTCACTTGAACAACAGAGGCATCAGAAACCACAGCAGTCGCATCCATATCAGCATCCTCGCCTGTCACAACCTGGACGACGGGGACATCCGGCGCGTGTCGCGATAACGCCTCGGCAACCTCGGCGCGATCTCGGCCGATGAGCACGGCGCCGACCAGGTGCGACGCGATCCTGGCGACCTCGGCGTCCACGGACGCGCCCTTCAGCAAACCGCCGGCCACCCAGACCACGCGCGGATAGGCCCGCACCGACGCCTCGGCGGCGTGCGGGTTGGTGGCCTTGGAGTCGTCGACGTAGGTGATCCCGTCGGCGACGGCCACGACCTCGGCCCGGTGCCGACCCACCCGGAACGACGAGATGGCCGCCTCGATCGCGGCCGGGGGCACGCCGACGCTGCGGGCCAGGGCCGCCGCCGCCAGAGCGTCGAGCACCCCGACCGGGCCCGGCACCGGGATCGAGTCGGCCGGCAGCAGCGCCAGGTCGTCGCCTGGATCGGTGACAAAGGCGCGGTCGACGAGTTGACCGCCGCGCACGCCGAGCTCGCCGGCGGAGGGCTCGCCGAGCCGGAAGCCGACCTTGACCGGCGCGGCCGCGGTGTCCAGCAACGCGGCGGCCCGGGCGTCGTCGAGCCCGGCCACGGCCACCCGGCCGTCCAGCACCCGGGCCTTGGCCGCGGTGTACGCGGCCATCGTGACGTGCCAGTCCAGGTGGTCCTCGGCGATGTTGAGGACCGCGCCGGCCTCGGGCCGCAGCGAGGGCGCCCAGTGCAGCTGGAAGCTGGACAGCTCGACGGCCAGCAGGTCGGCGGGCCGGTCCAGGACGTCCAGCACGGGGCTCCCGATGTTGCCGCACAACACCGCGTCGTGACCGGCGGCGACCAGCATGGCGTGCAGCATCGACGTCGTCGTGGTCTTGCCGTTGGTCCCGGTGACCACCAGCCAGCGCCGCGGCGGCCCGTAGTGGCCCGCGGCGTCCAGGCGCCAGGCCAATTCCACGTCGCCCCAGATGGGCACGGCCGCCCCCGCCGCGGCGGCCAGCAGGGGTGTGGCCGGCGAGAAGCCGGGGCTGGTGACCACCAACGCGTAATCGGCGATCCGCTCGGCCGCGGCGGCGGGCTCCGTCGTCGCGATCCCGCGCTCGGCGTACGGGCGCAGCATTTCCGGGTCGTCGTCGCAGACCGTCGGCGTCGCGCCGAAGCGGGTCAGCGCGGCCTGCACCGCGCGGCCGGTGACCCGGCCGCCGGCCACCAGCACCGGCGCGCCGGGGGCGAGGGGGTCGAGCACGTCAGGCACCGATCGCGGCCAGCCACTCACCGTAGAACAGGGCGACGCCCAGGCCGCAGCTGATCGCGGTGAGCAGCCAGAAGCGAATGATCACCGTCGTCTCGGCCCAGCCGGCCAACTCGAAATGGTGGTGGAACGGCGCCATCCGGAACACCCGGCGCCCCGTGGTGCGAAAGGCGAGGATCTGCGCCACCACGGAACTGACCTCCGCGACGAACAGCGCGCCCAGCACGACGGCGAGGAATTCGGTGCGGCTGGTCACCGACAGGCCCGCGATGATTCCGCCCAGCGCGAGCGAGCCGGTGTCGCCCATGAAGATCTTCGCCGGCGCGGCGTTCCACCACAAAAAACCGATGCAGGCGCCCGCGGTTGCGGCCGCGATGAGCGCCAGGTCCAGCGGGTCGCGCACGTTGTAGCAGCCCAGCCCGGGCGCGGTGACGCACGCGTTGCGGTACTGCCAGAAGGTGATCAGCACGTAGGCGGCGGTGACCATCGCCATGGCGCCGGCGGCCAGCCCGTCCAGGCCGTCGGTGAAGTTCACCGCGTTCGACCAGCCGCTGACGATGACCACGCAGAACAGCACGAACAGCGCGGGAGCCAGTGTGACGGTGGCGATTTCGCGCACGTAGGACAGGTTCGCGCTGGCCGGGGTCAGGCCGTCGGCGTTGCGGAAGCCCAGGACCAGCACCCCGAACAGGACCGCGGCGACGAGCTGGCCGACGGTCTTCGCGGTCTTGTTCAGCCCGAGGTTGCGCGACCGGCGGATCTTTATGAGGTCGTCGACGAAGCCGACGCCGCCCAGCACGGTGGCGAGCCCCAGCACTAGCAGGCCCGAGGCGGAGATGCCCTCGCCGTGGAAGGCCAGCCCCGCCAGGTGGGTGCCGAGATAGCCGGCCCAGATGCCGGCCAGGATCGCCACGCCGCCCATCGACGGGGTGCCGCGCTTGGCGTGGTGCGTCGGCGGGCCGTCCTCGCGGATGTGGTGGCCGAAGCCCTGCCTGGTGAACAGCTTGATCAGCGCCGGGGTCAGCAGGATCGACACGGTCAGCGCGACGGCGACCGCGATGAGGATCTGTCTCACGGGCGCGCCCCGGCGTCCGTGGCGAGCGCGTCGGCGAGCGCCCCGAGGCCCGCGGCGTTGGAGGCCTTGACCAGGACCACGTCGCCGGGCCGCAGCTCGGCCCGCAGCAGGGCCAGGGCGGCGTCGCCGTCGGGCACGCTCACGGATCCGCGCTCACCGGACGCGCCCCACGAGCCCCATGCCCCCTCCAAGACCGCGCCCCCGTGCATGGCGCTCATCGACCTCCCGCTTCCGACGACAACGAGTCGAGACACATCTAAGCGCACCGCGAGGCGGCCGATGCGATCATGCTCGGCAATCGCGTCGTCACCGAGTTCGGCCATTTCGCCGAGCACCGCCCAGCTGCGCCGCTTTTCGGTGGCGCCGTGGGCGATCCAGGCCAGCGCCTGCAGCCCGGCCCGCATCGAGTCGGGGTTGGCGTTGTAGGCGTCGTCGATCACCGTGACGCCGTCGGGGCGCGTGGTCACCTGCATGCGATGCCGCGACACCGGGCCCGCCCCGGCCAGCGCGGCGGCCACCTGCTCGACGCCGGCGCCGCACTCCAGCGCGACCGCGGCGGCGCACAGCGCGTTGCTGACCTGATGGTCGCCGAACACGCCGAGCCGCACTTCGACTTCCCGGGCACCGCGCACGTCCATCGCGTGCAGGGTAAAGCGCGGCCGGGCGAATTCGTCCAGCGACACTCCCTCGGCCCATAGGTCGCTGGGACCCGATTCGGTACGCGCAGCGCGGCTGACCCTTAGCACGCGGGCCGCGGTGACGTCGGCCATCGCGGCCACGGTGGGATCGTCGGCGTTGAGGATGACCACGCCCGACGACGGAACCGCTTGGGGCAGTTCGGCTTTGGTGCGTGCGATCGCATCCCGCGAGCCGAACTCGCCCAAGTGGGCGGTCCCGACGTTGAGGACCACCCCGATCGACGGCGGCGCGATCTCGGCCAGCGCGGCGATGTTGCCGGGATGGCGCGCCGACATCTCCAGCACGAGGTAGTCGGTGCCGGGCGTCGCCCGCAGCACCGTCCAGGGGTGGCCCAGCTCGTTGTTGAACGACCCGGGCGGTGCCACGACCTCGCCCAGCGGCTCGAGCACCGCGGCCACCAGGTCCTTGGTGGAGGTCTTTCCCGACGAGCCGGTGATCCCGACGATGGTCAGCCCGCCCGCGACCAGCTCGGCGGCCACCGCCCTGGCCAGGCCGGCCAGCGCGGCCAGGACGGCGGCCCCGGAGCCGTCGGCGTCGTGTTCGAGCACCCCGGCCAGCGGACCCCCGGTCGGGCCCGGTCGCGGTGCGACGACGATGGCGGGCACCCCGACCGGCCGGGCGGCCAGCACGGCGACGGCGCCGGCGGCCACCGCCGCGGCCGCGTGGTCATGGCCGTCGGAGCGCGCTCCCGGCAGGGCGAGAAACAGCCCGCCCGGGCCGATGGCGCGCGAATCGAACTCGACGGACCCGGTGACGCGGAGTTCCGCGGCGACCTCCGGGGCGATGTCGGCGAGTGTGCCGCCGACGATCTCGGCGATCCGGGCGACGGTCAGCTCGATCACCGGCGCGCCTCCAGCGCGCGGGCCAGCTCCACCCGGTCGTCGAACGGGCGGACTTCGGCGCCGCTTTGTTGCCCGGTCTCGTGGCCCTTGCCCGCGACCAGGACGACGTCGCCGGTGCCGGCCCAGGCCACCGCGTGGTCGATCGCCGCCCGGCGGTCGGCGATCTCGACCAGCTCGGCCTTGCCGCCGGTTGCGCCGGCCAGGATCTCGCGGCGGATCGCCGCGGGGTCCTCGCCGCGCGGGTTGTCGTCGGTGACGACGACCAGGTCGGCCAGCTCGGCAGCGATCTCGCCCATCGGCGAGCGCTTGCCGGGGTCGCGGTCGCCGCCCGCGCCGAACACCACCGCCAGCCGCCGCTCCGGCCGCGCCAGAGCGGCCAGCACCGCCCGCAGCGCGCCCGGCTTGTGGGCATAGTCGACCAGCGCCAGAAAGTCCTGGCCGCGGTCGATCTCTTCCAGGCGACCCGGCACGCGGGTGTGCAGCAGCCCCGGCGCCGCCCGCTCCGGCGAGACCCCCACCGCGTCCAGAACCGCCAGCGCGACAAGCGAATTGGCGACGTTGTAGTGGCCGGGCAGCCGGATGCCGACCCGGTGCTGCACGCCGGCGGGGTCCGTGGCGGTGAACTCGCTGCCGGCGCCCAGCGGCGTCACGTCGGTGGCGCGCCAGTGGGCGGAGCGGCCCGTCGTGCTGACGGTGATCGCGTCGCCGGCGCGGGCGGCCATCGCGCGCCCGGCGTCGTCGTCGATGCACACGATCGCGGTGCGCGCGCGCAGCGGCGATGCCGGGTCGAACAGCACCGCCTTGGCCTCGAAGTAGTCGGCCATGGTGGGGTGAAAGTCGAGGTGGTCGCGGGACAGGTTGGTGAAGGCGCCCACCGCGAATCCGGTGCCGTCGACGCGGCCGAGGGTCAGCGCGTGGCTGGAGGCCTCCATCACCACGGTGTCCACGCCGCGTTCGGCCATCGCGGCGAGCATGGCCTGCAGGGCAGGGGCCTCGGGTGTGGTCAGCGCGCTGGGGATGTCGGCGCCGTCGATGCGGATGCCGATGGTGCCGATGAGCCCGGCGGTGCGCCCGCCGGCGCGCAGGCCGGATTCGACCAGGTACGTGGTGGTGGTCTTGCCCGACGTTCCGGTGATCCCGATGACCGCGACCTTCTGGGAAGGGTCGCCGTAGACGGTGGCGGCCAGGCCGCCGAGGATCGAGCGCGGCGCCGGGTGCATCAGGATGGGAACTTGGGCAGGGTGGGGGGCCATCTCGGCGACCCCGGCGGCGTCGGTGAGCACCGCGAGCGCACCGCGGGCGATCGCGTCGGCGGCGTAGCGGGCGCCGTGCGTGGTCGAGCCGGGCAGGGCGGCGAACAGGTCGCCGGGGCGTACGTCCTGGGCGCGCAGCGTCACGCCGGTGACGGGCAGGTCGGGAACGGTCACGCCGTCGGCCATCACGGCGCCGATCCGGGCCGCCAGCTCCGGCAACCGCGCGTCGACGACGGCACTCGGTCGCAGCACCGTCGACACCTCAGCCACACCTCCGTCCCCCATGATCGGCCATGACCCTACCGAGAAAGCGGCAAGAGAATGACGCATGCGCGCGCCTACCCCCGGTTGGCGCCGGCAGCTCTAGGTCACGCCCAGCGCCCGACACGTCGACTCGGCGCACCTGTCGCAGGTGACCAGCGTCGACCCATGCGCGCGGGCGGCCGCACCGCCCAGGCCGTCGCAGAGCGCCGCGAGCGAGACGCCCATATAACCAGCAAGCTGGTATGATGGGCAGGTGAAAACCACCATCGACCTGCCCGACGAGTTGATGCGCGCCATTAAGATCCGCGCGGCGCAGCAGGATCGCAAGATCAAGGACGTCGTGGCCGAACTGCTGAGGAGCGGCCTGTCCCAGGCGGGCAGCGCGCCAACGGCCTCGGCCACCCGGCGGGTCGAGCTCCCGCTCGTTCGATGCGCACACCCGGCTCCCTCCGACCGCGAGATGACACCGGCCCGGGTCGCCGCGACTCTGCTGGGCCAAGAAGCGGCCTGGACATCCGAGCACGACGATGCCGCTGCTCTGTGACACCAACGTCTGGCTGGCGCTGACACTTTCCAAACACGTACACCACCGCGTTGCGCGCGCATGGCTGGACACGATCGACGAGCCCGCGGCAGTCCACTTCTGCCGCGCCACGCAGCAGTCATTCCTTCGGCTAATGACCGCCCGCGTGGTGCTCGGTGCGTATGGCAACGACCCGTTGAGCAATGCCGAAGCATGGTCGCTCTATGCCGCGTTGCTGGCGGACGATCGCATCGCGATGACCGATCAGGAACCCATCGGCCTTGAAGCGCAATGGAAAACGTTTGCCTTTCGCCCGTCGGCGTCGCCCAAGGTCTGGATGGACGCCTACCTGGCCGCGTTCGCGTTCGCCGGCGGATTCGCGTTGGTGACTACGGACGCGGATTTCCGGCACTACCAGGGAATCGATCTGCGACTGCTCACTCAGCAATGAACCCGACGTCGGTCTAGGTGGCCTGCAGGGTCAGCGGCGGGCCGGGATCCGGTGACAGCGGCACGTTCTCGCGCTGCATCAACCAGCCGGCGATGTTGTGGAACAGCGGCGCCGCCGAATGCCCGGGTGTGCCGTCCGCATTCTGGTGCGGGTTGTCCATCATGATGCCGATCACGTAGCGGGGATTGTCGACGGTGGCCATGCCGGCGAAGGTGATCCAGTAGACGTCGTCGAAGTAGCAGCCGCAGCCGGGGTTGATCTGCTGCGCGGTGCCCGTCTTGCCGGCCATCTGGTAGCCGGCCACCGCGGCCGCCGATCCGGTGCCCTGCTGGTAGCCCATCGGGTCGCGTTGCACGACCGCACGCAGCATGCCCCGCACCGTCTGCGCGGTCTGCGGCGAGACCACCCGGATCCCGTCCGGGCGCGGCTCCTCGGTGCGGGTGCCGTCGGGCGCGATGGTGGCCTTGATGATCCGCGGCGGTATCCGCATCCCGTCGTTGGCGATCGTCTGGTACATGTCGGTCATCTGCAGCAGCGTCATCGAAAGGCCTTGGCCGATCGGCAGGTTCGAGAAGGTGCTGCCCGACCACTGGTCGATCGGGGGCACCAGCCCGGCACTCTCGCCGGGCAGCCCGACGTTGGTGCGCTGGCCGAGGCCGAACTTGCGCACCATGTCGTAGAAGCGCTCCGGGCCGACGCGCTGCGCCAGCATCAGGGTGCCGACGTTCGACGACTTCCCGAAGACCCCTGTGGTGGTGTAGGGCATGACGCCGTGATCCCAGGCGTCGTGGATGGAGACGCCACCCATCTGGATCGAGCCGGGGACGTGCAGCACCTCGTCGGGGTCGGACAGCCCGTATTCGATCACCGACGACGCGGTGATCACCTTGTTCACCGATCCCGGCTCGAACGGCGAGGACACTGCCAGGTTGCCCAGTTGCCGGTCGCCCTGGCGACCGATGTCCTGGGACGGGTCGAACGTGTTGTCGTTCGCCATGGCCAGCACTTCGCCGGTCTTGGAGTCGAGCACGACGGCCGAAACGTTGTGCGCCCCAGACAGATTCTTGGCCTGCTGGACCTGCTGCTGGACGTAGAACTGGATGTCGTCGTCGATGGTCAGCTGCACGGTGGAGCCGTTGACGGCCCGGTGCCGGTTGCGGTAGCTGCCGGGGATGACGACGCCGTCGGAGCCGCGGTCATAGGTGACCGAGCCGTCGGTGCCCGACAGCGCGGAGTCCAGGGAGTCCTCCAGTCCCAGCAAACCGTGGCCGTCCCAGTCGATGCCACCGACGATGTTGGCCGCCAGCGACCCACCCGGATACTGGCGCAGATCCTGCCGTTCGGAGCCCACCTCCGGGAACTTGTCGGAGATCGCGCTGGCGACGGCGGGGTCGACGGCGCGCGCCAGGTAGACGAAGTTGTCGTTGCTGCGCAGCTTTTTCAGCACGGTCTCGAAGTCCGGCTTGTTGTTCAGCCGGGTGGAGACCTCCTTGGCGATGTCCCGCAGCCGTTCCTGCGGATCGGGGGCGGCCGAGTTCTTGTTCCTCGCCTCTTCGAGTTGCTGGCGAATCCGCTTGGGCTGGAACGTCAGCGCGCGCGACTCGATGGTGAACGCAAGCTGTTCGTTGTTGCGGTCGACGATGCTGCCCCGGACCGCCTTCTCGACGTCGGTGACCTTGAGCTGTCCGGCCGCCTGGGCGCGCAGCTTCGGCGCGCTGGTCACCTGCAGGACGAACAGCTGCGCGGCCGCCACCAGGATCATCACCAGGATGACCGCGTTGCCGGCCCGGTGCCGGAAGACGAACGACGCGCCCCGCGTGCCGGTTTCCAGGATCTGGCGGGTGCGCCGCTGCCGCGCCGAGTGACCAGCCGCGACGGTGACGGGTCGTTCGGCCGCGCGGGTCTGATTGGCCTGCTTCGGCTTGCGGGCGCGCTTCGGTTGCCGAACGTCCTTGGGCTCCTGCGGTTTACCGGGACCGCGCGCGGGTCGCGCCGCCTGCGACCGGCGCGCCCGCCCGCCCTCGCCGCGGCTCATCGGGGAGCACCCGGCGTCGCAACGGTGGGCGGCACGGCCGGCCCGGGAACGAGCGGGACTCCGGCCTGGGGTACCTGCGGCACCACCCCCGGCGACACCGGGACCGGCACCTCAGCGGGCAGCTGTGCGGGCATGGGCGCCGGCGCCGGGATGGGCAGCCCGCCAAGGGGAATCGAGACTTCGGCCGGCCCCGGGAGTGGCGCCGCGGCCACCGGCCCCGGCAGCCCCGGCGTCGGCAGCGCGCCGTGGAACTGCCCGGTGGCCGGTCCGCCGGGCATCCCGGGCAGCGGCGCCGTGGGGGCCGCGGGCGCAGGCAGGTGCTGGCCTCCCACGGTCGACGAGCCGTCCGGGGCGCGCAGCAGCGCCTCGGGTCCCGGCCGCGCCGGCATTGCCGGGGCGCCAGGCGCCGGTTGCACCCGGACCGGGACCTCCGGGGGAAGCACCGGCGGCGGCGGGGCCGGCGGGGGCGCGTCGGAGATTTTGGTGTTCAGCGGTGGCGGCGGGACGCCGTCGGCCGGCTTCGGGCTGCCGACAACGACCCAGTTACCGGACGGGTCCTGGACCAGGTGCGCGGTATCCCGCGTCGGGATCATGCCCTGCTTGCGGGCCGCCTCGGCCAGCGCCGGCGCGGACTCGGCCTGGCGCACATCGCGTTCCAGCGCCTCCTTCTGCTGCAGCAGCATCCGGTTCTTGTCGCGGGCGTGGCTCAATTGGTAGGACCGCTCGGCCGAGGCGGTGGACAGCCACAGCGTCAGCCCCAGTCCGAGACCGAGCGCACCGATGACCAACACGACGAACGGAACCTTGCGCGCCAACGTGGAGGGGCGCACGTCGATCGACGACAGCCGAATGGCCAACCGCTCGGACAGCCGGGGGCGGACAGCCTTGGGCGCCTTGGCCTTCCGCGCCTTCGCCCGTGCCTTGGCCTGGCTGGCGTTTTTGGGCCGGCCGGATCGCTCGACGGGCCGGGTGATCGGGCCGGTTTGCGGTCCCGACCGCGGCACCCGGTTCTCGCGCGTGTTCGCCGAGACCGGCCGGGTACGGCGGGATTCGGCCGGGGCGCGCCTGCCCTTGCGGGCCGGCCCGTCGTGTCGGTCGCCACCGCCACGGCGTTTCGAGGTCTCGCGCTTCACCTTCATGTGTCGCCTTTCCCGCTCGCCCGTTCTGGTTTCACCGTTGGCGCCAGCCGTTGCAATGCCCGTAATCGCACCGCGGCGCTGCGCGGGTTGCGTTCGATCTCGGCGGCATCGGCGCGTTCGGCGCCGCGCGTCAGCGAGCGGAACAGCGGCTCGTGGCCGGGAAGCTCCACCGGAAGATCCACCGGAGTCCGCGACGAAACCGCGTCGGCGAAAACGCGTTTGACGATCCGGTCCTCCAGCGACTGGTAGGCCAGCACCACTATGCGCCCGCCGCCGGCGAGCGCACCCAGGGCGGCAGGCAGGGCGGCGCGCAGCGAGGCCAGTTCGTCGTTGACGGCGATCCGCAGCGCCTGGAAGGTGCGCTTGGCGGGATGGCCGCCGGTGCGTCTTGTGGAGGCCGGAATCGCTTGGTACAGCAGGGCCACCAGCTCGGCGGTCGAGGTGAACGGCGCGCGGGCGCGCTGGCGCACGATCTGCGCGGCGATGCGGCGCGCGAACCGTTCCTCGCCGTAGCGGTGCAGGATGTCGGCCAGGTCCGCCGCGTCGTAGGTGTTGACGATGTCGGCGGCGGTCAGCGGCGACGACGGGTCCATCCGCATGTCCAACGGCGCGTCCTGGGCATACGCGAAGCCGCGTTCGGCCCGGTCCAGCTGCATCGAGGATACGCCGAGGTCGAAGAGCACCGCGTCGACGGATTCGCTTGCCGGGCAGCCGGATTCGGCCAGGGCTGCGCCGAGGCCGTCATAGCGGGTGTGGGCCAGGGTGACGCGGTCGCCGAACCGGGCCAGCCGGTCGCGCGCGATGTCCAGCGCGCTGGGATCGCGGTCCAGCCCGATCAGCCGCAGCCCGGGCAGCCCGGTCAGAAACCGCTCCGCATGACCACCGGCGCCCAGCGTCGCGTCGACGAGGACGGCCCCCGACCCGTCGGGCGCCGAGCGCGTCAGGGCGGGGGTGAGCAGCTCGACGCAGCGGTGCAGCAGTACGGGCACATGCCCGAAATCGTTCGAATCCTCAACCACCGCAACGCCTCCCCGGGCCTGGCGGGCGGCCCCTGCACCCGGGTCTCTGTCCGAAGGCACGAACCTGGCGTTGGGGAAGTACGCCAGGGTCGGTTCGGGCAGAGGCCACGATGCACGGGCACGCGCCTCAGATAATGTCGCCGAGTGCTTCATCGCTGGCCGCGGAGAAGTTCTCTTCATGGGACTGCTGGTAGTCGTGCCAGGCTTGCGCATCCCAGATCTCGAGGTAATCGACCGCGCCGATCACCACGCAATCCTTGGACAGGTTCGCGTACCGGCGGTGGTCGGCCGACAACGTGATCCGCCCCTGGGCGTCGGGATGCTGCTCGTCGGTGCCGGCGGCCAGGTTGCGCAGGAACGCCCGGGCCTCGGGGTTACTCCGCGACGTCTTGCTCGCGCGCCGCGCCAGCTGCTCGAATTCCGACCGCGGGTAGACGGCCAGGCTGTGGTCTTGACTCTTGGTGACCATCAACCCCCCTGCCAACGCGTCGCGGAACTTGGCGGGCAACGTCAGCCGCCCCTTGTCGTCGAGTTTGGGCGTGTAGGTGCCGAGAAACACCGGCTCACCTCCCGCTATGGGTCACCCAAACACTTCAGCCACCATACCCCACGATCCCCCACTTTGCCCCATTGCTGTGGTGTCGGAGCGGCGTTTCGCGGGCTATCCACCACCGGGCAGTATCCGGCGGCCGTCCGCGGCCCGCCAGGACTGGCGCCCCACCGCACCGGGGCGTCGCAAATCCGCATGTCAGAGGCGCCGAGGAGGCCAGTGGGGCGCGGCGGGGCTCTTGGTGGGGCCGGGTGGGGCATGACTGCGCCGCCCGGACTCGATTTGGGCTCGATTGCGAATCGGTTCGACCTCGACCGCCCGGCGCGGCCGGGCCCACGCCCGCGGCCTGCGACGATGACCCGCACGCGAAAACGGGGCAGCCGCTTTGGCTACCCCGTCTGGCCCGTTCTGCCCGGCTACTCGCCTACTCGTCGAACCGTCGGCGGAACCGGTCCTCCATGCGGCTGGTGAACGAGCCGCCCTTGCTACGGCGTGGGCGCGCCGATCCGGGCGCGGACCCCGAACGGTCCGGCCTGCCGGACAACCGCGGGCCGGTGATCGCATAGACGACGCCGCCGAACATCACGATGAAGCCAAAGATGCTGAGAATCGGGATGGTTCCGACCCAGGTGGCGCGGAACGCAACGCCGGAAACCAGCATGGCCAGGCCGATGACGAACAATGCCGCGCCCTGCAGGCGCCGCCGCGCGGTAGGCGCGCGCAACCCTCCGCCACGGACGCTCGACGCGAATTTGGGGTCTTCGGCGTAGAGTGCGCTCTCGATCTGATCGAGCATCCGCTGTTCATGATCGGAGAGTGGCATTCGTCCCTCCTTGCCGACAGTTTGGCACGTAACTATCGATAGCACGCGGATGCCCCTTGTAAAGGCAACTAACCCAAATGATACGAGGTCGACCTGCGCCGTACCACTGGTTCGGCAGCGATTCTATCCCGGCCCCATTGCCCCACGCGTACCGCCCGCAACGACGGTGCGCGGCAACCCCCTTGCCGTGCGGCGCCGCCACCGGCGGACACTGAGCCCCGGCCGCGGCCGCCCGGCGCGCCGACCGGGAAGCGTCGGATAATGGCGACACCGGCACGCGCCGACCCGAAATATCAAGCCACCGGATGAGGAGGACACCGCGCGTTGGCGATATTCCTCATCGATTTGCCGCCGGCCGACATGGAGCGCCGTCTAGGTGATGCCCTCGGGGTGTATGTCGAAGCGATGCGGTATCCCCGCGGCACCGAGAACCAGCGCGCGAGCATGTGGCTGGAGCACATCCGGAGACGCGGCTGGCAGGGGGTGGCCGTCGTGGAAGCGGAGGAACCGGCAGCACCCGAGGCACCCGGAGCCGGCCAGCAACCGTCGGCCGCGCAACTGAACAGCGCGCCGCTGCTGGGCGTGGCCTATGGCTACCCGGGCGCGCCGGGACAGTGGTGGCAGCAGCAGGTGGTCTTGGGCATGCAGCGCGGCG
Source organism: Mycobacterium sp. NGS57 (assembly GCF_059812405.1). Lineage (NCBI taxonomy): Bacteria > Bacillati > Actinomycetota > Actinomycetes > Mycobacteriales > Mycobacteriaceae > Mycobacterium > Mycobacterium sp. NGS57. Next base: position 58,614 of record NZ_JCALCP010000014.1, on the reverse strand, counting down.
GGCTGCCGCCCCAGGAGATCGCGCGGCTGACGAACAGCTACTTCGAGCTGACCGAGCTGCACATTCACCCCCGCGCGCAGGGCCGCGGACTCGGCGAGGCGCTGGCCCGGCGCCTACTCGCCGGGCGCGCCGAGGAGAACGTCCTGCTCTCCACCCCGGAAACCAACGGTGAGCCCAACCGCGCGTGGCGCCTGTACCGCAGGCTGGGGTTCACCGACATCATCCGGCGCCACCACTTCGCCGGGGACCCACGCGCGTTCGCGGTCCTGGGGCGCGCACTGCCCCTTTAGCGGTGCGCGCCCTCTGGCGGTGCACGCCGGATCTGGCACGATGACGTCGTGCACGCCAGCGCTCCCCCGGTCCGGGCCCACCAGAAAGCGTCGTTCACCCCCCGGCGCCGCCGCGTGCTGGCCATCGCGATGCTGCTGCTGATCGTGCCGCTGGCCAGCGGCTGCCTGCGGGTGCGGGCGTCGCTCACCATCTCGCCCGACGACCTGGTGTCCGGCGAGATCATCGCCGCGGCCAAGCCGAGGACATCCAAAGACACCGGACCCCAGCTCGAGAGCAACAACCTGCCGTTCAGCCAGAAGGTGGCGGTGTCGACGTACGACAGCGACGGCTATGTGGGCTCGCAGGCGGTGTTCTCCGATCTGACCTTCGCCGAGTTGCCGCAACTGGCGAACATGAACTCCGACGCCCAGGGCGTGAACTTGTCGCTGCGCCGCAACGGCAACCTGGTGATCCTCGAGGGCCGCGCGGACCTGACGTCGGTGACCGACTCCGACGCCGACGTCGAGCTGACGGTCGCCTTCCCCGGCGTGGTGACCTCCACAAACGGCGACCGCGTCGAACCGGACGTGGTGTCGTGGAAGCTCAAACCGGGCGTGGTGAGCACCATGACGGCCAACGCCCGCTATACCGACCCCAATACCCGCAACTTCACCGGCGCGGGTGTGTGGCTGGGCATCGCGTCGTTCGCGGCGGCCGGGGTGGTGGCGGTGCTGGCCTGGGCCGGGCGCGACCGCTCCCCGCGGCTCACCGGGCCGCGCGACCATCCGCCCGGCTGAACCCGATGGCGGCGACCCGCCGCGCGCGGCTTAGCCGCGCTTGCGATCGCCGCTAGGCGGGCGACCAGTAGGCCAGCATCTCCGCGAAGGTCTGGAACGCGGGGCCGGAAACCCCGTACGTGGCCTCGAAATGGACGCTCAGCGGGAAGCCGAGCTCGCCGACGCCGTCGATCACGCGCTTGTACAGGTCGACCATCAACCGGCGCTTCTGGTCCGGCTCGGCGCCGGCCAGGCGCTTGACGAACGCCTGCTCGCCGGCCACCGCGGCGTTGCCCGGGTCCTGGATCAGCCAGTTGATCAAGCCGACGCGGTTCTCGACCTTCGGCACGAACCCGAAGGACAGCAGGATTTCGGGCCGGTGGTCGGTGTCCTTGGCGAAGTCGGATAAAAAGCCCACGATCGCGTCGGAATACAGCAGCTGCGTCATGCCGTAGGTCGCACCCTGTTTGCATTTGAAATCGAGCCGGCCGTGTTCGCCGTCACGGGTGGGGATCACGATCACGCCGCGGTTGCTCACCTGTTCGCGATAGATCGACAGGGCGTCGGTCGGTGCGACGCCGGAGCCCTCGCCGTCGTTCATCGTGCGCGGCACGCCGACGAAGACCACACCCTCCATCCCGGCGTCGCACAGGTCGGCGAGGCGCTGGCGCAGCGACGCCTCGTCCATGAACGCGGTCACCTGCGTGCACAGGCCGCGCAACCCCGGCAACTCCGGCTTGATGATCGACCAGAAGTCCAGCACGTCCAGCTTCGGCTTCATCGCGACGGGACGGTCGTCGTCCTCGGCGATCATCCCCGGAATCATCACGTGCCGGATGCGGCCGTCGAGACCGGATTCCGCCGAGTACCGCACCACTTTTCGCGCGTCCTCTAGCGCGCGCTCCCGCCCGTCTTCCACATTGGGGGCCACCAGTTCGAGCGCGATGGTGTTGAGCGTCACGCGGCTCCTTCCCATCGAATCCACCGGACGGCTTGCCGGACAACCCCCGACAGCATAGTGAGGTAGTCGAAGCAACTGCGGGCCGATGCGACATACACTGTCGGGCCAGAGACCTGCCGAGCAGAAAGGGGCGCCGCGCTGAGCCTCAAAGCCACAGCAGCAGCGGCCACCGTCGAGTTGACCAGCGCCATCACCGAGCAACTGCGGCGGTACCTGCACGACCGCCGCGCCCAGACCGCCCGCATCGGCGCCGACTACGACGTGCTGGTCGGCGCCCTCGAAGATTTCGTGCTGGGCGGCGGCAAGCGGCTGCGGCCCGCGTTCGCCTACTGGGGGTGGCGGTCGGTGGCGGACGGCGAACCCGAACCCGAAGCGTTGCTGCTGTTTTCCGCGCTGGAGCTGCTGCAGGCCTGCGCGCTGGTGCACGACGACGTGATCGACGGGTCGTCCACACGCCGCGGCAAGCCCACGTCCCACGTCGGTTTCGCCGCGCTGCACCGCGACCGGGGTTGGCGCGGGTCGCCGGAGCGGTTCGGGATGTCGGCGGCCATCCTGCTGGGCGATCTCGCGCTGGCGTGGGCCGACGACATCGTTCTCGGAGTTTTCGGCCGGTCCATGCCGCTCGAGGCCCTGCGGCGCGTGCAACCCGTGTGGGCCGACATCCGCACCGAGGTGCTCGGCGGGCAATACCTCGACATCGTCGCCGAGGCCGGCGCCGCCGAGTCGATCGCGTCGGCGATGAACGTCAACACCTTCAAGACCGCCTGCTATACCGTGGCGCGGCCGCTGCAGCTCGGCGTGGCCGCCGCCGCCGACCGCCCCGACGTGCAGGCCGCCTTCGGCGAGCTCGGCACCGACCTGGGCGTGGCGTTTCAGCTGCGCGACGACGTGCTCGGCGTGTTCGGGGACCCGGCGGTGACCGGCAAACCCTCCGGCGACGACCTCAGGTCCGGCAAGCGCACCGTGCTGCTGGCCGAGGCACTCGCGCTGGCCGACAAGTCAGACCCGTTGGCGGCCAACCTGTTACGCACGTCGATCGGCGCGGAGCTGACCGATGCGCAGGTGGGCGAGCTGCGTGGCGTCATCGAGTCGGTGGGCGCGCTGGCCGCGGTCGAGGGGCGTATCGCCGCGTTGACCGAACGGGCGCTGGCCACCCTGGCGGCCGCGCCGATCGACGCGGCGGCCAAAACGGGACTGACCGAGCTGGCCGGGCTGGCCACCAACCGGTCCGCGTGAGCCGATGACCGACCTGACGCACCACGCCGATTCGCGGCGCACCAAAGGGCCCGTGGCCCAGTACCTTTCGCGGCTCGCCGCCTTCTCCGCCGCGCCGGAGGCCGGGCCGGCACGGCTGGGCTTTGCGGGCTCGGTGCTGATCACCGCCGGCGGGCTGGGGGCCGGCAGCACCAAGCCGCATGATCCGCTGCTCGAGGCGCTGCACCTGTCGTGGCTGCGCTTCGGCCACGGGCTGGTGCTGTCGTCGATCGTGTTGTGGACGGGCGTGGGCCTGATGCTGATCGCGTGGGCGGGCCTGGGCCGGCGCGCGCTGGCCGGTGACGCCACCGAGTTCACCATGCGCGCGACGACGGTCTTCTGGCTGGCGCCGCTGCTGTTGTCCGTGCCGGTCTTCAGCCGCGACACCTACTCGTATCTGGCGCAGGGCGCGCTGCTGCGCGACGGCTTCGACCCCTACGCCGTCGGGCCGGTGGCCAATCCGAACCCGTTGCTGGACAACGTGAGCCCCATTTGGACCATCACCACCGCACCCTACGGACCGGCGTTCATCCTGATCGCGAAGCTGGTCACGATGGCCGTCGGCAATCACGTGATCGCCGGGACGATGCTGCTGCGCTTGTGCATGCTGCCCGGGCTGGCGCTGCTGATCTGGGCCACCCCCCGGCTGGCCCGCCACCTGGGCACCAACGGCGCACTGGCGCTGTGGATCTGCGTCCTCAACCCGCTGGTCCTCATCCACCTGATGGGCGGGGTGCACAACGAGATGTTGATGGTGGGCCTGATGGCCGCCGGGATCGCGCTCACCTTCTCCGGCCGCCACGTCCTGGGCGTCGTCGCGATCACGGTGGCGATCGCGGTCAAGGCGACCGCCGGGATCTCGCTGCCCTTTCTGGTGTGGGTCTGGGCGCGACATCTGCGCGAGCGCCGCGGGTATCGGCCCGTGCCCGCGTTCCTGGCGGCCACCGCGGTGACCCTGGTGATCTTCGCGATCGTGTTCGTGGCGTTGTCCGCGGTCGCCGGTGTCGGGCTGGGGTGGCTGACCGCATTGGCCGGCTCGGTGAAAATCATCAACTGGCTGACCGTGCCGACCGCGGTCGCCAACCTGATTCACGCGCTGGGCAGCGGGCTGTTTGCCGTCAACTTCTATGCCACGCTGCGGGTGATGCGGCTCGTCGGCATCGGGATCATCGCGGTGTCGTTGCCGCTGTTGTGGTGGCGGTTCCGGCGCGACGACCGCGCCGCGCTGACCGGGATCGCCGCGTCGATGTTCGTCGTGGTGCTGTTCGTCCCCGCGGCCCTGCCGTGGTACTACTCCTGGCCGCTGGCGGTGGTGGCGCCGCTGGCCCAGTCGCGGCGCGCGGTAGCCGCCATCGCCGGCCTGTCGACCTGGGTCATGGTGATCTTCAAACCCGATGGGTCGCACGGCATGTACTCATGGCTGCACGTCGCGCTGGCCGCCGCCTGCGCGCTGGCGGCCGGCTACGCCCTGTACCGGACGCCGGAGCCTGCCGAGCCCTCGGGATCTACAGCCGTCAGCACGCCATAGCCTGCGCGCGCCGCACGACCTCGCGGGCCTGGTGCGCATGCAGGGCGTCGACGGGACGGGCGTTGCTGATCGCATCGCGGGTGCCGTCGCGCGTCACCGTCAGCGACGGGTCGGGGGTGAACAGCCAGCGCACGATCTCAGTTTCGTGGTAGCCGCCGTCGTGCAGGATCGTCAGCAACCCGGGCAGGCTCTTGACCACCTCACCGGAATTGGTGAAAAACACCTGCGGCACCACCACCCCGCCGCCCCGGCGCACCGCGAGCAGATGACCCTCCCGCAACTGCTGCTGCACCTTGCTGACCGGCACGCCGAGCAGCTCGGCGACCCGCGGCAGCTCGTAGGTTGGCTCGTCGGGTTCCAGGACGTCGTCGCCGGCCGGAATACTGCTCATCAGCGCAAGTGTAGGCCCTGCTGGACGCATTGGGACCCGGGTCGTGCGCCCGATTGCGCGGCCACACCTACGATGGCCCCGTGGCCGGAACCGGTGCGGGGGACCCCTTGGAGGGCACGTTGCTGGACGGTCGCTACCGCGTCGAGTCCAGGATCGCCAGCGGCGGCACCTCCACGGTCTACCGCGGCCTCGACGTCCGGCTGGACCGCCCGGTCGCGGTGAAGGTCATGGACTCCCGCTACGCCGGCGACGACCAATTCCTGACCCGCTTCCAGCTCGAGGCCCGCACCGTCGCCCGGCTGAAAAACCCTGGCCTGCTCGCGGTTTATGACCAGGGCCTGGACGCGCGGCATCCTTTTTTGGTGATGGAACTCATCGAGGGCGGGACCCTGCGCGAGCTGCTGGCCGAACGCGGCCCGATGCCGCCGCACGCGGTGGCGGCGGTGCTGCGCCCGGTGCTGGGCGGGCTGGGCGCCGCGCACGAGGCCGGCCTGGTGCATCGCGACGTCAAGCCCGAGAACGTGCTGATCTCCGACGACGGCGAGGTCAAAATCGCCGATTTCGGATTGGTTCGCGCCGTCGCAGCGGCCGGAATCACCTCCACCAGTGTCATTTTGGGCACCGCGGCCTACCTGTCGCCCGAGCAGGTGCGCGACGGCAACGCCGGCCCGCGCAGCGACGTCTATTCCGTCGGGATCCTCACCTATGAGCTGCTGACCGGGCGCACGCCGTTCACCGGTGACTCGGCGCTGTCGATCGCCTACCGCCGGCTGGACGCCGACGTGCCGCCGGCCGGTGCGGTGATCGACGGTGTGCCAACGCAATTCGACGAGCTGATCGAGCGCGCGACCGCGCGCGATCCGGCCGAACGATACGCCGACGCGATGGAGATGGGCGCCGAGCTCGAGGCGATTGCCGCCGAACTGGCCCTGCCGGACTTTCGGGTGCCGGCGCCGCGCAACTCCGCCCAGCACCGCTCGGCGGGGCTGCACCACAGCCGGATGAGCCAGCGCCCGCCGACCGCTCAGCATCCGGTCCGCCACCCCACCCGCCAGCTGACCCGGGCCGAGCCCGCGCACGTCGACGAATACCGGCCCGTCTCAGGCGAATTCGCCGGGATCCCGATGAGCGACTTCGTCTGGGCCCGCCAGCACGCCCGGCGGATGGTGTTGGTGTGGGTCGCGGTCGTGCTGGCACTCGCCGGGCTGGCCGCGACGGTGGGCTGGACGATCGGCAGCAACCTCAGCGGGCTGCTCTAGCCCTTCCTGCCGCGAGCGTCCCCAAATGCACGGCCGCACCGGCGTGTCCCTGTACAAACACGGGCGCTCGGCACCCTGCTAGAGCTAGTCGCGCAGCATTTCGGCGACCAGGAACGCCAACTCCAGCGATTGCTGGGTGTTCAGCCGCGGGTCGCAGGCCGTCTCGTAGCGCCCGGCCAGATCGAGGTCCGAAATGTCTTGCGCCCCACCCAGACACTCGGTGACGTTTTCTCCCGTGATCTCCACGTGGATGCCGCCGGGATGGGTGCCCAGCGCGCGATGCACCTCGAAAAAGCCTTGCACCTCGTCGACGATGCGGTCGAAGTGGCGGGTCTTGTAGCCGTTGGACGACTCGTGGGTGTTGCCATGCATCGGGTCGCACTGCCAGATCACCTGGTGGCCGGTGGCCTGGACCTTCTCCACGATCGGCGGCAGCAGGTCGCGCACCTTGTTGTTGCCCAGCCTGCTCACCAACGTCAGCCGCCCCGGCTTGTTGTGCGGGTCGAGCCGCTCGACGTACTCGACGGCCAACTCCGGGGTCATCGTCGAGCCGATCTTGACACCGATCGGGTTGGCGATCACCTCCGCGAACGCGACGTGCGCGCCGTCGAGCTGACGGGTCCGCTCGCCGATCCACACGGTGTGCGCCGACAGGTCGTACAGCTGCGGCTCGCCGCCCTCCCCATCTTCGCTGTCGGACAGGCGCAACATCGCCCGCTCGTAGTCGAGCACCAAAGCCTCGTGGCTGGCATAGATCTCGGCGGTCTGCAGGTTGCGGTCGGCCACCCCGCAGGCGCTCATGAACTTCAGGCCGCGGTCGATCTCGCTGGCAAGCGCCTCGTACCGCGCGCCGGCCGGGGAGGTCCGGACGAACTCCCGGTTCCAGTCGTGCACCAGGTGCAGCGACGCCAGCCCGGACGACGTCAGTGCCCGCACCAGGTTCATCGCGGCACTGGCGTTGGCGTAGGCGCGCACCAGTCGCGACGGGTCGTGCTCGCGCGCGGCGGCGTCGGGGGCGAAACCGTTGATCATGTCGCCGCGGTAGGACCGCAGCCCCAGCGCGTCGACATCGGCCGACCGGGGCTTGGCGTACTGGCCGGCGATGCGGGCCACCTTGACCACCGGCATGCTCGAGCCGTAGGTCAAAACGACGGCCATCTGCAGGAGGGTGCGGATGTTGCCGCGGATGTGGGGCTCGGTGTTGTCGACGAACGTCTCGGCGCAGTCGCCGCCCTGCAGCAGGAACGCCTCGCCCCGCGCGACCTGGGCCAGCTGCTCCTGCAGCCGGACGATCTCCGACGGCACCGTCACCGGCGGCACACTCTCGAGGACCGTGCGCATCGCCGCGGCCTGCTCGGCGGGCCAACTGGGTTGCTGGGCGGCCGGCTTGGCCAGCGCGGCGTCCAGCCGCGTCCGCAGGTCGGTCGACAGCGGCGGCAGCGACGGCAGCTGGTCGATCGGGATGTCGACGGTCCAATTCACCCGTCTATGGTAACCGGGCTCCGGCGGTGCTTGATCAGGGCGAACGCCCCACGGGTCCCACACCCGACGTGATCAGCCGGAACCGGTGCAGCTGATCGCGGGCGTCGACCAGGGCGTCGTGGGCGTCCCGCGACCGCGGCGGCATCCGCGGCGACCCCCGTTCCTCCCACAATTGCCGCAATTCCCTGGTGAAGCGGGGTATGGCGGGCGGCAGGGCGGGCATCGCGCCCCACAGCTGGCACAGGGCGACGTGGTCGTAGGCCCCCACCCAGGCCCACAGCTCGATCGGCTCGCCCGTCCCCACCCCGAAGAACTCCTCCAGGTCGGTGCGGATCTGCTGGCGCGAGCGCCACAGCTGCGACGACGGGGACGGCAGCTTGGGCAGCACGTTGGCGCGCACCCAGCTGCCGGCGCGCTCGGGATCGAATTCGGTGGACACCGCGTAGTACTCGCGTCCGTCCTCGGCGGCCACCCCGATCGAGATGAGTTCGATGGTGCGGCCGTCCTCGATGAATTCGGTGTCGTAGAAGTACCGCACCCGGCGAGCCTATTTGGTGATGAGGATCGGCCCGGTGGGCGCCGGCGCCGCGTGCACATCCTGGTCGAGCTGCGCGTCGACGGTGTGCCGGTCGGGCAGGCTCGGGGTTCCCGCGATCGCGCACTGCACCCACAGCTTGGCGCGCACCACCGGGCGGCGCAGCCGACGTTCCCGCTGCAGCGCGCGGCGCATCTTGTCGGGCTGGGTGGTGTAGCGCCACCGGGCCCACGGCGCGTGCGGGCGCGACAACCGGACCGCCCCCACCACCAGCAGGACGACGACGAACATGCCCAGCAATCCGGTCCACACCTTGCCTTTGAGCACCACGACCACCGCCAGCGGCAGCGCCAGCGCCAGCGCACCGCCGACCCCGGCGCGCAGCGCCCACGAGTCGGCGCCGTGCCACACCGGCAGGAAGAACATCAACGGGTGCAGGCCCAGCATCAACAGGCCGGCCACCGCCACCGCGGCGAAGACCGCGTCCACCGAGGTGCGGCCGTCCTCGGACCAGTAGACGTCGGACAGGTGCAGGATCAACGCGTACTCGTCGAGCACCAGCGCGGCACCGATACCGAAAAGCGTTGCCACCAAAATGAATTCGGGCTCATGTCCGTCGACCGACAGCGTCACCAGCGTCAGACCCGAGACCAGCACCAGCAGCACCCCGAATGTCACGTGGTGAATGTGCACCCCGCCGATGTGGACATTGCGCGGGTGCCACCACCGCGCCGGGCGACCCGTCTCGGCGCGGTGGCGGATCACGCGCACGAAACTGCGGGTGACGAAGAACGTCAGGATGAACGCGACCAGGCAGCACAGCAGGGGCAGCCGCCCGCCCTCGTGGATGTCATGGGCGAACCAGTGGGAGACCCCGTACACGAACCAGTGGAACACCCCTTGAAAACTACGCCTGCGCGCCGCGGCAATGCGGGAGCCGCGCTGCGAGGCACGTGGCCGCGCCGGGCACCGATTAGGCTGTTCCGCGACATGAGTAGATGGCGGGCGCCCGGCGCGGGCAGTCAACCCGGGCGGGTGTTGGTGTGGTGCCTGCTGTGGTTGCTGGCGGCGGCGGCGCTGTATTGCGTGGCCGTCGGGCTGTTCGGGCACACGCCCTATCGCATCGACATCGACATCTATCAGCTGGGCGGTCAGGCCTGGCTGGACGGGCGTCCCTTGTATCGCGGCGACGTGTTGTTCCACACGCCGATCGGGCTGAACCTGCCGTTCACCTATCCCCCGCTGGCGGCCATCGTGTTCTGCCCGTTCTCGTGGCTGCAGATGCCGGCGGCCAGCGTCGCGATCACCGCGTTGACGCTGGTGCTGCTGATCGTCTCGACCGCGATCGTGCTGACCGGCCTGGGCGTGTGGCACACGTCGGCGGTGGTGCCCGGCCCGGCGTGGCTGCGCCGGCTGTGGCTCGCGGTGATCATCGCGGCGGCGGCGGCGACCTGGATGGAACCGATCGTTTCGAATTTCGCGTTCGGCCAGATCAATGTGGTGCTGATGACCCTGGTGCTCGCCGACTGCGTGCCGCGCCGATTGCCGTGGCCGCGCGGGGTGCTGCTGGGTTTCGGGATCGCGCTGAAGCTCACCCCGGCGGTATTTTTGCTCTACTTCCTGCTGCGCCGCGACAACCGCGCGGCCCTGACCGCGCTGGCCTCGTTCGCGGGCGCGACCCTGCTGGGCTTCGCGCTGGCGCCCAGCGACTCGTGGGAGTACTGGACCCACACCATCCACCACACCGACCGCATCGGCGAGGCCGCGCTGAACACCGACCAGAACATCGCGGGCACCCTCGCCCGGCTCGGACTCAACGAGCACGAGCGCTTCCCGTTCTGGGTCGTCGCGTGCCTGCTGGTGCTGGCGCTGACCCTCTGGGCGATGCGGCGGGTGCTGCGCGCCGACGAGCCCATCCTGGCGGTGATCTGCGTCGCGCTGTTCGGGTTGGTGGTCTCGCCGGTGTCCTGGTCGCACCACTGGGTCTGGGCGCTGCCGACGGTGCTGGTGACGGCAGCCCTGGCCTGGCGGCGGCGCAACGTTGCGCTGGCCGCGCTCAGTGCCGCCGGGGTGGCGTTGATGCGGTGGTCGCCGATCGACCTGCTGCCCAAGCATCACGAGACCACGGCGGACCTGTGGCACCAGATGGCCGGGGCGTCCTACGTGTGGTGGGCGTTGGCGGTCATCGCGGTGGCCGGCTGGACCGTCACCGCCCGGGTGGACTCGCCGCGTTCGGTGACGCGCGCACCGGCTCCGGCAACGGCCTAGCCGGCGGCGGTTTCGGGGATGCGGGCGGCCTCACCGGTCGACTCGTCGCCCTCGGCGGTCCCGCCGCGCTCCTTGATGCTGGCGGCGTAGATGTCGACGTACTCCTGGCCGGAGAGCCCCATCAGCTCGTAGATCACCTCGTCGGTGACGGCGCGCTCGATGAAGCGGTTGCCGGCCAGGCCGTCGAAGCGCGAGAAGTCCATCGGTTCGCCGAAGCGGACGGTGACCCGTCCGAAGCGCAGCATTGTCGTGCCCGGCGGGTTGACCACGTTGGTGCCGATCATCGCCACCGGGATCACCGGGACGCCGGTCTGCAACGCCAGCCGGGCCAGGCCGGTCTTGCCCTTGTACAGCCGGCCGTCGGGCGAGCGGGTGCCCTCGGGATACATGCCCAGCAGCTTGCCCTGGCCCAGCACCTGCTCGGCGGTGGTGAGTGCGGCCTGGGCGGCGTCGGCGTCGGTGCGGTCGATCGGCACCTGCCCGACGGCGGTGAAGAACCACCGGCGGAACCAGCCCTTCAGCCCGGTGCCGGTGAAGTATTCGGACTTCGCGAGAAAGGTGATGCGGCGGCGGACCACGAGCGGCAGGAAGAAGCTGTCCATGACCGCCAGGTGGTTACTGGCCAGGATCGCCGGCCCCGAAGTCGGAACATGTTCCAGGCCTTCGATTTTCGGCCGACCGAGCAGGGTGAGCAACGGGCCCAGCAGGATGTACTTGAATAGCCAGTACCACATGGCCCTCCCTCTCGCCCGCCCCGGTGTTCTGCGCCAACTGTACCGACCCGCAGCGCAACCGACCACCTTCGCCCGCGCGGGTCATTCCTCGACGGTGACCGGGATGGGCTGGTAGCGGGTCTTCACCGCGCCGTCGCCGGCGGACCCGTCCGCTGGCACCTCGGCGCCCGGGCCGCCGTCGGGTGGACCGTCCGGAGGCGGCTGCGAAGATCGGTCGCCGACGTCACTGACGATGCCGCGGATCACCTCGAGCAGGGCGACGCTGTGGTCGGCGATGATCGTCAGCAACGGGTGCTGGTCGCCGGTCGCCAACGCGGCCAGCGCGCACACCGGGCACCACACCTGCTGGCACTTGCCGGCGCCGCCTTCCGACGTCAGCGCGGCCGCCGTCCGCACCGCGGGGTCGATGCCGTCCAGGATCGCCTGGGCCAGCCGGCGCAGCTCGGGACCGATATCGGAATGAGCCCCACTCACTTCGGCCACACCTCCGGATCCGGTCGAAAGCGAACTGTCAGCTCGCTCCCCCGCAGATGCGCGTCGAGCACGGTGCAGCGCCGCAGTACCGACGCCAACCGCACCCGGCGCCGCAGCCCGCCGGCGCTGACGATCAGGTCGTCGTCGACTCGGCCCAGCGACAGTCCCGAGGGATCGAGCTGGGGCAACGTTAGCCGCATCCGGTATATCGACCCAAGCCCCGACCCGGATTCGAGGTCGACGACGGGGCGCAACGGCCCCGGCGGTGGCGCGCCGCCACGGCGGCGGGCGTTGTCGATCAGGGATGCCAGCGCCTTGGGACCGATCGGCTCGCCGGACAGGTGCGGGGTCAGCACCAGCGCGACGTCACCGATGGCGGCGTCGAGTTCGTCGAGCACGACGCGTTGTTCGGCAATGCGTTCGGCGTACCAGTAGAACGCCGGATGCTCGGGCAGGTTGCGGTACTCGTAGGACTCGTCCTCGATGAGCACCTGGTTGACGATCAGCTCGTCGACCCGCACCCCCATCAGCGCCAGGGAACCCAGCGTCCGCACCGCCTCGGCGGCCACGACCCGCTCGGGCGTCAGCACCAGGTGCGCGGTGACCAGCTCGCCGTCGGTCAGCACGGCGTTGAGTCGGTCGACGCTGGAGCTGACGCGCTCCAGCAGCTCGACCATCGCGGCCGAGCGGGCGTCGTCGGCGGCGATGGACAGCCGGCGGTGGCGCGGCCACGCCCGCTCCACGTACAGCCCGAAGGTGGCGGGCAGGGTCAGCATGCGCAGCGCGTCGGCGGTCGAGGCGCAGTCGACGACGATGCGGTCCCACCGCCCGGAGGCGGCGAGCTCGCCGACGGCGTGCAGGCCCAGTACCTCCTGAACGCCGGGCAGCGCCGAAAGTTCCTCGGGCGCAATGGTGCTCAACTCGGAATCGGCAAACCGGCGGTCCAGGGTGTCGACCACGCCGCGCCACCGCGCCTCGAGCAGGGCCAGGGTGTCCAGCGCCAGCGCGTCGAGGAAGCCGCCCCCCGCCTCGGCTGTCCCGGTTTCGAGATCGGCGAGCACCCGCACCGGCTCGCCCCGGCCGCTGGGCGGGACCGGCATGCCCAGCACGTCGCCCAGCGAGTGCGCCTGGTCGGTGGACACCACCAGCACCCGCCGTCCGGCGCCCGCGTCGCAGACCGCCGTGGCGGATGCCAGGGTGGACTTTCCTACCCCGCCCTTGCCGACAAAGAGACTGATCCGGGCCGGGGCGTACTCGGTGGTCTCACTCAGCCCTCGACTCGTTTCTTCAGATCCTTCAAAGCGGTGTCGGTCAGCCTGCGTTCGGCCTTGCGTTTGAGCAGCCCGAGCAGCGGAATAGCGAGGTCGACCGTGAGCTCGTAGGTGACGTCGGTGCCAGATCCCTTGGGCGCCAAGCGATATGAGCCCTCGAGCGACCGCAACAGCGAGCTGGAGACCAGGGTCCAGCTCAGCGACTGGCGGTCTTTTGGCCACTGGTAGGACATGACCATGGTGTCCTTGATGACGCCGGCGTCCATCACGAAGCGCACCACCTTCGGGTAGCCGTCGGCACCGCGCTCCTGCACCTCGGCTTCCTTGTATTCCGAGATCCACTCCGGATAGGAATCGATGTCGGCGATGACATCGAGCACCGTGTCCGGATCGGCTTCGATGTGGATGGTCTGCGTCGTCTTCTCCGCCACCTGGCTGCTGCCCTCTCTCCCACGAGCGGATGGTGTGTCCCGCGCAAAAGCACGAGACATATAGGACTACCCCGACCGCCGCGCCGAAACGGTACTCCTACCGCCAAACCTCGACCGAAGTCAAACTACCGGAGAAACGCCGACCGGACGTGAGCGTTCCGCCGTCCTTTTGACCTCGAAGGCCATTTTCTTGCCCGCCACCCGGCGGCGGTGTGTCATCTTCGCCAGGTTGAGCTTGGCCAGCTGCCAGGCCGCGACCCCGGTCGGCTCGGCATGCAGGAAGTAGTGCAGCACCACCCCGTCCAGCGACGGCTCCAGCCAGATCTCCATGGTGCCGGTCAACGCGCCGGTGACCGTCCACCGGATGCCCTTTTCGGCGCGGTCCTCCACGACCTGCAGCCGCAGGTCGGGCCACCACCGGCGCCAGCACGACGGGTCACCGAGCACCGCACCCACCCGCGCGCCGTCGGCGGCGACGAACGTCTGGTCGGCGATCTGAATGCTGTTCATCGCCCCAGCTTCACACACCGATCCGCATCGCCACGATGCAGCCACCCCGGGGCGGCCGTGCCGCGCGAGTTTGCGGATTAGGCTAGCGGAAACGTCACTAAAACAAACGAGGTCATCAAAGTGCGTGAGTACAGCGTCCCCGCCCGTTTTACCGTCGGCGAGCGCGAAAGCGTCGCGGCCATGGTCTTTGAGCACGAGCGCGACGACCCCGGCTTCGTCATCTACCGGCGTCAGGTCGACGGCGAGTGGACCGATGTCACCTGCGCCGAGGCGGCCACGCAGGTTCGCTCGGCGGCGCTGGGCCTGATCTCGCTGGGGGTGCAGGCGGGCGACCGGGTGTGCATCTTCTCGGCCACCCGCTACGAGTGGGCGATCCTGGACCTGGCGATCCTGTCCGTCGGCGCGGTCACGGTGCCGATCTACGAGACGTCGTCGGCCGAACAGGTGCGCTGGGTGTTGCAGGACTCCGACGCGGTGGTGGCCTTCGCCGAGACCGACGCGCACGCCGCGACGGTCACCGAGCTCACCACCGAGCTGCCGGCCCTGCGCCGGGTGCTGCACATCGACGGGGCGGGCCCCAAGGCGCTCGATCAGCTCACCGAGGCCGGCGAAGGCGTCGAGCCCGCCGAGCTGACCGCCCGCCTCGAGGCGTTGCGCGCCGACGACCCGGCGACCCTGATCTACACCTCGGGCACCACCGGCCGGCCCAAGGGTTGTCAGCTGTCCCATTCCAACCTGCTCTACGAGAGCCGGGGCGCCAAGGAGTCCTTGCCGACGCTGCTCGACGAGGGGCAGCGGCTGCTGGTCTTTTTGCCGCTGGCTCACGTGCTGGCCCGCTCGCTGACCCTGTCCGCGTTCGCCAACAAGGTGACCGTCGGGTTCACCAGCGACATCAAGAACCTGCTGCCGATGCTGGCGGTGTTCAAGCCGACGGTGGTGGTGTCGGTGCCCCGGGTGTTCGAGAAGGTGTACAACACCGCCGAGCAGAACGCGGCCAACGACGGCAAGGGCCGCATCTTCGCGATGGCCGTGCAGACCGCGGTGGACTGGAGCTCGGCCCACGACCACGGCCGCCGGCCCGGGCTGCTGCTGCGCGCCCGGCACGCGCTGTTCGACCGGCTGGTCTACCACAAGCTGCGCGCGGCGCTGGGCGGCGAGTGTCACGCGTCGGTCTCGGGTGGCGCCCCGCTGGGCGCGCGGCTGGGCCACTTCTACCGCGGCGTGGGCCTGACCATCCACGAGGGCTACGGCCTGACCGAGACCAGCTCGGCCATCACGGTCAACCAGGTGGGCAACGTCAAGGTCGGCACCGTCGGAACATTGTTGCCCGGCAACAGCATGCGCATCGCCTCCGACGGCGAGCTGCTGGTCCGCGGCGGCGTGGTGTTCGGCGGCTACTGGCGCAACGAGCAGGCCACGGCCGACGCGTTTGCCGACGGTTGGTTCAAGACCGGGGACCTGGGCGCGCTCGACGAGGACGGCTTCCTGACGATCACCGGCCGCAAGAAAGAGATCATCGTCACCGCCGGCGGCAAGAACGTCGCCCCCGCGGTGCTCGAGGACCAGCTGCGGGCGCACCCGCTGATCAGCCAGGCGATGGTGGTGGGCGACGCCAAGCCGTTCATCGGCGCACTGATCACCATCGACCCCGAGGCGATCGGCGCCTGGAAGGAGCGCAACCACAAGCCCGTCGACGCGTCGGTAGCAGATCTGGCCACCGACCCCGACCTGTTCGCCGAGGTGGACGCGGCCGTCAAGAACGCGAATCTGGCTGTGTCGCATGCCGAGTCGATCCGCAAGTTCCGCATCCTTCCCGTCGACTTCACCGAGGACACCGGTGAGCTGACGCCGACGATGAAGGTCAAGCGCAACGTGGTGGCCGAGAAGTTCGCCGCCGACATCGAGTCGATCTACGCCAAGGACTGAGCGCCGCTAACCGAGCAGCTCCGCGAGGCGGGCGGCCAGGGTGTCCCAGCGCCACTGCGACGTCACCCACTCGCGCCCGGCCGCGCCCATGGCGGCGGCCCGGTCGCGATCGGCCAGCAATCCGGCGACGGCGTCGGCGACGTCGCCCACCGAGCGGCCGTCGACTACCAGCCCGGTTTCGTTGTGCCGCACGGTTTCCGGGGCCCCGCCCGAGAGGCCGGCGATGACCGGCACGCCGGTCGCCGAGGCTTCCAGGAACACGATGCCGAGGCCCTCGACGTCCATGCCGGCGCCGCGGGTGCGACACGGCATCGCGAACACGTCGGCCAGGGCGTGATGGGTGGGCAGTTCACCGGCGGGCACGCCGCCGGTGAACGTCACGTGCTCGGCCACCCCGCACTCGCCGGCCAGCTTGCGCAGCGTTTCCAGGTAGGGTCCGCCGCCGACGATCACCAGCGCCGCGTCGTCGACGCGGTGCCGGATCGCCGGCAGCGCCCTGATCAACGTGTCCTGGCCCTTGCGCGGCACCAGCCGCGACACGCACACCACGGTCGGCCGCTCGCCGAGCCGGTAGCGCTCGCGCAGTTCGGCCCGGGCGGCCGGGTCGGGCCGGAACCGGTCGGTGTCCACGCCCGGCGGCAGGTACTCCAGCCGCGCCCCGCGGCCGAAGGCCGACGCGAAACGCGATCGCGTGTAGCGGCTCACGAACGTCACGGCGTCGGTGCCGTCGCCGATGCGGCGCAGCACCGACCGCGCGACCGGCAGCATCGACCAGCCGACCTCGTGGCCGTGCGTGCTGGCCAGCACCCGGGTGGCCCCGGCCTTCCGGGCGCGCGGCGCCAGCAGCGCCAGCGGCGCGGCCGCGCCGAACCAGACGGTGTCGATGCCGTGCTCGCCGATCAGCCGGCGCATCCGGGCGTCCACCGCCGGGCCGGGCAGCATCAGCGTCCCCGGATGGCGCACCACCCGATAACCGGCAGCTTTGGCGGCCCGGTCATAGGCGTCGGCGCCCTTCCACTGCGGCGCGTACACCGTGACCGCACGCGACCCGGCCAGCCGGCCCACGAACTCCCCGAGGTAGGACTGGATGCCGCCCGGGCGGGGCGGAAAGTCGTTGGTTACCAGCAGGACCCGGCTCACTGACGACACGCTAGCGGGCCTGCCACTGATGCCAGCGCACCAGCAGCCCGGCCGTGTCGACGCCGAGGACGTCGTGGACGGCGGTGGGCACGTCGACGTGGCCGACGCCGCAGCCGGCCACATACAGGTCGCGCAGCTTGGGCGCGCCGTAGGTGTCGGCGACGAAGCGGGCGAACCACCACGCGCGGTCGTAGGCCGCGGAGCGCTGCGGGCCCGGCGCGTCCAGATCGGCGTCGGTGGGCAGCGTCAGCGGCACCGGCAGCGCGTCAGCGGGCACCGGGGTGGGCGGCCGGCCGACGAAGTCGGCGACCCCCTCGGTGAGCCAGCGGGGCGCATCGGACGCCGTGGCGGCGCGCGCGGCGTAGTGAAAGAGCTCGTGGGTCAAGACAATTCGCAACGCGGCCGCGTTCATGTTGGCCGCGCCGGGTGCGAATACGATCCGCTGGCCCAGCACCACGCGGCGTGCGGGATCCACGCGGTCGGCGACCGTCACGGCCGCGATGTCGGTCCACTGCGACGCCGATCCCCCGCCGGCGGCGGCGCGGAACTGTTCGTTCGAGCCGGCCGCGAGCACCGAGATGTCGCGCGACCAGTCGACGCCCCAGAAGGCCTCGACCGCGCGGATCGCCGAGCCCATGTTGGCTGCGACCCGCGACAGCAGCCGGTCGCCGACCGGGCCGCCCGGGCCCCAGAGCCGGACGGTGCGGCCGTCGACTACCAGCGACTTCGAGGCGGTGCCGGCGGGGCCGCGCGCGGGCGTGACCAGCTGGGCGTGCCGCGACCGGCTTTCGCCGGCGGCGTCGAACGGGACGGCCGCGGCGACGATCAGTTCGAGCGCGAACACCCAGGCCAGCAGGATCGGCAGGCGCCGCCGGGCGCGACGATCAGTAGCGGCGGGCGTCGTGGATCGGACCTGCGGCATTCATCGGCACCACGCGCACCGGCTGGCCGTAGGTGGAGGAATGGATCACCATGCCGTCCCCGACGTAGATGCCGCTGTGTGACGCGTCGTTATAGAAGGTGACGACGTCGCCGGGCTGCAGGTCCGACACCGCGACCGCTTGGCCGCCCTGGGCCTGCGCCTGGCTGGAGTGCGGCAGCGAGATGCCGGCCTGCTGGAAGGCCCACATCACCAGTCCGGAGCAGTCGAACCCACCGGGGGCGGCACCGCCCCACACGTAGGGCGACCCGACCTGGGTCAGCGCCGCCTGCACGACGGTCCCGCGGTCGCCGCCGCCCACGCCGCCGGGAGCCCCGCCGGGCAGACCGAAGGGTGGCGGAGCCCCGCCGGGGGCCGGCCCGCCGGGCGGTACCCCGGGCGGCGCCGCTTCCGGCGCGGGCGCACCGGGCACCGGGACACCCGCGGGCAGCTGGCCGGGGTCGGCGAGCGCGGTGCGCTGCTGGGGTGTGAGGGACACGTACTGCGACTTGACGACCGCGATCTGCACCTGCAGCTGGCTCTGCTTGGACTGCAGGCTCGCGCGCACGGCGGCGGCCTGCTCGGCCGCGCTCTTCGCGTCGGCGGCGGACTTGGCGGACGCCTGCTCGGCCTTGGCGGCCTGCTCACCGGCGATCCGGTAGCTGGCCATCTGCGTGCGCATCTGGGTCGCCATCAGCCGCTGCACCGCCAGCTTGTCGATCAGGCCCTGCGGCGACGACGCGGTCAGCATGGCCTCCATGCCGTCGACGCGGCCGCCCATGTACTGCGCGGCGGCCAGCTTGTTGACCGCGCCCTGGAAGGCGGCCAGGCGGGCCTTGGCGGAATCCGCGGCGGCCTGGTCGTCGGCGTGCTTGCGCTCCGCGGCACGCTGGGCGACCAGCTTGTTGTTCAGGTCGAGCTGCGCGCTGTGCATCGCCTCGGTGGTCTGTTCGGCCTGACGCGACAGCTGGCTCAGCTTTGCCAGCGCATCCTCGGCAGGGTCGGCCACGCTGTTCGCGGCAACGACACCCGAGAAGACGGTCAAGCCCGCTAACGTCCCGAGGACAGATCGTGTAAGCACACGCGCACACGGGTACATACGGACGAAGCTCAAGATTTGCATCCTTAAACGGCCTTGTAACCGGGCTGGGAACGGGCACTGGCGAAGGCACTGCCGGCGCGCCGTCGAGCTAGTTTAGGTCTCAAATAGGTTACGGAATGATATCGGCGTTTGTCCAAAGCGGTTCGTTAAGAAAATAGGAAGATTTCTGTCATTACTTTGTGAATGATGGCGATCCCCTAAGATGACCGAGCGGTTTTGGCGCACAAGGCAATTAGGCTACACCGGGCCCGCGTTCGCGACGAATCGGCACCAGACGCAATCGCGGGGCCAAACCGGCGTCGGCGAGCACCTCCAGCGCGGCCCGCTCGTCCTCCAGCAGCGTCTCGGGCACCCCGAGCAGCACGCTGACCACGCAGTCGCGGCAGCGCAGGCCGCGCACCGCGCAGTCGTCGCAGTCGATCACCACCGGTGCGAGCGCTCCGTCGCCCGTACTGATGCTTCGTGTCATCTGAGGCCGTCCTCTCGGTCTGGGTTTGCGCGCTTGCCCGCACGCTAACCGCGGGCACCGACATCGATCGGCCGACGGCGTGGGAACCGGCGGCTGTCAGTGGGCCTGCCTAACGTCACGGCCATGGTTGCGGGCGGTGCGACTCAGCTGAGTTTCGCCGACCTGGGACCGGAGCCCAACGTCGACGAGATCCCGCTGCGCGACACCACGTTCGTCGTGGTGGACCTCGAAACCACCGGCGGGCGCACCAAGACCACCGGCGGCACGCCATGCGACGCCATCACCGAGATCGGGGCGGTCAAGGTGCGCGGCGGCGTGGTGCTCGGCGAGTTCGCCACGCTCGTCGACCCGCAGCGCAGCATCCCGCCCCAGATCGTCCACCTGACCGGCATCACCACGGCGATGGTGTGCGACGCCCCGACGATCGACGCGGTGCTGCCGATGTTCCTCGAGTTCGCCGGAGACGCGGTACTGGTGGCCCACAACGCCGGATTCGACGTCGGGTTCCTGCGCGCCGCCGCCCAGCGCTGCGGGATCGCCTGGCCCCGGCCGCAGGTGCTGTGCACGGTCCGCCTGGCCCGCCGCGTGCTCACCCGGGAGGAAGCCCCAAGCGTGCGGCTGGCCGCGCTGGCGCGGCTGTTCGCCGTCGCCGCCCAGCCGACCCACCGCGCCCTCGACGACGCCCGCGCCACGGTCGACGTGCTGCACGCGCTCATCGAGCGGGTGGGCAACCAGGGCGTGCACACCTACGCCGACCTGCGCTGCTACCTCCCGGACGTGACCCCGGCCCAGCGGCGCAAAAAGGTGCTCGCCGAGGGCCTGCCGCACCGGCCGGGCGTCTACCTGTTCCGCGGCCCGGCGGGCGAAGTGCTCTACGTCGGGACCGCCGTCGACCTGCGGCGACGAGTGGGCCAGTACTTCACCGGCGCCGACCCTCGCGGCCGGATGAAGGAGATGGTCACACTGGCCGTCGCCGTCGACCACGTCGAGTGCGCGCACGCGCTGGAGGCCGGCGTGCGCGAGCTGCGGATGCTGGCCGCGCACGCCCCGCCCTACAACCGGCGGTCGAGGTTTCCGCAGCGATGGTGGTGGCTGGCTCTCACCGACGAGGCCTTTCCGCGGCTGGCGGCGGTCCGCGCGCCGCGCCACGACCGCGCCGTCGGCCCGTTTCGATCCCGCACCGACGCCGCCGACACCGCCGAGCTGCTCGCCCGGTTCACCGGGCTGCGCACCTGCACCAAGCGGCTGGGGCGCTCGGCCCTGCACGGGCCGGCCTGCCCCGAGGCCGAAGTCGCGCCCTGCCCCGCCGTCCGCGGCGTCACCGCCACCCAGTACGCGGCGGCGGTGGCGCGCGTCGCGGCCCTGGTCGACGGGCTCGACCACGACGCCCTGGCCGCCGCCGTGCGCCGCGTCGCCGCGCTTGCCGAGCAACGCCACTTCGAGAGCGCCGCGCGGCTGCGGGACCGCGTCGCCACCGCCATCGAGATGCTGTGGCGCGCCCAGCGGCTGCGGGCGCTGGCCGCGCTGCCCGAGTTGATCGCCGCCGCACCGGAGGCTCAGGGCGGTTACCACCTCGCCGTCATCCGCCACGGCCGGCTCGCCGCGGCGGGCACCGCCCGGCGCGGGGTGCCCCCGATGCCGGTGGTCGACGCCATTCACCTTGGGGCGCAGGCGATCCTGCGCGAGGCGGCCCCGCTCGGCGGCGCGCTCGTCGAGGAGACCGCGCTCATCGCGCGGTGGCTGGGATCCCCCGGGGTGCGCATCGTGCGGGTCGCGGACGGCTCAGACGGGCCGGACGCCGACTGCGACGGTTGGGCCTCGCCGCTGCGGTCGGCCGGTGCCTGGGCGGCGTGGGCGGCGCTGGCGCGCTCGGCGCGCCTGGCGGGCGAACAGGTCGGCGACTCAGGCCTGCCGGCCGAACCCCACCCACCGCGCGAGCAGCTGTTCGGCCGCGCCCGAGTCGATGGCGGCGCCGGCGCGGGCCAGCCCGTCCTCCCAGGCCGGCAGCCATTCAGCGCGGCTGGATAGCCCGGCGTGCGCCACGATCGCCCCGGCGGCGTTGAGCACCACGGCATCCCGGACCGGGCCCCCGGCGCCGCCGAGCACCGCGCGCGCCTCGGCCGCGTTGGCCTGCGCGTCGCCGCCGAGCAGCTCGCTCAACCCGGCCCGGGCGAACCCGAACCCGGCCGGGTCGAACGTCAGCCGCTCCACCGTGCCGGCCTGCACCCGCCAGATCGTGCTCGTGGTGGTGGTGGTCAGCTCGTCGAGGCCGTCGTCGCCGTGCACCACCAGCACGCTGGACCGGCGCGCGGCGAACACCCCGGCCATCACCTCGGCCAGGTCGGCGAACGCGCAGCCGATCAGACCCGCCCGTGGCCGCGCCGGATTGGTAAGCGGCCCAAGGAGATTGAATACCGTCGGCACCCCCACCTCGCGGCGCATCGCCGACGCGTGCCGGTAGGACGGGTGAAACAGCGGCGCGAAGCAGAACCCGATCCCGACGTCGGCGAGGCTGCGCGCGACCTGCTCCGGCCCGAGGTCGATGCGCACCCCGAGCGCCTCCAGCGTGTCCGCGCCCCCCGACAGCGACGTCGCCGCCCGGTTGCCGTGCTTGACGACCGGAACCCCCGCGGCCGCGGCCACGATCGAGGCCATCGTGGACAGGTTGACCGTGTTGACCCCGTCGCCCCCGGTGCCGACGATGTCGACGGCGTCGTCGGGAATCGCCCCGACCGGCAGCGGCAGGGCGTGGCCCAGCATGACGTCGGCCAGCTCGCTGACCTCGGCCGAGGTGGGCGACTTCATCGTGATCGCCACCGCGAACGCCGCGATCTGGGCTGGGCTCGCGGCGCCGGTCATGATCTGGTCCATCGCCCAGCCGGCCTGGCCCCGCGCCAGTTCCCGGCCGGCGGTCAGGCGGCCGAGGACCTCCGGCCACGACGAATCCGTCCCGGCAGCCGTCCCCGAACGGCCCGCGGGCGGAAAAGCTTCAGACGTCGCGGCCACGCGCCGATGGTCCCACGAGAACCAGCCGCCCCCCAATCGCCGCCGGACGGGCGCGGGACGCCCGCGGGCCATCTCGCCACGCGAAACGCCGATCGCACTTTTTTCCGACCCGGGTAGAGCTCGACAACTACAAAGCGTCATACTTGCGGATGTGACCAGCGCTGTGGGGACCTCCGGTACCGCGATCACGTCGCGAGTTCATTCGCTGAATCGGCCCAACATGGTCAGTGTCGGCACCATAGTTTGGCTGTCCAGCGAACTCATGTTCTTTGCTGGCCTGTTCGCGATGTATTTCACCGCACGCGCGCAGGCCGGCGGGAAGTGGCCGCCGCCGCCGACCGAGCTCAACCTGTATCAGGCCGTGCCGGTGACGCTCGTGCTGATCGCCTCGTCGTTCACCTGCCAGATGGGCGTGTTCGCGGCCGAGCGCGGCGACGTCTTCGGGCTGCGCCGCTGGTATGTGATCACGTTCCTGATGGGGCTGTTCTTCATCCTCGGTCAGGCGTACGAGTACTACCACCTGATGACGCACGGGACGACCATCCCCGGCAGCGCCTACGGCACCGTGTTCTATCTGGCCACCGGCTTCCACGGCCTGCACGTCACCGGCGGCCTGATCGCCTTCATATTCCTGCTGGCCCGCACCGGCATGAGCAAATTCACGCCGGCGCAGGCGACGGCCAGCATCGTCGTCTCCTACTACTGGCACTTCGTCGACATCGTGTGGATCGCGCTGTTCACCGTGATCTATTTCATCCGATGAAGGCCGGGGCTTTCACCAGGGAAAGAACAGGAGTGCTCGGTTGAAGAAACTGGGGTCCACACGCAAATCAGGCGGTCAGCGCCGTGACCGCGCGCGCCGGCGGCTGCGTCGCCGGCTGTCGGGCGGCCTGCTGCTGCTGATCGCGCTGACCCTGTCGGGGGGAGTGGCGGCGGTTCTCACCCCCACCCCGCAGGTGGCCGTCGCCGACGAGTCGTCGTCGGCGCTGCTGCGCACCGGCAAGCAGCTGTTCGACACGTCCTGCGTGTCCTGCCACGGCGCGAATTTGCAGGGTGTGCCCGACCACGGGCCGAGCCTGATCGGCGTCGGCGAGGCGGCGGTCTACTTCCAGGTCTCCACCGGCCGGATGCCCGCCATGCGCGGTGAGGCGCAGGCCCCGCGCAAGGAGCCGATCTTCGACGAGTCCCAGATCGATGCGATCGGCGCCTACGTGCAGGCCAACGGCGGCGGACCCACCGTCGTGCGCAATCCCGACGGCAGCCTGGCCACGCAGTCGCTGCGCGGCAACGACCTGGGTCGCGGCGGCGACCTGTTCCGGCTCAACTGCGCCTCGTGCCACAACTTCACCGGCAAGGGTGGGGCACTGTCGTCCGGCAAGTACGCGCCCGACCTGGGGGCGGCCAACGAACAGCAGATCCTGACCGCGATGCTGACCGGCCCGCAGAACATGCCCAAGTTCTCCGACCGCCAGCTGTCTTTCGACGCGAAGAAGGACATCATCGGCTACGTCAAAACCGTCTCCGAGGAGCGCCAGCCGGGCGGCTACGGCCTCGGCGGATTCGGACCCGCGCCCGAAGGCATGGCCATGTGGATCATCGGGATGGTGGCCGCCATCGGGCTGGCACTGTGGATTGGGGCGCGATCATCATGACTCAAGACGACGTGCGCGGCTCGGACACCGACAAGGGAGCCGGGGCCGCACGCGAGCCCGACGAGGCCGCGCTGGCCACCATGTCGCAGCAGGAACTGGTAGCGCTGGGCGGCAAGCTCGACGGCGTCGAGACCGTCTTCAAGGCGCCCCGCTGGCCCGTCGAGGGCACCAAGGCCGAGAAGCGCGCCGAACGCTCGGTGGCCCGCTGGCTTTTGCTGGGCGGTGGATTCGGGCTGGCGCTGCTGGTGGTCTTCTTGTTCTGGCCCTGGGAGTACAAGTCCAAGGAGGAGGCCGGCAGCTTCCTGTACTCGCTGGCCACCCCCCTGTATGGCTTCACCTTCGGGATGTCCATCCTGTGCATCGCCGTCGGCGCGGTGCTGTACCAGAAAAGGTTTATCCCCGAAGAACTTTCGATTCAGCAGCGCCATGACGGCGCGTCCCGCGAGGTGGACCGCAAGACGGTCGTGGCCAACCTGGGCGACGCCTACCAGGGCTCGACGATCGGACGGCGCAAGCTGGTCGGGATGTCGCTGGGCGTGGGCCTGGGCGCGTTCGGCCTGTCCACCCTGGTGGCGTTTGCCGGCGGGCTGATCAAGAACCCGTGGAAGCCGGTGGTGCCCACCGCCGACGGCATGAAGGCCGAGCTGTGGACGTCCGGCTGGACCCCGCGCTACCACGGGGAAACCGTCTACCTGGCGCGGGCCACCGGCTCGCACTCGGGCGCACCGTTCGTCAAGATGCGCCCCGAGGACATGGACGCCGGCGGCATGGAGACCGTGTTCCCCTGGCGGGAGTCGGACGGCGACGGCACCACCGCCGAGTCGCACGAGAAGCTGACCGCGATCAAGATGGGCATCCGCAACCCGGTGATGCTCATCCGCGTGCGGCCCAGCGACATGCCCCGGGTGGTCAAGCGCCAGGGCCAGGAGAGCTTCAACTTCGGCGAGTTCTTCGCCTACACCAAGGTCTGCTCGCACCTGGGCTGCCCGTCGTCGCTGTATGAGCAGCAGACCTACCGAATCCTGTGCCCGTGTCACCAGTCGCAGTTCGACGCGCTGCATTTCGCCAAGCCGATCTTCGGCCCCGCGGCGCGCGCGTTGGCGCAACTGCCGATCACCATCGACTCCAACGGGTACCTGGTCGCCAACGGCGACTTCGTCGAGCCCGTCGGTCCGGCATTCTGGGAGAGGACGACATCATGAGTCTACAGTTGAATCTCTCAAAGTTCACGAGTCCCCCGAAGATCGGTGACGTCCTGGCCCGCCAAGGCGAGGACATCGACACGCGCTATCACCCGTCGGCGGCGGTGCGCAGGCAGCTCAACAAGGTGTTCCCCACCCACTGGTCGTTCCTGCTCGGCGAGATCGCGATGTACAGCTTCATCGTCCTGCTGCTCACCGGCGTGTACCTGACGCTGTTCTTCGACCCGTCGATGACCGAGGTCACCTACAACGGCGTCTACCAGCCGTTGCGCGGGGTCGAGATGTCGCGGGCCTACGAGACGGCGCTCAACATCTCCTTCGAGATCCGCGGCGGCCTGTTCGTCCGGCAGATCCACCACTGGGCCGCTTTGATGTTCTCCGCGTCGATCATGGTGCACCTGGCGCGCATCTTCTTCACCGGAGCGTTCCGGCGCCCCCGCGAGGCGAACTGGGTCGTCGGGTCGCTGCTGCTGATCCTGTCGATGTTCGAGGGCTACTTCGGCTACTCGCTGCCCGACGACCTGCTGTCGGGCATCGGCCTGCGGGCCGCGCTCTCCTCGATCACGCTGGGGATGCCGGTGATGGGCACCTGGCTGCACTGGGCGCTGTTCGGCGGCGACTTCCCCGGCACCATCCTGATCCCCCGCCTTTACGCGCTGCACATTTTGCTGCTGCCGGGCATCATCCTGGCGCTCATCGGGCTGCACCTGGCGATGGTGTGGTTCCAGAAGCACACCCAGTTCCCCGGCCCCGGCCGCACCGAGCACAACGTCGTCGGCGTGCGGGTGATGCCGCTCTTCGCGGTCAAGTCCGGTGCGTTCTTCGCCGCGATCGTCGGCGTGCTGGGCCTGATGGGCGGGCTGCTGCAGATCAACCCGATCTGGAACTTGGGTCCCTACAAGCCATCTCAGGTCTCGGCCGGCTCGCAGCCGGACTTCTACATGATGTGGACCGAGGGCCTGGCCCGCATCTGGCCGCCGTGGGAGTTCTACTTCTGGCACCACACCATTCCCGCCCCGGTATGGGTGGCGCTGATCATGGGCCTGGTCTTCATCCTGTTGGTCATCTACCCGTTCCTGGAGAAGCGGTTCTCCGGCGACAACGCGCACCACAATTTGCTGCAGCGGCCGCGCGACGTGCCGGTGCGCACCTCGATCGGGGCCATGGCGATCGCGTTCTACATGATCCTCACGCTCGCGGCGATGAACGACATCATCGCGTTCAAGTTCCACATCTCGCTCAACGCGACGACGTGGATCGGGCGCATCGGGATGGTCATCCTGCCGCCGTTCGTCTACTTCATCACCTACCGGTGGTGCATCGGGCTGCAGCGCAGCGACCGCGACGTGCTCGAGCACGGCGTCGAGACCGGCATCATCAAGCGGCTGCCGCACGGCGCCTACATCGAGTTGCATCAGCCGCTGGGACCCGTCGACGACCACGGCCACCCGATCCCGCTGGCCTACCAAGGTTCGGCCATTCCGAAGCGGATGAACAAGCTGGGTTCGGCCGGCACACCGGGTGCCGGCAGCTTCCTGTTCGCCGACCCGGCGTCCGAGGACGCCGCGCTGCGCGAGGCGGCGCACTCCGCCGAGCAACGCGCACTGACCGCGCTGCGCGAACACCAGGAGAGCGTGGCCGGTTCCACCAACGGCGAGCACGCCGAGCACTAGCCCTTCGTCGCTTGACTCTGCGCTGAGGGCGCGCCCTTCTCGCACTTTTGCGCCCTGGACGCAGAGTCATCCCTGAAGGGGCGGGGTCAAGACGGAGCGCCCGCAGCGTAGCGAGGACGAACGGTCTTGACGGCGACCCGCTTCAGCGCATCAAGGGGCCTCCCTAACCGTGATTGGTTTATGGCACCCCCAGCATCCGCCGGGAACGTCACGAGGAGCGGAGGCCCCGCTCCTTCATCGCAAAACGGCGAACGGCTAATGGACCAGCTGGCGCAGCTGGCGAACGTGTAGCCATTCGATCGCCGGCATGCCCGCCGTGATCCCCGCGGCCAGGCCGTAACCCACCCACGACGCGCCGTCGTGGCCGACGGCCATCAGGTAGGTCGCGGCCGCGACCGCGATCAGCGCGGCACCGATCGTGCCCGCCACAATCACTGTGCCGCGCAACCAGACCCGGTCCACGGCCGCGCCGGACCACTCGGCCGCCGGCTGCGCGGCCTGCAACCGCTGCTGGCGCGCCCGCTCGGCCGCGGTGCGCGGCTTGGGGGACATCAGGCGCACCGGCGGCCGGTCCGCCCCGCGCGCCGGCCCCGCGCCCGGCCGCGCCGACGGCTCGATCAGGCCCATGCGGCGCGCCCGCAGCAGCACCGGGATCGCCCCGGCGATGATCAGCGCGGAGATGATGATGACGGCGTACAGCACCCACGGGGTGTGCGAGCTGCCGGCCACCTTGTGATAACCCCGCCCGAGATCGACCAGCGCGACGGCGGCGGCGACGCTCACGCCCAGCAGCACAAGCCAGATGGCGGCGCACGCGCCCAGCAGGATGCGATCGATGACGTCCGGCGGGATGGTGTCCGGACCCCGCCGATAGGCGGAATATTTGCTGACCATCAGCAGCTCGTCTGCGGCGAGTCGTTGTTGTTCGACGACAGCACCGTTCCGTCACTGGTGGTGATCGAGCAGTTGAGCCGGCTGACCCGGAAGAGGCTGGACGCCTGGACCGAGCCGACGTCGGAGGTGGAGATCGGCGTCACCGTCATCGACCACGGGATGTACACGTTGTGCTGGGTGCGTGAGCGACCCGAGGCGTCGACGTAGGTCACCGAGATGATGTCACCCGGCGCCTTGGTGCCGGTCACCGAATACGTCACCTGCCGTGGGCCCGTCGGCGTCGTGGTCGGTGGCGGCGCCGCGGCCGTCGAGGTGGCGGGGGGCGGCGCCGGGGCGGGTGCCGGCGCGGGCGCCGGTGCCGGCGGGGGCGTCACGGTCACGGTCTGCGTCTCGGTGGGGGGCGGCGGCGCTTCGGTCGTCGGCGGGGGCGGCGGCGGGGGCGGCGGGGGCGGCGGCTTGGTCGTCGTGATCTCGTCCTGTATCGGCGGTGTCGAGGCGGTGCTGGTGGCGGGGTTGGCGAGCTTGCTGGTGTCGGTGCGGGTGACCAGCAACGACACCGACACCACCAGCGCGATCGCGGCGACGATGGCGGCGATGCCGACCACCCACGGCCAGCGCGGGGCGTGGCGTTCTGCGTCGGGATCGGCGGGTTCGTCGTAGCTGTCGTAGTCGTACAGCCTCAGGTCGGCGGGCAGGTACGAGCCGCTGAGGAAGTGCTCGGATTCGGGCGCGGAGTAGGCCCGCGAGTACGCGTCGGTCTGGCCGGTCTGGTCGGCGGCCGGCAATTCGGCGCTGTCGTCCAAGGGCGCCGGCTCGTGCGGGGCCTCGGGCGTCGATTCGCCGACGGTGTCGCTTGAAGAATCCGGGTCGCCAGGTTCCCATCCCGGAGGCTTCGGCCCGCTCATAGTTCCCTGCCCTGTCCGACCGCGTCACCAGCGCGCGGGGCTCCGCCACTGCCTCGTTGCGCGCGCGCTGGGAAGTTTCTCATTGTGCCTGGGCAACCCTACCGAACCGAACAGAGCAACGAAGTCTCGGCAAAGGGGCCACGAGTCAACTGATGCCCGGATTGTGACCTTCGAGTCGCAAATCAGTGCTTCTCGGGGCCCATGTAGTACTCGAAGACCAATCCGGCCGCCGACGCGAGGACGAACACCACCCCGGCGACGATCAGCCAGGGCAGCCACAGCGCGATGCCCGTCGCCGTCACCGAGCCCGCCAGGGCGATCAGAATCGGCCACCAGCTGTGCGGGGCGAAGAACCCCAATTCCCCTGCGCCGTCGCTGATCTCGGCACCCTCGTAGTCCTCGGGCCGGGTGTCCAGCCGGCGCGCGACGAACCGGAAGAAGGTCGCGGTGATCAACGCCAGCCCGGCCGTCAGCGCCAGCGCGGTGGTGCCCGCCCACTCCTCACCGCCGGTGGCGAACAGTGCGGTCAGCACCCCGTACAGCACCGACGCCACGATGAAGAACGCGGCGACGAATTCGAACAGCCTTGCTTCGATGTGCATTGAGCGTCCTAACCTACTGGCTTGCGGTCATCTCGCCGCGGCGGGTGTCGAACGGGTGGGTGGTCACCGCTACCGGCGACTGGGCGATCGCTTGCAATGCCTCGGCGTTGCTCTTCCCGGCGATCCGTTGCTGCAAGTAGGCCTTGAAGTCGTTGGGCGCCACCACCCGAACCTCGAAGTTCATCATCGAGTGATAGGTGCCGCAGAACTCGGCGCAGTGGCCGACGAACGCGCCGGTCTTGCTGATTTCCTGGACCTGGAACTTGTTGACGCTGTTGTTGGCCTCGGGGTTGGGAATCACGTCACGTTTGAACAGGAACTCCGGCACCCAGAACGCGTGCACGACGTCGGCGGAGGCCATCTGGAACTCGATGCGCTTGCCGGCGGGCAGCACCAGAACCGGGATCTCGGTGGCCGTCCCCAGGGTCTCGACCTTGTCGAAGTTCAGGTAGGTGCGGTCCTGGGGATTGAGCCCGCGGATCGCGCCGACGCGCTCCTCCCCGTGCGCGTCCTTACCTTCCGGCTTGGAGACCATCGCGTGCTTGCGCGCGGGGTCGGCGCCGTCGTAGGTCAGGGTGCCGTCCTTGAAGTCGACCTTCTGGTAGCCGAACTTCCAGTTCCACTGGAAGGACGTGATGTCGACGACGACCTCGGGGTCCTTGGCCAGGTGCAGGACCTTCTCCTGCACCACCACGGTGAAATAGAACAGCACCGAGATGATGAGGAACGGCGTCACGGTCAGGCCGAGCTCCAGCGGCATGTTGTAGCCGAACTGGCGGGGCAACTCGGTGTCGGTCGCCTTCTTGCGGTGGAACGCGGCCGACCAGAAGATGAGCCCCCACACGATGACCCCGACGATCAGGGACGCGACCACCGCTCCGATCCACAGCTGCCGGTTGACGTCGGCCTCCGGGGTGATGCCCCTCGGCCAGCCCATGGCCAGCGCCTCGGACCAGCTGCATCCGCTCAGCGTCACCGCCAGCACGCCCAGCGTCGCAGCCAGCGCCAGCGGCCGCAGACGACGGGACGGACGGTTCTGCTCGCGAGGTGTCACCTTGGCGCCTCCTGCTCGGACATCGAATACTACGCAGCGTAGACCACGCGCCTGGCCCCGGTGACGAAGCCCCGACCGCTCCCGCGTGTGTGGCGGCCGCGGACGCGGCCCGAGTGCGGCATACTGGGGCGCCGTGTGTGGTCTGCTGGCGTTCGTCGCGGCCCCGGGCGGCGCCGAGGCTTCCGAGGCCGGCACTGACGACGCCATCGCCCGCGCGTTACGCCTGATGCGTCACCGTGGCCCCGACGAGCCCGGCGGGCTGTTCGACCCCGACGCCGACGGTGCGGTCGTGTTCGGCTTCAACCGGCTGTCGTTCATCGACATCGCGCATTCGCATCAGCCGCTGCGGTGGGGGCCGCCCGACGCGCCGGACCGCTACGTGCTGGTGTTCAACGGCGAGATCTACAACTACCTCGAACTGCGCGACGAACTGGCCGGCGCCCACGGCGTGGTGTTTCACACCGACGGCGACGGCGAGCCGATCGCCGCCGGCTACCACCACTGGGGCACCGCGCTGCTGACCCGGCTGCGCGGCATGTTCGCCTTCGCGCTGTGGGACACCGTCACCCGCGAATTGATCTGCGCCCGCGACCCGTTCGGCATCAAACCGCTGTTCATGGCGACCGGCGCCGGCGGCACCGCGGTGGCCAGCGAGAAAAAATGCCTGATGGACCTGGCCGGGCTGGTCGGGTTCGACACCGAAATCGACGAGCGGGCGGTGCAGCACTACACCGTGCTGCAGTACGTGCCCGAACCCGAGACCCTGCACCGCGGGGTGCGCCGGCTGGAGTCGGGCTGCTACGCCCGCATCCGGCCCGGTCAGCCGCCGCAGGTCAGCCGGTATTTCGTGCCGCGGTTCATCGCCACGCCGATCACCCGCGACACCGAACAGGCCCGCTACGACGAGATCACCGCGGTGCTCGAGGACTCGGTGGCCAAGCACATGCGCGCCGACGTCACCGTCGGCGCCTTCCTGTCCGGCGGCATCGACTCCACCGCCATCGCGGCGCTGGCCATCCGGCACAACCCCCGGCTGATCACGTTCACCACCGGCTTCGAGCGGGAGGGGTTCTCCGAGATCGACGTCGCGGTGGCCTCGGCCGAGGCGATCGGTGCGCGCCATATCGCCAAGGTGGTCAGCCCCGAGGAGTTCGTCGCCGCGCTGCCCGAGATCGTCTGGTACCTCGACGAGCCGGTCGCCGACCCGGCGCTGGTGCCGCTGTTCTTCGTCGCCCGCGAGGCCCGCAAGCACGTCAAGGTGGTGCTGTCCGGCGAGGGCGCCGACGAGTTGTTCGGCGGCTACACCATCTACCGGGAACCGTTGTCGCTCAAGCCCTTCGAGTACCTGCCGCGGCCGCTGCGGCAGTCGATGGGCAAGGTGTCCAAGCCGCTGCCGGAGGGCATGCGCGGCAAGAGCCTGCTGCATCGCGGGTCGCTGACGCTCGAGCAGCGCTACTACGGCAACGCCCGCAGCTTCTCCGACGCGCAGCTGCGCGACGTGCTGCCGGGGTTCCGCGCGGAGTGGACCCACACCGACGTGACGGCGCCGGTCTACGCCGAGTCGACGGGCTGGGACCCGGTCGCGCGCATGCAGCATGTCGACCTGTTCACCTGGCTGCGCGGCGACATCCTGGTCAAGGCCGACAAGATGACGATGGCCAATTCGCTGGAGCTTCGGGTGCCGTTCCTGGACCCCGAGGTGTTCGCGGTGGCCTCCCGACTCCCCGTCGAGGCCAAGATCACGCGCACCACCACCAAGTACGCGCTGCGCCGGGCGCTGGAGCCGATCGTTCCGGCGCACGTCCTGCACCGGCCCAAGCTGGGGTTCCCGGTGCCGATCCGGCATTGGCTGCGCGCGGGCGAGCTACTGGAGTGGGCGTACGCGACGGTGGACTCGTCACGGGCCGATCACCTCGTCAACCGCGCGGCCGTGCGCCGGATGCTCGACGAACATCGAACCGGCACAAGCGATCACAGCCGCCGGCTGTGGACGGTGCTGATCTTCATGCTGTGGCACGCGATCTTCGTCGAACACACCGTGGTGCCGCGGATCAGCGAGCCGGTGTACCCCGTCGAGCTCTAGGCACGAGGGACTAGGCCAGCACCGCGGCGATCTCGGCGGCGGCGTCGTCGCCGTAGGCGTCGGCCAGCCGGGCCTTGGCGGCCGCGAGGTCCCACGCCCACTCCTGGGTTCCGGTCGACTCCAGCACCAGCACCGCCACCAGCGAACCCAGCTGCGCCGAACGCTCGAGGCTCAGCCCGGCGCTGTGCCCGGTGAGGAAGCCGGCCCGGAACGCGTCGCCGACGCCGGTGGGGTCGGTCTGGCTGGTCTCGGGCACCACGTCGACGTGGGTGGTGGTGCCGTCGCGGTTCACGATGTCCACGCCCTTGGCGCCCAGCGTGGTCACCCGCAGGTCGACCTTGCCCGCCACGTCGGCCTCCGACCAGCCGGTCTTGGACAGCAACAGCTCCCACTCGTAGTCGTTGGTGAACAGGTAGGCCGCGCCGTCGACGAGCTTGTCGATCTCCTCGCCGGACAGCCGGGGCAGCTGCTGGGACGGGTCGGCGGCGAAGCGCAGGCCGAGCTTGCGGCACTCCTCGGTGTGCACCACCATCG
This sequence comes from Mycobacterium sp. NGS57, assembly GCF_059812405.1. NCBI lineage: Bacteria > Bacillati > Actinomycetota > Actinomycetes > Mycobacteriales > Mycobacteriaceae > Mycobacterium > Mycobacterium sp. NGS57. The sequence continues at coordinate 25,309 of NZ_JCALCP010000014.1, read as the reverse complement.
CGTCGGGGTCGTTGGCGCCGATGATGACCAGGTCCGGTTCGCCGACCGAGGACACCACGTCGGCCAGCTTGATGTTGCGGGCCTCCGACATCGCGCCCGGATAGAACGACGCGATCTGGGCCATGTCAAGGTCGGTGGTGCACACGAACCGCGCGGTGTGCGCGGTTCGGGAGATCAGCACGTGGTCGCAGTTGACGCCGTGGGACTGTAGCCACCGACGGTAGTCGTCGAAGTCGTCGCCGGCCGCGCCCACCAATGCGACGTCACCGCCCAGCACACCGATGGCGAAGGCGATGTTGCCGGCCACGCCGCCGCGATGGATCACCAGGTCGTCGACCAGGAAACTGAGCGACACCTTCTGCAGGTGCTCGGCCAGCAGATGCTCGGAAAACCGGCCGGGAAAGCGCATCAGGTTGTCGGTCGCAATCGAACCTGTCACCGCGATCGTCACGAAATCTCCATCCATCGTTAGTAAGGCCGCCTAGCTTACTCAGCCGCATCGGGCGTCGTCGTTGCACGGTCGGCGCGACGTCTGCGCTAGCCTGCCAAGGGGAAACCCCGGGCCCGCTCATCCCGTCCGCACACGATTCGTCCACCACCGTAGGAGACGCAATGGCAGGTCCGCACCCGCCGAACCAGACTGTCGGCGCCGGCGGACCAACGCCCCAGTACCCCCAGCCGCCCGGCTATCCCGGGCCGCCCCCGCCGGTTCCCTACCCGGCACCACGGTCCAGGCGCCGGTTGATCGTCGGCGCGCTGATGGCCGTCGCGCTGGTGGCAGCGCTGACGCTGGCGATCACGTACGGGGTCCGCACCAACGGGGCCAACACCGGTACGTCGCTGTCGGAGGGCGCGGCCAAGGCGTCGATCCAGGAGTACCTGGACGCCCTGGACCACCGCAACATCGACGTCATCGTCCGCAACGCGCTGTGCGGAATGTACGACGGCGTGCGCGATAAACGCTCGGATCAGGCGCTGGCCAAGATGAGCAGCGACGCTTTTCGCAAACAGTTCTCCGAGGTGCAGGTGACCTCGATCGACAAGATCGTCTACCTGTCGCAATACCAGGCCCAGGCGCTGTTCACGATGCGGGTGTCACCGCCGGCCGGGGGTCCGGTGCGCGGCGAGGTCCAAGGCGTGGCGCAACTGCTTTTCCAGCGCGGCCAGATCGAGGTCTGCTCGTACGTGCTGCGCACCGGGGGCACGTTCTGACGCGCCCCGTGCGGTCAGCTCAGTTGAACGAATCCCCGCACGCGCAGGAACCGGCGGCGTTGGGGTTGTCGATGGTGAAGCCCTGCTTCTCGATGGTGTCGACGAAGTCGATGGACGCGCCTTCGACGTAGGGCGCGCTCATCCGGTCGACCGTCAGGGTCACGCCGCCGAACTCCGCGGTCAGGTCGCCGTCCAGGCTGCGGTCGTCGAAAAAGAGGTTGTAGCGCAGGCCGGCGCACCCGCCCGGCTGCACCGCGATGCGCAGCGCCAGATCGTCGCGGCCCTCCTGGTCCAGCAGGGACTTCGCCTTGGTCGCGGCGGAATCGGTCAGGACCACACCGTGGGTCTTGGCGCTCGACTCGTTTTGCACCGTCATTGCTTCTCCTACATGCCTCACGGAAATCGCGGAAAATCTCGCGGGTAGGGCCAGTCGCCCAGAGTCCACTCCTTCAACGGTACCTTGCGGGACCGCTATTCCCGAGCCGCGCCGCCACTTCGGATGCCAAACCCATCAGCTGGTTGGCCGCGTCGGCCTGCGCCAACCGCACCGAACCGGCGTAATCGGCGATGGACAGCGCCGACATGATGCCCGACGAGCGCACCGCGGCGTTCTCCAGGCCGACCTGGCCCGCCAGCACGATCACCGGGATGCCCAGCGGGCGGGCCGAGTCCGCGATGAAGCCGACCACCTTGCCGAACAAAGACTGCTCGTCGAAGCGGCCCTCGCCGGTGACGATCATGTCCGCGGCCTCGAGATCGTCGGCCAGGTGGGTGTGTTCGGCGATGATCGCCGCCCCCGATTCGCACCGACCGCCCAGCGCCAGCAGCCCGGCCCCGATCCCCCCGGCGGCGCCCGCCCCCGGCTCCGAGCTCACATCCCGCCCCGCGGCGGCCTCCAGGTCCAGCGACCATGCCTCGAGGCGCACCTCGAGCGCGGCGACCGCGGCGGTGTCCGCGCCCTTCTGCGGTCCGAAAACCCTGGCCGCCCCCCACGGGCCCATCAGCGGGTATTCGGTGTCCGAGGCGGCGATCAGGTCCACGTTGGTCATGCGTTGGCGCGCCTCCTGCAGGCCGCCGAGCTCGGTGATCATGCCCATCCCGCCATCGGTGCACGCGCTGCCGCCCAGGCCGACCACGATCCGCATCGCCCCGGCCCGCAACGCCTCGTCGATGAGTTGCCCGACGCCGCTGCTGTGGGCGGCCAGGGCGGTCTCCGGGGTGGGCGGGCCGCCGAGCAGGTTCAGGCCGCAGGCCTGCGCGCATTCCAGGTACGCGGTCGACGAGCGGGCGTCGAACACCCAGGCGGCCTCCACGGTCTCGTCCAACGGCCCGCACACCCGCAGCCGCCGCTTCTCCCCCAGCCGGCTCGCCAGCACCTCGACGAAACCGGGGCCGCCGTCGGACTGAGGCGCGACGGTGAACCGGTCGCCGGGACGGGATCGGGTCCAGCCCGTCGCGATGGCGGCGGCGGCCTCCACGGCGGACAAGCTGTCCCCATAACAATCCGGGGCGACCAGCACCTGCATGGCCGGCAGCCGAAGACGCCCGGGCGCAAGGACATCGGCAGCGTCATCCGATGCCATCGTGCCGTCGTCCATCACAGGTAGCCGTTCATCACCGTCAAGCGTAGGTCCACGCGCCGGGCTGGCGCATGGCTAATAAGAATGCCTTCCGGGGGCGTTACCCGGTGGTCTTCGGGCGAAGTAACCTGGCCACTGTGAAGCTAATGGGCCGTAAGAGGGGCCAGGAGGACGATCGGCAGGACAGCCTCGACGAGGCGCTACCGGAGGCGGGCACCGACGTCGCCGACGGTTCCGGGGGCAGCGGGCCGGGCCGGACCGGACCCAAGGGCCGGCCCACACCCAAGCGCAGCGAGGCCCGCCGCAACGCGAAAAAGGGACCGGTCGCGCCGGCGCCCATGACCGCAAGCGAGGCGCGCGCCCGGCGCAAGTCGATGGCCGGTCCCAAACTCAGCCGCCAGGAGCGCCGCACCGAGCGCGTCGCCAGCCGCGCGCGCATGACGGATCGCCGCGAGCGCATGCTGGCCGGCGACGAGGCCTACCTGTTGCCGCGCGATCAGGGACCCGTCCGGCGCTATGTGCGCGACGTGGTGGACTCCCGGCGCAACGTGTTGGGCCTGTTCATGCCGGCGACGCTGTTGCTGTTGTTCATGTCGTTCGGGGTGCCGCAGCTGCAGCTGTACGCGTCGCCGGCGATGCTGGTGCTGATGCTCCTGATGAGCATCGACGGGCTCGTTCTGGGCCGCAAAATCAGCAGGCTGGTGGACGCAAAGTTCCCGAATAACACCGAAAGCCGTTGGAAGCTGGGCCTTTACGCCGCGGGCCGGGCTTCGCAACTGCGCCGCATGCGGGCCCCCCGGCCGCAGGTCGAGCGCGGCAGCAGTGTTGACTGACCGGCGCCCGAAAGCCGCCTGATTCCGGTGCGCACCCTGGTGCTCGGCGGGATCAGGTCGGGCAAGTCCCGCTGGGCCGAGGAAGCCATCGCCACGTCGCTGCCGCCCGGCCAGCCCGTGTGCTATCTCGCTACCGCGGCGGCGGACCCGGCCGACACCGCGTGGGCGGACCGCATCGCGCGGCACCGCGAGCGCCGGCCCGCGCATTGGTCGACGGTCGAAACCGGCGACGTCACAGCGCAATTGCGAGGCTCTGGGGGCACCCCCACGCTCGTCGACGACCTCGGCGTATGGCTGACCCGCACGCTGGACCGCAACGACGGGTGGAGCGGCGGGTCGGTATCCGCCCCGGTGGACCAAATTGTCTCCGCCATCGGCGAATTCGGCTCCACGCTGGTGCTGGTCAGCGCGGAGGTGGGGCTGGCCGTGGTGCCGGCCACAGCGTCCGGTCGTCGCTTCGCCGACGAAATGGGCAACCTCAACCAGCGCGTCGCCGCGTTGTGCGATCGGGTGGTGCTGGTGGTGGCCGGGCAGGCCGTGCAGATCAAACCGCCGGGGGCGTGATGGACTTCGCACCGGTATCGCCGCCCGACGCGGACGCCGCGGCCGCCGCCCGCGCCCGCCAGGACACGCTGACGAAGCCGCGCGGCGCCCTGGGCCGCCTCGAGGACCTGTCGGTCTGGGTCGCGTCGTGCCAGGGGCATTGCCCGCCAAGGCAATTCGGGCGCGCCCGGGTGGTGGTCTTCGCGGGTGACCACGGTGTCGCGCGCTCGGGGGTGTCGGCCTACCCGCCGGAGGTGACCGCCCAGATGGTCGCCAACATCGACGCGGGCGGCGCGGCGATCAACGTGCTGGCCGGCATCGCCGGCGCGACGGTGCGGCCGGCGGACCTGGCCGTGGACGCCGAGGCGGCCTCGGAGCGCATCGGGGCGCACAAGGTGCGGCGCGGCAGCGGCGACATCACGGTCGGCGACGCGCTGTCCGACGACGAGACCGCCGCCGCCCTCGCCGCGGGCCGGGACATCGCCGACGAGGAGGTCGACGCCGGCGCCGACTTGCTCATCGCCGGCGACATGGGGATCGGAAACACCACCGCGGCAGCGGTTTTAGTGGCCGCACTGACCAACGCCGAGCCGGTCACGGTGGTCGGCTCCGGGACCGGGATCGACGACGCCGGCTGGGCGCGCAAGACCGCCGCGGTGCGCGACGCCCTGTACCGGGCGCGGGCCGTGTTGCCCGACCCGGTCGGGCTGCTGCGCTGCTGCGGCGGCGCGGATTTGGCCGCGATGGCGGGCTTTTGCGCACAGGCCGCGGTGCGGCGCACGCCGCTGCTGCTCGACGGCATGGCGGTGACCGCCGCGGCGCTGGTCGCCGAGCGCCTGGCGCCCGGCGCCCGGGCGTGGTGGCAGGCCGGGCACCGGTCCACCGAGCCCGGCCATCAGCTGGCCCTGGCCGCCCTCGAGCTGGACCCGATCCTGGACCTGCGCATGCGCCTGGGCGAGGGCACCGGCGCCGCGGTGGCGCTGCCGGTGCTGCGCGCCGCCGTGGCCGCGTTGTCGTCGATGGCGACGTTCATGGAGGCCGGGGTTGCCGGGGCGACCGGCCCCTCTCCCACGGCACCCTCGTGATGCGTTCGGTGGCAACGGCTTTCGCGTTCGGCACGGTGCTGCCCGTGCCGGGGACACGCAGCGCGCCCATGGGCCGTGCCGCGATGACCGCGCTGCCCGTCGTCGGCGCCGCGCTGGGCACGCTGGCCGCGGGTGTGACGTGGTGCGGCGCTTGGGTTTTCGGCGCGTCCAGCCCGCTGTCCGGCCTGCTCGCCGTGGCGGCGCTGCTGCTGGCGACCCGCGGGCTGCACATCGACGGCGTCGCCGACACCGCCGACGGGCTGGGCTGCTACGGCCCGCCGCAGCGCGCGCTGGCGGTGATGCGCGACGGGTCGACCGGCCCGTTCGGGGTGGCGGCGGTGGTACTGGTGATCCTGTTGCAGGGGCTGGCCTTCTCGGCGTCGCGGCCGGCCGATGTCCTGCTGGCGGTCTTCGCCGGCCGGGTCGCCGCGGTGCTGGCCTGCCGGCGCACGGTGCCGGCGGCCGAGGGCAGCGCGCTCGGCGCCCGGGTGGCCGGTAGCCAGCCCGCGGCGGTGGTGGCCGCGTGGCTGGCGGTGCTCTTGGCCGTGTCGCTGCTGACCGGGCCGCGGCCGTGGCAGGGGCCGGTGGCGGTGCTGGTGGGGCTCGGCGCCGCCGCGGTGCTGGTCGGGCACTGCGTGCGCCGCTTCGGCGGCATCACCGGCGACGTGCTGGGCGCCGCGATCGAGCTGACCGCGACGGTGAGCGCGGTGGCGCTGGCGGCGCTGGCGCGCTTCTAGCGGCGGCCGCGCGCCGAAGTACTCGGCCTCCTACGTCTTTTGGTCCATACGAAGCGCGCGCGATGGTTTGTGCGGATTGCGCGGCGTCGCAAACCACGCGAGCAGCGCGAGCGCGGCGAGCGCCCACACGCCGCCCATCAGGTGCTCGAACCCGTTCCACCGCCGCTCCCGGCCGTGGTCGTGCGGCAGGAAGAGCCAGGGCGGGACCAGGACCACGACGGACACGGCGATCCCGGCGACGAGGTTTCCCGCGCCGCCGGTGGCCGCCCAACGGGTCAGCAGAACCACGGCCGTCGCCGACAGCCACAGCCAGTGATGCCCCCACGACACCGGCGAACACAACAGCCCGATGAACGCGGCGGACAGCATCGCCGCGACGGTGTCCCCGGACCGGCGGCTGACCTCGATGGCGACGACGGCCAGGCCCAGCACCGCGAGCGTCGCGCCCACCGCGGCGACGCCACGCAACGGGTCGAGCGCAGGGACGCGTTCGATGACCCCGCGCAGCGATTGGTTGGACGCGAATGTCAGCTGGCCGATCCGCGCGGGGTCGAACGCGGCCGCGGAGAAGTAGCGGACGGTGTCCGCGGGGGCCGCCAGCCAGCCCACCGCCGCCGCCGCCGCCGCGGCGCCGAGCGAGACGCCCAGGGGCCGCCACTGCCGGGTCACCAGGAAATAGCCGATGAAGACCGCGGGGGTCAGCTTGATCGCCGCGGCGAGGCCGACCAGCAACCCGCGCGGCCACGGCACCGAAGGCGCCAATACGTCCAGGGCCACCGCGGCGGCCAGGATCAGGTCCAGTTGACCGTAGGTGAAGTCGCCCTGGATCGGGGTGCTGAGCACGAGCACCAGCGCGGCTACGAGCGTCGCGGTTGCCGTCCTGGCCGAGGTGGGGGCGGTCAGCCGGCCCAGGCCGCGCAGCCGGTCCCAGCCGCGGCGGGTGGCGGCGAGCAGGATTCCGAAGAGCCCCGCGCAGGCGGCGGCGTTGAGAGCGACCAGCGCCGCGATCGCGGCGCCGGCCGGCACGATCGCCAGCGGGACGAACAGCAGCGCGGCAAACGGCGGATAGGTGAAGGGCAGCCCGCCCGGCGAGTGGTTGACCACCCCGAAGTCGCCGGCGTAGATCGGGTTGCCCGCGAGCAGCGCGTGGCCGCCGGCGCGGTAGACCAGCGCGTCGATGTATCCGGGCTCGCCACTGCGCACCCGGACCAGCTGGACCACACACGACGCCGTCGCCCCGGCCGCGGTGGCGGCCGCCAGGATCGCCGCCGGTACCCAGCGACGGGTGCCCGCCCCGTCGGGGCGCGCGGAGACTGCTACGTCATCGATGTGTCAGCCCAGCCGGGACATCCAGCCGTGGGTGTCGGCGAAGGTGCCCCGCTGGATTCCGGTGAGCGTGTCGCGCAGCGCCATCGTGACCTCGCCGGGTTGCCCGTCGGCGATGGTGAATTCGGAGTCGCCGTGCTTCACCCGCGCGATCGGGGTGATGACCGCGGCGGTGCCGCAGGCGAACACTTCGGTGATCTCGCCGGCGGCGGCCTTCTTCTGCCACTCGTCGATGTCGATCTTGCGTTCCTCGACCGCGAATCCGGCATCGATTGCCAACTGCAGCAACGAATCTCGGGTGATGCCGGGCAGCAGCGAGCCGGACAGCTCCGGGGTGAGCAGCCGCGCCGACCCGCCGCTGCCGAGCACGAAGAAGATGTTCATGCCGCCCATCTCCTCGACGTAGCGGCGTTCGACGGCGTCCAGCCACACCACCTGGTCGCACTCGTTGTCGGCGGCCTCGGCCTGGGCCAGCAGCGAGGCCGCGTAGTTGCCGCCGAACTTGGCCGCGCCGGTGCCACCCGGGCTGGCGCGCACGTACTCCGTCGACACCCAGACGGTGACGGGGCTGATGCCGCCCTTGAAGTACGCACCGGCCGGCGACGCGATTACCAGATACCGGTATTGCTTGGCCGGGCGCACGCCCAGCCCGGACTCGGTGGCGAAGATGAACGGCCGAAGGTACAGCGCCTCCTCGCCCCCGGCCCGCGGCACCCAGGCCTCGTCGACGGCAATGAGCTGGGACAGGGATTCGACGAACAGGCTTTCCGGCAGTTCGGGGATCGCCAGCCGCCGCGCCGACGACCGCAGCCGGGCCGCGTTCGCCTCCGCGCGAAACGACACGATAGAGCCGTCGGCCCAGCGGTACGCCTTGAGCCCCTCGAACACTTCCTGCGCGTAGTGCAGCACCAGCGCCGACGGGTCCAGCTCGATCGGGCCGTAGGGGATGACGCGCGCGTTGTGCCAACCCTTGCCCTCGGCGTAGTCGATCGACACCATGTGGTCGGTGAAGTATTTGCCGAATCCCGGCTCGGCCAGGACTGATTCGCGCTCTGCGTCGGTCGCCGGGGTGGCCGTGCGCAGAACCGTGAACTCGGGTGAGTCGCTGGTCATGCGGCCGATTCTATATCCGCGCACCACTGGTTTTTTGCCACGTTAATCCCCGGCGGCTAACGCGTTTTCACGGCGACGAACGGCGGGCGGACCACCTCGCACTCGACGGCGCGGCCGCGGACGTCGACGGTGACGCGCTGACCGTCCTCGATTCCCGGGTCGGCGTCGATCAGCGCCAGCCCGATACCGGCCTGCAGCGTCGGCGAGAACGTCCCGGATGTGGTGATCCCGACCGGTGTTTCGCCGGCCTGCACCGTCAGCCCGGGCCGCAACACCCCGCGGCCGACCATCCGCAGCCCGCGCAGCAGCCGGCGCGGCCCGGCGGTCTTTTCGGCCAGCAGCGCGTCGCGGCCGAAGAACGCGTCCTTCTTCCAGCCGACCGCCCAGCCGCAGCGGGCCTGCAGCGGCGAGATGTCGAGCGAAAGCTCGTGCCCGTGCAGCGGATAACCCATCTCGGTGCGCAGCGTGTCGCGCGCGCCCAGGCCGGCCGGTTCGCCGCCGGCCGACCGCACCGCCTCGACCAGCGCGTCGAACACCACTCCCGCGGAGTCCCAGGGCGGGAGCAGCTCGTAGCCGTGCTCGCCGGTGTATCCGGTGCGGCACACGCGAACCGGCACTCCCGAGTAGGTCGCGTCGGCGTAGCCCATGTAGTCCATGTCGGCCGGCAGGCCCAGCGCCCCGAGCACCTCCGTGGACCGCGGGCCCTGCACGGCCAGCACGGCATAGGAGCGGTGCTCGTCGGTGATGGTCACGCCTTCGGGGGCGGCGGCGCGCAGCGCCTCGACCACCGCGGCGGTGTTGGCGGCGTTGGGCACCAGAAAGATGTCGTCGTCGTCGACGTAGTAGGCGATCAAATCGTCGATGACGCCGCCGGATTCGGTGCAGCACAGCGTGTATTGAGCCTTACCGGGCCCGATGCGGCCCAGGTCGTTGGTGAGCGCGGCGTTGACGAACCGCGCGGCGCCGGGCCCGCGGACCGACGCCTTGCCGAGGTGGCTGACGTCGAACAGGCCCACCGCGTTGCGGGTGGCGTTGTGTTCGCTGACCGTGCCGGCATACGACACCGGCATCAGCCAGCCGCCGAACTCCGCGAAGTTGGCGCCCAGTTCGCGATGGCGGTCTTCCAGGGGCCCCTTGAGTAGCTCGGTCACGGCGACCCACCCTAATCGGCGCCCCGGCTGGCACACTGTGGTAGGTGGTCGACTCCCTGGATTTCGGAGAGCTCGAGGCCGCGGGGATCGCCAACGCCCGCGAGCGGGCCGACCTGATCAAGTACCTCGCCGGGCTGGGCTTCACCGTCGACGAGATGGTCGCCGCCGAGCGCCGCGGCCGGCTGTTCGGGCTCGCAGGCGACGTCCTGGCCTGGTCGGGGCGCCCGACGTACACGGTGCAGACCGCCGCCGAGCAGCTCGGCATTTCGCCCGACGACGTGGCGCACGCGTGGGCGTTGCTCGGGCTGACCGTCGCCGGTCCCGAGGTTCCCGCGCTGAGCCAGGCCGACGTGGACGCCCTGGCCACCTGGCTCTCGGTCAAGGGGGTGGTGGGCGAGGACGGCGCGTTCGGGCTGCTGCGGGTGCTCGGCGCCGCCATGGCCCGCCTGGCGGAGGCGGAGTCGACGATGATCCGGGCCGGGACGCCCGACATCCAGATGACCTACACGCGCGACGAGCTGGCCACGGCGCAGGCCTACCGCTCGGTCGCGGAGTTCGTGCCCCGCATCGGCGCCCTGATCGATGTCGTGCACCGGCACCATCTGACCAGCGCCCGCACGTACTTCGAGAACGTCCTTCGGGACACGTCGGCCAGCGTCGTGTGCGGCGTCGGTTTCGCCGACCTGTCCAGCTTCACCGCGTTGACCCAGACGCTCACGCCCGCGCAGCTGTCGAACCTGCTCACCGAGTTCGGCGGCACCGTCGCCGACGTGGTGCACGCCGACGGCGGGCGGGTGGTGAAGTTCATCGGCGACGCCGTGATGTGGGTGTCTTCGTCGGCCGAGGGGCTCGCGCGCGCCGCGCTCGACCTCGTCGACCATCCGCGCGCCCGTGACGAAGGCCTGCAGGTGCGCGCCGGTCTGGCCTACGGCACGGTGCTGGCCATCAACGGCGACTACTTCGGCATCCCGGTCAACCTGGCCGCCCGGCTGGTGGCCGCGGCGGCACCGGGACAGATCCTGGCCGCGGCCGATGTGCGCGACGAGTTGGCGGGCTGGCCCGCGCTCGAGCAGGACCCGTTGGTGCTCAAGGGTTTTGACGACCCCGTGACAGCGTTCGACTTGCACGGCGGGGACGCTGCCCGGTAGCGCCGCCGCCCCGGCGATTAGGGTGGTTTGCCGTGAGCACCGAACCGGGCTATAGCGCCCCCACCGTTAACGTCGCAAGCACGCTGCCCAAACGAGGCGTGGGCTCCGCGGTCTTGCTGGTGCCGGTCGTCTCGACCGGCGACGAGGACAAGCCGGGCGCTGTCGTCTCCGCGACCGGCCCGTTCCTGTCCGCCGACGCCGTCGCCGAGATCGAGGCCGGCCTGCGCGCGCTGGAGGCCACCGGCGCGAGCGAGCAGGTGCACCGGCTGGTGGTGGCGTCGCTGCCGGTGGCCAGCGTGCTGACGATCGGGCTGGGCAAGCCCCGCCTGGAGTGGCCGGCCGACACCATCCGGCGCGCCGCCGGGGTGGCGGCGCGATCGCTGGGCCGCAGCGAGGCGGTGCTCACCACCCTCGCCGGGCTGCCCGGTGACTCCGTCTGCTCGGCCGCCGTGGAGGGCCTGATCCTGGGCGGCTACCGGTTCACCGAGTTCCGCAGCGACAAGACCGCCCCGAAAGACAACGGCCTGCGCAGCATCACCGTGCTGTCCACCGGCAAGGACGCCAAGGACCAAAGCGCGCACGGGGCGGCCGTGGCGAGGGCCGTGGCCACCGCGCGGGACTTCGTCAACACCCCGCCCAGCCACCTGTTCCCCGCCGAATTCGCCAAGCGCGCAAAGGCTTTGGGCGAGGCCGTCGGTCTCGAGGTGGAGGTGCTCGACGACAAGGCGCTGCAGAAGGGCGGCTACGGCGGGGTGATCGGTGTCGGCCAGGGCTCGTCGCGCCCGCCGCGGCTGGTGCGGCTGATCCATCGCGGCTCGAAGCTGGCCAAGAAGCCCAAGCAGGCCAAGCGGGTGGCGCTGGTCGGCAAGGGCATCACGTTCGACACCGGCGGCATCTCGATCAAGCCGGCGGCGTCGATGCACTACATGACCTCGGACATGGGCGGTGCGGCCGCGGTCGTCGCGACCGTCGCCCTGGCCGCCCAGCGGCAGCTGCCCATCGACGTGATCGCCACGGTGCCGATGGCGGAGAACATGCCGTCGGCCACCGCGCAGCGCCCCGGCGACGTGCTGACCCAGTACGGCGGGACCACCGTCGAGGTGCAGAACACCGACGCCGAGGGCCGGCTCATCCTGGCCGATGCCATCGTGCGGGCGTGTGAGGACGAGCCGGACTACCTGATGGAGACCTCCACCCTGACCGGGGCGCAGACGGTCGCGCTGGGCGCGCGCATTCCCGGCGTGATGGGCAGCGACGAGTTCCGCGACCGGGTCGCCGCGGTGTCACAGCGGGTCGGCGAGAACGGCTGGCCGATGCCGCTGCCCGACGAACTCAAGGACGACCTGAAGTCCACGGTGGCCGACCTGTCCAACATCAGTGGGCAGCGCTTCGCCGGCATGCTGGTCGCCGGGGTGTTCCTGCGCGAGTTCGTCGCCGACGGCGTCGCCTGGGCGCACATCGACGTGGCCGGCCCGGCCTACAACACCGGCAGCCCGTGGGGCTACACGCCCAAGGGTGCGACCGGCGTGCCGACCCGCACGCTGTTCGCGATGCTGGAGGACATCTGCGAAAAGGGCTAGCCGACAACGGCTAGCGGCTACTTGGTCAGGTGCGAGAGCACCGCGCGGCCCAGCTTGCGGCGCGGCCAGCCGGTCACACCGGCGGCGGCCAGCGCGGCGTTGGCCGCGTTGCGCCCGCAGGCCCCGTGCACGGATCCGCCCGGCGTCGCCGACGCGCTGCCCAGATACAGGCCCTCGATGGGGGTTTCGGCGCGGCCCATCCCCGGCGCGGGCCGGAAGATCACCATCTGCGGCAACTGCGCGCTGCCGCCGTTGAGGGCGCCCAGGTGCAGGTTGGCGTCGGCGGCCTCCAGGTCCGACGGGCGCTGCACGGACCGGTCGATCACGGCCGCACCGAAGCCGGGGGCGTGCTGCTCGATGACGTCGTCCACGGAGCCGGCGAGGCGCTCGGCCGACGCGTCATCGGCGACGTTGCGCGGCAAATGCGTGTAGGCCCAGACGCTTTCGGTGCCCGGCGGTGACCGGCTCGGGTCGGCGGTGGTGGTCTGCCCCAGCAGCATGAACGGATGTTCGGGCACCACCCGGGTGTTCAGGTCGGCCATCCAGCGGATCAGCCCGTCGCCGTCGGCCCCCAGGTGGACGGTGCCCGTGTCCCGCAGGCTCTTCGCCCGCCACGGGATGGGGCCGTCAAGCGCATAGTTGACCTTGACCACCGGCGGGTCCCAGACGAAGTGCTCGAGCTCGCGGCGCAGCCCGGGCGGCACCGCGTCCGCGGGCAGCATGTCGCAAAACAGCCGCGGCGCGGTCACGTCGGCCACGACGGCCCGGCGCGCCCGGACCGTCCGCCCGCCGGCGGTGGTCACCCCGGCCGCCCGGCCACCGCGCACCTGGATGCGAGAAACGTTCTGGTTGCATTCGATTCGCGCGCCGGCCGAACGGGCGCGCTTCACCAGCGCCGCGGTCAGCTGGCCCGAACCCCCGACGGGAACCGGCCAGCCGACGTCCTGGGCGAGCATCGTCATCAAAAAGCCCATGGCACCGCTGATCGGCGCGTCCGGGGGCGCGTCGGCATGCATCGCGTTGCCCAGCAACAGGATTCGCGGCGCCTCCCCGTCGAACAGCCGGTCCACCATGGTGTTGGCGGGCTGGACCAGTAAACCCGCGAGCCGCACGGCCTCGGCCGTGCCCAGTTTCAGCAGCAACCGAAGCATCGGGCGCACCGGCGGAAACGGCGCCAGCATCGCGTCCAGCAGCGGGGATTTGATCTTCTCCCACAACTCCACGACGCGCCACCAGTTGTCGCCGTCGGACGGCTCCCGACGCGCCAATTCCGTTGCGGTGCGGGCGGGGTCGCGGTAGATGACGGGCGGGTCGTCGTCTGTCCCGGCCCGCGGATGGCCGACCACCGCCGGCGCGTGCGACCAGCGCAGGCCGTGGTCTTCGAGGCGCAGCGCCGCCATGGCCGGCGATGCCACCGTCATCGGATAAAAGGAGCTGAACAGGTCGGTGATGTAGCCGGGGGTCAGCTCGGCGCTGCGCACCGCGCCGCCGGGCTCAGGCTGCGCCTCGAGCACCAACACGTCCCACCCGGCATCGGCCAGCATCGCCGCGGCCACCAGCCCGTGGTGTCCGGCCCCGATGACGACGGCGTCGGTCGTCTCGCCGGGCATGTCCTACTTGACCTGGCTCGGCTCGAGACGTTCGGCCAGGGCCGTCAACCGCAGCAGGCACTCGCGGTTGCGCGGGTAGACCGCGGCCAGGGCCAGCTGGTCGGGGATGACCTTGATCGGCCCGGAGGCCGGCACCTCGATCATCTCGATCCGGCACCCGCCGTCCGGGAGGTCGCTGAGCCGCAACGTGATTCGGGCGCCCCCGAGGCGCCCGAGGCCCGCGTGCAGCACGAGTTCCTCGCCGGGCGTGCAACTTTCGACCACCGTCGAGTCGCTGATCACCAACGGCCACACCCCGATCGAGTGCTTGATCGCGGAACCAGGCTCCGGCCAGTGCGGGTCGACCGCTCGTGTCCGGCTGTTGCCCACCACCCATTGCGAATACGTCCATCCGTCGGCCATCGCGTCCCAGATCTGCTGACGTGTTGCCCGTACGTCCCGGGTCGCGGCCATCTCTCGGGTCGCCATCATCGAAGGTCCTTTCGCCACGGTAGTGACCCCACGGGTACCCGGGAGGACCGAAACCATGCGTGCGGCCCGGCCGGTCGGCGGTTTAACGGGCGCTGCCACCGGCTACTAAAGGCGGTACAACACTCGTGTTCGACGGGAGGCCAATAAGTGACTGTGCGACGGTTGATCATCGCGGTGGGCGCCGTGCTCCTGCTCGCCGGCATCATCGGGCTGCTCGTGCCGGTGTCGGTGTCGGACGGCAGCGGCAATTCGGTCTCCTGCGGCAACGGCGTCGCCGCGGACATGTCCGCCGCGCGCAGCGCCAACGACAAGAACGGCGCCAGCATCCCGATCCTGAACCAGGTCCTGCCGCACACCGACTACGTGGCCCAGTGCAACTCGGCGGTCAACGGCCGGCGAGGCTGGACCATCCCGCTGGCGGTCGTCGGGCTCGTCGCGATCGGCGGGGCGGTGCTGGTGGGGCGTCGCCGGGGCGCGGCACCTTCGGGGATTTAGCGTCGCCGAGGCTGCAACCAGAGCGCGTCAATCGCCCGAATCCGCGATCTGGGCGCAGACTCGACGGCGCCAAAGCCGTCCTAGAGCACCCGGATCCGCGCGGTGCTGCGTAACGCCTGCGGCGCCAGGCGGGAAATTCCATAGACCGCATACGCTTCCGGCGTGACGGGGCGAATCGCCTTGTGCTTTTCGACCGCCGACAGGATCGCCCGGGCCACCTTGTCGGGCCCGTAGCGGCGCAGCGCGAACAGCCGGCCGATCTGGCCGCGCACGTCGTCGACCTCCCTGCCCGCGGGCGCGCTGAAGCGGGTCGTGCTGATGATGTTGGTGTTGACGATGCCGGGGCAGATGGTGGCCAGCCCGACCCCGGCGGCGTCCAGCTCGGCGCGCAGGCAGTCGGAGAACATGTAGGTCGCGGCCTTCGAGGTGCAATACGCGTTCACCGACTGCAGCGGGATGTAGGCCGCCACCGACGCCACGTTGACGATGTAGCCGCCGGTGCCGCGCTCGACCAGACGCCGGCCGAAGGACCGGCAGCCGTTGACCACGCCGCCCAGGTTGACGTCGAGCACGCGGTCGAACTCCTCGGCGGGGGTGTCCAGGAAGCCGCCCGCCGCGCCGATGCCGGCGTTGTTGACGACGACGTCGGGGACGCCGTGTTCGGCGCTGACCCGTTCGGCGAACGCCTCGACCGCGCCGGCGTCGGACACGTCGAGCACGTACGCGTGGGCGACACCGCCGCGCGCAGTGATCTCGGCGGCGGTCTCCTTGACGGTGGCCTCGTCGATGTCGCTGACCACCAGCTCCGCGCCCTCGCGGGCGAACGCGTACGCGGTCTCCCGCCCGATGCCGCTGCCCGCGCCGGTGACCGACACCAGGGTGTCGCCGAAGTGGCCGCGGGGGCGGCCGACCTGCGCGCGCAGCATCGCGCGGCCGGGCTGTTTGCCGTCGGCAAGGTCGGCGAAGTCATCCACCGCGGCGGCCATCACCTGCGGGTGCGACATCGGCGAGAAGTGGCCGGCTTTGATGTCGCGGCGCCATAGCCGCGGGACCCAGCGGGCGGCCTCGTCGTAGCCGTAGGGCCGCACGTAGCGGTCTTCGGTGTTGACGATCAGCTGCACCGGCACGTCGATGACGGGGACCGGGCGCTTGAGCGCGAACGAGCGAAAGTAGTTGGCGGGGTAGGTCTTTATCGAGCGGGCCGCGTCGCCGGGCAGCTGGGCGGAGTGGTGGATCAGGCCGTCGGGGATGTTGTCGACCGCCCGGCGCCGAAGCGCCGGGGCCGACAGCGCGAGCCGGATGAACAGCGGGGCCAGCAGCGGGATCGAGAACAGCGCCATGTAGGTGAACCGCAGCGCCTGGCTGACCGAGCGCAGGAACCGTCGCGGGCGCCAGGGCCGCCGCAGGCCGCCGAAGATGTAGTCGACGAGCTGATCCTGGCTGGGGCCGGACACCGAGGTGAACGAGGCGACCCGGTCCCCGGCGCCCGGACGGGTCAGGTACTCCCACATGCCGACCGAGCCCCAGTCGTGGGCCAGGACGTGCACCGGCCGGCCGGGGCTGAGCTCTCCGATCACCGCCGCGAAGTCGTCGGCGAACCGCGCCATCGCATAGGCGGAGACCGGCTTGGGCGCCGAGGACATGCCGACGCCGCGATTGTCGTAGCGGATGACGCGGAATCGGTGGGTCAGCAGCGGGACGACGCCGTCCCACAGCACGTGCGAGTCGGGGTAACCGTGGATCAGCACGACAGTCGGGCCCTCGCGGTTGCCCTCCTCGTAGACCGCGATGCGCGTGCCGTCGGCGCTGTCGACGAAGCGCTGGGGTACCTGAGGTAGTGCCGGCATCGGACCTCCCCGCTCGGACTGAGTGGCCACACCGTAGCAACCGCGCGGTCCGCCCTGATTGTGTGCGGACGACGGCGCAGTGCCAGGATGGTTGAGACCGACCCACGAG
Source organism: Mycobacterium sp. NGS57 (assembly GCF_059812405.1). Taxonomy (NCBI): domain Bacteria; kingdom Bacillati; phylum Actinomycetota; class Actinomycetes; order Mycobacteriales; family Mycobacteriaceae; genus Mycobacterium; species Mycobacterium sp. NGS57. Next base: position 8,469 of record NZ_JCALCP010000014.1, on the reverse strand, counting down.
CGATCGAGGAGTCAAACGAGATGGCATTCTCCGTCCAGATGCCGGCACTCGGTGAGAGCGTCACCGAGGGGACGGTGACGCGCTGGCTCAAGCAGGAGGGCGACACCGTCGAACTCGACGAGCCACTCGTCGAGGTGTCCACCGACAAGGTGGACACCGAAATCCCGTCGCCGGCGGCCGGCGTGCTGACCAAGATCGTCGCCCGGGAGGACGACACCGTGGAGGTCGGCGGCGAGCTGGCCGTCATCGGCGACGCCGGTGAGGCGCCCGCGAGCGAGCCGGCGGCCCCCAGTCAGCCGGAACCGGAACCGGAACCGGAGCCGCAGCCGGTGGCCGAGGCCCGGCCCGAACCCGCGGCGCAGCCGGCGTCGGCGAGCACCACCGGTCAAGATTCTGACGCCAAGCCGGTGCTGATGCCCGAGCTCGGCGAGTCGGTCGCCGAGGGCACCGTGACCCGCTGGCTGAAGAAGGTGGGCGATTCGGTCCAGGTCGACGAGCCGCTGGTCGAGGTGTCCACCGACAAGGTGGACACGGAGATCCCGTCGCCGGTCGCCGGCGTCCTGGTCAGCATCACCGCCGAGGAGGACGCGACCGTGCCGGTCGGCGGCGAGCTGGCGCGCATCGGTTCGAGCGCGCAGGCCTCCGCCGCGGGCGCCGCCCCGACCGCCCCGACCACCCCGGCCCCGGCCGCCCCGCCCGCGCCGAAACCCGAACCCAAGCCGGAGCCCAGGCCCGAGCCCCAGCCGGAACCCCAGCCCGCGCCGGTTTCCCAGCCGGCGCCTAGGGCCGAGCCCGACCAGGCCCCGCCCGCGCCCGAGACCGGCGCCCCGGCCACCGACGGCGCGCCGTACGTGACCCCGCTGGTGCGAAAGTTGGCCAGCGAGAACAACATCGACCTCACAGAAGTCACGGGCACCGGGGTGGGCGGGCGCATCCGCAAGCAGGACGTGCTGGCCGCCGCGCAGAAAAAGCAGCAACCGCCGCGGCCGGCCGCACCGGCTCCCGCGGCGGCGCCCGCCGCGGAGTCGCCCAAGGCGCCACCGGCCGTCGCGTCCGGCCCGGCGCCCGCGCTGGCGCACCTGCGCGGCACCACGCAGAAGGCCAGCCGGATCCGTCAGCTCACCGCGGCCAAGACCCGGGAATCCCTGCAGGCCACCGCGCAGCTCACCCAGACCCACGAGGTCGACATGACCAAGATCGTTGGGTTGCGGGCGCGGGCCAAGTCGGCGTTCGCCGAGCGCGAGGGCGTGAACCTGACCTACCTGCCGTTCATCGCCCGGGCCGTGATCGACGCGCTGAAGATCCACCCCAACATCAACGCCAGCTACAACGAGGAAACCAAGGAGATCACCTACTACGACGCCGAGCACCTCGGCTTCGCCGTCGACACCGACCAGGGCCTGCTCTCTCCCGTCGTCCACAACGCCGGGGACCTGTCGCTGGCCGGGCTGGCCAGGGCGATCGTCGACATCGCCGGGCGCGCCCGGTCGAACAAGCTCAAGCCCGACGAGTTGTCCGGGGGCACCTTCACCATCACCAACATCGGCAGCCAGGGCGCGTTGTTCGACACTCCCATCCTGGTGCCACCGCAGGCCGCCATGCTGGGGACCGGCGCGATCGTCAAGCGACCGCGGGTGGTCGTCGACGACAACGGCAACGAGTCGATCGGGGTCCGCTCGGTGTGCTACCTCCCGTTGACCTACGACCACCGGCTGATCGACGGGGCCGATGCCGGACGCTTCCTCACCACGATCAAGCACCGGCTCGAAGAGGGAGCGTTCGAGGCCGACTTGGGTCTGTGAGGGGGGCTTTCCAATCGTGGCCAAACCCGTCATCGCGATAGCGGGTTCGTCCGGCCTGATCGGCTCGGCGCTTGCCGCCGCACTGCGCGCGGCCGATCACCCGGTGCTGCGCATCGTGCGCCGCACGCCGACGAATTCCGAAGAGCTGCACTGGAATCCCGAAAGCGGTGATTTCGATCCCGACGCGCTCGCCGACGTCGACGCGGTGGTGAACCTGTGCGGCGTCAACATCGGGCAGCGTCGTTGGTCGGGGGCCTTCAAGCAGAGTCTGCGCGACAGCCGCATCGCCCCGACCGAGGTGCTGGCCAACGCCGTCGCCGACGCCGGCGTCGAAACGCTGATCAACGCCAGCGCGGTCGGCTACTACGGCAACACCCAGGACCGCGTCGTCGACGAAAACGCCCGGGCCGGACGCGGTTTCCTGGCCCAGCTGTGCCAGGACTGGGAAGCCGCCACGCTGCCGGCCCAATACGCCGGCGTGCGGGTGGTGCTGGCCCGCACCGGGTTGGTGATGTCGCGGTCGGGTGGTGCGCTGCGCCGGCTGCGGCCGCTGTTCTCGACGGGCCTGGGCGCCCGGTTGGGCGGCGGCCGGCAATACATGTCGTGGATCACCCTGGAGGACGAGGTGCGCGCGCTGCTGTTCGCCATCTCCCACCCGACGCTGTCGGGGCCGGTGAACATGACCGGGCCGGCACCGGTGACCAACGCCGAGTTCACCACCGCGTTCGGGCGGGCGGTCAACCGCCCGACGCCATTGATGCTGCCCGGTTTCGCGGTGCGCGCAGCGCTCGGCGAGTTCGCCGACGAAGGGCTGCTCATCGGCCAGCGCGCCATCCCGTCGGCGCTCGAGCGCGCCGGTTTCCAGTTCCACCACAACACCATTGGCGAGGCGCTGGCCTACGCCACCGCCCGCCGCGACCACGACTAGTGGCGATCGCGGGGCCTTCCGGCTCGAGTGTGAACTGGTGGCTTCGAGTGTGCGTGTACGGCGGGATCCGGGCCGGCTTTCCGCCCTGGGCTCACAGCGAAAGCCCTGGATGCACACTCGACGCCGCGGCATTCCCAGCCGCCCGCGGCCCCGCCGGGTAGCGTCGGCGGGGTGAGCGATTCGATGCGGGCGAGCGCGGACGCGATCGACGTCCGCCAGCTCGGAACCATCGACTACGGCACCGCCTGGCAACTGCAGCGTGACCTGGTCGACGCCCGGGTGGCCGGTGGCCCCGACACGCTGCTGTTGCTCGAGCACCCGCCGGTCTACACCGCCGGGCGCCGCACCGAAGCCCACGAACGCCCGGCCGACGGCGCCCCCGTTGTCGATACCGACCGCGGCGGCAAGATCACCTGGCACGGACCCGGCCAGCTGGTCGGCTACCCCGTCATCCGGCTGGCCGAGCCGCTCGACGTCGTCAAATACATTCGGCGCCTTGAGGATTCGCTCATGAACGTGTGCGCCGGCCTGGGGCTGAACACCGTGCGGGTGGACGGCCGGTCGGGCGTCTGGGTGCCGGGCGGCGCCGGCCGGCCGGCGCGCAAGGTCGCCGCCATCGGTGTGCGGGTGTCGCGCACGACGACCATGCACGGCTTCGCGCTTAACTGCGACTGCGACCTGAGCGCGTTCACCGCGATCGTGCCGTGCGGCATCAGCGACGCCGGGGTGACGTCGCTGTCGGCCGAACTGGGGCGCACCGTGGCCGTCGACGAGGTCCGCGCGGCGGTCGCCGCCGCCCTCTGCGACGCGCTCGACGGTGTCGCCCGCGTAGCATCAACGCCGTGACTGCCGCCCCGGAAGGACGCAAACTCCTGCGCCTGGAGGCGCGCAACGCCCAGACCCCGATCGAGCGCAAACCGCCGTGGATCAAGGTCAAAGCCCGCATGGGACCGGAGTACACCGAGCTCAAGGCCCTGGTCCGCCGCGAGGGCCTGCACACGGTCTGCGAGGAGGCCGGCTGCCCCAACATCTTCGAATGCTGGGAGGACCGTGAGGCCACGTTTTTGATCGGCGGCGACCAGTGCACGCGGCGCTGCGACTTCTGCCAGATCGACACCGGCAAGCCGGCCGCGCTCGACCGCGACGAGCCCCGGCGCGTCGCCGACAGCGTGCGCACGATGGGGCTGCGCTACGCCACGGTCACCGGCGTGGCGCGCGACGACCTGCCCGACGGCGGGGCCTGGTTGTACGCCGAGACCGTGCGCGCCATCAAGGAGCTCAACCCGTCGACCGGCGTCGAACTGCTGATCCCCGATTTCAACGGCGTTCCCGCGCGGCTCGCGGAGGTCTTCGAGTCGCGCCCGGAAGTGTTGGCGCACAACGTCGAAACGGTGCCGCGCATCTTCAAACGGATCCGGCCCGCCTTCGGCTACCGGCGCAGCCTGGAGGTGCTCACCGCGGCCCGCGAGGCCGGCCTGGTCACCAAGAGCAACCTCATCCTCGGGATGGGCGAAACCGGCGACGAGGTGCACGGCACACTGGCCGACCTGCGCGACGCCGGCTGCGACATCGTGACCATCACCCAATACCTGCGCCCGTCGCCGCGCCACCACCCCGTCGAGCGCTGGGTGACGCCCGACGAGTTCGTCGCGTTCGCCGAGCACGCCGAGGGGCTGGGCTTTTCCGGGGTGCTGGCCGGGCCGCTGGTGCGGTCGTCCTACCGGGCCGGGCGGCTCTACGAGCAAGCCGCCCGCGCCCGCGCCTCGGCACCATAGGCGATGCAGGCGAATCCCGTGCGTCCGTATCCTTGGTAGCTATGGCTAAACCCCGTACCGCCGCTGAGAACAAGGCCGCCAGGGCGCAGGCCGCCGCCGCCCGGAAGGCCGCCGCGCGGGAGCGCCGCACCCAGCTGTGGCAGGCGTTCAACATGCAGCGCAAAGAAGATAAGCGCCTGCTGCCGTACATGATCGGCGCCTTCGTGCTGATCGTCGGCATCGCGGTGGCCGTCGGCCTGTGGGCCGGCGGGCTGACCATGATCACGTTCATCCCGCTCGGCGTGGTGCTGGGCGGGCTGGTCATGTTCATCATCTTCGGCCGCCGCGCCCAGCGGTCGATCTACCGCAAAGCCGAAGGTCAGGCCGGCGCCGCGGCGTGGGTGCTGGACAACCTGCGCGGCAAGTGGCGGGTGACCCCCGGCGTCGCCGCGACCGGCCACCTCGACGCCGTGCACCGGGTGCTCGGCCGGCCCGGCGTCATCCTGGTCGGCGAGGGATCGGCCGCGCGGGTCAAACCGCTGCTGGCCCAGGAGAAGAAGCGCACCGCTCGCCTGGTGGGCGAGGTACCGATCTACGACATCGTGGTCGGCAACGGCGACGACGAGGTCGCCCTGGGCAAGCTGGAGCGCCACCTCACCCGGCTGCCGAACAACATCACCGTCAAGCAGATGGACTCGCTGGAGTCCCGGCTGGCCGCGCTGGGCTCGCGGGCCGGCGCCGCCGTCATGCCCAAGGGGCCGCTGCCGAACGCGGGCAAGATGCGCGGCGTGCAGCGCACGGTGCGCCGCAAGTAGCTCAGCGGCGCACCACCGCGGTGCCGCTCACTTGATCCTGCATCCCGCGGCCGTCGGCGTCGGTGAACAACGCCGGCACCACCGCCGCGACGAGCAGCCCGCGCGCGGCCAACCGGCCCAGCCCGACGGGCACGCGGCCGTTCACCGACGCCACCTGCAGACCCAGCGCCAACTGCCCGGGGGTGAAGCTGAACAGCCGCACCGCCACCACGCCGAGCAGCAACCAGACCACCAGCACCGCGGTCGCCAACGTCCGTTCGGAGAAGGCGCCGAACGCCATCGCCAGCGCCGCCAGCCCGTAGGAGATCAGCCAGTCGATCACCAGCGCGGCCAGCCGGCGGCCCATCGGCGCCAGCGATCCCGGCCCGCTCTCCGGCAGGCCGAGGCCCTCCCCGGGATAGGTCGGGCGTGATGCCGGCAAATCCCCCGTCACAGGCCGCGTTCCCAAACAGTGCGTCCGTGCAGCGGACCAGATACGATTCTGCGGTCCATGGCCTCACAATAGAACCCGCCAGCCGCCCGGCATCCGATGCGCGGAGCCTGGTCACGTAACCTCTGCGCAACATAGGGTTGACTAACGGGCAACATCTGCTCCCTAGCGTCAGGCCGCGGATCACAAGTAAAGGAGCAATCTGTGACGGAAATGACGCCCGACGACGTCTTCAAACTCGCCAAGGACGAGAACGTCGAATTTGTCGACGTCCGGTTCTGTGACTTGCCGGGCATCATGCAGCACTTCACGATTCCGATCTCGTTCTTCGACGAGAGCATCTTTGAGGACGGTCTGGCCTTCGACGGCTCGTCGATTCGCGGGTTCCAGTCCATTCACGAGTCCGACATGCTCCTGCTGCCCGACCCCGACACCGCGCGCATCGACCTGTTCCGCGAAGCCAAGACGCTGAACATGAACTTCTTCGTGCACGACCCCTTTACCCTCGAGCCGTACTCGCGCGACCCGCGCAACATCGCCCGCAAGGCGGAGAACTACCTCATCAGCACCGGCGTCGCCGACACCGCATACTTCGGCGCCGAGGCCGAGTTCTACATCTTCGACTCGGTGAGCTTCGACTCGCGCACCAACGGCTCGTTCTACGAGGTCGACGCGATCTCCGGCTGGTGGAACACCGGCGAGCCGAACGAGAGCGACGGCAGCCCCAACCGCGGTTACAAGGTCCGTCCCAAGGGCGGCTACTTCCCGGTGGCGCCCGTCGACCACTACGTCGACCTGCGCGACAAGATGCTGTCCAACCTGATCGCGTCGGGCTTCAGCCTGGAGAAGGGCCACCACGAGGTGGGCACCGGCGGGCAGGCCGAGATCAACTACAAGTTCAACACGCTGCTGCACGCCGCCGACGACATGCAGCTCTACAAGTACATCGTCAAGAACACCGCGTGGCAGGCGGGCAAGACCGTCACCTTCATGCCCAAGCCGCTGTTCGGCGACAACGGCTCCGGGATGCACACCCACCAGTCGCTGTGGAAGGACGGCGGCCCGCTGATGTACGACGAGACCGGCTACGCCGGCCTGTCGGACACCGCGCGCCACTACATCGGCGGCCTGCTGCACCACGCGCCGTCGCTGCTGGCGTTCACCAACCCGACGGTGAACTCCTACAAGCGCCTGGTCCCCGGCTTCGAGGCTCCGATCAACCTGGTCTACAGCCAGCGCAACCGCAGCGCCTGCGTCCGTATCCCCATCACGGGCAGCAACCCGAAGGCCAAGCGGCTCGAGTTCCGTTGCCCCGACTCGTCGGGCAACCCGTACCTGGCGTTCTCGGCGATGCTGATGGCCGGCCTGGACGGCATCAAGAACAAGATCGAGCCGCAGTCGCCGGTCGACAAGGACCTCTACGAGCTGCCGCCCGAGGAGGCCGCGAACATCCCGCAGGCGCCCACCCAGCTGTCCGCGGTGATCGACCGGCTCGAGGCCGACCACGAATACCTCACGGAGGGCGGCGTTTTCACGCCGGACCTGATCGAGACGTGGATCAGCTTCAAGCGCGAGAACGAGATCCTGCCGGTCCAGATCCGGCCGCACCCCTACGAATTCGCGCTCTACTACGACGTATAACGGGTCTACCGGCGAGAAGACGCAGAATCGCACCAACCCTAGCGGTTGAGTGCGATTCTGCTTTCCCCCAGCTTCGCGGGGGCGCCCCCAGCTCGGCAGTGACGGGGCGTCACTAGCGCGTCGCGGGCGGATCGTCGAACAGGTCGTATCGGCTTGTGGCCTTCCACTGGTCGACCGCGCGGTGCGGGGCGCCACGCCAGCGGACGTGCGCCGCCACTTCGGCCGCGGGGCGGGCTCCGTCTGTCAGATGGCCGGTCGGAATCTCTTCCGGCGCAAGGGGAACGCTCAGGAATGCGTTCAGCAGACGGACACCGAAGAGAATCAGGTTGTGAGTTCCTGGAAGCGCGGCCGAGGGCACGACAATCGCGTTCGCACCCGCGCTTTGCAGGGTATCGGCCAACGCTTGCGTCGGGGCGTAGTCGTCGCCGACGAGCTCGTCGGGCGTGAGCCCGTAGGTGGCGCAGTCATCGAAATCGATCCGGGTAGGGTCGACCTCGACAATCGCCGTCCACAAGTTCACAAGTAGGTCGTCCGGATTTCCCGTCGGACCAACATGGTGGCGAAGCATTTCGGCAGCCGGGCCCAACGGATGAAGGCAGAGGTATTGCACGGTATCCAGGCCGGCGCGGTGGAAACGGCCGTCGCTCGGGCTCGGAAACGCCCACCACGGGGTGTCGTACGACGCGTGCCGAAACACCGTGAACTTCATGCGGTCATTGCGCGGGCCTCGGTCGCTGACGCAAGGACCCGCGGATAGCGCAGCGGGTCATCGAGTAGATCAATCGGCCGCCGGCCAAGCGTCGGGTGCTTCCGATAGAACCACGCGACTACTCCGGGGCCGGTAAACGTGTGACGCAACTGGTTTACGACCTGGCCGACCATGCGGATGCGTGCGGCGTCGTCGGCAGTAGGACCACTCCCCTCGTCGGCGAGCCAGCGCTGTAGCTGGCGCACGGACACTCCGAGTAACTCCGCCAGCGTCTTTTGCGGGGTTGCCAACACTTCGGCGGTGTTTGCCAAGACGGCGCCGACCGGCGCGTCGTCGCTAAAAGGCTGGCTTTCCACGATGTCGCGTAGCGCATGGCGGAACTGCTCTAGC
>NZ_JCALCP010000013.1:0-107867 GCF_059812405.1 Mycobacterium sp. NGS57 | reverse complement strand
TGTCACCGACAGCGACGGGCGACCACTGAACCCGGGATCGCTTGCCCGCCCACCGACCCAACCCCCGCCCGCGGTAGCGCCCTGCCCCGGACCCATCGGCGAGCGCGCCGACTGGTGGTGGTACGAGCCCTTCCAACCCCAGCCACCACCGACCAACAACTAACCGGGTTAGGAGCCTCGCATCGAGGGCGAAATTGGTTGAGGCAGCCGGCAATTCCGTTCTCGCTTTGTCCGCACCGATTCGAAGCCGGATCGGATGCGGCCGGTCATGGACCGCTCGGCTCGAACCGGAACACGGCGACCCGGCCCGCCAGTGCTTCGAATTCGTCGGCCGTTCCGTCGCGCACCATCCCGCAGCGCTTCGCGAACGAAACACCCACCGGCACTTTGACGGAGAACTCGCGCAGCACCGGGCGCGCCTCCTCGGGGTCGAGTTCGACGATCCTGACTTCGCGTGATCGCCGGCCGCGGCTGAGCGTGCCGGTGCCCGCGGCGCGGGCGTTGGCGGCCCAGTCGGCGCCGGGGTAGCCGGCCACCACGTAGAGGCCGCCCCGAAACTCGAACGGTGTCATCGGGGTACTGCGCGGCTGACCGGACTTGCGGCCGGGCACGGTCAGCACCATGGCGGGGCCGGTGGGGATCCCCAGCCGCTGGACGGCCATCATGAACCGGTTCATGGGTTTGAGGTAGCGCGGCGGACGCGGTTCGGACATGTCGGTCTCCCTGCTAGGACTCGGTGAACAGATCGCGGTGCTCGCCCACCCACTGCGCGAACGGGGTCGCCGGGCGGCCGAGGATCTTCTCGACGTCGTGGGTGATCAGGGCGGCCTTGTCGAGCGTCTCGGCGAGCATCGCGGTATAGGCGTCGGCGAACCCGGCCGAGAACCCCAAACCGATGAACCGTTGCCGCACCTGCTCCGCCGGCACCTCCCGATAGTGCAGCGGGCGGCCGAGCACCTCGCCGACGATCCCGACCAGCTCGGAGTTGGTGAACGCCTGCGGCCCCGTCAGCGGGATGCGTTGGCCCACAAGATCATCGGTGAGAAATGCCCGCGCCGCTACCGCCGCGATGTCGCTCTCCACGATCGGTGCCGACGACGCCGCGGCGAACGGGCCACCCACCACGTCGCCGGCGCGGATCTGCGCCGCCCACATTCCGGAGAAGTTGGTCGCGAAGACCGCGGGCCGCAGGCTCACCCAGTCCAGCCCGGAATCGACGGCGAGCTGCTCGACCTCCTTGTTGCGGTCCCCTCGGAACCGCGATGGCTGCCGGCCGAAGTCGTCGTCGGCGTTGATCGCCGATAGCGCGACGAGCTTGGTGACTCCGGCGGGGCGGCAGCGCGCGACCACGTCGGGTAGCTGCGCGCCGAGCGCCCGGGAGTTGAGGAACACCGCCGACGCCCCCGGCAGCGCGTCGGTGGCCGACCCGAATACCTCGACACCCGAGGGAAATCCGGCGGAGCCGGGTGCGCGGGTGACCACGCGGACCTGGGCGCCCGCGGCCACAAGTGCGGCGACGAGCGGACGCCCGACGTTGCCCGTCGCTCCGGTGACGATGATGGTCATGGAATGGTTCCTTTCGGCTGTTTTCTGTGGTGCTTCTACGACGGCGCGAAAGGTGGGAAAGTTACATGCGAAACGCGTAACTTTTTGGCCCGCCGGATCGTCGAAGAGTCATGAGCCAGTCACCCGCCGAACAGGTCACCGAGGCGTGGCGCCGTCACCGCCCGTATCTGGTCAACCTGGCCTACCAGATGCTCGGCGACGTCGGCGACGCCGAAGACGTTGCGCAGGAGGCGTTTTTGCGGCTCTCCCGCACCGATCCCCACGAGATCGACGACGTGCGGGCCTGGCTGACGGTGGTGGCAAGCCGGCTGTGCCTGGATCAGGTGCGCTCGGCGCGCGCCCGCCGCGAGTGGCCCGGAGAGGTCGAGCAGCCGTCGTCGCCGCGGTCGGACCCCGCCGACCGGATCACCCTCGACGACGAGGTCCGCACCGCGCTCCTGGAGGTGCTGCGCCGTCTCAACCCCGCCGAACGGGTCGCCTTCGTGCTGCACGACGTGTTCGGGGTCCCGTTCGACTCGATCGCCGAGACCGTCGGCCGCCCGGTGGGCACCTGCCGCCAGCTGGCGCGGCGTGCGCGGGCCAAAATCACTGCGGCGCAACCGAAACTGAACGAGGTGGCCTCGTCCGAGCACCAGCTCGTCACCGAGAAGTTCATCACCGCGTGCGCCAACGGCGACATCGCGGGGTTGACCGCCGTGCTGGATCCGACGGTCTGGGGTGTGGGCACCGTCCTGGCCGACCCGGCGCCGCCGCCACAGGTCAACCACGGGGCGCACGCCGTGGCCACCAACCTCCTGCGCTACCTCGGGCCGGAGGTCACCCTGGTCAGCGGTCCGGCCGGGCAACCGGCGGTGTTGGCCTTCGCCGAGCGCCGGCTCTTCGCGGCGATCGTGCTGACGATCCGCGGTCACCTGGTGACCAAGATCGAGGCCGTCGCCGACCCGTCGGCCCGCGCCGGTCAGCGCTCCTGACGCGCGTCCGGCCGCGCCGCGAAGTAGCCCGCGATCGTCGCGGTGACCTCGAGAAACTTGCGCCGCGTCGCCGGGGCCATCTCGCCGTCCACGTCGATGACGCCGCCGGGCCGCAGATGGGGATCGAAGGGCACTTCGATCACCGGTTGTCCGTGCTCGACGAACTCGCGCGCCAGCGACTCCCGGGTGCGCTTGTCGGCGTGGCCGTCGGAGTCGTTGAGCACCACGATGGTGTGGCCCAGCAGCTCCGTCAGGCCCCGGTCCGACAGCCACTCCATGGTCCGGGCGGCCGCGGAGGCCCCGTCGGCCCATGGTGAGGAGACCACGATCAGCGCGTCCAGGTCGCGCAGCACCTCCTGGGTCACCGGCGAGTCCATCGTCGAGCCGCAGTCGATGACCGAGATCGTGAAGTGGCGGTCCAGCCGCCGGGCGGCCTCCCGGTAGATCGCGGGATCGAGCACCCGCCGTGGGCCCGACGCCGGCTCGCCACCCAGCACGTGCAGGCCGGCGGGATTGCGGCCGAGGCGCCCGACCACCTCGGCGAAGGAGCGCAGGTTCTTGTCGCCGGTCAACTCCCAGAACGAGCCCATCGACCGCGGGTCGATCCGGCTGCTCAATCGGCCGAACGCGGTGTCGGCGTCGATCGCCACCACGTGGTCCTGCCGGCGCAGCCGGGCAAACAGCGATCCCACGCTCGCGGCGACCGACGTCTTGCCGACGCCGCCCTTGCCGAGCACGCCCAGCTTGTAATTGCCGTGCAGGGCCGTTCGGATGGCCGCCTCGAATTGCGCCTCCTGCCGCTGTGCCGCCGACGGGCCCGGCTTGACCAGACCAAAGGTGACCAGCCGCACGAGGCGGCGCCAGCCGCGCTCAGGCAGTTCGGTCGTGAACGACGGCGTGGCCGGGGGCCGCTGTGGCGCCGCGGGCGGCGCCGCGCGGGGTGTCTGCTGCTGCTGCGGCGGCGCGGATCGTCGCGGCGGGGGTGCGGGCGGGTGCGGTGCGGCCGGCGGGACCGGAGGAACGCCGGGGCGGTGCTGCGGCGGGGGCGGCCCCGGCGGGCCGGGGGGAGCGGGCCTCGGCACGGGCGGGGGCGCGACCGGGGGAGAGGTCGGCGCGGGGCGGGGATCCCCGGGCGGGGGGCCGGGCGGAGTTACCGGGTGTACGGGGGGCGCCGGAGGGGCGGCGGGCTGGTCGGGTCGCAGACGGTCGCGCAGGAATTCGTCGCGCTCGTTCATGGGCCCAGTATCGGCCACGCACGGTCGCGTCAACCGCCCGAGTGGCGCGCAAACTCCCGCGCAAGGCTGCCGTGCGTGAGCGCAATCACAGCAAACGCGCGCGATTCGTGGTTGCCGCCGGTGGTCGGCTAGATTCGACGGCGGAACCGGGCGAATACCAGCCCCGAACAGCAGGTCGGCGCTGCCGTCGGTCGCCCGTCGCAGCGAATTTACCGCGCTGCCAGCGGGCGGTTAGACTTGACGAAGTTGGCATGTCAGGCGGGTATTGTCATATCGTTTTACGACTTGTCGAGACCGGTTCCAGGCCACCGTTCAGCGCTGCACGGACGAATCCCTAACCGGATCCCATTCCGCCTGGGGAACAGCCCAAATCGACAAGCCAAAGGGGCCTCACCGGCCCCGGCGGAGCAGCTCGTAACGGCCTCGCACGGCCGCTGGAACGTTCTGGTGAAGGGTCAGGTGCATATGACGCCCAAGCGCGTCGGGTTATACAACCCCGCGTTCGAGCACGATTCGTGCGGGGTAGCCATGGTCGTCGATATGCACGGCCGCCGCAGCCGAGACATCGTCGACAAGGCCATCACCGCGCTGCTCAACCTCGAGCACCGCGGCGCCCAGGGCGCGGAGCCGCGCAGCGGTGACGGCGCCGGCATCCTGATCCAGGTTCCCGACGCGTTCCTGCGCGAAGTCGTCGACTTCGAATTGCCCCCCGCCGGCAGCTACGCCACCGGCATCGCGTTTTTGCCGCAGTCGTCCAAGGACGCCGCGGCCGCCTGCGCCGCCGTGGAAAAGATCGCCGAGGCCGAGGGCCTCGAGGTGCTGGGTTGGCGCAACGTGCCCACCGACGACTCGTCGCTGGGCGCGCTGTCGCGTGACGCGATGCCGACCTTCCGGCAGGTGTTCATGACGGGCGCCTCCGACATGGAGCTGGAGCGCCGCGCCTACGTGGTACGCAAGCGCGCGGAACACGAACTGGGCACCAAAGGTCCCGGCCAGGACGGGCCGGGGCGCGAAACCGTGTACTTCCCAAGCCTTTCCGGCCAGACGCTCATCTACAAGGGCATGCTGACCACCCCGCAGCTCAAGGCGTTTTACCTTGACCTGCAAGACGATCGGCTCACCAGCGCGCTGGGGATCGTGCACTCGCGGTTCTCCACCAACACCTTTCCGTCCTGGCCGCTGGCGCACCCGTTCCGCCGCATCGCCCACAACGGCGAGATCAACACCGTCACCGGCAACGAGAACTGGATGCACGCGCGTGAGGCGTTGATCAAGACCGACCTCTTCGGCGACGACGTCGAGAAGCTCTTCCCGATCTGTACCCCGGGCGCCTCGGACACCGCTCGCTTCGACGAGGCGCTCGAACTGCTGCACCTGGGCGGGCGCAGCCTGGCCCACGCGGTGTTGATGATGATCCCCGAGGCGTGGGAGCGCCACGAGTCGATGGATCCCGCGCGCCGGGCGTTCTACCAGTACCACGCCTCGCTGATGGAGCCGTGGGACGGCCCGGCGTCGATGACGTTCACCGACGGCACCATCATCGGCGCAGTGCTCGACCGGAATGGCTTGCGCCCCTCGCGGATCTGGGTCACCGACGACGGCCTGGTGGTGATGGCCTCCGAGGCCGGTGTGCTCGACCTGGACCCGGCCAAGGTGGTTCGCCGCATGCGGCTGCAGCCCGGCCGGATGTTCCTGGTCGACACCGCCCAGGGCCGCATCGTCTCCGACGAGGAGATCAAAGCCGAGCTGGCCGCCGAGCACCCGTATCAGGAATGGCTCGACAAGGGCCTGGTCCCGCTCGACGACCTGCCGGCGGGCAAGTACGTGCGGATGCCGCACGAGCGACTGGTCAAGCGGCAGCAGGCTTTTGGCTACACCTACGAGGAACTCAACCTGCTGGTGGCGCCGATGGTGCGTTCCGGCGCCGAGCCGATCGGCTCGATGGGCACCGACACCCCGGTGGCGGTGTTGTCGCAGCGCCCGCGGATGCTCTACGACTACTTCCACCAGCTCTTCGCCCAGGTCACCAACCCGCCGCTGGACGCCATCCGCGAGGAGGTGGTGACCAGCCTGCAGGGCACCACCGGCGGCGAGCGCGACCTGCTCAATCCCGACGAGAACTCCTGCCATCAGATCGTGCTGCAGCAGCCGATCCTGCGGAACTACGAGCTGGCCAAGCTGATCCACCTGGACCCCGCCGACGAGGTCAACGGGCGCCCGCACGGCATGCGCTCCAAGGTGATTCGCTGCCTGTACCCGGTCGCCGACGGCGGCGCCGGGCTGGCCGCCGCGCTCGAGGACGTGCGCGCGCAGGCGTCGGCGGCCATCGCCGACGGCGCCCGGGTCATCATCATTTCCGACCGCGAGTCCGACGAGCGACTGGCGCCCATCCCGTCGGTGCTCGCGGTCGCGGCGGTGCACCATCACCTGGTGCGTGACCGGACGCGCACCCAGGTCGGCCTGGTCGTCGAGACCGGCGACGCCCGCGAGGTGCACCACATGGCGGCGCTGGTCGGCTTCGGCGCGGCGGCGGTCAACCCCTACCTGGCGTTCGAGTCGATCGAGGACATGCTCGACCGCGGCGACTTCAACGGATTGGACCGCAACAAGGCGCTGAACAACTACGTCAAGGCGGCCGGCAAGGGCGTGCTGAAAGTGATGTCCAAGATGGGCATTTCGACGCTGGCCTCCTACACCGGTGCGCAGCTGTTCCAGGCGGTCGGCATCTCGGAGGACGTGCTCGACGAGTACTTCACCGGGCTGAGCTGCCCCACCGGCGGTATCACCCTGGAGGACATCGCCACCGACGTGGCCACCCGCCACCAGCTGGCCTTCATCGACCGGCCGGACTCGCGCGCGCATCGCGAGCTCGAGGTTGGCGGCGACTACCAGTGGCGCCGCGAGGGGGAGTACCACCTCTTCAACCCCGAGACCGTCTTCAAGCTGCAGCACGCCACCCGCACCGGGCAGTACAAGATCTTCAAGGAATACACCCGCCTCGTCGACGACCAGAGCGAGCGGATGGCCTCGCTGCGCGGCCTGCTGAAGTTCCGCGGCGACGTGCGCCCGCCGGTGCCGCTGGACGAGGTCGAGCCCGCCAGCGAGATCGTCAAGCGCTTCTCGACCGGCGCGATGAGCTACGGCTCCATCTCCGCCGAGGCGCACGAGACGCTGGCCATCGCGATGAACCGCCTCGGCGGCCGCTCCAACAGCGGTGAGGGCGGCGAGGACGTCAGGCGCTTCGAGCGCGACCCCAACGGGGACTGGCGCCGCAGCGCGATCAAGCAGGTCGCCTCCGCCCGGTTCGGGGTCACCTCGCACTACCTGACCAACTGCTCCGACATCCAGATCAAGATGGCCCAGGGCGCGAAACCCGGTGAGGGAGGCCAGCTTCCGGGGCACAAGGTATACCCGTGGGTCGCCGAGGTGCGGCACTCCACACCCGGCGTCGGATTGATCTCGCCGCCGCCGCACCACGACATTTACTCCATCGAGGACCTGGCGCAGCTGATCCACGACCTGAAGAACGCCAACCCGGCCGCGCGCGTGCACGTGAAGCTGGTTTCCGAGAACGGGGTGGGCACGGTCGCGGCCGGCGTTTCCAAGGCGCACGCCGACGTGGTGCTGATCTCCGGGCACGACGGCGGCACCGGGGCGACCCCGCTGACCTCACAGAAGCACGCGGGCGCCCCCTGGGAACTCGGCCTGGCCGAGACCCAGCAGACGTTGCTGCTCAACGGCTTACGTGACCGGATCGTGGTCCAGGTGGACGGCCAGCTCAAGACCGGCCGCGACGTGATGATCGGCGCGCTGCTGGGCGCCGAGGAATTCGGCTTTGCCACCGCCCCGCTGGTGGTCGCCGGCTGCATCATGATGCGGGTGTGCCACCTGGACACCTGCCCGGTCGGCGTCGCCACCCAGAACCCGGTGTTGCGCGAGCGGTTCACCGGCCAGCCCGAGTTCGTGGAGAACTTCTTCCTGTTCATCGCCGAAGAGGTGCGGGAGTACATGGCGCAGTTGGGCTTCCGGACCTTCAACGAGGCCGTGGGCCAGGTCGGATCGCTGGACACCACGCTGGCGCGCGCGCACTGGAAGGCGCACAAGCTGGACCTGACACCCGTGCTGCACGAGCCGGAGTCGGCGTTCATGAACCAGGACCTGTACTGCAGCTCGCGCCAGGACCACGGGCTGGACAAGGCGCTCGATCAGCAGCTGATCGTGATGAGTCGCGAGGCGCTGGATTCGGGCAAGCCGGTCCGTTTTTCCACCACGATCAGCAACGTCAACCGCACGGTGGGCACCATGCTCGGCCACGAACTGACGAAAGCCTATGGCGGCCAAGGCCTGCCGGACGGAACGATCGACATCACGTTCGACGGTTCCGCCGGCAACAGCTTCGGTGCATTCGTTCCCCGCGGCATCACGTTGCGGGTCTACGGCGACGCCAACGACTACGTCGGCAAGGGGCTCTCGGGTGGCCGCATCGTGGTGCGGCCGTCGGACAACGCGCCGGCCGACTACGTCGCAGAGGACAACATCATCGGCGGCAACGTGATCCTGTTCGGGGCCACCAGCGGGGAGGTTTACCTGCGCGGCGTGGTCGGCGAACGGTTCGCGGTCCGCAACTCCGGCGCCCACGCCGTGGTCGAGGGCGTCGGCGATCACGGGTGCGAATACATGACCGGCGGCAAGGTCGTCATCCTGGGTCGCACCGGCCGCAACTTCGCGGCGGGCATGTCCGGCGGTGTGGCCTACGTGTACGACCCCGACGGCGAACTTCCGAACAGCCTCAACGCCGAAATGGTGGAGCTCGAGACCCTCGACGGCGACGACGTGGAGTTCCTGCACGCCACCGTTCAGGCGCACGTCGACGCCACCGATTCCGCGGTGGGTCAACGGATCCTGGCCGACTGGCCGGGGCAGCAGCGGCACTTCGCCAAGGTGATGCCGCGCGACTACAAGCGGGTGCTGCAGGCGATCGCCGAGGCCGAGCGCGACGGCGTCGACATCGACAAAGCGATCATGGCGGCGGCGCATGGCTGATCCCAGCGGCTTTCTGAAATACACCCATCGGGAATTGCCGAAGCGCCGGCCTGTCCCGCTGCGTCTGCGCGACTGGAACGAAGTCTACGAAGACTTCGAAGAAGAGACCCTGCGCGAGCAGGCGACCCGCTGCATGGACTGCGGCATTCCCTTCTGCCACAACGGATGTCCGCTGGGCAACCTGATCCCGGAGTGGAACGACCTGGTGCGCCGGGGCCGGTGGCGCGACGCCATTGAACGGCTGCATGCCACCAACAACTTCCCGGATTTCACCGGCCGGCTCTGCCCGGCGCCGTGCGAGCCGGCGTGCGTGCTCGGCATCAACCAGGATCCGGTCACGATCAAGCAAATCGAGTACGAAATCATCGAGCGGGCCTTCGAGGAAGGCTTCGTGGCGCCGCTTCCCCCGGAGAAGCTGACCGGAAAGACCGTGGCCGTGGTCGGTTCGGGGCCCGCGGGCCTGGCCGCCGCGCAGCAACTGACCCGCGCGGGCCACAGCGTGACGGTCTTCGAGCGCGAGGACCGCATCGGTGGCCTGCTGCGCTACGGCATCCCCGAGTTCAAGATGGAAAAGCGCATCCTGGACCGTCGGCTGGACCAGATGCGCGCCGAGGGCACCGAATTCCGGGCGAATGTCAACGTCGGGGTCGACATCACCGCCGAGCAGTTGCGCGCCGACTTCGACGCGGTGGTGCTGGCCGGCGGCGCAACCGCCTGGCGTGACCTGCCCATTCCGGGCCGCGATCTCGACGGCATCCACCAGGCGATGGAATACCTGCCGTGGGGCAACCGGGTGCAAGAAGGTGACGACGTCCTAGGGCCGGACGGCGAGCCGCCGATCACCGCCAAGGGCAAGAAGGTCATCATCATCGGCGGCGGCGACACCGGGGCCGACTGCCTGGGGACCGTGCACCGGCAGGGCGCGATCGCGGTGCACCAGTTCGAGATCATGCCGCGCCCGCCGGACACCCGCGCCGAGTCCACTCCGTGGCCGACCTACCCGCTGATGTACCGGGTGTCGGCCGCGCACGAGGAGGGTGGCGAGCGGGTGTTCTCGGTCAACACCGAGGAGTTCGTCGGCAAGGACGGGCGCGTCACCGGGCTCAAAGCCCACGAGGTGACCATGCAGGACGGCAAGTTCGTCAGTGTCGAGGGCTCCGACTTCGAACTCGAGGCCGACCTGGTGTTGCTGGCGATGGGATTCGTCGGCCCGGAGAAGCCGGGCCTGCTCACCGACCTCGGCGTCAAGCTCACCGACCGCGGGAACGTCGCGCGCGCGGCCGACTTCGACACTTCGGTGCCCGGTGTGTTCGTTGCCGGCGACATGGGTCGCGGCCAGTCGCTGATCGTTTGGGCGATAGCCGAGGGCCGGGCGGCCGCGGCCGGCGTGGACCGGTTCCTGATGGGGGAGACGGCGCTGCCGGCGCCGATCAAGCCCACGACGGCACCGCTCCAGTAGTCACAGTAGTCACACCAGAAACAAAAGAATTCAATTCGGCGTTTCTGCCCACGTTTGCCAGACGATTGTTGTCTAATAGATTGCTGTGGGCTCGATCACATCGAAGTCATGGGCTGACTTCGGGGGGAGTCCCGGTTGATCGGATCGACCGCAGGAGTGATCACAGTGCAAATCAACCCGTTACCTCGATCACGGATGGGGCGAATCGCCTGGTCATGGTTCCGTCACCCGGTCAAGAGCCGCGAATTCCCCGCTAAGCACGAGCGCCTGATCACCGCGGAAGAATTGATGCTCTTCGGCGTGTAAGCACCGCGCTGGAGCGCGATCGGCGCAAAAATAAGTTTGCTCGGCCCGGGTCTCACAGCCCCGATTGCCGGATCGTCTCGGCCAGCGGTTCCAGGACGACGGCGTCGTGGGGCGGCGCGATGTAGACGATGCCGAGGTCCAGACCTTCGGCGGCCAGCGCGGCGGCGTCCTCGACAACCTTCCCGTAGTTGCGGTCGGGCCCCAGGAACAGGTGCGCCGACAGGGTGATCTCCTTGGGATCGCGGCCGATGTCCGCGCACCGTGCGGCCAGCACGTCGCGCTTGCGCGCGAACTCCTCGGGCGAGCCGCCGGCGAAGTTCCAGTGCTGGGCGTACCGCGCGGTGATCGGCAGCGTGCGCTTTTCGCCACTGCCGCCGATGCAGATCGGCGGATGCGGGCGCTGCGGGCCTTTGGGCTCGTTCCGGGCTTCCTTGAGCTGGTAGTACTTGCCGGCGAAATCGGTGGTCTCCTCGCTCAGCAGGCTGATCAGCACCTGGCAGGCCTCCTCGAACCGGTCGAAGCGTTCCTTGATCGACCCCAACTCGATGCCGTAGGCGCCCGACTCCTCCTCGTTCCAGCCCGCGCCGATGCCTAGCTCGACGCGACCGCCGGAGATGACGTCGAGCGCCGCGACCATGTTGGCCAGCACCGCGGGGTGGCGATAGTGGATCCCGGTGACCAGGGTGCCCACCCGCAGTCGTTTGGTGGCCTGCGCCAGCGCGGTCAGCGTCGTCCAGCCCTCCAGGCACGGTCCGGCGCTGTCGGAAAAGATCGGATAGAAGTGGTCGAACGTCCAGCCGGACTCGAAGACGTCGATGTCGTCGGCGGCCTGCCACACGGCGAGCATGTCGGCCCAGGTGGTGTTTTGGGGTGAGGTCTTGAACGCGAATCGCATGGCCCGACGGTAGTCCGGGGTTATTAAGGGCAACTAAACTGGCCAGACGATGACTCCTGCGACTTGCATCTGCTGCGCCCTCGGGACCGACACCAAAATCACCCTGCTCGCCGCCGGCCTGATCTTTTTGCTGGCGCTGATTCTCGGGGTCTGGAAGTACCGCCAGATCATGGTGGCCGAGGATCACCGCGCCCATGTCTACGTCGACATCGCCCACCGGGCGGCGTTGCTCTATTCCTTTGCGACCCTGCTGATCGCGGTGTTCGTGGAGTTGAGCGCGTGGCCGGTCTGGGTCAACCTGACCGCGGCGATGGTCGTGGTGTTCTTCTTCGTCTCGGCCATCCTCGCCTACATCTATCACGGCGCGCGGCGCGACACCGAGAACCAGTTCGAGCACCCCGACCGTGGCACCAAGGTGTCGATGGCCCTGCTCATCCTCGGCGAGATCGGCGGCTTCGGCGTGATCCTCGCCGGGTTCATCGCCGGCCAGTTGGTGTGATGGATCCGGTCGCCGCCCTGAGGCAGATCGCCTACTACAAGGACCGGAGCCGCCACGACCCCCGGCGGGTGATGGCCTATCGCAACGCTGCCGACATCATCGAGGGCCTCGACGATGCGGCGCGTGAGCGGCACGGCCAGGCCAACAGCTGGCAGACGCTGCCGGGCATCGGGCCCAAGACGGCCAAGGTCATCGACCAGGCCTGGTCCGGTCGCGAACCCGACCTGCTGGCCGAATTGCGTGCGGCCGCAGAGGATCTCGGGGGCGGCGACATCCGGGCGGCGCTGCGCGGTGACCTGCACCTGCATTCGAACTGGTCGGACGGCTCGGCGCCGATCGACGAGATGATGGCCACGGCACTCGAGCTGGGCCACGAGTACTGCGCGCTGACCGACCACTCACCTCGGCTGACGATCGCCAACGGCTTGTCGCCGGAACGCTTGCGCGCACAGCTCGACGTGATCGACAGGCTGCGCGAGCAGTTCGCGCCGCTGCGCATCCTCACCGGGATCGAGGTCGACATCCTCGACGACGGCAGCCTGGACCAGGAACCCGAACTGCTCGAACGCCTCGACGTCGTCGTGGCCAGCGTGCACTCGAAGCTGTCGATGGCTTCCGCGGCGATGACCCGCCGGATGATCAACGCCGTCTCCAATCCGCACACCGACGTGCTCGGCCACTGCACGGGCCGGCTGGTCTCCGGCGGCCGCGGCATCCGGCCCGAATCGAAGTTTGACGCCCAGGCGGTGTTCACCGCCTGCCGCGACCACGGGACGGCCGTGGAGATCAACTCCCGCCCCGAGCGCCGCGACCCCCCGACCCGACTGCTCAAGCAGGCGCTGGAGATCGGCTGCGTGTTCAGCATCGACACCGACGCGCACGCGCCCGGGCAGCTGGACTTCCTCGGCTACGGCGCCCAGCGCGCCCTGGACGCCGGCGTGCCCGTCGATCGGATCGTCAACACCTGGCCGGCCGACAAGCTGCTGGAGTGGACGGGGTCGAGCTAGCCGGGCCGCGATGGCCGCCGTCAGGGCTGCCCGGCGCCCCCGTCATTGCTGGATGGAACGACGCCGTGCCCGCCGGAGCCGCCGACGCCAGCGGTGCCCGCGTCACCTCCGCTGTTGTGGAAGACACCACCATTGGCTCCGATGCCGCCCGTCCCTCCGGCGGCACCGTCGGTGCCGAGGTTGCCCGCGTAGGAGTTCGCGTTGACGACGGCGCCGCCGCCACCGCCGCCGCCGGTGCCGGTGCCGGCGCCGCTTCCGCCGAGACCGAGGGCCGCGATATTGGTGAGGTTGAACGCGCCACCACCAGCACCTCCGCCTCCGGCGGTGCCGCCGGCGATGGCCGCTCCTCCGCCCCCACCCCCGCCGCCGCCCGCGGCCGAGGTTGTTACTGCGGTAGCGCCCCCACCGCCGCCGCCCCCGGCGCCGCCTGCCCCGCCGCCGGGCGCACCGGCACCGCCGCCGCCCCCGGCGCCGCCGATCCCCAAAGCCTGGGGGAGACCTCCACTCGTTGTTAAGGCGGTCCCGCCGTAGCCGCCGGACCCGCCGTCGCCGCCGGTGCCGCTACCGCCTCCGGTCCCGCCGCCACCGACGTGGCCGCCCGTGCCGCCGGCACCGCCGCCGCCCCCGCCGCCGCCGAAGACTTCGTTGCCGCTGACCGGATCGGTCTGGCCTTGACCGCCGTTACCGCCGGTGCCGCCATGCCCACCGCCGCCGCCTGTGCCGTTGATTGCGCCGCTGGAGTTGCCACCGGCCCCACCGGCGCCACCGTGGCCACCCTGGCCGCCTTGACCGGCATAACCCTTGAGAAGGGAGCCGTCGGCAGCGCCGCCGGTACCGCCGGTACCCCCGGCGCCACCTGTGCCGCCGCCGCCGCCGGCGCCGGCGAGTCCGAGGAACCCTCCACCGGTGCCGCCGGCCCCACCAGCACCGGCGGCACCGCCATCGCCACCGATACCGCCGCTGCCCCCGAGATGGGTAGGTAGGTTCGTGGCGCCATCTGCGCCGGTGCCGCCGTTGCCGCCTAGCCCGCCGTTGCCGCCCAGGCCGCCCGCCCCGCCATGCCCGCCGAGTAGGGCCAGGTTCGCGCCGCCGGCCCCACCGTGGCCGCCGGCCCCGCCATGCCCGCCATTCGCGCCGGCCCCGACTATGGGGCCTGGAGGAAGCGTTCCGCCGTACCCGCCGGCGCCGCCGGCCCCGCCGGCCCCGGCGGTGCCGAACGGGGAAAGCAGCTGCCGGTTGGCCCCCCCGGCCCCGCCATCCCCCCCATGCCCGCCACCCCCGAACGGGGCGGTGATGCCGGCCCCGCCCGCCCCGCCGGCCCCGCCTGGGCCGCCGCCGAACCACCCGTTGGCCCCGCCCGCCCCGCCGTTTCCGCCCGCGGGGCTGGAGATGGGCTTGCCGTTGCCGCCGGCTCCGCCGTTACCGCCATGGCCCCACAAGCCCGCCGACCCTCCGGCCCCGCCGTTCTGCCCGAGCCCGCCGGACCCGCCGTTGCCGCCGTTGCCGATCAGCCACCCGCCGTTGCCCCCGGCCTGCCCGGTCCCTGGCGCCCCGTCGGCCCCGTTGCCGATCAGCGGGCGCCCCGTCAGCAGCTTGACCGGCCCGGGCGGCAACCCGAGGGCCTGGATTTCGCCGACCAAGGCCGTCAGCGGGTCCGCGTTGGCCGCCGCGACATTGGCCGCCTCGGCGGCCACATACTGCCCCGCTCCTGACGCCAATGACTGCACGAATTGGTCATGAAAAAGCGTCGCCCGGGCGCTGAGTGTCTGAAACTCCTGCGCGAAACTGCCGAACACCTGCGAAATCGCTGCCGAAATCTCATCGTTGGCCGCGACCAATATCGATGTCGTCGAGCCCGCCGCCGCCGCGTTGGCCGACGTGATCGCCGATCCGATCCCGTTCAAGTCCGACGATGCGGTGGTAACGACTTCAGGAGAAATCAGGACGAAAGGCGACATTTACTGCTCCTCTTCACAGGGAACTTCCACGGGCACGCTATGGGTAGCTGAGAATGTACGCTTTCAGTTGGGATTCCGAAACGATTCCACGCGGCAAAATTTTGCTAAGCTCTTGTCGCGCCGCGGGCCGTAGACATTCAGAAAAACGATCTGTGTGCGGCGTCTGCACGCCAGAACGACTGGCCGGCGCCCATTCAGAGAACGCATCGGCCAATGGTTGGTTACGCCATGCTCCTAGGCAGAAACGCGCGGAGTAATTCGCGGAATGCGGGCAGTTTGTGACCTCCGGCCCTTGCGTTGCAACGCGTACGCGGTTTGCGGCTGAAACCTTGCGCGTATGCCAAAGAATCGAATGCCGTCCCGCGCTGACGAGAATTGACAACCGCTCTTGTAGAAAAAGAAATTAGTCGGGTAGGTGCGGAATCTCGAAGCCCGGGTCGCGACCGAGCAACACAGCGTGGGTCAGTGCGGACTTGCCGTAGCGGTCGCGCACCCGGTCGATGGCCGCGTCTATCGCCGGCGATTCGCCGCCGAACGGCAGCATGAGCTGCTGCGCGCCGCTGCGGTCGATGCCCGACACCGCGAACCCGACCAGCGTCAGCCCTCGTTCGGCGATCAACGGCGCAGCGGACGCGACGAGCCGCCGCGCGGCGGCCAGGATGGGCTGCGTCGCCGACGTGGCCAGCGGCAACGTGTGTGAGCGCGTCGCCCGGCCGAAGTCGTCGAAGCGCAGGCGCAGCACCACCGTGCGGCCGGTGCGCCCGGCGGCGCGCATCCGCCCGGTGATCCGGTCGATCAGGTTGACCACCACCGCGTCGACCTCGGCGGCCGACATGCGGTTGCCCGCCCGGCCGAGCGCCCGCTGCGCACCGATGGAGCGGCGGCGCACGCAGGTGGTCACCCGGCGGCGATCGAGGTTGCGCGACAACGCGTACAGCTGACGGCCCATGGCCGCGCCGAGCAGCGATGCCAGCGTCGACTCGGTGAGCTCGGCGACGTCGGCGACGGTCGCCAGGCCGTGCGCGTGCAGCTTCTCGGCGGTCACCGCACCCACGCCCCACAAACGACGCACCGGCAGCGGGCGCAAAAACGCCAGCTCCCGGTCGGGTGGTACCAGCAGCAGCCCGTCGGGCTTGGCTTCCTGGCTGGCAACCTTGGCGAGGAACTTCGTGCGGGCGATCCCGACGGTGATGGGCAGGCCGACGCGGTCGCGCACGTCGGCCCGCAGCCGTTCTGCGACCTGAACCGGCGTGCCGGAGACCCGGCGCAGACCGCCGACGTCCAGGAAGGCTTCGTCCACCGAGAGCGCCTCCACGAGCGGCGTGCAGTCGCGGAACACCTCGAACACGTCGTCGCTGGCGCGCGAATACGCCGCCATCCGGGGCGGCACCACCACCGCGTGGGGACACAGTCGTCGCGCCTGCGCCCCGCCCATCGCGGTGCGCACGCCGTGCGCCTTGGCCTCATAACTGGCCGCCAGCACCACCCCGCCGCCGACGATCACGGGGCGACCGCGCAACGCCGGGTCGTCGCGCTGTTCGACGGACGCATAGAACGAATCCAGGTCCGCGTGCAGAATGGACGCGTCGCACCGCACGAACATATGTTCGCACGCGGGTCCGACGTCATCCGATGGTGGCGACCCGCGTCGCCCGGCTACGCCGCGCTTGCGATCGCCACTTAGTGGGCCTCGCCGTAGATGCTCGTGACCCAGATGTGGGTGAGCGTGTCGACGACGCGGTCCTCCTCGACTGCGGGCGTCTCGGCCGACAGCGCGGCCATCATCGTGCGCTCGTTCATCTGATTCAGCGAGGTCGCCAGGTCGGCGGCCGGGATGGTCTCGGGGGCGGCCCCGCGCGCCCGCTCGGCGGTGATCATGGCCGCCGTCTGGTCGATCCACTTCTGCATGAAGCCCAACCACACCGACCGCAGCTCCGAGCTGGTGGCCAGCGCCTCGGTCGCGGCCCGCGCCAGCGTGCGGTGCGAGCTGAACGCGGTGAAAAAGGCCTTGATCCCGTTGCGCCAGACCCGGCGTGGGTCCGTCGGCAGCCGCTGCACCGCGCCGTCGAACTCGGAGTCGGCGCGGGCGATGACCGGCTCCAGCAGCGAGATCAGCACCGCCTCCTTGGACTTGAAATAAAAGTAGAACGTCGGTCGCGACAGACCGGCGCCCCTGGCCAGGTCGTCGACGGAGATGCCGGCGAATCCGCGCTCTTCCAGGAGCCGCTCGGCCGTCGCGAGGATCGCCTGCTCGCGGTCGTCGCCCGAGGGCCGGATGGCGCGGCGGCCGCGCAGGGCACGAGTCTGGCCGGCGGTAGTCACGGCCGCCACTTTACACGGTGTTGAGAGTTTCAACATGGTGTTGACGGACTCGACACACCGTTGATAGCGTGGCCACATGACTGAGCACCTCGACGTCCTCATCGTCGGCGCCGGCATCTCGGGGATCAGCGCCGCCTGGCACCTGCAGGACCGCTGCCCCACCAAGAGCTACGCCATCCTGGAACGCCGCGACGACCTCGGCGGCACCTGGGACCTGTTCAAATACCCGGGCATCCGGTCGGACTCGGACATGTTCACCCTGGGGTTCCGCTTCAAGCCATGGCGCTCGGCGAAGTCGATCGCCGACGGCGCCGCCATCAAGGCCTACATCAGGGAGACCGCGGTCGAGAACGGGATCGACCGCCACATTCGCTACGGCCACCGGGTGATCGCCGCCGATTGGTCGGACGCCGAGAACCGCTGGTCGGTGACCGTCGAGCACGACGGCCGGCGCAGCGAGATGACTTGTTCATTCGTGTTCGCCTGCACCGGCTACTACAACTACGACGAGGGCTACTCGCCCACCTTCCCCGGCGCCGAGGACTTCGGCGGCACGATCGTGCATCCGCAGCATTGGCCTGAGGACCTGGACTACGCGGGCAAGAAGATCGTCGTCATCGGCTCGGGGGCCACGGCGATCACCCTGATCCCGGCCCTGGTCAACTCGGGCTCCGGCCACGTCACGATGCTGCAGCGCTCGCCGACCTACATCGGCTCGCTGCCGGGGGTCGACCCGTTCGCCGTGCGCGCCAACCGGTGGCTGCCCGAGCGGCTTGCGCACATCGCGAATCGCTGGAAGGCCATCGCGTTCAGCACTTTCCAGTATCAGCTTTCACGCAAGCGCCCCGCCTACATGCGCAAGACGTTGATGACGATGGCGCAGCGGCGCCTGCCGAAGGGCTACGACGTCGAGAAGCACTTCGGGCCGAGCTACAACGTATGGGACCAGCGGCTGTGCCTGGCCCCCGATGGTGACTTCTTCCGGACCATCCGGCATGGCAAGGCCGACGTCGTCACCGACACCATCGACCGGTTCACCAAAACCGGCGTCAAGCTCACCTCGGGTGAGGAGCTGCAGGCCGACATCATCGTCACCGCAACGGGTTTGAACATGCAGCTGCTGGGCGGGGTGCAGCCGACCAGGAACGGTCAGCCCGTCGACCTGCCGTCGTTGATGACCTACAAGGGACTGATGTTCTCCGGGATCCCGAACTTCGCGATCACCTTCGGGTACACCAATGCGTCGTGGACGCTGAAGGCGGACCTTGTCTCCGAATTCGTCTGCCGGCTGCTGAACTACATGGACGCCAAGGGTTTTGACATCGTGGAGCCACAACATCCGGGTAAGGACGTCGACGAGCTGCCGTTCATGGACTTCAATCCCGGCTACTTTCAGCGTTCGATGGACATCCTGCCCAAGTCGGGGTCGCGGGCGCCGTGGCGGCTCAAGCAGAACTACTTCTTCGACATGCGCACGATCCGCCGCGGCAAGGTCGCCGACGAGGGACTGCGGTTCTCCAAGAAACGCGCGGCGGTAGCGGCTTAGCGCTGGGCGGCCGACACGACGATGATGCCGTCGTCGTCGCTGTAGGCGATCTCGCCGGGCACGAAAGCCACGCCGCCCAGGCTGATTTCAACGTCGCGCTCCCCGGCCCCGGTCTTGGTGCTCTTGCGTGGATTGGTACCCAGCGCCTTGATGCCGAGGTCGATGCCGCGCAGCGCTGCCGCGTCGCGCACCGCGCCGTTGATGATCAGGCCCGCCCAGCCGTTGGAGCGGGCCAACTCGGCGATGACGTCCCCGACCAGCGCGGTGTGCAGCGAGCCGGCGCCGTCGATCACGAGCACCCCGCCGTCGCCCGGGCCCGAGAGCACCGATTTCAGCTGAGCGTTGTCCTGGAAGCAGCGCACGGTGCTGATCGGCCCGGCGAATTCCGAACGGCCGCCGAACTGGCGGAATTGCAGGTCGCAGCTGCGCGCATCCGCACCGATGCTGTCGACCAGATCGGCAGTCGGCTGGAAGCGCACCCTCACCTCAGCGGCGCCGCAGCTGCCGGATCAGCAGGATCGCCAACAGGCTCAGCGCGACGGCGACGATCAGCGGCACCGGCGATTGGCTCGGCGCGGCGGGCGCGGCGTGCGGTGAGACGGGGTCGGGAGCTTCGTCAACGGTCGACTTAGCTTGTGCCGCAGCATCTTTGGCGGCCGCGGCGAGTTGGCCGTTGGTTTCGATCCGCTGCTGCACCCCGAGTGGTTGCTCGGCCGGCCGCGGGGGCTCGGCGCTTTTGGCAGGGGCCTTCTTGGCCGGGGCTTTCTTCGCGGGCGCCTTCTTGGCGGGCGCTTTCTTCGCAGGAGCCTTTTTGGCGGGAGCCTTCTTCGCAGGAGCCTTCTTGGCGGCCTTCTTGACGGCCTCAGCCGGAGGTTTCTGCTCCGGTGGGATTGGGGCGCCGTCGGGTCCGCTGTCGGGGTGGTCCTGCGGGTCGGTCATTCGGCCGCTCCTTTACAGCTGTCTCGATGTCTCGCGCGCCGATTCCCATCATGCCAGGGCGGGCGGCGGGGCCTCGGCGGCGAGGGCGCTGGGGTTCCTCGAGCACCCGCGAGCCGCTCAGGGCCCTGAACGCCCGCGCCGCAGCGACCACAGGCCGGCCGCGGCGACCAGCGCGACCGCTACCACCACAAACGGCCACACCGGGATGCCGCCGCCGGCAACCGCCGGGCCCGCTGCGCGCGGCCCGGGCGAACCGGTGCCCGGGACCGTCAGGCGAAACGACCAGGACCCGGACACCACGTGGCCGTCGGCTGACGTCACGCGGTAGTTGACCGTGTAGGTGCCGGCCGGCCCGAGCGGTCGCAGGCCGACGGAAACGACCGCGCCCTGCACGCTCGGCTCCCCGGTCGACCACACGTTGCCGTCGGGTCCGACGACGGTCATCGCCGCGAACGTGGTCTGCAGCCGTTCGTTGAACGTCGCGCTCGCCCGGCCGGGACCGGTCGGCAGGACCGCGTTGTCGGCGGGGTCGGCGGACACGCGCGCGGCGTGCGCGGCCGCCTGCTGGGCGGTCAGGGTCGCGGCCGACAGCATGACGGCCAGCAGCAGGCCCAGCCACGCGACGACGGCCCGGCGCGTCATGCCCGTCGGCGGATCAGCGCGAGCGCGACCCCCAGAGCGGCGACCACCAGGGCCGCCCCGCCCAGGATGCGGGCGGTGTTGTCCGCTGACGTGGGCGGCGCGGGCGCTCCGGGTCCCGAGTGGTGCGCATGCGGTGCCCCGGCCGCCGTCGCGAGCGTCAGCGCGGGCGCCGGGTGTTCGGGCTCCCCGCCACCGGGCAACGGCGGCTGGTCCCACTTCACGACCGTCCCGTCGGCGTAAGTCTGCGTGGCGGGGAAGCTGACCGTGTCGGCATCGGGCAGCTGCACCGACAGCCGGAACAGCGCGAACTGGTCCACGCCGATCCCGCCGTTGGGCGCGGCGGTCCAGGTCACCGAGCGGACGGTGCCGGATGCGGCGTCGCGGTCGAGCCTGGCCGTCCACCCGGGCAGGGTCTCGGTGCTGGCGGAGCCCGCGTTGGGCAGGGCGACGGTCAGCCCGGTGGTGGCCGCGCCGGTGCTGGATTCGTTGGGCACCTTGAAGGTGACGATCGCGGTGCTGCCCCGCACGGGGTTGTCGGTGCTGGCGTGGACGTGCGCCCAGGCCGACGGGAGGCCCACCGCGGCACCCAGATACAGCGCGGCGGCCGCGGCGAGCGGGATCAGGACGCGCCCGGGGTGGCGTGACATCTGAAGCCGGTGGTCGTCAGGTCAACCCGAGGCGGGCCATCAGGTCCGCCTCGATGCCGTCGAGCTGCGGCGAGATCGCGGCGTGCGCGGCCCGGCGTCGCACGGCCGGCATGTTCTCCGCGGCGGTGACCGCCGCCGCCAGGTCGGCGAGCCGTTCAGTGATGGCGGCGACGAACTGGCGGGTCTCGTTGTCCTTGGGCTTGCGTTCCTGCACCATCCGCAGCGACTTTTCCGCCCCGGCAATGCGGGCCGACAGCTGGGCGCCGTGCCCGGAGAACTGGCCGATCTGCGCCAGCGGAACGCCGAGCTGATCCGCGCGCCGCTGGTCGATGAGCGCGCGGGCGGCCATTGCGGCCCGGTAGACCAGCGGCGTCAGGACAGGTGCCAGCAGCCGGGACACCGTCAGGACCCGGCGGATCCGCGCCGGCGACAGCAGCCTGCCCTCGCGTGCCGCCTTCAGCTCAGCCTCGGCGACCTTCAGGGCCGTCCGGTCACTGTCGCGCTGCGACTTGACCTGCGCCCGAAGCGCGCGCTCCGCTCCGCGGCGGTCCGCCTTGAGCCGGCGAGCGTCGTTCTTGGCGGCCAGCTTCGCGTCGAGTTTGGCGCGGGCCCGGATCGCGCGGGCCTCGGCGCGCCGCGTCGCGCGACTCTTTCGCGTGCGGAACAAGCCCATTCCCGCCGCCTCCCGGTGATCTCGCTGGCTGGCATTGTGCGTCGCGCTCGCGTGCGCGCGATCCTCGAGAGCCAACCCTAATCGGAATACGCCGACGGCAACCGTTCAGGTTGCGATGTTCCGCCGCGCCCGGCGTGGGCGTCCGCTAGGCCGATGGTGGCGACCCGGCACGCCCGGCATTCGCCGCGCTTGCGATCGCCACTAGGCGTCCAGGCGCTCCAGGCGGCGCAACTCGTTGACGCGCTCCACGACGTCCCGCTGTGCCTGCGGCGACAACTCCGCGGCGGCCGCCGCGATGCGGCGCACGCCGTCGTCGCGCATCGAGGACAACCACGACAACTCCTTGTCGAGCTTTTCGTAGTACTCGTCGTCGGTGAAGTAGGCCGGCTTGATGCGGAAGAAGTTGGCCAGGGCGGCCATGGTGGCCGACGACGGGTTGGTGCGGTTGCCCGAACGTAGCTGGGACAGGTAGGGAGCCGACATCGTGATGCCCTCCGCCTTGAGCGCCGCTATCACCTCCGCCGAGGTGTGCGGCCCGCGTCCGGGTGGATACACGGTGTCGAACAAGCGGTTGAGGCGGGCAGCGAACGTCGTGCTCATCGATATGACCTCCACTGGGCTGGAGAAGTGAATTGTTACCTAGGTGTATTTGCTGACCATGGTAGCGACGGTTTAGGCCGGCGGCCAGGTGCAAACCCCGGGCGGTTCGGCACCGACGTTGCCGACGGTTGCCGAATGCCCACTCGACGAGGGTCTAACTAATTCGCTGAAGTGTCCACGTATTCGGTGAAACTCACAGGTTATCCGCAGAATCCGGGTCCGCGGCCAGGGTGGCGGGCCGTCGGCATCGCGGCGGGGCGGACGACCCGGGCGACGATGCTGGGCAGTCGCACCGCAACCGGCTTGCAACTCGGCCCCCTTGTTGACATCCTTTGCTGTCAGTTCGAAACTCGGCCACCAAACGGGGCAAGGGTGCACCTTATGGCCCCCGAAGATACCCCCGGGGGCGAGCGGAGGCGCAGCGGCGTGAGCGAGACGGCCGCCGCGGGCGTTTCAGGTGACGGCCGGCGACCTCCCCGTGGGGGCAGCTTCTCTTCGGTGCCGGCGCAGAGTTTGCGCCGCGCTCACCGAGACGGCGGCCAGCGCCACCGAAACGGTCACGCCGACAGCCACCGGGCGCCACCCAAGCGCGCCGTCGAACAGCATCCACAGCCCGAACATCAGGAAGAGCAGGCTGGCCAGGGCGTGCAGAAAACCATGGGGAAGTCGCCGGTGCAGCAGCATCCCGACGCCAATGGCCAGCGCGTCGGCCAACACCATGCCCAGGGTGGAACCGATCCATACGCCGGCCCAGTCGTGATGGCTGGCCAGCGTGACCGTCGCCAGCGACGTCTTGTCGCTCAGTTCGGCGAGCGTGAACGAGGACACCACGGTCAGCAGCGCGAGGCGCGGTTCCCGGTCGGCCGACGCGCCCGGGTCGTCGGTGCCGCCCTCGCGCCACGCCCACACCGCGAAGATCAGGAATGCGATCGCCGACGCGAACGCGATCGGGCGCGCCGGGAGTGTGGCGCCGAGGAAGTGCCCGATCGCCACCGTGACGCCGTGCACCATGCATGAGGCGATCGCCACGCCGGTCAACACCACCCACCACCGGTAGCGCAGGGCATAGGTCATGGTGATCAGCTGGGACCTGTCGCCGAGTTCGGCGACGAAGACCACCCCGAGGGTCAGCAGCGTGGCGGCGAGCATGCGGGGCGACCTTTCGACACGTCGTCGGTGACGATCCACCGAACACCGGTCGAAGGTCTCGCCCACCGGCCCAATGGGCCCGGTTCGCCGGCCGGGCTATGCGCCAGTATGTCGACACGACGATTCGGGGCTACTCCCCTTCGATAACGGTCCCAGGCTAACGGGCAGATCGCCCCGACGCCAGAAAGAAGCCCAAGTTCGGGAACCCGTATTTGACGATTCGGTCGCCGAATTCGCGGGTTCGAATTGCCTTATGCCGCAAGCAGCATCGCCAGAATCGCCGTGTCGGGATGGCTGATGGGGTCGACCCCGACCCGGCTCACCATGGAGGTGATGGTCCCGTCGGCCTCCGCCTCGACCCAGGCAGCCCGGTGCTCCAGCCCGAGGTACGGCAGTCCGGGCAGCAACACGCATCCGGACGCCGCCCCGGTGCATTCCGGCAGCGAGGGCGTGGTCTCCGAGGGCGGATGCAGCATCAACAACGCCGGCGGTTGATGGTCGGCGAAATACCCTGGCTGGATGGCTGATTCACCGAAGACGGTGCCCTCGGCCAGCACCAGCCCCACGGTGCCCGGCTCGGGTTCGTCGGGCAGTTCCTCGCGTGCACCGAAAACCGTTGTGGTGGAGAGCAATCCGGGCAATGACGCGACTCTGACCGCCACCATGAGAAGTTGGGCCCACTCTTTCGTCGAATCGGGCCAACGCCCAGAGATCACAAACCCTTTCAGGGCGCCACGAGCATGGAACGGGGAAACCCCGATAGGACGGTCTGACCCGGTCTCCATTCCGACCTCCCGTGTGACTTCTCCGCCGATTAACCACACCGGTAACTCGAATAATTCAGCATGCATGCGGTTCAGGGGCGTTGCAACTCGACACGGCCGGGAAAGGCAAGGGCGCCACGCGATCCGCGTGGCGCCCGCCGCGTTTGCGAAAACAGTGTCAGCCGAAAATCAGCCCATTGGTCTTCGACGTCGCCGCCGCGTAGCGCTTCTGCACGTCCGCCCAATTGACGACGTTCCAGAAAGCCTTGACGTAGTCCGCCTTGACGTTCTTGTACTGCAGGTAGAAGGCGTGCTCCCACATGTCGACCTGCAGCAGCGGAATGATGCCGAGGGGGACGTTGGCCTGCTGGTCGTAGAGCTGGAAGGTCAGCAGGCGGCCGCCGAGGGTGTCGTAACCGAGCACGGCCCATCCCGACCCCTGCAATCCGTTGGCGGCGGCACTGAACTGAGCGCGGAATTTGTCGAATGACCCGAACGCGTCGTCGATGGCCGCCGCGAGGTCGCCGGTCGGCTTGTCGCCGCCGTCCGGCGACAGGTTCTTCCACCAGATCGAGTGGTTGACGTGGCCGCCGAGATGGAAAGCCAGGTTCTTCTCGTTCAGGAAGATCGCGGCGTGGTCGTCGTTGGAGCGCGCCTCCTCGAGTTTGGCAATGGCGTCGTTGAGGCCCTTGACGTAGGTGGCGTGGTGCTTGCTGTGATGGATCTCGTTGATCTGACCGGAGATGTGCGGTTCCAGCGCTGCGTAGTCCCAGTCCAAGTCGGGCAGGGTGTATTCAGCCACGGCATTCCTTTCCTCAATGATCGGTGATGATCGTCTTGACGCGCATTCGCACGGACTCCGCCACGCGGCGGCCACGCCCGAGCTTCACCAGTCAACCCTGCTCCATGACCGCGCGCGCCGCAAGGACGAGCGCTACGAGAGCGGGTTACCCGGCTGTGGTGATTTCAAGACAGGACTATGACGGCAAGAACCGCGAGCAGCGCCAGCGCGATGAGGGCGGCGCGCAACGCGGCGACGCTGTAGCTGTGGTTACAGGCGGGCGAGCCGGGAAACGAGTTCGACGCGGCCGACGAACCCGGACCGAACGAATGCGTGGCCATCAAGCGCCTTTCACCTGCACCCCCCACCCGTTTAGTGAGGTGAGTCACAACGGTTTTTCGTGACGGTGATCATAACCCCTCGCGCCGAAGTTGAGAAATGCGCCGCACCAATGGCGCTCCCGCGCCAGAGATGCTTAGCGAGCCAATCCATTTCGCTCCGGTGCCGGACGGGGTTGTTTATGGCACAGGCGTACCACCCGTCGGTTATCCACAACTGCGGTCCGGGGGCGACCGATAGCGCTTGCTGACGCGGTATGTACCCGGCCGTCAATTGTGGATAAACCTGTGGAAACTGTGGATAGCCCTAGGAAACTGTTGTGTTGCCCGGCCGTCTGCGGCGGGCCGCGCCGATCCCGGGTTGTGGGGGGCTGTCCGCTGCTCAACCGGACGCTAGCGCGGCCGGCGTCGTCACCGGCGCTGTGTCCGATTGCGCCGCCTCCTCAACCGGCCGCTAGCGCGGCCGGCATCGTCACCGGCGCTGTGTCCGATTGCGCCGCCTCCTCAACCGGCCGCTAGCGCGGCCGGCATCGTCACCGGCGCTACGCTGGTCCGGTGATCCAGGTGTGCTCCCAATGCGGCACGCGCTGGAACGTGCGCGAGCGGCGGCGCGATTGGTGCCCCCGCTGCCGCGGGGCGCTGATGGCGCCGCTGGCGGACGCGCCGACGGCCGACCCGCGCTGGACCGCCGAGGCCGGCCCGCCCCCGACGAGACCACCGGCGGTCCCAGCCTGGCAGCGCACCCCGCCGCGGCTGCCGGCCGGCTTTCGCTGGATCGCGGTGCGACCCGGCGCGGCGCCGCCCGCGCGGCGCGGGCGACGGTCCTTGGGCCCCACGCCGCACTACGCCGTCATACCGCGCTGGGGGCTGGCCGATCGCGTCGACCAGGCTCCGGCGACATCCGAAAAGCCTTCGCGGACAGGCCCGTCGGCGCCGGTCGTTCGCACCACGCTGTTATTGAGCGTGCTGGTCCTCGGCGGAGCCGCCCTGGTGTATGTGGCCCGCTACGTGCTGTTGATCATCAACCGGAACATCCTGCTGAACTCCATTTTGGCCGCCGTCGCGGACTGGGTCGGAATTCTGGCGAGCGTGGCGGCCTTCGCCGCGGTGATCGCCTCCGGCGTGCTGCTGATCCGGTGGTTGATCGCGCGGCGGGCGGCGGTGTTTTCGCATCACGACCTGCCCGAGCCGCGTTCCGTCCGGGCTTTGTGGGCCGGGTGCGTGGTGCCGCTGGCGAACCTGCTGTGGGCGCCGGTGTACGTCATCGAGCTGGCGACCGTCGAAGAGCACTATCCACGGTTGCGAAGGCCGATCCTGGAGTGGTGGATCGCGTGGATTTTCAGTTACCTGGTCTCGATCTTCGCCATCTTCAGCAGCTTCGCCACGGACGCCCAGGGCATCGCCGACAACACGGTGCTGATGGTCTTGGGCTATCTGCTCGCGGCGGTCACCCTGGCCGCCGCGGGCCGGGTCTTCGAAGGGTTCGAGCGCAAACCGGTCGAACGGCCCGCGCACCGATGGGTCGTGGTGGAACCGGAACACCCCGCCGGTCGCACGCCGGACGGTGCGGTTGAGCTGGAGGGGCAGGAACCGGCAGCATAGGGGTATGCCGTGGGCCGAAGAGGTGCTCGCCGGGCATCCCTATGTCGTCGCCCATCGGGGGGCTTCGGCGGCTCGGCCCGAACACACCCTCGCCGCGTACGATCTCGCGCTCAAGCAGGGCGCCGACGGCGTGGAATGCGACGTGCGGCTAACCCGCGACGGCCACCTCGTCTGCGTGCATGACCGCCGCCTGGACCGGACGTCCACGGGCGCCGGTCTGGTCAGCACGATGACGCTCGCCGAGTTGCGCGAGCTCGAATACGGTGCCTGGCACGAGAGCTGGCGGGCGGACGGTGCTCATGGCGACACCAGCTTGTTGACGCTCGACGCCCTCGTCGCGCTCGTGTTGGACTGGCGCCGGCCCGTGAAGCTGTTCATCGAGACCAAGCACCCGGTTCGCTACGGCTCCCTGGTGGAAACTAAGCTGCTGGCGCTGCTACACCGTTTCGGGTTGGCCGCACCCGCCTCGGCCGACAGGTCGCGCGCCGTGGTGATGTCGTTCTCGGCGGCCGCGGTCTGGCGGATCCGGCGAGCCGCCCCGCTGCTGCCGACGGTGCTGCTCGGCAAGACCGCGCGCTACCTGGCCAGCACCGCGGCCACCGCGGTCGGCGCCACCGCCGTCGGGCCCTCGTTGGCCACGCTGAAGGACTATCCGCAACTGGTGGACCGCGCCGTCGCCCAGGGCAGGGCGGTGTACTGCTGGAACGTCGACGAATACGACGACATCGACTTCTGTCGCGATGTCGGGGTGGCATGGCTTGCCACCCATCACCCGGGTCGCACCAAGGCCTGGTTGCACAACGGGCCCGCGGGCGACGACTAGCTACGGCTGCCCCTCGCGCGCCGCGGCGGGCACCGGCGCATCAGCGGCGAGGGCGCCGAACAACTCGTCGGCCGCGGAATGGTTCCACACCACCACCGCCCCGGCATCGCCGGAGGTGAATTCGCCGATCGGGACGGCCAGCGCGGCGGGGGATTGGTGCAGCTCCCAGCCGAGCCGGGCCAGGTCCCACACATGGTCGCCGCCATCGACGGTCAAAGCGCCGACGGCCGCGCGCGGCACCGAATACCAGCGCAGCGGGTCCAGCCACACCGCCGGGCTGGCGGCGCGGCGCAGCAGCGCGGCCACGAACTGGCGCTGGTTGGCCATCCGGTCGAGATCGGCGCGCGGGGTGTCACGGGTCCTGACGTAGCCGAGCGCGTCGCGGCCGCCGAGTTGCTGGCAGCCGGCCGGCAGGTCGATACCGGCCAGCGGGTCGGAGATCGGCGCGGCCGGGCACACGGTCACCCCACCCAGAGCGTCGACCAGGTCGGCGAAGCCGCCGAACCCGATCTCGACGTAGTGGTCGAGGCGCAGCCCGGTGGCCCGCTCGACGGTCCGGGCCAGCAAGGGCGCCCCGCCGATCGCGAACGCCGCGTTGATCTTGTCCCTGCCGTGCTCGGCGATCGGCACATAGGAATCGCGTGGGATCGACACCACCGTCGCCGCGATGCCCGACCGAACCTCCGGCACGTGCACCAGCAGGATCGTGTCGGTGCGGCTGTTGCCGATATCGCCGCCGGTCGCGAGGCCTTGCTGCTGCTCGGCGGTCAGACCCAGGCGGCTGTCCGACCCGACGACCAGCCAGTTCGTGCCGCGGCCGGCGCCCGGCCGGCCGGCGTAGTCGGCCAGCACCGGCTCGCGGCGCAGCTTGGTGTCGAACCACGCGGCCCCGCCCACGATGCCCGCGCCGGCGAGCAGCGCGGCGATCAGCACGGCGAGCGCGCACACCCGGACCCAGCGCCGGGGCGTGCGGCGCGCCCGCGGGCCGACGGGTCGCGGTGGAGGGCTCGATGGGGGGACCGGTCGCGCCACCCGGGGCAACGGCGTCGTCGCCGGTTCGACGGGCGGCGGTACCGGGGCGACCACCCGGGGCAGCGACTGCGACGGCTCGGGGCTTCGCCGCGCGCCGGGCCGCCGCCGCGCGGGTGATCGGTCGCCGCTCACCCGGATAACGTACGTGTCCGCCGTGCCTGGCCCGGGCGTCGACTGTGAAGCCAGGGCTTTCGCCGTGAGCCCAGGGCGCAAACCCGGCCCGAATCCCGCCCTACCCGCACACTGAAAGCCACCCGTTCACACTCGATAGGCGAACACCGCGCGGCGTGTCGCCGCTACCGGCGCGCCCGCAGCCCGTTGATGAACGGGCAGCCCATCAGCACCCGGATGGCCTGGCTCAGGCCGGTCATGTCGTCCACCGGTCGATGGAACGCCAGCCGGACATCCTGGTCGCCGTCGTCGCCCTCGACGCGGAACCGCACGCCGTAGCGGTCGAGGCCGAGCGGGCGAACCGGGCCACGCCGCAACGGCGCCGGCAGCCTCGAGACGAGCCGAGCCACCACGTCGTTATGGACGGTGTCCAGATGCCACAACAGGCCGGCCTCGACCTCGCAGAAGGGATCGGGCCGGGCGGCGAGCAGGTCCGTGACGGCGACGGGCTCCGCGCCGCTGGCGTCGGTGACGACCACGGATGCGACCTCCAGCCGCAGCAGCGTGTAGCGGACGTCCCCGTCGGCGGGGGCCGAGCGGGGGGTCTGGACCTGAAGCAGCGCCGGGTCGGGGCACTCGGCGGCGATCAGGTCGAGCACGTCGGTCACCATGTCGGCCGGGACCCGATGCAGGCGCCCGCGCACCCACACCAGCGACCGGACCGGCTCGCGCAACGGGAGCGGCGCGTAGTCCGTCAGCTCCAGCAGCGCCTGCGATCCGCAGGCCGGCCACTCTGCCTGGCCCCCGAAGCCGACGGGCAGCGCCACCGCGAAGGATCCGTCGGGCAGCAGGTGATGTACCGGCGTGGCGACCGGGTCCTGGCGCGCCGCCCCGGTCGCCCCGTCGAGGGCCAACAGCGCGCCGCCGGCCCGCGCGCAGGCGCTGCGGATGCGTTCGGCGGTCGTCGGTGCGGTGCTGCTCAGCGGTGTCACTCGTCCTCCTCGACGATATTAGGTAAGCCTAAGTTAACTTACGACCCGGGCCGTCGCAAGGCTTGTTTGGCGGCCGGCGCCATTAGGGTTGTGGCGTGGTCCGCATCGCCTATCTCGGTCCGGAAGGGACGTTCACCGAGGCGGCGCTGCGGCAGATCACGGCCGCCGGGCTGGTCCCCGAGCGGGGGGCCGTGCGGCAGTTGCCCATCGAGAGCACGCCTGCGGCCCTCGACGCGGTGCGCGACGGTGACGCCGATTACGCCTGCGTGCCGATCGAGAACTCGATCGACGGCTCGGTCATCCCGACCCTGGACAGCCTGGCGATCGGTTCGCCGCTGCAGGTGTTCGCCGAGACGACGCTGGACGTCGCCTTCAGCATCGTCGTCAACGCCGGGCTCGGCGCCGGCGACGTGCGCACGGTGGCGGCGTTCCCGGTGGCGGTGGCGCAGGTGCGCCAGTGGCTGGCCGCCCACCTGCCCGGGGCAGAACTGCGGCCGGCCTACTCCAACGCCGACGCGGCACGGCAGGTGGCCGAGGGCCAGGCCGACGCCGCGATCACCTCGCCGCTGGCCGCGTCGCACTGGGGCCTGGCCACCCTGGCCGACGGCGTCGTCGACGAACCCAATGCGCGCACCCGCTTCGTCCTGATCGGGCTGCCCGGACCGCCGCCGGCCCGCACCGGAGCCGATCGAACGTCGGTGGTGCTGCGCATCGACAACGTGCCGGGCGCGCTGCTGTCGGCGCTGGCCGAATTCGGCATCCGCGGCATCGACCTGACCCGCATCGAATCCCGCCCCACCCGAACGGAACTCGGAACCTACCTGTTCTTCGCCGACTGCGTCGGCCACATCGACGACGGCGCCGTCGCCGAGGCACTCATGGCGCTGCACCGTCGTTGTGCCGATGTGAGGTATCTGGGTTCGTGGCCGACGGGGTCGGCAGCCGGGGTGTCGCCGCCGCCGGCCGACGAGGCGTCGCGCTGGCTGGCGCGGCTGCGGGACGGCAAACCCGACGTGGGACCGGAGCGATGAGCGGTCGGCTGGTGTTGCTGCGGCACGGGCAGTCCTACGGCAACGTCGAGCGCAGGCTGGACACCCGGCCGCCGGGCGCGGAGCTGACGCCGTTGGGCCGCGACCAGGCCCGGGCGTTCGCCCACGGGTGGGGACGGCCGGCGCTGCTCGCCCACTCGGTGGCCACGCGGGCGTCGCAGACGGCCGGGGTGATCGGCGCGGAGGTCGACCTGGGCGCCCTGGAAGTCGCCGGCATCCACGAGGTGCAGGTCGGCAGCCTGGAGAATCGCAACGACGACGAGGCCGTCGCGGAATTCAACGCGATCTAC
The DNA here is from genome assembly GCF_059812405.1 of Mycobacterium sp. NGS57. Taxonomy (NCBI): domain Bacteria; kingdom Bacillati; phylum Actinomycetota; class Actinomycetes; order Mycobacteriales; family Mycobacteriaceae; genus Mycobacterium; species Mycobacterium sp. NGS57. The sequence continues at coordinate 76,628 of NZ_JCALCP010000013.1, read as the reverse complement.
GAGCGCTGGCATCACGGCGAGCTCGACGTGGCGCTGCCCGGCGGCGAGACGGGCAACGACGTGCTGGAGCGCGTCGTGCCGGCGCTGACCGAACTGCGGATGCGCTACCTCGACGATGCCGGCTGGAACGGCGACCTCGTCGTCGTCAGCCACGGCGCGGCGATCCGGCTGGCCTCGGCGGTCCTGGCCGGGGTGGACAGCACCTTCGCGCTGGACAACCACCTGGAAAACGCCGAATCGGTGGTGTTGGCCCCGATCACCGACGGGCGGTGGAGCTGCCTGCGCTGGGGCGCCGCCACGCCGCCGTTCTACCCGCAGGCCGACGCGACCCCGGTCGCGGACGCCGTCCGCTCAAGCACCGACCCGATGGGCTGACCGCTGCTCTGCGTCCGCGCATTCGCAGCCGACTGCGTCGCAATCGACCACGAACGCGTGCGGTAACAGCTCGGGGCTGTCGCAGTCCGGTTCGGTGCATTCCGACCGGCCCCAAAACCGGCCGAAGCTGTGACGAACGATGGTGCCGTGGCAGTGATCCAAGCCCGCCCGGCACTCGCGGCACTCAGCGCTCATACGCCGTTCATAGCACCCGGGTCCGACGATGTCGGGATGCCGCGCCCGCCAGCGGGCCGTTTTCCCCCGGGCTTTCAGGACCAGCCCAGTTCTTCCAGCCGGTCGTCGTCGATGCCGAAATGATGGGCGATTTCGTGGATCACCGTGACCGCCACCTCCTCGACCACGTCGTCGTCCGAGTCGCAGGCGTCCAGCAGCGCCTCGCGGTAGATCGTGATGGCGTCCGGCAGCGCCCCGGCGTAGTTCCAGTCGCGCTCGGTCAGCGCCACCCCTTCGTACAGCCCGAGCAGTTCGGCGTCCTCGGGGTGCCGGTCCTCGACCAGGATCACGACGTTGTCCATCGCGGCCGCCAACTCGGGCGGGATCAGGTCCAGGGCATCGGAGACCAGCTCGTCGAACCGCCGAGGGTCCATCCGCACGGGCACCCGGCTAGCCCGCCGGCGCGGGTCCGGCCGGCGCGGCCGGCGGTGCCTCCGGCGGGGGCGGTGGTGCCGGGGGCGCCTCTGGCGCGGGGGGCGCCGGGGGTGGTGGCGGAGCCCCGGCGTCGGCGGGCGGAGCCGGGACATCCTGCGGCGCCTGGGTGGCCGGCGCGCGCGGCGGGGTCACGACCGGCTGCTGCGGCAGGTGCTGATTGTTGGGCGGGATGGCGTCCGGCGCGCTGCTGGTGGGCTGGCTCGGCGCCTGAACCACCGGGATCGGCGGCATCGTCAGCCGCTCCTCGGGGATGTCGGGCGGGGCGATGGGCGGCTGACCGTTGATCAGCAACTGGCCCTTGGCGCTGTTCACCAGCGTGGCCCAGCCACCGTTACCCAGCGTCGCGCCGATGCTGCACGCGACCGAGCGACTGCCCGCCGCCCAACTCTGCAGCGACACGGTCGGGTAGATCAGCGTCAGCGTGGTGGTGCGCAGCTTGGTGGGCGCGAGGTAGGCGTCCGTCATCTTGGTGCACGAATCCTTGATGAACCCGTCCTGGTCGGGCTCGGCGGGCAGCCCGCCCGGGAACTTCTCGGCCAGGTTCACCCGGCCGGTGACCTCCATCGCGTGCGGCGCCGCGCAGTCCACGGGGACATCGATCGGCTGGTTGGTGGCCGAGTCGATGCCCAGGCAGGTGCCGGCCGGCCAGACCTTGGATTGGTCGACGTCGGAGACCTTGCCCTTGAAGACCTCCTGCCGGTTGTTGGCCCCCGGCAGTTGCAGGCCACACAGCATGCGGCGATCACCGGACTGACGCCAGGCCCGATCACCGGCCCACAGCAGGCTGACCATGAACTTGCTGTTCGGGTCGAACTTGGGCCCCAAATAGGTCTGGACGGCGGGCTCGCACTGCTCCTGGGTCATCTGCTGGATCCGGGCCGGCGAGGGCGGGGCGGCGTTGGGCCCGTACTCCGAGCCGGGAAATGTCCGCATGTCGACGGACTCGGCGACCTCGAACTTGTGGTCGTCGGCGCAGTTGACGATGCCGGCCGACTCCGGGGTGACGTCCGGCCACATCAGGCAGTCACCGGTCTTGGCGCGGTTGAACGCGGCGTCGCTCTTGCTCCCGGTGCTGGGCACCGGGTTGATGTAGCCGGCCAACCGCCCGGGCCCGGTGCCGACCGGAATGGCAGTGGCCACACCGGCGATCAACAACCCGCCGAGCGCGGTCAGCAACAGCGCCCGCCGGGTCGCGGTCGCCTGCAACCCGCGCGGCCACCGAAAGCTGCCGGGGCGGTGAGCCTCCGCGGCTTGCGAAACTTGCTCCTCAGGCGCTTGCGACATCCGTTCCATTCTGACAGGGCCCGTTGGGTGGCGTGACGAAAGTTGTGGATGTCAATTACTGGGGCCTGTGGGCTGGGGGGCCGGGATACTCTGCCGGCCGGGCGGGACCGCAAAAGTAATGTCGGGGCCGTGATCGACCTGAAGCTGCTCCGGGAAGACCCCGATGCCGTGCGCCGCTCGCAAGCCAGCCGCGGCGAAGACCCCGCGCTGGTGGACGCCCTGCTGACCGCCGACGCCGAGCGCCGCTCGGCGATCTCGGCCGCCGACGATCTGCGCGCCGAGCAGAAGGCCGCCAGCAAGAGCGTGGGCGCCGCGTCGGCCGACGAACGCCCGGCCCTGCTGCAGCGCGCCAAGGACCTCGCCGAGCGGGTCAAGGCCGCCGAGGCAGCCCAGGCCGGCGCCGAGACGGCGTTCACCGCGGCGCACATGGCGATCTCGAACGTCGTCGTCGACGGCGTGCCCGCCGGCGGGGAGGACGACTACCGGGTCCTCGACGTGGTCGGTGAGCCGGCCGCACTCGAAAGCCCCAGAGACCACCTGGAACTCGGCGAATCGCTGGGACTCATCGACATGGCGCGCGGCGCCAAGGTCTCCGGCTCGCGGTTCTATTTCCTGACCGGGCGGGGTGCCCTGTTGCAGCTGGGTCTGCTGCAGCTGGCCCTGCGGCTGGCCGTCGACAACGGCTTCGTGCCGATGATCCCGCCGGTGCTGGTGCGCCCGGAGGTGATGGCCGGCACCGGATTTCTGGGCGCCCACGCCGAGGAGGTGTACCGGCTGGAGGCCGACGACCTCTACCTGGTCGGCACGTCCGAAGTGCCGCTGGCCGGCTATCACTCCGGCGAGATCCTGGACCTGTCCGGCGGCCCGCGGCGCTATGCGGGCTGGTCCTCGTGTTTCCGGCGCGAGGCCGGCAGCCACGGCAAGGACACCCGCGGCATCATCCGGGTGCACCAGTTCGACAAGGTCGAGGGGTTCGTCTACTGCAAGCCCGACGAGGCCGAGGCCGAACACCAGCGGCTGCTGGGCTGGCAGCGCGAGATGCTGGCCCGCATCGAGGTGCCGTACCGGGTGATCGACGTGGCCGCGGGCGACCTCGGCTCCTCGGCCGCGCGCAAATTCGATTGCGAGGCATGGGTTCCCACGCAGGGGGCCTACCGCGAGCTCACGTCGACGTCGAACTGCACCACCTTCCAGGCGCGCCGGCTGGCGACGCGCTACCGCGACGAGAACGGCAAGCCGCAGACCGCGGCCACGCTCAACGGCACGCTGGGCACCACCCGCTGGCTGGTCGCGATCCTGGAGAACCACCAGCGGCCCGACGGCAGCGTCAGGGTGCCGGCCGCGCTGGTTCCGTTCGTCGGTACCGAGGTGCTCGAGCCGAGTTGAGCGTCGTCCGGCCAGGCGTGCGCCCGAAGGCGCGCCTGTAGGTGTCGATGAAGGCGCTGGGCGTGGCCCAACCACATTGGGACGCAACGGAAGTGACGTCATGGTGCTGGGCGAGCAGCACCAGCGCGTGCGCCACCAAACCGGTTGCCGCTTAGGCGTTTATCGCCTCGCGGGATTGGGCGTGCCGGCGCTGACGCTCCATGGTCGCGAAGTAGAAGGCGAACGCGAAGGCGAAGCTGGTGAACAGGCTGGACACGAAGTACAGCCACGGGCGCCGCAGCCCCCGGCGATAGCCGTCGACGATGGTGAACAGCGGCAGCAGAATCACATTCGCGATCGTGTAGTCCTGGCTGGCCGAGCTGGCGGCCGGGTTGGTGAACATCAGCCGGATGTAGTCGGCCCAGCTGCCGGGACCCCAGATCGGGTTCGTCGTCCCCTGGGCGTATTGCTGCACGAAGTGGATGTTGAACCACCAGCCCAGCACGACCGAGGCGGCGCCGACGACGTAGTACACACATTCCAGCGGCGAAAACAACGGGCCGCCGGCCGGCCGCGAGAAGACCTTGGCGTTGGAGGCGACGATCCAGCCGATGACGGAGAGCCCGAGAACCGCGTGCACGAGAAGCGAGACCATGGCCGCAGTCTCACCTCGCCCGCAAGTTTTGTCAATAATGTCAAAACCGGCGGGACGCCAAAATCATTGCTTGGTACCTTGCTGACATGGTCCGGCCGGCGCAGACCGCGCGCAGCGAACGCACCCGCGAGGCGCTGCGCCAGGCCGCCGTGGTGCGGTTTTTGGCCCAGGGCGTCGAGGACACCTCGGCCGAGCAGATCGCCGGGGACGCCGGGGTGTCGCTGCGAACCTTCTACCGGCACTTCGCCTCGAAGCACGACTTGCTGTTCGCCGACTACACCGGACTCAACTGGTTTCGGGCCGCGCTGGACGCGAGACCCGCCGACGAACCCGTGATCGACTCCGTCCAGTCGGCCATCTTCGCGTTTCCCTACGACGTCGAGGCCGTGACGAAAATCGCGGCGCTGCGCGGCGGCGACCTCGACCAGGGCCGCATCGTCCGCCACATCCGTGACGTGCAGGCAGACCTCGCCGATGCCATCGAGGCGCAACTGCGCAAACGTAGCCGGGCGACGGAGCTCGCGCCCGACGCCCGGCTGCGAAGCGCGGTGACCGCCCGCTGCATCGCCGCCGCGGTCTTCGGGGCGATGGAGGCCTGGATGGTCGGAAACGAGCGATCCCTCGGCGAGCTGGCCCGGATGTCGCACCTCGCGCTCGAAGCGCTGCGCGACGGCATCTCCGGCACGTGGCTGACCGTAGTTTCGTCATAATTGACAAAACTTTGGTGCCATGCCAGCCTGCAGGGCGGGAGGTCGAGATGTCTGAATACGACGCGATCGTCATCGGCGCCGGGCACAACGGGCTGGCCGCGGCGGTGCTGCTGCAGAAGGCCGGGCTGCGGACGGTCTGCCTCGACGCCAAGCTGTACGCCGGCGGGATGGCCTCCACGGTCGAGCTTTTCGACGGCTACCGCTTCGAGATCGCCGGCTCGGTGCAGTTCCCCACGTCGTCGGTGGTTGTCGAGGCGCTGGGCCTGGACACCCTGCCCACCATCGACCTGGACGTGATGTCGGTGGCGCTGCGTGGCGTCGGCGACGAGCCGCTGGTCCAGTACAGCGACCCGATCAAGTTGATCACCCACCTCAACGAGGTGCACGGGGCCGACGCCGTCAACGGGATGGCGGGGCTGATGGGGTGGAGCCAGGCGCCGACGCGGGCGCTGGGCCGATTCGAGGCCGGCACGGCGCCCAAAAGCCTGGACGAGATGTATGCCTGTGCCACCAACGAATTCGAGCGCTCGGCCATCGACGACATGCTCTTCGGCTCGGTCACCGATGTGTTGGACCGCTACCTGCCGGACCGCGAGAAGCACGGCGCGCTGCGCGGCTCGATGACCGTGCTGGCCGTCAACACCCTCTACCGGGGGCCGGCCACCCCGGGCAGCGCGGCGGCGCTGGCCTTCGGGCTGGGCGTTCCCGACGGGGACACCATGCAGATGAAGAAGCTGCGCGGCGGCATCGGCGCGCTCACCGCTCACCTGGGGGAGCTGGTGGAACGCCACGGCGGCGAGGTGCTGTTGCGCACCAAGGTGACCGAAATCCTGGTCTCCGGGGGGAGGGTGACCGGCGTGCGCACCGAGGCGGGCGAGACGTTCACCGCGCCGATCGTCGTCTCCGGAATCGCGCCCGACGTCACGCTCAACGAGATGATCGACCCCGCGGCGCTGCCCGCCGACATCCGTGAGCGTTACGCGCGCATCGACCACCGCGGCAGCTACCTGCAGATGCACTTCGCGCTGGACGAGGCCCCGCGGTTCGCCGCGCCGTACGAGTCCCTCAACGACCCGGCCATGCAGGCGTCCATCGGCATTTTCTGCACCCCGGAGGAGGTCCAGCAGCAGTGGGAGGACTGCCGGCGCGGGATCGTCCCGGCCGACCCGACGCTGGTGTTGCAGATCCCCTCGCAAAACGACCCGGACCTGGCGCCCGCGGGCAAGCACGCCGCGTCGGCATTCGCGCTGTGGTTCCCCATCGAGGGCCAGGACTCGGGAGACTCGGGAAGCTATGGCCAGGCGAAGGTCGAGATGGGCCAGCGGGTGATCGACAAGATCACCCGGCTCGCACCGAATTTCGAAGCCAGCATCACCCGGCACACCACGTTCACGCCCCGGCACATGGGGGTGATGTTCGGCGCCCCCGGCGGCGACTACTGCCACGGGCTGTTGAACGCCAACCAGATCGGACCCAACCGGCCTGGGCCGAAAGGCTTTCTCGGCCAACCGATTCCAATCGAGGGGTTGTACCTGGGCAGCGCCGGCTGCCACGGCGGCCCGGGAATCACCTTCATCCCCGGCTACAACGCCGCCCGGCAGGCGCTGGCCGATCTGGGTCGCTAGCCGCGCCGGCTCAGCAGTTCGTCCAGCAGCGCGAGGAACTCCTCGGCGCGCGCCGGCGTGAACGCGGGGCTGGGCCAGGTGCCCGGGACGTCCAGCGTGACCAGCGTCGACCGCAACGGCCGCTGCACGTCCAGCGGAAGCCAGCGGCGGAAGTCGGAGCTGCCCCAGATCCGGAACCGGTGCACGAATTTGCCCAACGGCTCGGCCCGGTACCCGCGGATCGTGTCCAGCGCGATGACCTTCGACGTACCCGACGGAAAGTGGTAGCGGCGCAACGTGATCGCCGTCCGGTCCAGCTGGACCAGGCCGTCATCGTAGGAAAAGTTCATTTCTTCGAGCTCCGCAGTTGGTGACCGCGCGCGGTCAGGCAGCGACCATCGTCCAATCGCCACTGCCAGCCGTGCAGGTTACAGGTCAACGTGTTGCCATCCACCACACCGAATTTCGACAGGTCGGCCTTGAGGTGGGGGCAGCGGCGCTGAATCTCCCAGCCGTCCAGCGTGATCGACGCGGAGTCGTCGTGGGTCTCGCCGAACCATCCGTCGGCGTAGGCGATCCGTTCGTCGGTCAGGCATTTGAAGAAGGTGTACAGGTATTCGTTGTAGCCACCGACGCGCCACGCCTCAAAGCGGGTCGACAAGAAGATGGTGTTGACCCAGTCGGGTTCGTTGTCGCGCAGCACGGTGCGCACCAGCTCCGGTGCGATGGCGAAGCCGTAGCGGACCTTCTCGTCGGGAATCCGTTCGCGCACCGATCTTTTCGGGAAGTCCAGGACCACGGTCTCGGGCCCGATGACGAGCTCGACGGGGTAGCCGATGCCGTCGCAGATCTCGTCGCTTTGCGCCATGATCGGTTCGAACAGCGCGCGCAGTTGGTCGAGCAGCGGCTCGCCGGTGGCGGGGGCCCAGCCGGCGCGCTCGGCGGCCAGCACGGGGGCCATCCGCTCGGCGTAGTCGGCGAGGTAAGCGGATTTGCCGGTGGTGAAGATGGCCTCGACTTCGTCGGTCGGAAGGGGGTGACGAAGCGAATTCAGTGTGGCTCCGGTGACGTCCGCGGTCGAGCCGGGCATCATCAGCAGGCCGCCGTCGTGCCCGTGCGCGCGCATCTGCTCCAGGAAGACCATTTGGTCGGGGAAGATGTTGGCCGGGTCGCCGTGGTCGTCGTTGAGGTGGCGCAACTCGGCGTCCAAAAAGCACGGCGGCCCCGCCGACGGCACGACCCAGCTCGCCCCCACGTCGGCGATGTACTGGCGGGCGCGGTCCATCTGCCGCTGCCGTTTCTGGGTGCCGAAGGATTCCTTGGCGCGGGCCGGCATGTCGTAGACCATCGGGTACCAGATCGCCCCGGAGTACTGCAGCAGGTGCACGTCCACGGGGCCGAAGGCATCGAGCACATCCAGGTCCACCGGCCGGGCGTCATTCATGTTGAAAACCGTTGTGGTGCCGTCGGAAACCACCAGCGCCGAGTCGCCGATCGGGCCGTCGGCCGGGGCGCGCAGCGCGATGATCATGACGTCGAGCGCGCCCTTGGGCCCGTCGATGCGGTGCCTGGTCGAGTCGGTGGTCTCGAAGAACCGATGAAACCCCAGCGTTTGCAACTCGTTTCGCAGGTCGGGCACCGGGAAGTCGGGCAGCAGCACCACCGCATCCTTGTTGACGTGCTCGCGCAGGTTCCTGGCGTCGAAGTGATCCCTGTGCAGGTGCGAGATGTACAGGTAGTCGCAGTCGCCCAACCGGTCCCAGTCCAGCGCGCTGTTGTCCGGGTAGGGGAACCAGGACGCGAAGTAGGCGGGATTGACCCAGGGGTCACAAAGGATGTTGCCCGCGTGGGTCTGAACCAGGAATCCGGCGTGGCCTACGCTGGTGACCTGCACAAATACCTTTCGGGGGGACAGACGGTGGACGGGGTCTCAGCCCCCGAGCTTAGCGCGCCGCTGCCCGCGTTTTCCGGCTCACGCGGCGCCCGCCCGGTGGCACTAGGCTAAGTGCTGTGGAACCGGCATACGGGACCGCCATTCGGCTTGCCCGGTTGATATGGCGCATCCAGGGTCTCAAGATCGCGGTAGAGGGCGTCGAGAACCTACCGAAGAGCGGCGGCGCCGTCATCGCGATCAACCACACCGGCTACCTGGATTTCACGTTCGCGGGCCTGCCCGCCTACCGGCAGGGCCTCGGCCGCAAGGTGCGGTTCATGGCCAAGCGGGAGGTGTTCGACCACAAGATCACCGGGCCGATCATGCGCAGCCTGCGGCATATCCCGGTGGATCGGGGCGACGGCGCCGCGTCCTATGAAGCCGCCGTCAGAAACCTCAAGGACGGCGAGCTGGTCGGGGTCTACCCGGAGGCCACGATCAGCCGCAGCTTCGAAATCAAAGAGTTCAAATCGGGGGCCGCGCGGATGGCGGTCGAGGCGGGGGTGCCGATCGTTCCGCACATTGTCTGGGGTGCGCAGCGGATCTGGACCAAGGGCCACCGCAAAAAGCTGGTGCGGCCCAAGGTGCCCGTGGTGGTGGTGGTGGGGGAACCGATTCAACCGACGCTGGCCATCGACGAATTGCGGGCGCTACTGCATTCGCGGATGCAGCATTTGCTGGAGCGGGCCCAAGAGCGTTATGGGCCCCACCCGGCCGGGGAGTTCTGGGTGCCGCACCGGCTCGGCGGCGGCGCGCCGTCGTTAGCTGACGCGGCGCGCCTGGAGGCCGATGAGGCCGCCGCCCGCGCGGCCCATCGCGCCCGGGCCGCTGGGGCGCCGGAGCAGTAGCCGATGGCGGAGCCCACGTTTCGCATCCTCGAGGTCTTGGCCCAGCTAGTCGTCTTCGCCACCCGCACCCACATCACCTACACCGGCGAGGAGAACATCCCGGATCGCGGCGGCGCGGTGATCGCGATCAACCACACCAGCTACGTCGACTTCCTGCCCGCGGCGTTGGCCGCGCACCGGCGGCACCGTCGGCTCCGATTCATGATCAAGGCCGAGATGCAGCAGGTGAAGATGGTCAACTTCCTGATCAAACGCACCCGCACCATTCCGGTGGACCGCGGCGCGGGGGCGGACGCCTACGCGGTCGCCGTGCGGCGCCTGCGCGAGGGCGAGCTGGTCGGCGTCTACCCCGAGGCCACCATCAGCCGCAGCTTCGAGCTCAAGGAATTCAAGACGGGCGCGGCCCGGATGGCCACCGAAGCGGGCGTGCCGATCGTCCCGGTGATCGTCTGGGGCGCGCAGCGCATCTGGACCAAGGACCACCCGCGGCACCTCGTCCGCAACCGGGTGCCGATCACCGTTGCGGTGGGTGAGCCGGTGCGCGCGGGCAACGACACCGCGTCCACCACCGACGCCCTGCGCGCATCGATGACGACGCTGCTGCACCGGGCGCAGGACCGGTATCCGCATCCCGCGGGCGCGTACTGGGTGCCGCACCGGCTCGGCGGCGCCGCCCCGACCATGGACGAGGCTGCCCGGATCGAGGCCGACGAGACTGCGGCCCGAGCCGCCGGCAAGGGCGGCAACCGTACCCCGCCGCCTCAGTCGCGGTAGCGCAAGGAGAAGGACATGGCAGAGCCGTTCTACCGGTTTGGCGAGTGGATCGTCCCGCCGCTCGTGGCCATGCAGGGAACGAGATTCACTTTTCAGGGCTTGGAGAACATCCCGGCGCGCGGCGGTGCGCTGCTCGCCCAGAACCACACCAGCTACCTCGACTGGCTCCCGTCGTTGCTCGCCGTCAAGGAGCGCGGACGCCGCATGTACTTCATGATCAAGGCCGAAATGGCCGACGTGAAGGTGGTCAACTACGTGATCAAGCACGCCCGGCTCATCCCGGTCGACCGCCGGTCGGGACACGACGCGTTCGACGTGGCCGTACAGCGGATGCGCGAGGGCCAGCTCATCGGGATGCATCCGGAGGCCACGATCAGCCGCAGCTATGAGCTCAGGGAGTTCAAGACCGGCGCCGCGCGCATGGCGCTGGAGGCGCAAGTGCCGCTGATCCCGACGATCGTCTGGGGGGCCCACCGGATTTGGCCCAAAGATCACCCGAAGAAGGTGCTGCGCAACAAGGTTCCGATCACCGTGGCCGTGGGGCGCCCTGTGCAGCCGCAGGGAACCGCCGAGCAACTCAACGCCGCGTTGCGACAGGCGATGAACGCGTTGCTGTACCGGGTGCAGGAGGAGTATCCCCACCCCGGCGGCGAGTACTGGGTGCCGCGGCGCCTCGGTGGTGGCGCCCCGAACCAGGAGGATTCCCGGGAGATCCGGTTGGTCGAACTGCAGCAGCGTATGCAAAAGTACGGGACCGACGGTGTGACGCGGCCGGGGCAAACACAGAGCGGATTGCACTAAGAGCGGCAAGGCAGATCAATCTCGATGACTTCAAAGTGACTTCACAATGCGCTCGCCGGCGCTGATCGCCTGCGACGTCGATGGCACCCTGCTCGACGAAAACGAAACCATCTCCGCGCGCACCCGCGGCGCGGTGCGCGCCGCGGTCGCCGATGGAGCGCAGTTCGTGGTGGCGACCGGGCGTCCGCCGCGCTGGATACGTCCCGTCGTGGACGCGCTGGGTTTCGCGCCGATAACGGTGTGCGCCAACGGCGCCGTCCTCTACGATCCCGCCACCGACCGGGTGTTGTCGGCGCGGACACTGGCGGTCGACGCCCTGGCCGAGCTCGCCGAGCTGGCGACCCGGGTCATCCCGGGCGCGGGTCTGGCCGTCGAGCGGATCGGTGAGCGCGCCCATGACACGGCAACGCCGCAGTTCGTCAGCTCGCCGGGCTACGAGCACGCGTGGCTCAACCCGGACAACACCGAGGTGTCGATCGACGACCTGCTCAGCGCGCCCGCGGTCAAACTGCTGATCCGCAAGAGCGGGGCGCGCAGCGCGGACATGGCCGCCGCGCTCGCCAAACACGTTGGCATCGAAGGTGATATCACCTACTCCACCAACAACGGGCTGGTGGAGATCGTGCCGCTGGGGATCAGCAAGGCGAGCGGCGTCGAGGAGGTCGCCAAACCGATGGGCATCACCAGCACCGAGGTGGTGGCGTTCGGCGACATGCCCAACGACCTACCCATGCTGCGGTGGGCCGGCCACGGCGTGGCCATGGGCAACGCGCATCCCGACGTGCTGGCCGTCGCCGACGAGGTCACCGCGCCCAACACCGACGACGGGGTGGGCCGGGTGCTGGAACGCTGGTGGCTCTAACGCTATCCGGTCGGTGCGATGGCCGCCGCGATCTGCTGGGGTATGTAGTTGACCAGCAGCGGGCCCAGGCCCATGAACGGCGTGCCGAAGATGGTGACCGGAACCGGTACCCCACCCGGCAGGACGCTGAAATCGATTGTCGCGGTGAGCGGGTGGGGCGGAACGAGGAGGCCGTCGAAGGGCAGGTGCAGGATGATCGGCAGGGTGAAGCTGACGGGGCCGATAATCGGCACCGTGAAGTTTACTGGGACCGGGATGGTCATATCCACGATGGTCTCGCCGTTGAGGAAGCCGTTCGCCACGACGGCCGGCGCTTCCGCCAGCGCAGTCAGCGCGCCCACGGGGTTGCCGGCCAGCAGCGCCTGCTGCACCGCGGTCGCGGAGGTGGCAAGCCCCTCCAATCCGGCGAACGGCGCGCCCGCCGCGGCGTAGGTGAGCACCAGCGGCAGGCCGAAGTAGGCGCTGAGCGTCCCGGTGGTCGATTGAAGCCCCAGGAGAGGCACCCGCATGGTCGCGGTCGCCGAAATGCTGGGGACGGTCAGCACATTGAGCGCGTTGGTGAAATTCTGCGACATCTGCCGGAGGATGGACGGCGGCATCAGGTCGGTGAGGTACTGCGCATCCTGCCCCGGGATGTTTCCCAGGGCGAACAGATTCCCCAGCGGGCCGAGCAGTGTGGGATTGACCGTGGCGGTCAGGGTGGCAGTGAGACTGCGAATGTCGAAGCTCACCAGATTGATGGTCGGGGTGCCCGGATCGGCCCCGGTCACCAGCAGATTCGCGAAGGCCTGCCCGACGTCCTGCACCGCGCCGTAGTAATTGCCCGCCAGGACCGCCTGCCACGCCACCTGAAGCCCGTCTCGGAAAGCGGGCCAGCCGGCGATGATGCCGGTGACCGCGGCGTTGAGGTTCGTGGCGAAACTCTGGGCGAAGCCGATCTGCGCGGCGACGAACTGCTGGATGTAGGCGGCGTACGGGAAGGTCACGAGCTGCTGGATGCCGGCCTGGATGGCCGCCGGCAGGTTCGCCACCAGGGCGGGGAAGTTTCCGATGGTGTTGGTCAGCGCGGCCGCGATCTGCTGCCAGTAACCCAGCTGGTTGACCGCGACCTGGCGCAGGATCGGGAACGGGTCGGCGCTCCAGGTGCCGAAAAGGGCTTCCAGGTTGGCGGTCGTGTTGGCGATGAGCTGCCCGTACGCGCCGCCCGGAACCACCGCGGCGGCTGCGTTCGATGCCGGCAACGCGGCGCCCAGCAGAGCCCGCTCGGCGTTGGCGACCTCGGTGCCGAGATAGGCCGCCGCGCCGCCGTTCAACAGGCTCACGAACTCGTCATGGAACGCCGCCGCCTGCGCGGTGGCGGCCTGGAATTGCCGCCCGTACGCGCCGAACAGCTGCGAGATCGCCGCGGACACGTCGTCGGCGGCGGCGGCGGCGACGCCCGTCGTGGGTGCCGCCGCGGCGGCGGCCGCCTCCCCCAGGCTCGACCGGATGCCCGCCAGGTTTTCGGCCGCGGCCGTCATCAGCTGCGGTTCTGTGACCACGAACGACACGGCCGTCTCCCCTCGACTCGCTCCCCGCGGCGCCGCCGTTCCGGGGCACCTCGAGCGTATGTGACCTGGACCACGCCTCGGTGGGAAACGCCTGAAACTTTCAGGTCGCGGCGGGATGCGACGGCAGCGAGAAGTGTTCGGGCGGTACCTCAGGTCCGCTCGGGGGCTGCGCCGACAGTGGCGTCGTGATCCCGTCGACGACCTCGCTGACGTTGCCGGTCAGCCGCTCGTAGTTCAGGGTGCCGTGCTGGAAGTTCTGCGTAATGCGCAGGGGCTCTTGTATTTCCGCGCTGGTCGGCAGCCCGAGCGGGCCCCGCTCGTAGCTAAGCGACGCCCAGGCGTCGTAGATGGCCCCGGTCACCGGCTCCGCGCCGATCTCGGGCGACCAGTACATCGCGCCCTTGGCGAACGTGGCGAAGCGGGCGCCCCCGGCCGCGTCGTCTTCCGGCGAGGTGGGTGCGCCCAGGACGCTGTTCATGCCGCCGATCGCCAGCCAGTGCTCGTAGATCGCACCGCCCTTCAGCGCGTTGATCAGCTCCTCAGGTGGATCGTTGAAATGCGAGGCGATGTCCCGGATTTCGTCCATCAGCGCGTAGGCGGCATTGCCCGGGCAATCGGTGTTTCCGACGTCGCGGTGGGTAAAAATGGTGGGTAGATTCGCGACGGCGCCGGCCGGGAAGGTCGTGTAGTGGCTACCGGCCGATTCCAGTGCCACCGTGCCCTTGGGGTCGACACTGTCCATGCCGAGCCGCCAGCCCAGCAGCCGGCCCACGGTGCGCAGCTGGATCGGTGTCGGGGCCACGTCGTCGAAGTTGCCGATCATCGCCACGCCCCACGTGTTGCGGTTGAATCCGCCGGTATGGAAGGCCTCGACGGCCTTGGTCAGGCCGCCGGCACTGCCCTCGAACACTTGGCCGTACTTGTCGACCAGCGCGTTGTACGCGATGTCGCACCAGCCCAACGTCTTGCTGTGGTAGGTGTAGATCGCCTTGACGATGCCGGCCGATTCCAGCGGGGAGTAGTCGTTGCTGCCGGCGGTGTGGTGGATGACCGCGGCGCGAATTCCGTTGTCGTACTGGGGGCTACCGCAGCGCAGCGACTCGTCGGCACCCCATTCCGCCCGGCTGATGATGCTGGGCGGCTGGCCGGGCATCATGACCCCCGACGGCGGCGTCCACTGCGTCCGGGCCGGCGCCTGCGGCGGCGAGATGAGGATCGCGGAGATGTTCTGCGCGAAGGACTGTTCCTTGGAGGCCGGCCGGTATCCCAGGTCCTCGTTCGTCCGGGCGGCCGCCGGCGGTTGGGTTACCGGGGCGTCGATCGGCCGGGTGACCGCGATCTGGACCGTCGTGGTGGCGCCGACGAACACCGGATCCGTGCTGCGCGGGCCCTCGCTCGGCCCGCCCGGCCCCGCGGGGCCGGCTGGTCCGATATCGGGGGCCGCGGTTTCGTACTCGGTCTGATACCAGGGCCCCCAGGAACCGTCGGCGTGCTTCGCGCGCACCCGGGTGGACGTGCCGGCGAGGTCGCCGGTGAGCGCCACCAACGAGAACGGGGTGTCCTGGCCGAGCTCGCGAACCGTGACCCCGCCGCCGAGTCCGATCAACGGCTGCTCGGCGAGCTGGGTGTCGCGGGGCCCGGCCGGCTCGGGGGTGTCACGGTCGCGGGTCGCGTCGCCGATCCACGAGACGATGAGGACGGTTGCCGCGATGGCGGTGAGCAACATCGTTGGCGCGCGGCTGCGGGACGACACCAGCTGATGTTACGTGTGTTTCTCATGTTAATAATGAGGCGACACGAGGGTTGGGCCGTTAAAACTCCACGAAAACCTGTTCGACGGCACCGCAGAGGGGCGACTCTGCGGTGCCGTCAGGGGACAGGTTCCTCCCGTTTTTACGAGGCCTAGTGCGGCAGGGCCGGCGCGGCCGCGCCGGTCAGCGCCCCGGTGGCACCCGGCACGGCGCCCGCGGCGGCCGGCAGCGCGCCCGCCGCGGCCGGCAGCGCACCGGCGACAGCACCCGGGGCCGCGGCCGCGGCACCCGGCAGGGCACCCGCGACGGCACCCGGGGCCGCGGCCGCTGCACCCGGCAGGGCGCCCGCCGCGGCCGGCAGCGCACCGGCGGCACCCGGCAAGGCACCGGCGGCACCAGGCAGCGCAGCGGCGGCGCCCGGCAGGGCACCCGCGGCGGCCGGCAGCGCGCCCGCCGCGCCCGGCAGCGCCGTCGCGGCGCCGGCGGCGGCCGGCAGGGCGCCTGCGGCGGCACCCGGCGCGCCCGCGGCACTCTGCTGAATGCCCTGCGTGATGGCCGGCATCACCAGGCCCTTGAGCAGGTCGATGGCCTGGTTGGCGCCCAGCTGGTTGGCGGCTTGCATCAAGTCGTTCATCAGCCCGCCACCGCCGCCGGTGCCGCCCCCGGTGCCGCCGGACGCGATCGGCGAACCGCCGCCGAGCGTCGAGGGGTCACCGAGGATCGGGTACGTGCCGCCGACGCCCGGGTCCAAGCCGGTCGTCGAGTCGATGGGCACCTCGCTGGGGGTGAGCGTGGGACTGCCGATGCCCGGGGTGAGGCCCGCCGGACTGGTCAGCCCGGGGTTGGCCAGCGCCGGGTTGAGCCCCGCGGCCGGCACTGTGGGCACCGTCGGGACCGCCGCCGCGCCCGGCGTGGTGACCCCGGGGGTGATGGGCGGCAGCCCGGGATTCGCCAGGGCCGGGCTCGTCAGACCCGGGCTCGTCAGCCCCGGGCTCGTCAGCCCCGGGCTCGTCAAGCCCGGGCTGGTCAGGCCGGGACTGGTCAGCCCCGGGCTGGTGAGACCCGGACTCGTCAGGCCCGTGGTGCCCAGGCCCGAAGCGCCGGTACCGGTGCCGGTCAGGGCGGGCACCGGCGGCAGGTTGATCCCGAACTGCGACAGCCCCTGCGACAGGGCGCCCATCAGCTCGCCCGGCAGGTCGTTCATCACCGCGGCCTGCTTGAACTCGTGGTGCTCGGCCGGCTTGCTGTCGGCGGTCGACTCGTAAACCAGGAAGTATGCGCAAGGACTCGCCACTGCCACGGCGGCGACCGCGCTCATGGCTGTCGAAAGCTTGCGTCGGCGTCGGTTCGGCACGGAAGTCTCCTCAATCTGGACAACTATTTGCACTGCTTGTTGTGTCGGCGTGTCCTGCCCGTCCTATCCGGCATGAAGCACACAGAGTCGATGGTACGAGTGAGATTTCTGTGACTGGAGTGCTGAGATTGAATCGTGAGGTAATTGCGACTACGACCGTGACCGCGGTCCCGGGCCCGTCCAGGGGCCCCCGAAAGTGATTGGCACCTGGCCTAATTCCGACTTCCGGGCCTCGCCAAATGGGTTAGGCCGGCGCGGTCGGATACCCTAAGCAACCGATGACTTCTCCGCCTGGTCGCTTTGACCTCTTCGTCGTCGGCTCCGGATTCTTCGGCCTGACCATTGCCGAGCGCGTGGCTACCCAACTCGGGAAGCGCGTGCTCGTCGTCGAACGGCGCCCGCACATCGGGGGCAACGCGTACTCGGAGGCCGAGCCGCAGACCGGCATCGAGGTGCACAAGTACGGCGCCCACCTGTTCCACACCTCTAACAAGAGGGTCTGGGACTACGTGCGGCAGTTCACCGAGTTCACCGACTACCGCCACCGGGTGTTCGCGATGCACAACGGCCAGGCCTACCAGTTCCCGATGGGGCTGGGCCTGGTGTCGCAGTTCTTCGGCAAGTACTTCACCCCGGACGAAGCGCGGCGGCTGATCGCCGAGCAGGCAGCCGAGATCGACACCGCGGACGCGAAAAACCTCGAGGAGAAGGCCATCTCGCTGATCGGCCGGCCGCTCTACGAGGCGTTCGTCAAGGGCTACACGGCCAAGCAGTGGCAGACCGACCCCGTTGAGCTCCCGGCGGCCGTCATCAGCAGGCTGCCGGTGCGCTACACCTTCGACAACCGGTACTTCAGCGACACCTACGAGGGACTGCCGCTCGACGGCTACACGGCGTGGCTGACCAAGATGGCCGACGACGACCGCATCGAGGTCAGGCTGGACACCGACTGGTTCGACGTGCGCGACCAGCTGCGCCAAGAGTCCCCGTCGGCCCCCGTCGTTTACACCGGCCCGCTGGACCGCTACTTCGACTACGCCGACGGCCGCCTCGGCTGGCGCACCCTGGACTTCGAGGTCGAGGTGCTGCCGACCGGCGATTTCCAGGGGACACCGGTGATGAACTACAACGATCCCGACGTGCCGTACACCCGCATCCACGAATTCCGGCACTTCCACACCGAGCGTGACTATCCGGCCGACAAGACGGTGATCATGCGCGAGTACTCCCGCTTCGCCGGAGACGACGACGAGCCCTACTACCCGATCAACACCGAGGCCGACCGCGCCTTGCTGGCCGCCTACCGGGCGCGGGCGAAGTCCGAGACCGCGTCATCGAAGGTGCTGTTCGGTGGCCGGCTGGGCACCTACCAATATCTGGATATGCACATGGCGATCGCCAGCGCCCTGAACATGTACGACAACACCCTCGCGCCGCACCTGCGCGAGGGCGCCCCGCTGGTGGAAAAGGACGGAAACATCGAGGTGCGCGCGTAAATGACTGCTGTGAGTTTGCTTTCCCGGATCATCCTGCCGCGCCCGGGCGAGCCCCTCGACGTGCGCAAGCTGTACCTGGAGGAGTCGACCACCAATGCCCGCCGCGCGCATGCGACGTCGCGGACCTCGCTGCAGATCGGCGCGGAGTCCGAGGTGTCGTTCGCCACGTACTTCAACGCGTTCCCGGCCAGCTACTGGCGGCGCTGGTCGATCTGCCAGTCGGTGGTGCTGCGCGTCGAGATGACCGGGGCGGGCCGCGTCGACGTCTACCGCACCAAGGCCACCGGTGCGCGCATCTTCGTGGAGGGACGCCAATTCTCCGGCGCCGAAGACGAACCCGCCGTCGTCGAGATCGAGGTGTCGCTGCGGCCGTTCGAGGACGGCGGCTGGATCTGGTTCGACGTCAACACCGACGCGGACGTCACCCTGCTCGGCGGCGGCTGGTATGCGACCGAGCCGGCCCCGGTCAAGGCCAACATCGCCGTCGGCATCCCGACGTTCAACCGCCCCGCCGACTGCGCCAACGCGCTGGCCGAGCTCACCGCCGACCCGTTGGTGGACGAGGTGATCGGGGCGGTGATCGTGCCCGACCAAGGCGTGCGCAAGGTGCGCGATCACCCCGACTTCCCCGCCGCGGCCGCCCGGCTGGGCAACCGGCTGTCTATCCACGACCAGCCCAACCTCGGCGGCTCCGGCGGCTACAGCCGGGTGATGTACGAGGCGCTGAAAAACACCGACTGCCAACAGATCCTGTTCATGGACGACGACATCCGCATCGAGCCCGACTCGATCCTGCGGGTGCTGGCGATGCACCGCTTCGCCAGGACCCCGATGCTGGTGGGCGGCCAGATGCTCAACCTGCAGGAGCCGTCGCACCTGCACATCATGGGCGAGGTCGTCAACCCGTCGAACTTCATGTGGACCGCCGCGCCGCACGCGGAGTACGACCACGACTTCGCCGAATATCCGTTGAACGACGACAGCGAACGCAGCAAGCTGCTGCACCGCCGCATCGACGTCGACTACAACGGCTGGTGGACGTGCATGATCCCGCGGCAGGTCGCCGAGGAGCTCGGGCAGCCGTTGCCGCTGTTCATCAAGTGGGACGACGCCGACTACGGCCTGCGGGCCGCCGAGCACGGGTACCCGACGGTGACCCTGCCGGGCGCCGCGATCTGGCACATGGCCTGGAGCGACAAGGACGACGCCATCGACTGGCAGGCCTATTTCCATCTGCGCAACCGGCTGGTGGTCGCCGCGATGCACTGGGACGGCGACATCGCCGGCTTGGTCCGCAGCCACCTCAAGGCCACGCTGAAACACCTTGCCTGCCTTGAATATTCGACCGTGGCGATCCAGAACAAGGCCATCGACGACTTCCTGGCCGGCCCCGAACACATCTTCTCGATCCTGGAAAGCGCGCTGCCCGACGTGCACCGCCTGCGCAAAAAATACCCCGACGCCGTCGTGCTGCCGGCGGCGAGCGAACTGCCCCCGCCCCGGCACCAGAGCAAGGCGATGAAGCCACCGGTCAACCCGGTGTCCATCGGCTACCGGCTGGCGCGCGGAATCGTGCACAACATGACGAAGGCCGACCCCGAAGCGCACCGGCGCCCGGAGTTCAACGTCGCGACCCAGGACGCGCGCTGGTTCCGGCTGTGCACCCTCGACGGGGCCACGGTCACCACCGCCGACGGGTGCGGGGTGGTCTACCGCCAGCGCGACCGGGCGAAGATGGTGTCGCTGCTGTTGCAGTCCGTGCGGCGGCAGCGGCAGCTGGCAAGCCGGTTCGACGAGATGCGGCGGGTGTACCGCGAGGCACTGCCGGTGCTGTCCAGCAAGCAGAAGTGGGAAACGGTCCTGACCCTGGCCCACGACGAGCCGAGACATGGCTGAAGTCCCCCCGTCAGACGCCCCGCGCGGTGAAGTGGCCGCGCTGGTGGCCGTTCAGTCGGCGCTGGCCGACCGGCCCGGCGTCCTGACCGCGGCGCGCGGGCTGTCCCACTTCGGCGAGCACAGCATCGGGTGGCTCGTGGTGGCGGCGCTCGGAGCGCTGCTGATGCCGGCACAGCGCCGGGAGTGGCTGGCGGCGGGGGCCGGCGCGTTCGTCGCGCATGCGGCGGCGGTGCTGGTCAAACGGCTGGTGCGCCGCAAACGGCCGCATCACCCGGCCGTCGCGGTCAACGTCGGCACGCCCAGCCCGCTCAGCTTCCCGTCGGCGCACGCCACCTCCACCACGGCCGCGGCCATCCTGATGGGCCGGGCCACCGGCCTGCCCCTTCCGGCGCTGCTCGTTCCCCCCATGGCGCTGTCGCGGATACTGCTGGGCGTGCACTATCCCAGCGACGTGGCCTGCGGCGCGGCCCTCGGCGCCACCGTCGCCGGGATCGTGTGTCGAATCGGCGAGAGGTTCCGCACAAGTGAGTGACGACGTGGTTGTCGGGCCGCCGGGGAACCTGATCGCCGGCGTGGTCAAGGCGATACGCCCGCGGCAGTGGGTGAAGAACGTGCTGGTGCTGGCGGCGCCGCTGAGCGCAGCGGGCCGCGGCTACCGCTACGACTACGGCCTGCTGGGCCTCCAGGTGCTGGTGGCCTTCGTGGTGTTCAGCCTGGCGGCCTCCGCGGTGTACCTGGTCAACGACGTCCGGGACGTCGAGGCCGACCGCGAACACCCCACCAAACGGTTCCGCCCGATCGCGGCGGGCGTGGTGCCCGAATGGCTGGCGTACACCCTGGCCGTGGTGCTCGCGGTGGCGTCGCTCGGCGTGGCCTGGTGGTTGACGCCCAACCTCGCCGTGGTGATGGCGGTCTACCTCGGCATGCAGCTGGCGTATTGCTTCGGCCTCAAACACCAAGCGGTGGTGGACATCTGCATCGTGTCGTCGGCGTATTTGATCCGCGCCATCGCCGGGGGTGCGGCCACCGACACCCGGCTGTCGCAGTGGTTCTTGCTGGTGGCGGCGTTCGCGTCGCTGTTCATGGTGGCCGGCAAGCGCTACGCCGAGCTGCAACTGGCCGAGCGCACCGGCGCCGCGATCCGCAAGGCGCTGGAGAGCTACACGGGCACCTACCTGCGCTTCGTCTGGACTTTGTCGGCCACCGCGGTGGTGATGTGCTACGGGCTGTGGGCCTTCGAGCGCGACCACGGCTCGGCGGGCTGGTTCACGGTGTCGATGGTCCCCTGGACCATCGCGATCCTGCGCTACGCGGTCGACGTCGACGGCGGCCTGGCCGGCGAGCCCGAGGACATCGCGCTGCGCGACCGTGTCTTGCAGCTGCTGGCGGTGGCGTGGATCGCGACGGTCGGGGCCGCCGTTGCCTTCGGCTAGCACCGACCTGAAGGCGCTGAAGCTGGGTGTGATGCGCCGGGTGCTGTTCCGCTACCACGCCTGGGTCCGGGTCAGCCTCTGGGGCAGCGTGGCGCTGGTGGCCGTCCTGTTCGCCTGGGGGGCCTGGCAGCGGCGCTGGATCGCCGACGACGGGCTCATCGTGCTGCGCACGGTGCGCAATTTGCTGGCCGGTAACGGCCCGGTCTTCAACCAGGGCGAGCGGATCGAGGCGAACACGTCCACGGCGTGGACGTACCTGGTCTACGTCGGCAGCTGGATCGGCGGGCCGCTGCGCATGGAATACGTGGCCCTGGCCCTGGCCCTGGGGCTTTCGTTGCTGGGTGTGGCCCTGTTGATGCTGGGCACGGGCCGGTTGTACGCGCCCGGCCTGCGGGGTCGGCGGGCGATCGTGGTGCCCGCCGGGGCGCTGGTCTACATCGCGCTGCCACCGGCGCGTGACTTTGCCACCTCCGGCCTGGAGAGCGGCCTGATGCTGGCCTATCTGGGATTGCTGTGGTGGATGATGGTGTGCTGGGCGCAGCCGGTCCGCGGCCGGCCGGACAGCCCGTTGTTCCTCGGCGCCCTGGCGTTTGTCGCCGGGTTCAGCGTCCTGGTCCGGCCGGAGCTGGCGCTGATGGGCGGGCTCGCGCTGATCATGATGCTGGTCGCGGCCCGCACCCGGGGACGCCGCGTTTTGGTCGTGGTGGCGGGCGGATTCGTGCCGGTCGCCTACGAGATCTTCCGGATGGGCTACTACGGGCTGCTGGTCCCGGGCACCGCGCTGGCCAAGGACGCCGCCGGCGACAAGTGGTCGCAGGGGATGATCTACCTCTCGAACTTCGACGCGCCCTACGCGGTGTGGGTGCCGGTGGTGCTGCTGGTGCCGTTGGGCGCCCTCATGGTCGCGGCGCGTCGGCGCCCGTCGTTCCTTCGTCCCGTCCGGGCCGCCGACTACGGCCGCTTGGCGCGCGCCGTCCAAAGCCCGCCGGCCGTGGTGGCGTTCGTGCTGGTCAGCGGGCTGCTGCAGGGCCTCTACTGGATTCGGCAGGGCGGCGATTTCATGCACGCTCGGGTGCTGCTGGCCCCGGTGTTTTGTTTGCTGGCCCCCGTCGCGGTCATCCCGGTCGCCGTCCCCGACGGGCAGGACTATTCGCGGGAAACGGGCTATTGGGTGGCCGGTGCCGCGGGCGCTCTGTGGCTCGGTGTGGCCGGGTGGTCGCTGTGGGCAGCAAACTCCCCCGGGATGGGCGACGACGCCACCCACGTCACCTATTCGGGGATCGTCGACGAGCGCCGGTTCTATGCGCAGGCCACCGGGCACGCGCACCCGCTGACGGCCGCCGACTACCTCGACTACCCGCGGATGGCCGCCGTTCTCACGGCGCTCGACAACACTCCGGAAGGGGCGTTGCTGCTACCGTCGGGCAACTACATTCAATGGGACCTGGTGCCGATGGCGCAGCCCGCGCCGGGAACCAACCCGAACGGCGACACGCCGCAAAAGCCCCAGCACACGGTGTTTTTCACCAACCTGGGCATGCTGGGCATGAACGTCGGGCTCGATGTGCGGGTGATCGACCAGATCGGACTGGCAAACCCGCTTGCCCAGCACACCGAGCGGCTGAAACACGGTCGCATCGGCCACGACAAGAACCTCTTCCCGGACTGGGTGATCGCCGACGGCCCGTGGGTCAAGATGTATCCGGGAATCCCGGGCTACCTGGACGCGAATTGGGTCGCCCAGGCCGTGGCGGCCCTGAAATGCCCCGAGACCCAAGCGGTGCTCAGTTCGGTGCGGGCCCCAATGACCTTGCACCGCTTCGTGTCCAACGTCGTGCACTCCTTCGAGTTCACCAAGTACCGCATCGATCGCGTTCCGCTCTACGAGCTCGCCAGGTGCGGGCTGCCGGTTCCGGAGCCGATACCGCCGCCTCCCCACGAGTGAGGGCGGCCCGGCCGGAAAATTTTTTTCCACCGATCTCGAACCGCTCCGGCGCAGCTCTCCGGCCGGCGTTGCCAGCAACTTCGCATCTATGCCCTCACCTGTGGCCGACGCGCGCCGGGCACATGCGTAATTGCGATCGGAAACGGGATTGTTTGGCGCGCAGGAAATTGGGAAGGTGCGCCGGATCACGGTTTGCCTGAGCCGCTCGATGAGGGCCCACGACCGAAGATGTGGTTGACTACACGGGCACTGCTGCGCTGAGCGCGGTGACGATGCGGGCCGACGAGGGCCCGAGGAGGAACCGGGCGATCAGGACGCGTATGCAGTCCGAACCAATTCGAGGTTGCGCCGAATCGGTTGAGTGCGCCGTAAGGCCGGAAGGATGAGGAAGCAAGAATGACGCTTGTCGACAGGTTTCGGGGCGCCGCGGCTGGGATGCCGCGCCGGCTCATGGTGGGTGCCGTTGGTGCGGCCCTGCTATCGGGTCTGATTGGCGCCGTGGGGGGCTCGGCGACCGCTGGGGCGTTCTCGCGCCCAGGTCTGCCGGTGGAGTACCTGCAGGTTCCCTCGGCCGCCATGGGCCGCAACATCAAGATTCAGTTCCAGAGTGGCGGCGCGGACTCGCCGGCGCTGTACCTGCTCGACGGGATGCGCGCGCAGGACGACTACAACGGCTGGGACATCAACACCCCCGCGTTCGAGTGGTACAACCAGTCGGGCATCTCGGTCGTCATGCCGGTCGGTGGGCAGTCCAGCTTCTACTCCGACTGGTACAAGCCCGCCTGCGGCAAGGCCGGCTGCACCACGTACAAGTGGGAGACCTTCCTGACCAGCGAACTGCCGGCGTACCTGCAGAGCAATAAGCAGGTCAAGCCGACCGGCAGCGCCGCCGTCGGCCTGTCGATGGCGGGCTCGTCGGCGCTGATCCTGGCCGCCTACCACCCGAACCAGTTCGTCTACGCCGGCTCGCTGTCGGCGCTGCTGGACCCGTCGCAGGGCATGGGCCCGTCGCTGATCGGCCTGGCCATGGGTGACGCCGGTGGCTACAAGGCCGCCGACATGTGGGGCCCCAAGGAGGACCCGGCGTGGCAGCGCAACGACCCGTCGCTGCAGGTCGGCAAGCTGGTCGCGAACAACACCCGCATCTGGATCTACTGCGGCAACGGCAAGCCGTCGGACCTGGGTGGCGACAACCTGCCGGCGAAGTTCCTCGAGGGCTTCGTGCGGACTTCCAACCTGAAGTTCCAGGAGGCGTACAACGGCGCCGGCGGCCACAACGCGATCTTCAACTTCGACGCCAATGGCACCCACGACTGGCCGTACTGGGGTTCCCAGCTCAACGCCATGAAGGGCGACCTGCAGTCGACGCTGGGCGCGACGCCGGGCGCCGGCCCGGCCACCGCCGCGGCCGCGGGCAACCAGGGGCAGGGCACCTAAGAGAGAGCACCGAGCAACGCGACTGGCGGCGGAATCCTTCGGGGTCTCCGCCGCCAGTTGTTTTTGGCCGGGAGCCAACGCAACAGTCCCGCCATCGGCTGTGAATCCTCGGCTTCGATTGTGCAGCGTGGGCGCAAACCGGGCTGAAAGCCCCGCCCAGGGTTCACGCCGAAAGGCCAGGATTCACACTCAACGCCGTGGCCGGAAAAGCCGGCGCTGCGCCCCGCCGCCGGACCCCTCGGCCCGGCCAGTCGTTTGGGCCGGGTGTGACGTGTTTCACTACCCCGCGGTCGGGGGAACTTGGCCGCTGGCTAATGTGCTTTCAGCGACTAGACGATGGAGGGTGGACATGACGGTCGTGCGGGGTATGTCAGCGCTTCTTCGATTGTTCTGGGTGGCCGTGCTGGCGGTCGGACTGGCGGTCGCCGCGCCCGCCTCGCCTTTATTGGGGCCGTTCGGCACGGCGCGGGCGGCGGGCTACGAGAGCCTGATGGTGCCGTCGGCGGCGATGGGCCGCGACATCCCGGTGGCCTTCCTGGGCGGCGGTCCGCACGCCGTTTACCTGTTGGATGCCTTCAACGCGGCCCCGGACGTGAGCAACTGGGTGACCGCCGGCAACGCGATGAACACGCTGGGCGGCAAGGGGATCTCGGTGGTGGCGCCCGCCGGCGGCGCGTTCAGCATGTACACCAACTGGGAGCAGGACGGCAGCAAGCAGTGGGACACGTTCCTGTCCAGCGAGCTGCCCGACTGGCTGGCCGCCAACAAAGGCCTCGCGCCCGGGGGCCATGCCGCCGTCGGCGCGTCCCAGGGTGGCTACGCCGCGATGGCGCTGGCGGCCTTCCACCCGGACCGTTTCGGCTTCGCCGGCTCGCTGTCCGGGTTCCTCTACCCGTCGGACACCACGACCAACGGCGCGATCCTGGCCGGGCTGCAGCAGTTCGGCGGCGTGGACGGCAACGGCATGTGGGGGGCGCCGCAGCTGGGCCGGTGGAAATGGCACGACCCCTACGTGCACGTCGCGCTGCTGGCGCAGAACAACACTCGCGTGTGGGTCTACAGCCCCACCAACATGGGCGGCGACGACGCCGCGATGATCGGCCAGGCCGGCCAGGCGATGGGCAACAGCCGAATGTTCTACCAGCAGTACCGCTCCGTCGGCGGGCACAACGGACACTTCGACTTCCCCGGCGGCGGCGACAACGGCTGGGGCTCGTGGTCGGGCCAGCTGGGGGCCATGTCCGGCGACATCGTCGGGGCCATCCGGTAGTCGTCGGCACGGGATAGGCCGGCTGAAAACGCCGGTACCGTGTAGGGGGTCGCGGCAGCGGGCGGGACGGACGTCCGCGGCGTTGATCGAGCCGCGACCTACCGACCCTGCTAGCGGGAGAACATGACGACGAGCGCGCGGCGGAAACGCCACCGGATCCTGGCCTGGATTGCCGCCCTGGCGGTGGCCGCTGTCGTGTTGCTGGTCGTGGTGGCGGTGGTGTTGCTGCTGCGCGGCCCCGACACCCCGCCCAGCGCGGTGCCGCCCGGGATTCTGCCGCCGTCGTCGACGACCAGCCGTCCGCACAAGCCGCGGCCGGCGTTCCAGGACGCGTCGTGCCCGGACGTGCAGCTGATCAACGTGCCCGGCACGTGGGAGTCGTCGGTGCAGGACGACCCGCTCAACCCGATGCAATTTCCAAATGCGCTGCTGCACAACGCGACCGCGGAGATCGCGCAGCAGTTCCCGGCGTCGCGGGTGCAGACGTTCACGGTGCCGTACACGGCGCAGTTCCACAATCCGCTCAGCGGCGACCCGCAGATGTCCTACAACGACAGCCGGGCCGAAGGCACCCGCGCGACCGTCAAGGCGATGGCCGACATGAACGACAAGTGCCCGTTGACCAGCTACGTGCTGCTGGGCTTCTCCCAGGGCGCGGTGATCGCCGGCGACATCGCCAGCGACATCGGCAACGGGCGCGGCCCCGTCGACGACGACCTGGTCCTCGGTGTGACGTTGATCGCTGACGGCCGCCGCCAGGAGGGGGTGGGCAACGACGTCGGGCCCAACCCGCCGGGACAGGGCGCCGAGATCACCCTGCACGAGGTGCCGGTGCTGTCCGGGCTCGGCCTGACCATGACCGGCGAGCGGCCGGGCGGGTTCGGGGCGCTGAACGGCAAGACCAACGAAATCTGCGCCCCCGGCGACCTGATCTGCTCCGCGCCGAACGAGGCCTTCAGCGTCGCCAACCTGCCTGCCACGCTGAACACCCTGGCCGGCGGCGCCGGCCAACCCGTCCACGCGCTGTATGCCACGACGCAGTTCTGGAACCTGGACGGGGCGCCGGCGACCGATTGGACGCTGAATTGGGCGCGCGGTCTGATCCAAAACGCGCCGCACCCCAAACATGGATAGGGCTCGGCCGGATGCGAATGGGCGGGGGCGGACACAGTGGACACAGCCGTTACCTACCTGCTTGCCAAGCGTGATCGGCGGTACCTTGTGATTTGGCCTGCCGCGAGGCGACCCTTAACATTAAGAGAAAACTAAGAGCAATCGAGAACGTCGTCGCGTCCCCGATAAGGGCCCAAGCCAGCACGGACCGGCGCCCCGAGCGTGTCCCCGCTGGCTCGTGTATAGAGGACCCGTCGGCGTAGCCGGCATCAATAGGTTGTGACAGGAGAGGCGGCATGGCGTACCACAACCCGTTCATCGTGAATGGAAGAATCAGGTTCCCGGACAACACGAACCTGGTTCGTCACGTTGAGAAGTGGGCGAAGGTTCGCGGCGACAGGCTGGCGTATCGGTTCATCGACTTCTCCACCGAGCGCGACGGGGTGGCCCGCGACATCGTCTGGCGCGACTTCAGCGCCCGCAACCGTGCGGTGGGCGCCCGCCTGCAGCAGGTCACCCAGCCGGGCGACCGCATCGCCATCCTGTGCCCGCAGAACCTGCACTACCTGATCGCCTTCTTCGGCGCCCTGTACGCCGGCCGGATCGCGGTGCCCCTGTTCGACCCCAGCGAGCCCGGCCACGTCGGCCGCCTGCACGCCGTGCTCGACGACTGCTCCCCCTCGACGATCCTGACCACCACCGAGGCCGCCGAAGGTGTCCGCAAGTTCATCCGCGCCCGGGCGGCCAAAGAACGCCCCCGCGTCATCGCCGTCGACGCGGTGCCCGACGAGGTCGCCGCCACCTGGCAGGAGCCCGAGGCGGACGAGAACACGATCGCCTACCTGCAGTACACGTCGGGCTCCACCCGGACCCCGACCGGCGTGCAGATCACGCACCTCAACCTGCCCACCAACGTGCTGCAGGTGCTGGTCGGGCTGGAGGGCAAGGAGGGCGACCGCGGCCTGAGCTGGCTGCCGTTCTTCCACGACATGGGCCTGATCACGGCGCTGCTGTCGCCGGTGCTCGGCCACAACTTCACGTTCATGACCCCGGCCGCGTTCGTGCGCCGGCCCGGCCGTTGGATCCGGGAAATGGCGCGCAAGCCCGACGACGCCCCGGATTGCGAGGTTTTCACCGTGGCGCCGAACTTCGCCTTCGAACATGCCGCGGTGCGCGGCGTGCCCAAGGAGGGGGAGCCGCCGCTGGACCTCAGCAACGTCAAGGGGATCCTCAACGGCAGCGAGCCGGTCTCCCCGGCGTCGATGCGCAAGTTCTACGAGGCGTTCGCGCCCTACGGCCTGCGCGAGACGGCGATCAAGCCGTCCTACGGGCTGGCCGAGGCGACGCTGTTCGTTTCGACCACCCCGATGGACGAGGCGCCGACCGTCATCCACGTCGACCGCGACGAACTGAACAACCAGCGTTTCGTCGAGGTTCCCGCCGACGCGCCCAACGCCGTCGCGCAGGTTTCCGCGGGCGTCATCGGCGTCGACGAGTGGGCGGTCATCGTCGATCCCGACACGGCCAGCGAGCTGCCCGACGGACACATCGGCGAGATCTGGTTGCACGGCAAGAACCTGGGCGTCGGCTACTGGGGTAAGGAAGCCGAGACCACCGAGACCTTCAAGAACATCCTCAAGTCGCGGATCAGCCAGTCGCACGCCGAGGGCGCGGCCGACGATGGCCAGTGGGTGCGCACAGGTGACTACGGCACCTACTTCAACGACCACCTCTATATAGCGGGCCGGATCAAGGACCTGGTCATCATCGACGGCCGCAACCACTACCCGCAGGACCTGGAGTACTCGGCGCAGGAGGCCAGCCGGGCACTGCGGACCGGCTACGTCGCCGCCTTCTCGGTACCGGCCAACCAGCTGCCGCAGGTGGTGTTCGACAACCCGCACGCCGGCATCAAGTACGACGCCGAGGACACCTCCGAGCAGCTGGTGATCGTCGCCGAGCGCGCCGCCGGCACGCACAAGCTCGACTACCAACCCATCGCCGACGACATCCGGGCCGCCATCGCGGTGCGTCACGGGGTGACCGTGCGCGACCTGCTGCTGGTGCAGGCCGGCACGATTCCGCGCACCTCCAGCGGCAAAATCGGGCGCCGCGCGTGCCGCGCCGCCTACCTCGACGGAAGCCTTCGCAGCGGCGTCGGCTCCCCGACCGCCTTCGCCAGCTCAACGGACTGAACACGACACCATGACTGACATCGAACCTGAAACCACTGCCGAAACCGCTCCCGCCGCGAACGTGCCCGCCAAGAAGGCCGAGCTAACCGTCCCCGAGATGCGCCAGTGGCTGCGCGAGTACGTGGCCAAGGCCACCGGGCAGTCACCGGACTCGATCGACGAGTCGGTGCCGATGGTCGAGCTGGGCCTGTCGTCGCGCGACGCCGTGTCGATGGCCGCCGACATCGAGGACATGACCGGCGTCACGCTGTCGGTCGCGGTGGCGTTCCAGCACCCGACCATCGAGTCGCTGGCGACCCGGATCATCGAGGGCGAGCCCGAGGTGGACACCTCCGGCGACGACGTCACCGACTGGTCGCGCAAGGGACCCGCCGAGCGCGTCGACATCGCGATCGTCGGTTTGTCGACGCGACTGCCCGGCGACATGAACAGCCCCGACGAAATGTGGCAGGCACTGCTGGAGGGCCGCGACGCCATCACCGACCTGCCCGAGGGGCGCTGGGAGGAGTTCCTCGAAGAGCCGCGGCTGGCCGAGCGCGTCGCGAAGGCCCGCACCCGCGGCGGCTACCTGAAGGACATCAAGGGCTTCGACTCCGAGTTCTTCGCGATCGCCAAGACCGAGGCCGACAACATCGACCCGCAGCAGCGGATGGCGCTGGAGCTGACGTGGGAGGCGCTCGAGCACGCGCGCATCCCGGCGTCGAGCCTGCGGGGCGAGGCCGTCGGCGTCTACGTCGGCTTCACCAACAACGACTACCAATTCCTGGCCATCTCCGACCCGACCGTCGCGCACCCCTACGCCATCACCGGGAACTCCCACGCGATCATCGCCAACCGGGTGTCCTATTTCTACGACTTCCGCGGGCCCTCGGTCGCCGTCGACACCGCCTGCTCGAGTTCGTTGGTGGCGACCCATCAAGCCGTGCAGGCGCTGCGCAACGGCGAGTGCGACGTCGCGGTGGCCGGCGGCGTCAACGCGCTGATCACCCCCGCGGTGACGCTCGGGTTCGACGAGATCGGCGCGGTGCTGGCCCCCGACGGCCGGATCAAGTCGTTCTCGTCGGACGCCGACGGCTACACCCGCTCGGAGGGTGCCGGCATGCTGGTGCTCAAGCGGGTCGACGACGCCCGCCGCGACGGCGACCAGATCCTGGCCGTGATCGCGGGTACCGCGATCAACCACGACGGCCGGTCCAACGGCCTGATCGCGCCCAACCAGGACGCGCAGGCCGACGTCCTGCGCCGGGCCTACAAGGACGCCGGCATCGATCCGCGCACCGTCGACTACGTCGAGGCGCACGGCACCGGCACCGTCCTGGGCGACCCGATCGAGGCCGAGGCGCTGGGCCGGGTCGTCGGCCGTGGGCGCCCGGCCGACCGTCCGGCGCTGCTGGGCGCGGTGAAAACCAATGTCGGGCACCTGGAGTCGGCCGCCGGCGTGGCCAGCCTGGCCAAGGTGACGCTGGCGCTGCAGCACGACAAGCTGCCGCCGTCCATCAACTTCGCCGGCCCCAGCCCGTACATCGACTGGGACGCGATGCACCTGAAGTTCGTCGACCAGGCAACCGACTGGCCCCGCTACGGTGGCTACGCGCTCGCCGGGGTGTCGAGCTTCGGCTTCGGCGGCGCCAACGCGCACGTGGTGCTGCGCGAGGTCCTGCCGCGCGACGTCATCGAGAAAGAGCCCGAGCCGGCTCCCGAAGCGCCCGCCGAGGCCACCGCCCCGGCCGTGGGGGCACCTCCCGCTGGCGGGGGAGCGCCCACGTTCGACGCCCACTCGTTGCGGTTCGACGACTTCGGCAACATCATCACCGACGAGCCGGGGCCCGAGGAAGAAGAGTCCGACCTGCCGGGCCCGACCGACGAGGCGCTGCGGCTCAAAGAGGCCGCGCTGGAAGAGCTTGCGGCGCAAGAACTTCCAGCACCCGTGGTCCCCATCGCGGTGTCGGGGTTCTTGACGTCGCGCAAGAAGGCCGCGGCCGCCGAGCTCGCGGACTGGATGGAAACCCCCGAGGGCCAGGCGTCGTCGCTGGAGGCGATCGGCCGGTCGCTGTCGCGGCGCAACCACGGGCGCTCGCGCGCGGTGGTGCTGGCCCAC
The DNA here is from genome assembly GCF_059812405.1 of Mycobacterium sp. NGS57. Taxonomy (NCBI): domain Bacteria; kingdom Bacillati; phylum Actinomycetota; class Actinomycetes; order Mycobacteriales; family Mycobacteriaceae; genus Mycobacterium; species Mycobacterium sp. NGS57. The sequence goes on along the minus strand of NZ_JCALCP010000013.1, from coordinate 45,210 downwards.
GACCACGACGAGGCCGTCAAGGGCCTGCGCGCCGTCGCCGAGGGCAAGCAGCGGCCCAACGTGTTCAGCACCGACGGGCCGGTGACCAACGGGCCGGTGTGGGTGCTGGCCGGGTTCGGCGCGCAGCACCGCAAGATGGGCAAGAGCCTGTATTTGCGCGACGCGGTGTTCGCCGAGTGGATCGAGAAGGTCGACGGGCTGGTCCAGGACGAGCTGGGCTACTCGGTGCTCGAGCTGATCCTCGACGACTCGCAGGACTACGGCATCGAGACCACCCAGGTCACCATCTTCGCGATCCAGATCGCGCTGGGTGAGCTGCTCAAGCACCACGGCGCCAAGCCCGCGGCGGTGGTCGGGCAGTCGCTGGGCGAGGCCGCGTCGGCGTACTTCGCCGGCGGCCTGTCGCTGCGCGACGCCACCCGGGCCATCTGCTCGCGCTCGCACCTCATGGGCGAGGGCGAGGCGATGCTGTTCGGCGAGTACATCCGGCTGATGGCGCTGGTGGAGTACTCCGCCGAGGAGATCAAGACGGTGTTCTCCGACTTTCCTGATCTTGAGGTGTGCGTCTACGCCGCGCCCACCCAGACCGTCATCGGCGGCCCGCCCGAGCAGGTGGACGCGATCATCGCCCGCGCCGAGTCCGAGGGCAAGTTCGCCCGCAAGTTCCAGACCAAGGGCGCCAGCCACACGTCGCAGATGGACCCGCTGCTCGGCGAGCTCGCCGCGGAACTGCAGGGCATCAAGCCGCTGAGCCCGACCGCCGGGATCTACTCGACGGTGCACGAGGGCAGCTACGTCAAGCCCGGCGGCGAGCCCATCCACGACGTCGACTACTGGAAGAAGGGCCTGCGGCATTCCGTGTACTTCACCCACGGGATCCGCAACGCCGTCGACAGCGGGCACACCACCTTCCTGGAGCTGGCGCCCAACCCGGTCGCGCTGATGCAGGTGGGCCTGACGACGGCGTCGGCCGGGCTGCATGATGCACAGCTGATCCCGACGCTGGCCCGCAAGCAGGACGAGGTCGAGTCGATGGTCTCGACCATGGCGCAGCTCTACGTCTACGGCCACGACCTGGACGTGCGGACGCTGTTCAGCCGCGCTCAGGGGCCCGCCGATTACGCGAACATCCCGCCGACCCGGTTCAAGCGCAAGGAGCACTGGCTGGACGTGCACCTGTCCACCGGCAGCGGCGCGGTGATCATGCCGGGCAACCACGTCGCGCTGCCGGACGGCCGGCACGTCTGGGAGTACGCGCCCCGCGGCCTCACCGACCTGTCGGCGTTGGTGAAAACGGCTGCGGCCGAAGTGCTTCCGGACGCGCAGCTGGCCGCGGCCGAGCAGCGCGCGAACCCGGGCGAGGGCTCGCGGCTGGTGACGACCCTGACGCGGCATCCCGGCGGCGCGTCGGTTCAGGTGCATGCCCGCATCGACGAGTCCTTCACGCTGGTGTACGACGCGCTGGTGACCCGGGGCGGCGCGGCGTCGGTGCTGCCCGCCTTCAACACCCAAGTCGGCGCCGGCACCGCGGTCGCGGCCCCGGCGGACGGCGTCGCGGCGGACGCGACCGAGGCGCCGGCCGAGGACGGCGGCGGCACGCTGTCGGACAGCCTCACCAACCGCTACATGCCGACGGGTTTCACCAAGTGGACGCCGGACTCGGGGGAGACCATCGCCGAGCGGCTCGGCGCCATCGTCGGCGCGGCCATGGGCTACGAGCCCGAGGACCTGCCGTGGGAGGTGCCGCTGATCGAGCTGGGCCTGGACTCGCTGATGGCGGTGCGGATCAAGAACCGCGTCGAATACGACTTCGACCTTCCGCCGATCCAGCTGACGGCCGTGCGCGACGCCAACCTCTACGCCGTCGAGAAACTGATCGAGTACGCGGTCGAGCACCGCGACGAGGTCGAGCAGCTGCACGAGCACCAGAAGACGCAGACGGCCGAGGAGATCGCGCGGGCGCAGGCCGAGTTGCTCAGCGGCGCGTCGCCGGCCTCGGTGGCGGCGCCGGCGCCCGACCCGCAGGCGGAGCCGCAGACGCAAGCACCGCCGGCGTCCGACGTTGCCGTCCCACCGCCGCCGACGGACCCGTCGGGCCCCGCCGCGGGCAACGGCGCCAAGCCGAATCTCGCCGGGGCCGCCGAAGCCCTGAACTCCGAGGCGGTCGCCAAGGCGCTCAACTCCGACGTGCCCCCGCGCGACGCCGCCGAGCGGGTCACGTTCGCCACGTGGGCGATCGTGACGGGCAAGTCCCCGGGCGGCATCTTCAACCCGCTGCCCAAGCTCGACGCCGCCGCCGCCGCCAAGATGGCGCAACGGCTCTCGGAGCGCGCCGAAGGCCCCATCTCCGCCGAGGACGTGCTGACGTCGGAGAACATCGAGGCGCTGGCCGAGAAGGTGCGGGGCTACCTGGAGGCCGGCGTGATCGACGGCTTCGTCCGCACCCTGCGGGCCCGCCCGGAGGGCAGCACGAAGACACCGGTGTTCGTGTTCCACCCGGCCGGCGGTTCCACCGTGGTCTACGAGCCGCTGCTCAACCGGCTGCCGTCGGACACCCCGATGTACGGCCTCGAGCGCGTCGAGGGCACGATCGAAGAGCGTGCGGCGCAATACGTTCCGAAGCTGATCGAGATGCAGGGCGACGGGCCCTACATCCTGGCCGGCTGGTCGCTGGGCGGTGTGCTGGCCTACGCCTGCGCGATCGGGCTCAAGCAGCTGGGCAAGGACGTCGCGTGGGTCGGCCTGATCGACGCGGTGCGCGCGGGCGAGGAGGTCCCGCAGACCAAGGAGGAGGTCCGCAAGCGCTGGGACCGCTACGCCCGGTTCGCCGAGAAGACGTTCAACGTGACCATCCCGGAGATCCCCTACGAGCAGCTCGAGGAGCTCGACGACGAGGGCCAGATCCGGTTCGTGCTGGAGGCGGTCAGCCAGAGCGGGGTGCAGATCCCGGCCGGCATCATCGAGCACCAGCGCACGTCGTACCTGGACAACAGGGCGATCGACACCGCCCGGATCCAGCCCTACGACGGGCACGTCACGCTCTACATGGCCGATCGCTACCATGACGACGCGATCATGTTCGAGCCGCGTTACGCCGTGCGCAAGCCGGACGGCGGCTGGGGCGAGTACGTGTCCGACCTCGAGGTCGTCGCGATCGGTGGCGAGCACATCCAGGCCATCGACGAGCCGATCATCGCCAAGGTCGGCGCGCACATGACCCAGGCGCTCAACGGGATCGAGGCACGGCGACAGCCGGACAACTCACAACAAGTTAGGTAGGCCTGTAGTGACGGAGATGGCGCCAGCTCCCATTCAGCACACCACCGCCGAAAAACTGGCCGAGCTGCACGCCCGCCTCGAGCTGGCCCAGGAGCCTGGCGGCGAGAAGGCCGCCGCCAAGCGCGACAAGAAGGGCATCCCCAGCGCCCGCGCCCGCGTCCACGCGCTCGTCGACCCGGGCACCTTCTTCGAGGTCGGGGCGCTGGCCAAGACGCCGAACGACCCGAACGCGCTCTACGGGGACGGCTGCGTCACCGGGCACGCCATGATCGACGGCCGGCCGGTCGGGGTGTTCTCCCACGACCAGACGGTGTTCCAGGGCACCGTCGGCGAGATGTTCGGCCGCAAGGTCGCGCGGCTGATGGAGTGGTGCGCGATGGTCGGCTGCCCGATCATCGGCATCCAGGACTCGGGCGGCGCCCGGATCCAGGACGCGGTCACCTCGCTGGCGTGGTACGCCGAGCTCGGGCGCCGGCACGAGGCGCTGTCCGGACTGGTGCCGCAGATCTCGCTGATCTTCGGCAAATGCGCTGGGGGCGCGGTGTATTCGCCGATCCAGGACGATCTGCTGGTCTCGGTGCGCGACCAGGGCTACTTCTTCGTCACCGGCCCCGACGTGATTCGGGAGGTCACCGGCGAGGAGGTCACCCTCGACGAGCTCGGCGGCTCGGATGCCCAGTCCCGCTACGGCAACATTCACCAGGTGGTCGACTCGGAGGCCGCGGCGTTCCAGTACGTCCGCGACTACCTGTCGTTCCTGCCGTCCAACTGCTTCGACAAGCCCCCGATCGTCAACCCGGGGCTGGAGCCCGAGATCACGCCGACCGACCTGGAGCTCGACGCCATCGTGCCCGACTCCGACAACGCGGCCTACGACATGCACGAGATCCTGCTGCGCATCTTCGACGACGGCGACTTCCTCGACGTCGCCGCGCAGCACGGCCCCGCCATCATCACCGGATACGCGCGCGTCGACGGCCACCCGGTCGGCGTCATCGCCAACCAGCCCATGCACATGTCGGGGGCCATCGACAACGAGGCCTCCGACAAGGCGGCGCGGTTCATCCGGTTCTGCGACGCGTTCAACATCCCGCTGGTCTTCGTGGTGGACACCCCCGGGTTCCTGCCGGGCGCCGAGGAGGAGAAGCGGGGCATCATCAAGCGCGGCGGCCGGTTCCTCTACGCCGTCGTGGAGGCCGACGTGCCGAAGGTGACGATCACGATCCGCAAGTCCTACGGCGGCGCATACGCGGTGATGGGGTCGCGGCAGCTGACCGCCGACTTCAACTTCGCCTGGCCCACCGCGCGCATCGCGGTGATCGGCGCCGAGGGCGCCGCCCAGCTGCTGATGAAGCGGTTCCCGGACCCGACCACGCCCGAGGCGCAGCAGATCAAGAAGGACTTCATCGAGGGTTACAACCTCAACATGGCGATCCCGTGGACGGCCGCCGAACGCGGCTTCATCGACGCGGTCATCGACCCGCACGAGACGCGGCTGCTGCTGCGCAAGTCGATGCACCTGCTGCGCGACAAGCAGTTGTGGTTCCGCGTCGCGCGCAAGCACGGCCTCATCCCGGTCTAGGCCGCCGAACGCGCCGAGCGTTACTTGCGCAGGGTGAACTGGTTGAGGTCGATGTAGCCCTTGCGGAACAGGTTCGCGCAGCCGGTCAGGTACTTCATGTACATCTCGTAGACCTCTTCGGACTGCAACGCGATGGCCTCGGTTTTGTGCGCCTCGAGCCCCGCGGCCCAGACGTCCAGGGTCTTGGCGTAATGCCGCTGCAGCGATTGGCGACGCTTGAGCCTGAAGCCGGCCTTCGCCGAGAATGTCTGGACCATCTCGATGGTCGGCAGGAAGCCGCCGGGAAAGATTTCGGTTTTCATGAAGTCGCTGAATTCGACAATCGCCGGAGTGAGCGGCAGGCCGGACTCGATGATCTCTTTCTCCGACAGGACGGTGATCGTGTGCAACAGCATCGTGCCGCCGCTCGGCAACAGCTCGTAAGTCCGTGCGAAGAAGGGGTCGTAGCGGTCGTAGCCGACATGCTCGAACGCGCCGATCGCAAGGATCCGGTCCACCGGGTCGTGAAACCGCTCCCAGCCCTCGAGTAACACCCGCTTGGCCCGCGGGCTGTCCGACGCGGCGAACAGCTGCTCGACGTGGGCGACCTGGTTCTTGGACAGCGTCAGGGCGACGACGTTGACGTCGTATTTCTCGATGGCGCGCATCGTGGCAGCGCCCCAGCCGCAGCCAAGGTCCAGCATTGTCATGCCCGGCTGCAAGCCCAATTTGCTCAGCGAGAGGTCGATTTTGGCGATCTGCGCCTGTTCCAGAGTCATGTCGTCGCCGCCCAGCCAGTAGGCGCACGTATACATCTGGGTGCGGTCGAGGAACAGGCGGAAGAAGTCGTCGGAGAGGTCGTAGTGCGACTGCACGTCCTCGAAATGCGGCGTCAGCTCGTCAGTCATCCTTACCTTTCGCGGGGGTCGTGTACCACTCTAAGGCTCAGAGCGCCAGCGCCCCGTCGACCAACTCGTCGAAGCGCTCCAGCGCCTCGTCGGAGTCGGCGTCGATACCGCGCAGCGGACCGCGATCGGCGAGGTAGCGCTGCGCATACAGCCGGGCCACCAGCGCCTTGCGGTCCCCCCCGCGCGTTTCGCGCTCCCAGGCGGCCTGCTCGATGAGCAGCGCGCCCGCGTAGACGTCACCCATGAACTGGGCCAGGGGGAATAGCCGCGCCTCGGCGATGTCCTTGTGCGGGCCCCCGTCGAGTTTGCTCCACGCGGTGATCGCCGCGTCGAGGTCCTCGACGCGACCGGCGACCAGGCCGGTGGTCTCGTCATCGTCGGACACCGAGACGGCATCGCGCAGCCGCGCCAGCAGCGCCTCGTGCGCGCGGGCCCGCTCGATGCCGCGCCGCACGTCCAGGCACAGGATGTTGTCCGGGCCCTCCCAGATGGTGTTGACCTGGGCGTCGCGCAAAAGCCTTGCCACCGGCCAGTTTTCGATGTAGCCGTTGCCGCCGTGGATCTCGATCGCGTCGGAGGCCGCCGTGATGCCGAGCCGGCACACCCTGAGCTTGGTGACGGGCACCGCGATGCGTTGGCGCACGCCGCGGGGTTGGCGATGGTTGGGCGCGCCGGTCCCGTCGAATACGAGTGCTTGCGCCGCCTCGACGTCGACGATCAGCTCGGCGAGCTTGCGCCGCATCAGCGGCTTGTCGATGAGCGCACCGCCGAACGCCCGGCGCTGCCGGGCGTAGCACAGCGCTTCGACCAGCGCGCGGCGGGCGTTGGCCAGACCGAACAACGCGATGCCCAGGCGCGCGGCGTTGGTGAGTTCCATCATGCGGCCGAGGCCCTTGCCGTCCGACGGGCCGGCGTCGGACGTGCCGGGCTCACCCGAGAGCAAAAACGCCTCGGCGTCAACGAATTCCACCTCGCCGGAGGCCACCGAGCGGGTGCCGAGCTTGTCCTTCAGGCGGCGCACCCGCACCCCGTTGCGCGACCCGTCGCGGCGGGTGCGCAGCACCAGGAAGTTGGCGACGCCGCGCGTGGAGTCCGGCGCGCCTTCGGGTTTGGCCAGCACGACGAACGCCTCGCCGGCGCAGTTGGAGGCAAACCACTTGACGCCGTTCAGAAGCCACGAATCACCGCTGCGGGTGGCCGTCGCCTCCAGCGCGCCCAAATCGGAGCCACCGGTGCGTTCGGTGAGCAGCTGCGCCGTCTCGCCCGCCCACTCACCGGAGGCGAACTTGGCGAGCACGTGCTCACGAACGTCGGGCGGCGCGTAGGCGGCAACCAGTGACTGGACCATGCCGCCGCCGGTTCCGAGCGCGCAGCCCATCCCGATGTCGGCCTGGTTGAGCAGATAGTTCGACGCGAACAGGCCCAGGCCCGAGCTCACCTTGGCCGCGCGCGCGTCGTCGCGCAGGGCCTGCTGGGCGTCCAGCACCGCGCGCTTGGACTGCGTGAACGACGCCGGCATGACGACCCGGCTGACGTCGTGGCCCCACTTGTCGTAGCGCTCGAGCCGGGGCGGGTCGCGGTCGGTCTCCTCGGCCCATCGCGCGACCGGGCCGCCCATCAGCTCGCCCATGCTGGCCAGGTGGGGCTCGACCACCGCCAGCTCGTCGGGGCGCAGGTAGTAGGACATGGTGAACTGCAGGGTGGGGTCCGTGCGGTACCAGTTGAGGCCCACCGCGCCGCGGTACCTGTCCGTCTCGTAGCGCTGCGCCTTTTCCGGCGTGGAGAACGGAGAAAACGGGCTCATACGGCGACGGTATTACAGCCGAAACACCAAGCGGTAGGCGCTCACCCGTGAGTTCGCTCGATCATGCCGCTGGGCGAAGACCCGGGGCCGATTCTGCCGCGTGCGACCCGGACCGGCCTACGACTGGAGCCCAGCCGACGTAGGTCAGGTACAGCCCGATCAGCGCGAAGAGGAGGCAGGCCGCGATCCACCAGCCTTGCGCGCCGACCATGTCGTTGGCCAACGACACGAAAGCCCGGGGAAAGGAGAGAAGGAGCAGCCCGCGCAGCGCGATCAGCCAGCCGAGGAGCGACACGATGATCGCCGCGGCGCCGCGCCAATACTGGTGTACGGCGACGACGAGAAGGCCAAGCAGCAGGATGAAGGCGCCGCTCACCCATGTCCACAGCGAATTCGCCTCGAACTGAGACAGGAGCGTCTGCATGTCGGCAGAACGGGTCACTGCCGTGGCGTCGACGATGACCAGGAAGGGGCCGAGCGCGCGGGCGAGCGTGCGCGTCGGTGCCTGAGACTCCGGTGAACCGTTCATTGCGGTACCTCCGATTCGTATTCCCCCATCGGATCATTCGGTCGAAGCGCGGGAAAGGGACCGAAGTCCCGTCCGTTCGAGGCCTTCGTCCTCCGGTGATGAAAGCTCGGCGACAGTGCGCGCCACGACGTCGGGTGCCGATGCGCTTTACGCCGGCACCACGAATTCGGAGGTGTAGAACTCCGCCGGGTTCTGGGAGTGCGGGTTGGCGCGCTCGACAATCACCCAGACGCCCGTCGTGCCCTGACGAAGGCTGTCCTGAACGGTCACTGTGGCGTTGCCGGCGGCGTCGGTGTCCATGCCGGTGAACGCGGTGCCCGGATCCCCGGGACCACAGGGCGCCGAGGAGGGCCGGGGTAGCTGGATCAGGCCGACGTCGAAATGGGTGCCGGGCTCGTTCGGAATCGTCACGTGCACCTGCGCGACGGCGCGCGACCCGGAGGTGTTGATCACCGCCGATCCAGTGCCCAGGGGCGGGTGGGGCACCTGCGCCGCCTCGGTCACCCGGCTGAAGTCGCACCGCCGCAACGAGCTGACCAAAGCGACGATGGTGCCGCCCTCGGCGGCCGCGGTGACACTCTCGCCCGTCGCCGCCGGTGCGGTCAACGCGACGATCGCCGCACCACAAGCCCCGAAACGTGTCAGCACGTGCATGGGATCACCTTCGTACTTTCCTGTTAGGTACGCCACAGGGAAAGTAGTTATTGCCAGGCGGTTTACCGCGGTAAACATCCGGCCGGAATTACTTGAACGTCAATTGCCGGCCGCGCGTCAGGGCTTGATGCGGATCGGCCCCGGCGACCACAGCCCGCTGCGGGTCGCGGTGCCCAGCTGCAGTTGCGCGGGCCCGGCATCCACGAGGGTGTCGAACTTGCGCAGCGAGCCCCAGTCGCGGCCCCAGTCGCGGGACAGGTAGGTCGACATCACGTGGGCGCGCAGCAGCAGGTCGGTGATGCCCAGCAGGCCGCCGTTGACGCCGTCCTGCCAGGTGTCGGTGTCCTGCTTCTTGGCGTTGTAGTCCGGCGTGATGCGGAACTTCGGGATCTCGGTGACGCCGTTGACGTGCAGCATCGGCTGTTGGCAGGGGAACGCCAGCCCCACGGCCCAGTCCATCAGCACCGGCTGCGACGAGCCGACGTACTCCTGCAGGGAGCGCAGCTCGGGCACGCGCGGCGGGGTCACCGCGATCCAGTCCTCCGGCGTCAGCGACAGATCCTCGGCGACCACCCGCACGGCGACGGCGTCCGCGGGCATCTCGGAGCGGGCGTAGCGCAGGTTGCGCCAGGTCTTCGGCTGCTCCCCGTAGAGGTCGAAGGGGGTCAGCCGGCCGGCCGCCCGCACATCGTCGGGCCCGCCGGGACCGGGCCTGCCGTACTCGAGCGCGACGGTCTGGCCGCTGGTGTGGTGGTGCAGGATGCTGTTGCCGGTGATCTTGCCGGCGGCGGTCACCACGACCAGCGGGTGGCCGTCGTCCGGCTTGGGCAGCCGGTACCACGCCGACGTCAGCCTGCTCTGCTGCTGCGCGCCGGTGGTGTAGCTGCCCGCCACCGGAACCCGGTCGGGGTCAAGCCCGTAGGGCAGGGGCACCAGCGAGCCGTTGACGCCCGGCGCGTCGAGCTTGGTCGGGGCGTCCCAGTCGTAGTCGGTGCCGGGCTGCGCCACCGTCGTCTCCTTGATCGACTCGGCCAGGGTGCGTTCGGGCACGCCGTTGGGGTTGAACCCCGTCGGGTTGACGCCGCCCAACAGGCCCAGCGGGCCGTAGTCGCCGCGCTCCCCGAGTTTGAGGGGCGCCATGAAGCCGACGTTGCTGTCCGGCTCGACGAGCACGTCGTCGGCCAGGCCGCAGCCCCCGCTGAATTCCCGCAGGTTGTCCCAGGCGTTGGAGTAGGTCGGGTACTGACGAACGATGCCGGCCACCATCGACCCGATGAACACCAGCGCCATGAAGCCGGCCGCAATGGGGACGGGCGCAGCCGTCAGCGCCCGCGCCAGGCGCCCCTCGCCGCGGCTCCGGGCCGCGAAGTGCAGATACACCGCCCACAGCGCGGCAATCGCGAACAGGGCGAAAAAGATTGTGCTGATGGAGATTCCGCCGATTCGCGGCATCGCGCTGTTGAACGGAACACCGTAGCTGGACACGTACCACCAGCCGTTGGTGGTGGCGAAACACAGCGCCAGCACGAACAGCAGCGCCGCCAAAAACGCCATCCGGTTGCGCGACCAGCGCAATATCTCATGCGACACCAGCACGGTGGTCAGCGCGGCCATCGCCGCGCCCACCGCGGCGAACAGCCCGAAGTGGTGCACCCACTTGGTGGGGGTGAACATCAGGAAGAACATGGTGCCGAAGATGACACCCATCAGCCGCCACGCCGGACCGCGCGCCACGCCGGGAACTCGCTTGCGCCGCAACATGATAAATACCGCCGTGAACAGGCACAGCGCGGTGACCAGGAAGCCGAACCGGCGCGACAGCGAGCCGTCCACGGTGGGCAGAATCAGGTAGTAGTAGCGCAGGTTCTCCGTGTACCAGGCCTGGCTGGGCCCGATCGAGGTGCGAATCCTGGTGGCTTCCAACACCGTCGACAGCGTCTGGTCGGCGAACACGACCGTCAGGATCACCGCACCCGCCGCCAGCATGGGCGCCACCAGCGGCCAGGTACCGACCAACCGGTGGCGGCGCACCAGGATGCGCAGGATCGGGCGCCCACCGGCGATCAACGCGGCGACCGCGATCAGCCCGGTGGGCTGGACGCCGAGCGTGAAGGCCGCGGTGATGACGGCCAGCGCCGCGGGGGTCAGCCGGCTGTACCGCATGGAGCGTTCGATCAGCACGTAGGTGATCAGCGAACCGACGGCGATGATCGGCTCGGGGCGCAGGCCGTTGTCGAACGGCATCCACGCCGTCAGCAGCACCAGGCCCGCCGCCCAGTTGGCGGCCTTGCTGGAGGCGACCGCGGGTCCGAGCCGGGGGAGCACCTCGCGCGACAGCAGCAGCCAGCACACCAGCCCGGCGACCAGATCCGGCAGCCGCATCCACAGGCTGGCGTCGGTGACGTGGGTCATCAGCGCCAGCAGGTTGTAGTACCAGCCGAACGGGTCCTCCGGGCTGCCGAACCAGCGGAAGTAGTTCGACATGTAGCCGGCCCGGTCGGCGACGCGGGCCATGCCCAGGATGTAGCCGTCGTCCGACGAGTTCGCGCCGATCACGTGCCAGAGCACGAACCCGGCGATCACCGTGGCGTCGGCGACGGTGAAGGTGCGCCAGTTCGCCGGGATCAGTCGCCGCATCCGGTGACCGTCGAGCTGGTCGAGGCGCCACAGCGCGACCAGCGAGACGACGGTGGCCAGGATCGCCAGCACGATCGCGGTCAGTTTCAGCGTGGTCGGGGTCGTGGAGAACCGGGTGTCGATGTTCGCCGACAACTTCAGATCCGGCGGGGCCGGGCCGCTCAGGTCGGTGAACACCCCCACGATCTGCGGCCGCAGGTTCGGGTCGGGGAAGCCGCCCGAAATGGGTTTGCCCGCCGCATCATTGAGCCCGACGAACGTGGCGAACGCGCCCGCTTTGGTCGACGTGATCTCGATGTGCCGGCATTGCGGGGAGGCAACCTGATCGCGGGGCGCGCTGGCGATCACCACGTTGCGGTCGGTGACGTCGACCCGCTTGCCGTTGACGACGACGAACAGCGCGTTGAGGGCGGCGTCCTTGCCCTTCTTGGGCGCGGTGCTCAGCACCACCCCGCCGTCGGGCGGCAGGCCCCGCACCAGCGAGCACGGCACGGTCGCCGTCACGTCGACGGGGGTCAGCGAAATCAGTGGCGCCGTAACGTTGTTCAGTTGTCCGCTTTGCGGCCAGTTCAGGGTCGCGGTGGTCTGCACGACCGGCAGCAGCGGCGTGGCGACCGACAGGACGAAGCCGATCAGCCCGGCGATCGTCGCGACCCAGCGCGTCACCCGCACGCCGTCGCGCGTCTCACGCCGCGAGGTGGCCGCCCGTTCGTCGATCACGCTCATGGCAGGGCCCGAATCGGTCCCGGCCGGCTCCAGCCGTGCACTGTCATCACACCCTGTTCGATCGCGGCGTCCGGCGCCTGCTCAGCCGGCACCAACCGGAAGTACTGCTCGACCGATCCCCAGTCGCGATGCCAGTCGCCGCGCAGATACGTCGGGACCGTCGCGGTGCGCAGCATTGTCTGCAGGAACAGGAACGGCCCGCCGGCCTCGCCCGCCTGCCACCCGTTGGACGACGACGCCGTTTGTTTGTGATCGGGCAGGATGCGGTACCGCGGAAGTTCGGCAACGCCAAGGTGTTCGGAGAACGGCCGCTGGCACGGGAAGTTTGCGGCGGTGGCGATGTCCATCAGTACCGGGTCGCGCGAACCGAACAGCTGCTGCAGGGTCTGCAGCACCGGGACCCGCGGCGGCGTGAACGCGAACCACTGATCCGAGCTCAGGTTCGGGTCGTAGGCGACGATGCGTGCCACATTGGCCTCCGGGGGCGCCCACGTCAACGGGAAGCGCAGGTTGCGCCACGCCGGCTCCGGCCCGATGTCGATCGGCTGCACCTCCGCGAGCGGCTGGGTGGTGCCGTCCGGGTGGGCGACGCCCCACTGCAGCTTCAGCGACTGGCCGTAGGTGAAGGTGCCGTCCTCCTTGTACGACCAGATCGCACCGGATGCCGTCACCGCGACGATCGGGCGGTCGCCGGTGCGCGGGGGCAGCTGGTACCAGGCGGAGGTGGCGGTGGCGGCCAGCGAGTTCTCCCCGTAGCTGCCCATCACCGGGGTGCGCGCCGGGTCGAGGCCGAACGGCAGCGCCGCATGCGAACCGTTCACTCCCGCAGGGCCTTTCCCGCCGGCGGTGCCCGCGGAGTCGCTCATGGCCGCGTTGGGCTTGTTGGGCGACGCGTCGGAGTTCACCACCCCCGGCTTGGTCACCACCGGGTAGGACCTCAGGTCACCGCCCACGCCGTCGGGTTTGAAGCCGACCGGATTGGCGCCCCCGAGCGGGCCGTCCGGGCCGAACGCCTGCCCCGGAAGCGGTTGCAGCAGGCCGACATTGGGGTCGGGCTCGGTCAACACGTCGTCGGCCATGGCGCAGCTGGTCGTGGAGAGGCCCGAACTGATGGCGGCGAGATTGGCCTTGCCGATGGTGTAGAGCGGGTACCGGAAGACCGCGCCCTTGGTCAGCGAGGCGACTTCGCCGACGACCATGATCGTCGCGACCACCAGCAGGGGGGTCGACGCCAGCACGCGGTTGCGCCGGTTGTCCTTGACCTCGGTGTGGCCGGCGTAGTCCATCCGGAAGTGCTGCCAGGCGGCCAGCAGGCCGGTGATGATCGACAACGTCAGGAACATCGACGTCACCGGGTGGCTGGCCACGACCGGCTGGATGTCGTACCACGGCACCCCGTAGTTGGCGACGTCGAACCAGCCGTTGATGCCGGAGGTCGCCACCGCGAGCACGAACAGCAGCGCGGTCACGTACAACGTCAGGTTGCGGCGGTTGTGCAGGCCGAGGCGCGCCAGCGTGAACGCGGTGACCGCCCCCAGCGCGCCGGTCACCCCCGCGAACGCGCCGAACTGCACGGCCCACTTCGTCGGCGTGAACGTCAGCAGCAGCAGGCCGATCGCGGTGGCACCGATCAACCGCCACGCCGGGCCGGTCGCCAGCCCCGGCACCGCGCCGCGGCGCAGCAGCACGACCAGCATCCCGAACAGGCACAGCAGCATCACCAGCACGGCGAACCGCCGCGCCATCGATCCTTCGGCGTTGCTTTCCACGGTCAGGAAGTAGTAGCGCAGCCAGTCCTGGTACCAGGCGATCGTCGGCCCGACCTTGTACTTGATGCGCGCCGACTCGGCGACCGTGGCCAGCGTCTGGCTGCGGAACACCACCAGCGCGATCGACGACACCGCGGCGGCCAGCACCGCCAGCGGTGCCAACAACCCGTCGGCCGCCCGGCGCCGCCGGATCACCTGGGCGATGGCGCGGGCGCCGGTCAGCAGCGGGGCGACGGCGATCAGCCCCTGCGGCGCCAGGGCGGCGGTCAGCATCGCGACCACGATCGCGACCGCGGAGGGCGCCAGCCGGCCCAGCGCGATGGCGCGTTCCACCAGCACCCAGGTGACCAGCACGCCGAGCGCGATCAGCGGCTCGGGACGCAGCCCGTTGTTGAACGGCAGCCACGCGGCCAGGAATACCGCACCCGCGGTGAACACCGCCACCCGGTTGGTGGCCAGGCCGCCGCGCGCGGGCCCCAGCCGCCGCAGCACCCAGTGGGAGATGATCAGCCAGCCCGCGATCCCGGCCAGCGTGGCCGGCAGCCGCATCCACACGCCGGCGGTGCTGATCGAAGCCAGTTTGGACAGCATCGCGAGATACCAGTCGAACGGCGCCTCGGTGGTGCCGAAGTACCGGTAGTAGTTGACGACGTAGCCGGCCTTCGGCGCGATCCGCGCGATGGTCAGGTTGTACCCGTCGTCCGACGAGGTGGCGCCGATGACATGCCAGAGCAGCAGCGTCGCGATCACCCCGGCGTCGGCGAGCCTGGGGGCACCTCCCGCTCGCGGGGGAGTCGCGGCGCCGACGCGCCACCTCGTGCGGAATGGGCCGCGGCTGCGCCGATCCAGGGCCGCGAGCCCCACGATGGCGACGAGCACCGCCAGCCCGCCCACGACCAGCACGACCTTCTTGAGGGCCGTCGGCGCCAAGATGAACCGGGTGTCGATGTCGACGCGCGCCGACAACCCCGGCTGCGGCGGCACCTTCAGGTCGGTGAAGATCCCGCCGACCTGAGGCTTCTTCTCGGACGGCAGGACGCCGGAGGCGCCGGGGATGCCGACGAAGTCCGCGCCCGCCGCGCCCACGTCGGCCCACAGGTGCAGCACGCTGCAGGCGCTGGCCGCGACGGCCGACCGCTGCGCCACCGCGGCCACGGTGTCGCGGAAGGCGACGACGATCACGTCCTTGTCCGCGCGCACGAACAGCCCGTTCTTGCCGGCGTCCACGCCGCCGGCCGGCAGGGTCGAGACGACCAGGCCGCCGCTGGGCGGCAGGGTCGCCATGGCCGAGCAGGGGATGGAGACGTCCAGCGCGCGCGGCGCGCCCGACACCAGCGGGGCGGTGACCTGGGTGACGTGCCCGTCTGTGGTGCCCTGCGGCCACAGGACCGTCGCCGTCGTCTGCTTCACCGGCAGCAGCGGGACGATCAGGCACAGCAGCAGGCCCACCAATCCCGCGACGGCGGCGATCAACGGGATGCGCTGCGATCGCTCATTTCCGTCGTGGGGTCCGTCGTGGGGCACGAGGCTCGATGGTAGGGGACGCCGCCTGCTCGGGTGAGGACGCAGGGCCGCTCAACGATTTGTCGCCGAGTCTGCGTCCAGCGCGCCTTGCGGGGGGCCGGCCGCGATCTGTGTGCAGTCTCGACGGGCTGTTGTGGTTTGGCGCGGCCGGCGCACGAAATAAACTCTCGTCCCAACGTTTGCGTTCAAAATGGGGACCCGGGAGCACCCGGAACCGCTCCGATGACGCGGGAGGCTGGCAGCGCGATGACGAACACGGGTCTCGGGTTCGGCGCCTTGGGACCCTTGCTGCTGACAAGCCACGGCGTGCGGGTGCCGGTGGGCGCCCCGAAGCAGCGGGCGGTGCTGGCCATGCTGCTGATCAACCGCAACCGGGCGGTGTCCGTCGACTCGTTGATCAACGCGGTGTGGGACGAGGATCCGGTGCCGGCCGCGCGCACCAGCATCCAGGCCCACGTCTCCAACCTGCGCCGGCTGCTGCGCTCGGCCGGCGCCGACGCCAACCAGGTGCTGGCCAGCGCCCCGCCCGGCTACCAGCTCAGTGTCGCCGACGCCGACTGCGACCTGGGACGCTTCACCGCGGCGAAGGTGGCCGGAACGCAGGCCGCCGCCGCCGGACGCTACGAAGAGGCCAGCAGGAACCTGTCGTTGGCGCTGGGCGAGTGGCGCGGGCCGGTGCTCGACGACCTGCGCGGCTTCGCGTTCGTCGACGCCTTCGCCACCGCGCTGACCGAAGAAAAGGTGGCGGCCCACACCGCGCGCGCCGAGGCGGAGATCGCGTGCGGGCGCGCCGACGGGGTCATCGGCGAGCTAGAGGCGCTCACCGCCGAACATCCCTACCGCGAACCGCTGTGGGCGCAGCTGATCGTCGCCTACTACATGACCGAACGTCAGTCCGATGCCCTCGGCGCCTACCGGCGGCTCAAGACGGCGCTGGCCGAGGGGCTCGGCATCGACCCCGGCCCGACGGTCAGCGCCCTGCACGAGCGGATCCTGCGCCAGGAACCGGTGGGCGCCAGGGCGGGCGAGCTGACCACGCACAAGCGCGGCGCCGCCAGCTTCGAGCCGACGACGTCGTCGATACCGCTCGCGGACTCCGCGGCGGCCGGGCTGCGCGGCCCGCGGGGACGGCTGTATCGGCTGGCGGGCGCGATCACCCGGATCGGGCGTTACACCGACAACGACATCGTGCTCGACGACACCGACGTCAGTCGCCACCACGCCGTGATCACCGACACCGGAACGGGTTTCATGATGACCGACCTGCGGTCGACCAACGGCGTGGAGGTGCAGGGCCAGCGCATCCGGGGCAGCGCCACGCTGGCCGACGGCGACCACATCCGCATCGGCAACCTCGAGTTCACCTTCGAGGTCGGCCCCGCCTGACGGCGCTACTTGCGCAGGCGCCCGGCCAGCGTGCGCAGGCCCGGGCCGTCGAGGTCGGCGAGCGCCGCGGGGCGCCCGGACATCGCCAGCAACAGCGCCTCGCCGGGGCCGGTGACCTCGGGCCCGCTGCCGTGGGCCCAGTCGATGTCGGTGGCGCGCAGCCGAAGTCCCCTGACCCGGCGCCCGGCGCCGAGCCTCGGATTGCCCGGCACCAGCGCCAGCACCCGCGCGAGCCGGTCGGCCGGGACGTTGCGCGGACGACCGAGCGCGCGGCGGATGTCCTGGTGATGGATGGTGCCGTCGACGAGTGCGATCATGCCGCCGAAACCCGCCGTCAGCCCCCGGGGTTGGAGGTGATTGCGCAGGAACTCCAGCAGCTGTTCGGGGCTCAGCTCGGCGAACTCGTCGACGCCCACCTGGTTGGCCCGTACGATCGCGCCCTTGGCGAACCGCCCCAGCAGCCCGAGAGGGCCGAGCTCCTCGTAGCTGACCACATGCGCGACAACATCTTTGACGGTCCACTTGGTGCACAGGCTCGGCGCCGCCCAGTCCTGGGGCGACAACGTGGCCAGAAAATCCGCGAGGTCGGCCCGCTCGGCGCGGGCCATGGTCATCAGGGTCTCCGTCACTGGTGGACTCCGGTGCCGAGCAGGGCAACGTAGCGGTCCAGGTACAGCGGCCAGCCCGCGTCACCGTCGACACCCCGGGCGACGGACTCCCAGCCCGCACCGTGGCGGTCCAGGTGGCGGTGCTCGAGGTCGACGCGCGTGCGCTCGCGCGACTCTGCGGTGAAGCGGATCTCGACCTCGCTGGCCCTCGACGGGTCGGCCTGCACCTGCCAGGTGGAGCCGATGTCCCAGGCGAACACGACGCGGTGGGGTGGCTCGTAGAGCAGGATGCGCGCCCACCGGCACACGCTGCCGTCGACGCCGCGGTCGTAAATGTGCCCGCCCACGCGGGCCTCGAAGACCGTCTCGGCGATCGGGACGGCGAGCAGGTTGTGCTCGCGCGGCTTGAAGTCGCCGAATCGGTCGGTGAAGACGGCGAAGGCGCGCTCGATCGGGGCGTCGACGACGACATGGTGTGCGACGTTCGGGGTTCGGGTCATGACGGCTCTCCTTTGCTCTCGTCGATCAGCTGCGCATAGTTGGCCAGCGCTTGGGCCCAGAAGCGGTCCAGCTCGGCGCGCAACGCCTGCAGGCCGGTGGGGTCGAGCTGATAGACCCGACGGGTTCCCGAGGCGCGGTCGCGAACCAGTCCCGCGGACTTGAGCACCTTGAGGTGCTGCGAGACGGCGGGCCGGCTGACGGGCAGATCGCGGGCCAGCTCGCCGACGGGCGCCGGGCCG
This sequence comes from Mycobacterium sp. NGS57, assembly GCF_059812405.1. Lineage (NCBI taxonomy): Bacteria > Bacillati > Actinomycetota > Actinomycetes > Mycobacteriales > Mycobacteriaceae > Mycobacterium > Mycobacterium sp. NGS57. The sequence continues at coordinate 27,085 of NZ_JCALCP010000013.1, read as the reverse complement.
CCGTGCGCGAGGCGTTCCACGATGGCGCGCCGGGTCCCGTCGGCCAGGGCCACCCAGGCGTCCCCGTTTCGAGCGGCTTGGTAAGTGGCCACGAACCGTAAGTCTAGACTTACCAATACGTGCGAAGCAACGCCCACAACAAATTCGCAAGGATTTCACTAAGGCCCGGCGGCACACTTCGTCACATGAACACCGGCTACCTGAAGCGGATCGTCGCCGGGGCACTGCTCTCGGGCACCGTCGGGGTGGCGGGATGCGGGCTGGCCGCGGGCACCGCCCAGGCCGGCCCGAGGGGTCCGTACCAGTGGTGCCCGGGCCAACACCTACCGGAAACCGACGTGGTGTGGGACATGAACGTCTGCCACACCTGGTACTGGGTCGACTACGGGTTCCAGGCCAACCGCGGCCACTTCGTCTACGAGGGCGACCGTCCGCCGCCGAATCTCGGCTGCATCCCCGGGCTGTGCCTGCCCGGGCTGTGACACGACAAGGGACGACAGAAGGAATCAGCCATGAACACCCCTCGAACGTGGAAGCGGACGATCGCCGGGGCGGTGCTGTCGGCCGGCGTGGCGGCGGCGGGTTTCGCCGCGGCCACCGGGACCGCGCACGCCGACGCGTGGGCGGAAGGGCCGCATCAATGGTGCCCGGGACAGCCCCTGCCGCAGGCCGACATCCGGTGGGACATGGGCGCCTGCCACACCTGGTACCTGCTCGTGGGCGGCCCGAAGGGCAACGTCGGCGGCCGGTGGAACACCATTTGGGACGGCCCTGACCCGCCCGCGCCAATCCGCAAGCCGCCGGGAAATTGCGGCCTGTTCTTCTGTCCCGAGCCACCGGGAGGCTGACGCGACTACGTCTTGCGCAGAGGCCGGTCGTCCGCTGTTCTCCCAAACGGACCCGGAAGTAAAGCGCCGAAAAGTGATTCATTTCAGCCCTGGCTCAACGCGTTTCTCCTGGTATACGGTGATGCACACTGCCGCGCGCTGCACTCGATACGAGAGCGAGGTCGCATGCCTGAGGAGAATCTCGACGGGCCGTACGCCATCGTCACCGCCGAGGCCCGGGCACGGCCGATGCGGACGACGCCGCTCGAGGTGATCGACGGCTCGCAATCCGCGATCGGGTTCCCGGGGTCGCTGCTCGTCTTCATCGCCCGGCGCGGATCCGCGGTGCTCGACGCGGTGCGGGCCGCGGCCCGCGGCGATGAGAACAGTGCCGATCAACTGCGCTCACGCTACGGCCACCAGGTGTCCGAGGAACCCTCGCATGCGGCAAGCCAGGCCATCGCCGAGGCGATGGCCGCAGCGCCGGTGTTCGCGCACTTCCTGCACGGCGGCGAAGTTCTCAACCGCGGGTTGTTCCTTCCCGAGGGCGCGGAACTGGTGGGGACGGCGTTGGCCTACACGGGCGGCCGGCTTTCCCCAGACGGTTGCGCCCTCGCTGAGTACTATCAACCCGATAGCGACCTGGAGCTCGACGGGGTTGTGGTGCAGATTGCGCCGCCTTTGACCGATGCCGAAAGAACGTTGCTCGCAGCCGCACCCGCCGACCGCATGGTCGAGGCAGCGGTCTGCGAAGCCACCACCTGGTGGGGCGTGGCTTTGGCGGCGGGTTTGGTCGCGGGCGCCGTCGGGATCACAGTAGTGGTGACGGTTGCGGCGATGAGGGTCGATGATCAGATCGACCGACTCTCGGAGGACGAACTCGCGGGGTTCGATGATTCGGCGTCGATCGACCAGTTGCTAGAGGTGCGACGACGCCTGCTGCGCACCCGACTCCGCGGCCGGAGCCAATAGTCCCCGATCGACCGGTTTTCCAGGAGCCGTTACCGGACAATGCAGATCGCGATCGCCACGGTTTTCGCGGTGTGGCTGTTGGCGTCGGTTCTCGTCTACCTTCCCCGTTCGAGCAAGGTGATCCGGCGACACGATCAGCTGCTGCTCGTCCCGAATTGGCAGTTCTTCGCCCCGATACCCGCACGCCACGATTGCCACTTTCTCTACCAAGACAAATATGGAGACGGAACCCTGAGTGAATGGACCGAGGTGAGAATCAACGGCCGGCGCCGTTGGTTCAATCTGGCGTGGAACCCCGACAAGCGTTTGCGCAAAGCGCTTTTCGATGTCGAGCAACAGATGAACGTGCACCTCGCGGCGGATGACAAAGGCATCGCGGTGTCGGTTCCTTACCTCACACTGCTTAACTACATCTCGCGCCTACCACGGACAACCCCACCGCACTTCACCCGGTTTCTTATGATGCGCGCCAGTGCCAGCGCCGATACTGAGGACAAGCGAATCGTCTACGTTTCGGGGTTTCACCGACTGTGAACGTCTTCTCCGACGCGCACACCGCCTTACTCGTTGTCGCCAAGATGACCGCGCTCGGCCTGCTCATCTGCAGTCTGGAGTTCCTATGTCGACCACAGTCGCTGGATGATGCGGGTTTGATGTCCTGGTCCATCACTCGGCTTCGACACCGGCGGCTCGCGAGTGGTCTCCTCGGTGCCAGTCTGGATGTGGCCGTGCGCTATCCGAGCGTGCTCGCGGTGTTGGCGGTGCGTGCTGCCTTCGCCGTCGCGGTGTTGGTTCTACCCGGCCCGTTCGCGGTGAGCCCTGTGCTGACGGTCCCCTTAGCGCTGACGTCGCTTCTGGTGTTGCTGCACAGTAGTTATGGCCTGGACGGTGCCGATCAGATGCTGTGGATACTCGTCGGTGGCCTCGCCCTGGTGACCCTGCCGATCGCCGCCGGTGCGTCACGCATCTACCTGTGGTTCGTCGCCCTGCAAGCGTGCCTCTCATACTTCGTCGCCGGTGTCGCCAAGCTCTCCGCGCGAGGGTGGCGAGACGGCAGCTTCCTCGTCGCGATAGCTCAGACTTCGATGTACGGGCAGCAGCGGATTTCGGCGTTCCTGGCGGCGCGACGGCACACCTCCATTGCAGTCAGCTGGCTGATCATCTTGTGGGAGAGCATGTCTCCGATCGTTCTGGTCGCGCCGCCCCCGATTGCGGCGAGCCTGCTGTGCGTCGGCATCGCATTTCACTTCGTCAACGCCGTCGTCATGGGGCTCAACACCTTCTTTGTGGCGTTCGTGGCGACGTATCCGGCGATTGCCTTTTGCGTCGAATCTCGCGGGTTTTAGTCCGGCTCAACGTTGTAGAGTCCGGTTTCATGCCAGTCGACAATGGCTTCGCATGGATCGGCACATACTCCGCATCCCCGCCCGCGCCGAGTATCGGTATCGGTGCGGACACGACGCACCGGACTTATCAGCTGGAACTGCGCGACGACCAAACCTTCCGGCTGATCGAAGAAGGCGATTTGACGGTCGGCGTTCTGCGGGGACGATGGATCTTGAGTTCATCCGCCTCGGCGACAACGGCCCATCGAACGGGTGACCAGACCGAATCGTTTGATTTCATCACCCTGGTTCCCGACGACGGCGAAGGGCTACCCGAGTTCGGGTTCATCTTCTTCCCAATAACGTTGCGGGTCGGCGACTTCGGTATCCGCGATCCGTCGACACTCGCGACTGAAGCTGGTTGGCGGAGGCACTAGACGCTAAGTCTTGCGCAGCGGCGCCGGGCCCCACAGGCCGCTGCGCGTGGCCGTGCCCAGCTGCAGCTGGGCGGGCTGCGCGTTGGGGTAGTAGGGCGTCAACCGTTGCAGCGATCCCCAGTCACGCGACCAGTCGTCCTTGAGATAGGTGGCCATGGTCGTCGCCTTCACCAGCAACTCGGTGACGCCCAGCGGGCCGCCGCCGAGGTTGTCCATCACCGGTGAGTTGGCCTCGGCGCCGAACCGGTCGGGCAGGATGCGCCACTTCGGGGCCTCGTCGACGCCGTTCTGATGGCCGAACGGCCGCTGGCAGGGGAACGCCAGGCCGACCAGCCAGTCCAAGAACACCGGGTCCTTCGACCCCACCACGTCCTGCAGCGTGCGCAGTTGCGGAATCCGCGGCGGCGTCAGCGCGATCCAGTGTTGCGGGGCCAGGTCTTCGTCGTCGGCGACGAGGCGGACCTGGGTGGCATCGGCCGGGATGGCCGACAGCGGCAACCGCAGGTTGCGCCAGGCCGGGGAGGCGCCGACGTCGGCGAATTGGAACGAACCGCCGGGATGGCCGCCTGCCGCCTGGTCGTCGGTGGCCCACTGCACCTGGACCTCCCGGGGGTCGAAGCGGCCGGCCGCGCTGACCACCAGCAGCGGCCGCGCCGCGTCCCGGGCCGGCAGCCGGTACCACCCCGACCGCAGCCGGGCGGGCACCTGGATGCCCGGGCGCCAGCTGCCCAGCACGGGCGTGCGGGCGGGATCCAGGCTGTAGGGCAATTGGGCCGCCGAGCCGTTGATTCCCGGTGCCGGGTTGGTGCCGCCCTCGGTGCCGGCCTCGGCGCCGGTGGTCAGCTTGTCGTCGTTGATGAAACTGCGGTCGCCCGGGCGCTCCATCACCGGGTCGGCGCGGACGTCGGCGGGGATGCCGTTGGGCGTGAAGGCTTCCGACAGACCCGCCCCCAGCGCGTCCGCGACGGGGGCGCCCATCGGCGTGAGCATGCCGGCGGTGGGGTCGGGCTCCACCAGCACGTCCTCGGCCAGGCCGCAGGACTTGCCCGTCAACGCCTCGAGGTTGGAACGGCCCACCGACCACGCGGGGTACTGCGCGGTCATCGCCAGTGTCAGCGACGCAACCTCGAACACCACCAGCACCCACGTCGCAATTGCCAACGGCGACTGGACGATTCCGGCCGCGCGGGCCCCGTAGCGGGTTTTCGGTGGCCCGTTGTCCGGAGCGACGAAGTGGAACCAGGCGGCCAGCAGTAGCACCAGCAGGGTCAGCACGAGCAGCGCGGTGGCGAATGCGTAATGCCATGCTGGGAACGAATTCGACCATGGCACACCGAAATTGGAGACATACCACCAGCCGTTGACGCTGGCGAACGACAGCGCCACCAGGAACAGGACCACGGCCGCGAACACCGTGCGGTTGCGTCGCGACCGCATCGCCACGGAGGTCACCGCGACCGCGGCCAGCGCGCCCAGCGGCCCGGCCAGCCCGGCGAACACACCGAAGTGATGGGTCCATTTGGTGGGGGTGAACATCATCGCGGCGAACGAGATGATGGTGATCCCGACGATGCGGCGGCTCGGACCGCCGGCCGTGCCCGGAATTCGGCCCTTGCGCAACGACATTGCGACCGTGATGCCCAGCGCCAAAACCAGCGCCAGCACCGCGAAGCGGCGAGCGACCGAGCCGTCGGGGCTGGCCATGAACAGCCGCTCGTAGCGGGTGTGTTCGTCGAACCAGCTCAGGCTGGGCCCGACGGCGCGCTTGAGTGCGGTCGCCTGCAATTCGCCGGTCAGGGTCTGGTCGCGGAAGATCAGGATGGCGGCGACGGTCACGGCGGCCACCAGCGGCGCCACCAGCGGCAGCGCGCCGAACCTGGTGGACCGGCGGTGCAGGATCGTGCGCAGCGGCCCGATCGCGACCAGCAGCGCGCCGATCGACGCGATCCCGGTCGGCCCGGAGAACAGGGTCAGCGCGCCGATGATGCACGCGATCGCCACCGGCAGCAGCCGGCTGGTGGCCACCGCGCGTTCCACCGAGCACCAGGTCAGCAGGATGCCCAGGGCGATGATCGGCTCGGGACGCAGGCCGTTGTCCAGCGGCAGCCACACGGCCAGGAACATGCCCGCCGCCGTCCAGGCCGCGGCCCGGTTCCGTTTGACGGCGTGCCCCAGCCGCGGCATGACTTCCCGGCTGATCACCCACCAGCAGGTCAGCGCCATGGCCAGCGTGGGCAGGCGCATCCAGATGCTGGTGGTGCTGACGTGGGCCCACAGCGCCAGCAGGTCGTAGTACCAGCCGAACGGGGCCTCGGGGGTACCGAACCACCGGTAGTAGTTGGCCATGTAGCCGGCGTGCTCGGACACCCGGGCCATGGTCAGGATGTAGCCGTCGTCGGAGGTGTTGGCGCCGACGAAGTGCCACCACACCAGCACGGCGATGACGAGGGCGTCCAGGCCGCCGATCGACCACCACCGCGCCGGCAGGAAGCGGCGGTGCCGGGTGCCGTCGGCGGTGTCGAGGACGTGCAGCGCGACCAGCGCGGCCACGGTCAGCACCACCCCGAGGATCATCGCGGCCATCTTCAGCTGGGTGGGGCTGCTGCTGTAGCGGGTGTCGACGGTCGCCGAGAAGCTCAGCCCCGGCGGGGCCGGTCCGGCGAGATCGGTGAACACGCCGACGATCTGGGGCCGGAAGTCGTAGCCGCTCTTCTCCCCGCGCAGCGGCGCACCGGGGTGCTCGGCGTTGGGGCCCTGGGTCAGGCCGACGAATTCGGCGACGACGCGGTCGGCGTGCGCGGTGAACGTCAACCGCCGGCAGGCCGGCCCGAGCACCTGGCTCAGTGGGGCCGTCACCACCGGGACGTTGCGGACCACCAGCACCAGCTCGTCGTTGGCGCGCTGGATGAGCAGCCCGCGGTCGACGGCCTTGGGGGCCTGCTTGGGCACCGTGGACAGCAGCACCGTCTTGCCGGCGTTGCCCGGGCCCGCCAGCCCGGCGGCGGCCTGGCAGGGCACGGTGATGTTCAGGTCGGTGGCCACGTAGCCGATCAGCGGCGCCTCGACGCTCCCGAACGTCCCGTTTTGCGGCCAGTTCAGCTGGGCGGTGGTCTGGTTGACCGGCAGCAGCGGGGTGGCGATCGCGAGCAGCGCCCCGAGGAGGCCGGCGACGGTAGCGACCACCCGGGCGATCCGGTGGTTTCCTCCCGCGTCGTCCACGGGGGTAGATGGTAGTTCTTCGGCCAAGTCAGCCGAGGTTTCGGTGGCCATCAGCTGCTCGTCACGGTCGGGCCGCCGGCTTGCGGATGGCCAGCACGAACGGACCGACGGTGTCGACGACGAAACGCGGATCGGCGAACAGGGCCGCCGGCAGGTCGACGGTGTAGCGGCGCACGTTGGGCTGGTTGGGGTACACGTCCTGGGCCAACCGCAACGTGTAGTTGCCGTTTGCGCCGCGGCGCATGAGGAACACCGTCGGCGGCGGCCACGGCGAGGTGTCCAGCGCGTGGATGAACTCATCGGCGGTCTTGAGCTTGGACCACTTCTCGATCTGTGCGGCCCGCAGGTCGAACTGCGCCAGCGGGTTGGCGTAGTGCGACGTCAGGCCCTGAAAGCCCCAGTAGGGGTAGTAGGACAGGAAGCTGTAGTCGGCGGTCATCACCACGATCCGGTCCCGCGGTTTGCCGGTGGTCTTGCGGATGGCGGCGTCGATGTCGGAGTAGAACTTCTCGGAACTGGGCGGGCGCCGGTCGCCGCGCTGACCGTGGCCGTCGGTGTCGGTGTAGGCGATGGTCAGGTCCGGGCGCAGCACGTCGGGGATGTCCTGGCTGAACGCGATGGCGGCGGCCAGGCCGATGGCGCCGGCCACCGGGACGACCGCGCGGCTGCGATGCCTGAGCGCCAGCGCCGCCTCGAGAACCCCGAACGCGCCGGCGGCGACCAGCAGCACGCTCAGCGTCGGCTGCAGCCGAAACGACAGCAGCGTGGTGCGCGCCAGCGTGGTCAGCATCGACAGCAGCGACCACAGGTAGACGGCCAGCACGCCGATCGCCAGCGCGCCCGCCCGCACCGACGAACGGGCTCTCACGACCAGCCACAGCGTGCCCACCATGCAGAACGCGCCGAGCAGCGAAAACTGCAGCATCGGGAAGGTCAGCTCGGCTCCGTCGGCGGGCAGGTAGTGGAAGGCGCTGCCGCTGTTGCTGACCGGGCTGGTCGCCACGCGCAGCGCGAACGGCAGCCAGGTGGTGATCCCGATGGCCGCCGTGATGACGGCGATGACGGCGAGCCTGCGCAGCGGATCCAGCGCGGCTTTGACGCCGTGTTGCCGCCAGCGCGCGGCGGCCAGGGCCAGCGCCATCAGCGCGATCGTGAACGCGCTGAAGGCCAGCAGCAGCGTGTACCAGGTGGCCGTGAACCCGAGGAACAACCCCGCGCCGATCACCGCGGCCCAACCGCCCCGCCCGCCGGCGCGCAGGCCCGACCAGGCCAGCACCAGCACCGGCGGCAGCAGCATGGTGATCATCGCGGAGTAGGGCTCCGGCGAGCTGTAGGCGAGCGTCACCGCGGTGGTCGCGGCGGTGACGACGACCGCGTACTCGAAGCGGATCATCCGCGCCCACAGCACCAGCGCGACGGCGACCGCGATCGTGATCGACGTGATCGCCCACGGCTTGTACATCTCCCAGGCCGGCGTTCCCGTCAGCGCCGCGATGCGCCCGCCGATCCAGAACCAGCCCGGAGGGTAGAACGACGGCAGCCCGATATAGGTCATGTCGTGCAGGGCCGGGCTGTCGGTGAGCCGGGTCAGGTATTCGGTGCGGAACTGCTGGTCGACGGAGATGCCGAACAGGTACAGCCGGGTGGCCCCCAGCGGCATGCCCAATGTCACGACGGTGAACGCGGAGACGAACACCAGCCCGCCCAGCTGGGCCGGCAGCCGGGACCCACGCCGCCACAACCAGCCCACGGCGAGCAGCCCGGCCAGGCAGCCGACCTGCCCGACGGTGGTCAGCGCGTGCAGTTGGTTCGACGACGGGAAGGCCGGCCATTGCACGCGGGAGATGGCGATCAGCGACACCGCCGCGACGATCACCGCGACGACGACCGCCACAGCCATCTGGCCCAGGGTGGCCAGCGCGTTGCGCATGCTCAGATTGGCAGCTTGCGGAAGATGCCCCGCGGGATGTGTCGCAACACCATCATCACGTAACGGAATGCTGCTGGCGCCCAAACCAATTCCTTACCTTTTACGGCCGAGGTCACCGCGAGGTTGGCGACGTACTCCTTGTCGACGGTCAGCGGGGCTTCCTTGATGTGCGCGCTCATCCGGGTCCGCACCTGGCCCGGCCGGATCACGAGGACGCGAACGCCGTAGTCGCGCAACGCCTCCGAGAGACCCAGGTAGAAGCCGTCCAGGCCGGCCTTGGTGGAGCCGTAGACGAAGTTGGACCGCCGCACCCGCTCGCCGGCGACCGTGCTCATCGCGATGATCTGGCCGAAGCCCTGGGCGCGCATCTTCTCGGCGAGCAGCACGCCCACCGAAACGGCTGCCGTGTAGTTGATTTCGGCGGCGAGGACCGCCTTGTGCTGGTTTTGCCACAGCTCCTCTGCGTCCCCGAGTATGCCGAAGGCCACGATGGCCACATCGACATCGCCGTTGGCGAAGGCCGCGTCGATCATTTTGGGGTGAGTGTCGGGGGCGGTGGCCTCGAAATCGATCAGCTCCACCGACCTGGCGCCCGCGGCCTTCATCTGGGCCACGGCGTCGTCGCGGCCCGGGTCGTCGGGCATGGCCGCCAGGATGATTCGGGCGTGGGCGTTCTGCAGATAGCGCTCGCAGATGGCGAGCCCGATCTCGGAGGTACCACCGAGCAGCAGGATTGTCTGGGGGTTTCCCACGGCGTCCAGCACCATTACAGCAGCTCCAAACGTCGGGCCATGTCGGAAACGAACACCCCGGTGGGATCGACCTTGCGGCGCACCGCAATCCAGTCGTCTATGCGCGGATACATGGCGTGGAAGGTTTCGGCGCTGACGCGGGAATCCTTGGCGGTGTAGACCCGCCCACCGAATTCCAGCACGCGGCGATCGAGTTCGTTGAGGAACTCGTTGAGCCCGGGCTTGACGGGAAAGTCGACGCAGACGTTCCAGCCCGGAATCGGAAAGCTCAGCGGCGCTTGGTTGCCCGGGCCGAACAGCTTGAACACATTGAGAAACGAGTAGTGTCCCGATTTCTGGATGTCGTGGATGATGCCCTTGAATTCCTCGACGGCGGTGGTGGGCACCACGAACTGATACTGACCGAAGCCTGCCGGGCCGTAGGCGCGGTTCCATTCGCCGAACATGTCCAGCGGATGGTAGAACTGCGTCAAATTCTGGATCTTGCCGCGGTAGGTTCCCGATTTGCGGAACCACAGTTCGCCGATCGGCATGAACGTGTACTTGTTCGCCAGCCCGTTCGGGAAAATGTCGGGCAGCGTAAGAAGTTGTGGCGCCTCGAATTTCAGCGGGTTGCGCTGTAGCTTCTTGGGCAGCTGATCCAGCCTGGCCAGCGAGCCGCGCGAAATGGCCGCGCGCCCCAATCTGGGCGGCGCGCTGATCGCGTCGAACCAGGCGCTGGAATAGGTGTAGTCGGCCTCGCTGCCGTCGCTGTGAAACGCGATCGTTTCGTCGAGGCTGCCGGTGACGTCGCCGTCGGCGATGAAATACGCCGTCTCCGTCGGCGTCATCTCGACGATCGCGCGCAGGATGATGCCGGTCAGGCCGTTGCCCCCGACCGTGGCCCAGAACAGTTCGGAATCGTCGCCGTGGGGAGTCAGGCGGCGGATCTCGCCGTCGGCGGTCAGCAGGTCCATGCCGCGCACGTGGTCGCCGAAGCTGCCGGCGCTGTGATGATTCTTGCCGTGGATGTCGCAGGCGATCGCCCCGCCGATCGTGACCTGCCGGGTTCCCGGCAACACCGGCACCCACAGCCCGAACGGCAGCGCCGCCTTCATCAATTGGTCGAGGTTGACCCCGGCGTCGACATCGACCAGCCGGGTGTCGGCGCTGATCGAGTGGATGCGGTCGAGCGCCGTCATGTCGATGACCAGCCCGCCGCCGTTTTGCGCGTTGTCGCCGTAGGAGCGGCCCAGCCCGCGCGCGATCACGCCGCGGTCGCCGGCGTCCGCGACCGCCTTGGCGATTTCGTCCGGGTCGCGGGTCGAAAGCACCGTCGCCACGGAGGGCGCGGTGCGGCCCCAGCCGGTGAGCCGTTTGGTGGTGAACATCGACAAAGAGGGTACCGCCTGCGCGCAGGGCTCAGCGGATGCGGAAGATCACGACTCGCTGCACGACGAAGTTGATCACCGTCGCGGTGCCCTGCGCGATCACGAACGCGACGGGCACCGCCCACCCCCGGTAGTGCAGCAAGGCCAGGCACAAGTGATTGAGGCCCACCTGCACCGCGAAGGTGATGCCGTACAGCACCATGACGGCGACGAACCGTGCCGTACTGGGCGCCGCCTGAAACGTCCAGCGACGGTTGATCAGGTAGGCGGTGATGGTGCCGGCGCACCAGCTGAGCATCTTGGCGGGGTCCCAGGGCAGGCCCAGCCCGTGCAGCACCAGGTAGAGGCCGAAGTCGACGATACCGGCCAGGCCACCGGTGACGACGAAGCGCCACACCTGCGTCGTCAGACTCAGCTGTGGGCGCGGCGGCGCGGCTGCAGACATGGGCGAGCTATTTGGGCAGCTTGACCGAGATCAGCTCGACCTGGTTCTCCCCTTGCGGCGTCGAGTAGGTCACCGTGTCGCCGGCTTTGTGCCCCGCCAGGGCCTGGCCCAACGGGCTGCGCGCGGTCAACGTCTCGGCCTCGCGGCCGATCGGAGTCTCCTCGACGATGGAGATCACGTGCATCGTGACGACCTCGCCGTCGGGGAACCGCAGCGTCACCTCGGTGCCGCCGGGCAGCGTTTCCCCGTCGTCCGAGGCTGAGGGCCCGCTCCGCAGCCGCCGGTCCAGCTCGTTGATCCGGTCGCCGAGAACGACGAGTTCGTCGGCGCGTTGGATCGCCTCGGCGGCGTCGCCGTGATCACCGATCATGCCGCGGTCGTTTTTGACCTCGACTTCCAGGCGGTCGCGGCGCTGCTTCAGCCGGTCCAGCTCCGCGGCGAGATTCTCCCGCGCCGCGTCCGCCGCCGATTGGGCTTTTTTTCTCACGTCGTCGACCCGATTCCTGTCTGCCGTCGCTGCTGGCCGTAGCGCTACAGTGTTGCACCACCGCCAGACGGCCGCCACCCTACGCGGCCTGCAGTATTTGTTGTTGCACACGTGCATACCCACAACGGCCGCGGATTTATCCCCGGTGTGCGCCGGGTGTGACCTGACGACCTCGAGTGTGAACCCACGCACCTGGTTGTGAGCGTAGGGCGGCATCGGCGGCCGAAAGCTCCGCCCAGCCTTCACAACCAAGGCCCAGGATTCACTCCCAACGTCCCCGGCTATGCCCAGCGCCGGGCCGCCAACTCATTATCCGGTGCTCCCGCCCGAGCCTGGTCGTGTTGATGCGACCCAGCGTCGGAAAGGCGCCTCGACGGCCCCTTGAAGAATTCTTGGCGGCCCCGGACTCAAACCCAGTACGGCACGCGGGCGCGATATTGGCGCATCGCGAACGCCGCCAGCACCCAGCCGACGACGGTCAGCACCAGGACCACCACCCAGTGCCGCAGTTCCTGATGCGAGCCCAGCAGCGGAGCCCGGACGATGTCGAGGTAATGCAGCAGCGGGTTGAGCTCGACGATGCTCGACCAGCGTCCGGCACCCTGTTGCCGCAGGGTGTCGTCGTTCCAGATGATCGGCGTCATGAAGAACAGCAGCTGCACGACCGAAAACAGCAGCGGCCCGATGTCGCGGTAGCGGGTGGCCAGGATGCCGAAACACAGGGACACCCAGATGCAATTGGCCACGATCAGCACCAGCGCCGGCAGGACCGAGAGATCGGCCCACGACCACGGCTTGGGATAGATGATCGCGACGACGCCGTAGATGACGATGTTGTGCGCGAACAGGATCATCTGCCGCCACACCAGCCGGTAGACGTGCACCGAGAGCGGCGTCGGCAACTGCTTGATCAGTCCCTCGTTGGCGACGAACACGTCCGCGCCCTCCAGGATCGACGCGTTGATCAGGTTCCAGATGATCAGCCCGAGCGTCACGTACGGGAGGTGCACCGCCAGCTCGAGGTGGAACAGCTTGGAATACAGGCCGCCCATCGCGACGGCGGTGGTGCCGGTCGCGATGGTGATCCAGAACGGCCCGAGAACCGAACGGCGGTAGCGCTGCTTGATGTCCTGCCAGCCCAGGTGCAGCCACAGCTCGTGGCGGCGGAATCCGGCGGCCAGATCGCCGCGGGCGCGGGCCAGCGTCCGCGACTGTGCCGCCGCGTCGATGAACGTCATGCGCGTCCTCCAGGCTTCCCGAACCGCTCACGACGCCCCAAGCGGCGCAACCGAATCCACTCCACGAGGCCCGCCGGGTCGCGGCGGGTCACCAGGAAGAACCAGCCGAACCGAAGCCATTCCTGGGCCAGCAGCTTGCGCAGGCCCGGCTGCGACAGCAGATACCCGCGGTTGCGGTAGGTGAAGAACCGCTTGGCGTGGTCGTCGGGGTACTGGGTGTGCATCCGGCCGCCCAGGATCGGCCGGAATTCGTCGGATCCGCACGGGTGCAGATAGATCGCGTCCAGGCAGGTTCCGAACGGCAGGCCGGAGCGCACCAGGCGGCGGTGCATCTCGACTTCGTCGCCGCGGATGAACAGCCGCAGGTCCGGCACGCCGATCGCGTCCAGCGTCGACGCCTTGAACAGCGCGCCGTTGAACAGCGACGCGATCCCGCGCAGCAGTTCCTGCCCGGGCTCGGTGCGCAATTCGCTTGCGCGCCTGCGCCATACCAGCCCGCGCCGCAGCGGAAACGCCAGCCGCTGGGGGTCGTTCATGTTGCACACCATCGGCGACACCTCGGCCAGGCCGTACTTCTCGGCGCAGCCCAGCAGCGTCGCCAGCACGCGGGAGTCCTGGGGCCGCCCGTCGTCGTCGGCGAGCCACACCCAGTCGGCGCCCTGGGCCAGCGCGTGCAACATGCCCAGCGCGAAACCGCCCGCCCCGCCGAGGTTGCGGCGCGAGCCCAGGTAGGTCGTCGGAATCGGTTGCCCGGCAACCAGTTCGCGGACGCGGCCGTCGCCCGATGATCCGTCGTTGTCGACCACGATCAGGTGGTCGGGCAGCCGGGTCTGGGTGCTCAGCACGTCGAGCGACTTGGCCAGCTCGTCGGGGCGCCGGTGGGTCACCACGACGGCGAAGACGGTCTCGGTCATGGCTGTCCGGCGGTCTCGGCCAGCACCTCGCGCACGTGCCGGGCCGCGTCCTCGCCCTCGTACGCGCGCACCACGTCCTCGATGCCCCCGGTCATGCGGATGACGCCGTGGTCGATCCACATCGCGGTCTTGCACAGCCGGGCCAAGAATTCGTTGGAATGGCTGGCGAACACCAGGATTCCGGATCGTTCCACAAGGCTCTGCAACCGCGACTGCGCCTTCTTCAAGAAGTCGGCGTCCACCGCGCCGATGCCCTCGTCGAGCAGCAGGATCTCGGGGTCGATGCTGGTGACCACGCCCATCGCCAGGCGGACCCGCATCCCGGTGGAGTAGGTGCGCAGCGGCATCGACAGGTAGTCACCCAGCTCGGTGAACTCGGCGATCTCGTCGACTTTGGACAACATCTGCTTTCGGGTCTGCCCGAGGAACAGGCCGCGGATGATGATGTTCTCGTAGCCGGAGATCTCGGGGTCCATGCCGACGCCGAGATCGAAGACGGGCGCGACCCGGCCGGTGACCTTGGCCCAGCCGCGGGTGGGTTCGTAGATGCCCGAAAGTAGCCGCAGCAGTGTCGATTTTCCGGCGCCGTTGTGCCCGACCAGGCCGACGCGGTCGCCCAGCTCCAGCGACATCGTGATGTCGCGCAACGCCTCGATGACCACGACGTTGGAGTTGTTGCGGCCGATCGTGCCGCCCGCCTTGCCCAGGAAAGCCTTCTTCAACGACCGCGACTTGGCATCGAAGATGGGAAATTCCACCCACGCGTCGCGCGTCTCGATATGCGGACCTGGACCCGGCACCGTCACCTGCTTACAGGTACTGCCCGGTGCCCGAGCCCGGCCCGTGGCCCCGGCTGATGCCCGGGGGCAGCGCGCCCTGACGCATCTGCTCCAGCTGCGCCCGGGCGGCCATCTGTTGGGCGAACAGCGCGGTCTGGATGCCGTGGAACAGTCCTTCCAGCCAACCGACCAATTGCGCCTGGGCGATGCGCAATTCGGCGTCCGACGGCGCGGCGCCCTCGTTGAACGGCAGCGTCAGCCGATCCAGTTCCTCGCGCAACTCGGGCGCCAGGCCGTCTTCGAGCTCACGGATGCTGGTGGCGTGGATCTCGCGCAGCCGGTTGCGGCTGGCCTCGTCCAGCGGTGCCGCGCGGACCTCCTCGAGGAGCTGTTTGATCATGGTGCCGATCCGCATCACCTTGGCGGGCTGTTCGACCAGGTCGGTCAGCGAGCGCTCGTCGTCGTCTCCGCCCTCGTCGTCCATGGCGCGAAGCGCCATGATCCGCGGGTCGACGCCGCCGATGACCTCGATGCCGTCGGCGTCCGGGCCGTCGTTGCCGCTGGTCATTCCATTCACCATCCTCTTGCGACCTAGGGGTGGGTGGCCGGGGCGGTGCCGCGCCATTCGTAAATCCTGGCCCCACCGTTGTCGTAGATCAGCGCCCACGACGTCGATTTATCCAGAGACACTAGCCCGTCCGGGGTGGCGAACCCCCTCACGTTCGGCGTGCTGGTCAAGATGTACCTGATATCGAGCGCCTTAATCGCCTCGACCACCTTCGGATCGGATTCGCCTTTGCGCGCCGAGGTCCAGAAGATGTAGCGGTAGTAGCCCGGGCCGGTCTGCTGCGGAAAGTCGTAGTGCGTCCACAGCGGATGCAGATTGGCCACGGCGTACATCCAGGCGGTGCCGTCGACGTTCGAGTTGCCGATCACGGTGTCGCGCGCGTCGGGCAGCGTGGCGAGGTAGGCCATCGCCATCAGGTCGCGCTGGTCGACGATCACCGAGTCGTACTTGTCGCCGAACAGCACCAGGTGCCGGTACAGGTAGTGCCGGCCGATGAGCACGGTGGCCACCAGCAGAAGGACCGCCGTGGCGGCGGTCCAGAACGGGTCAGGTCGCGGTTTGTACCGACCAGCCACTCTTTTGGCGAGCGCCACGCCCGCGGTGACGATCGCAAACAACGCGATGCCCGCCATCGGTTCGAGCACCAGCGTGATGGCGGCCGAGATCCGTCGCGGATCCTTGTAGAAGAACTCGCCGAATGCCCCGGCCAGCGCGCCGATCGGGCCGCCCAGCGGGGCGCCGGCGTCGACGTCCACCACCACCAGCAGCAGCCATACCGCCAGCGGCCACCAGATCCGCTTGGCCAGCAGGATGATCCCGCCCAGGGCCACCAGCGCGATCAGCCCGTACTGGACCGGGAAGTCGTTGAGATGGCGCGAATGCTGGAAGACGGCGTCGAAAAGTCCCTGCGGCTTCGTGCGGTGGGTCAGGAAAGAGTGTCCGGCGATGACGTCTTCCTGTTGCCGGACGCTGATGAATTGCGGCAGCAGGATCAACCCGGCGGCGACGACGACCCCGGCGAGCGTCACCAAATCCGCGACCCGGCCCCGCACCGGTTGCCGCAACAGGCCCAACAGCCACCACGCCGACAAGAACAAAAGAACGACGAAACCTCCGGTGATGTGCACCGAGAAGACACCCACCAGCGCCAGCACCGCCGCCGGGATCCGGTCGCGGTGCCGCAGCGTCGAGGCGACCAGCACGAAGGTCGGAACCGCGACCCCGTAGCCGGCCAGGTTGGGCATCGCCGCGACCCCGAACTCGACGTAGGGCACCGCCGTGAACGATGCCGACAGCGCCGCCGCCGTGGCTGCCACGCTCGCCGCGCGCCACTGCGTGCCGAGCGGTCGCAGCAGGAACCAGGTGAGTGTGGCGGCGCCGGTCGGGAAAAGCCACACCGCCGCGGCCAGCGAATTGATGGTGTAGCCGGTGGTGGGCGCCGCCCCGGTCAGCTGACAGTAAACGGCCGTCAGGGCGTGGAACACCGACGGGTAATACAGCGTTTGATGCGTCTCGACGTTGCGGAGCTCGCCCATGTGGGTGGACGACGCCTGGCCGGTGTCGAGGATGTAGCGCACCTCGTTGGCATGCCAGACCGCGTCCCAGGTGCTGGGCACCGACTCCCAATGGGTCAGGCCGCGGTAGGCCGCCCACATGACCAGCGCAACGCCCAGCAGCACGCCGGCGGCCACCAGCACCGCGGGCCCGCGGCCGATTCCGCGGGATTCGGCCTCGGTGGCCGCGGTCTCGCGGTAGCGGGCGAGTGCCAGCTGCAAACCGATCGCCACCACACTCACCGCGACAAGCGCGGCCAGCGCAGTCCAACCGTTCCAAGGGATTCCGAGCGCGCCGAAGGGAATGATCGCCATCGCCACCACGCCGTATGTCAGCGCCGGGCCAACCGCAATAGCGACCGGCCAAGTTAGCTGGCCGATCCGGGCGACGATCACACCGGGCGCGATCAGCAAGAACAGTGCGAGCAGCGTTCCGATCCAGAGCCCCACTCGACTAGTATGGCTGCCCGGGTGGCCCGGGCTCGCCAAGCCTCGTCCCGGCTGGAATGCCTAGGGGGCACCCGCTACCGTCACAATTTCGCGGAATTGCGGAAGCTCTAAGGTGGCTGGCATGGCTTACGACGTCGCCCGGGTGCGCGGACTTCATCCGTCGCTGGGTGACGGATGGGTGCACTTCGACGCCCCGGCCGGGATGCTCATCCCCGATTCCGTCGCGACCACCGTGTCTACGGCGTTCCGTCGGTCCAGCGCCACCACCGTCGGCGCACACCCGTCGGCGCGGCGCAGCGCCACCATCCTGGACGCGGCGCGCGAGGCGGTGGCCGACCTGTTCAACGCCGACCCGGCGGGCGTCGTGCTGGGCGCCGATCGCGCCATCTTGTTGTCGTCGCTGGCCGAGGCGTCGTCCTCGCGAGCCGGCCTTGGCTACGAGGTGATCGTCAGCCGGCTCGACGACGAAGCCAACATCGCCCCGTGGCTGCGGGCGGCGCACCGCTACGGCGCCAAGGTGAAGTGGGCGGAGATCGACATCGAGACCGGCGAGCTGCCGACGTGGCAGTGGGAGGGCCTGATCGGGAAGTCGACCCGGCTGGTCGCCGTCGCTTCGGCGTCGGGGACGCTCGGTACCGTCACCGATCTGCGGGCGATGACCAAGCTGGTGCACGAGGTCGGCGGGCTGGTGGTGGTCGACCATTCCGCCGCCGCGCCCTACCGGTTGCTCGACGTCAAGGAAACCGACGCCGACGTCGTCGCGGTGAACGCGCTGGCGTGGGGAGGCCCGCCGATCGGTGCGATGGTGTTCCGCGACCCGGCGCTGATCAACACGTTCGGCGCGGTCTCGACCGACCCGCAGGCCGCCGGACCCGCCCGCCTGGAGGTCGGTGCGCACCAGTACGGCCTGCTGGCCGGGTTGGTCGCCAGCATCGAGTACCTCGCCGCGCTCGACGAGTCCGCCCGCGGCAGCCGCCGCGAGCGCCTCTCGGTCTCGACCCAGTCCGCCGCGTCGTACCTCCATCGGGTCTTCGACTACCTGATGGTGTCGTTGCGGTCGCTGCCGTTGGTGATGGTCATCGGCCGCCCCGAAGCGCAGATACCGGTTGTCAGCTTCGCCCTGCAGGAGGTCCCCGCCGAGCGCGTGGTGCAGCGCCTGGCGGACAACGGGATTCTGGCCGTCTCCAACGAGAGTTCCCGCGCGCTGGACGTGCTGGGCGTCAACGACGTGGGCGGTGCCGTCACCGTCGGGCTGGCGCATTATTCGACGACGGCCGAGGTGGACCAGCTGGTGCGCGCGCTGGCCTCGCTGGGCTGATCGTCGGTCCGCGAGCCGAACCGCACTGCGAAAATCCGGCCCGTAGGTCGCAGCCAGGTTCGGCTCGCGACCCAGGCTAGACCGTCAGCACGACCTTTCCGGTCACCTCGCCCGACACCAGCTGCCGATGCGCCGCGGCCGCCTCTTGGATGGGCAGGCGCGCGCCGATGATCGGGCGGACCCGGCCCTCGCCGATCATCGGCCAGACCGCGGCCGTCACCGCCTGCACGATCTCGCTCTTGCTGTTGCGGCCGCTCACCGGCCGCGCGCGCAGGGTGGTGCCGATGACCCGGGCCCGCTTCATCAGCAGCTTGCCGAGGTTGAGCTCGCCCTTGACCCCGCCCTGCATGCCGATGATGACCAGCTGCCCGTCGTTGGCGAGGGCGTCGAGATTGCGGTCCAGGTAGGCGGCGCCCATGATGTCGAAAATCACGTCTGCCCCAGCGGTTTCGTCCCGCAGCCGGGCCACGAAGTCCTCGTCGCGGTAGTTGATGGTGATCTCGGCGCCGAGCTGGCGGCAGAACTCCAGCTTCTCCGCCGACCCCGCGGTGACGGCCACCCGCGCGCCCAGCGCCCGCGCGACCTGGATGGCGTGGGTGCCGATGCCGCTGGCCCCGCCGTGCATCAGCAGCAGCTGGCCCTTGCCCAGGTGCGCGGTCATCACCAGGTTCGACCACACCGTGCACGCCACTTCCGGCAGTCCGGCGGCGTCGACGACCTCCACATCGCCGGGTATGGGCATCACCTGACCGGCCGGCACCGCCACGTATTCGGCGTAGCCGCCACCGGCCAGGAGGGCGCAAACCTGTTGTCCCACAGCCCATTCGGTAACATCTGAACCCGCCTCGGCGACGACGCCCGACACCTCCATGCCGATGATGTCGCTGGCCCCAGGCGGGGGTGGGTACTTGCCGGCGGCCTGCAGCACGTCGGCGCGGTTGACGCCGGCGGCGGCCACCTTGATCAGCACCTCGCCGGGACCGGCGGCGGCGTCGGGCACGTCCTGCCAGGACAGTTGGTCGGGGGATTCGGCGACGATGGCACGCATGAAGCCAACGCTACCCAGCGCCGTTACCCTTACTAGCGGTGGCGTGGCAGAGCGGCCTAATGCACTCGCCTTGAAAGCGAGAGACGGCTAAAACCGTCCGGGGGTTCAAATCCCTCCGCCACCGCAGCGTGCGGTCCCGAATCAGTGCAGGCTCGGCGCGTAGCGCAACACCGCGCCGACGCCGTCGGCGGGCGCGATCCGCTCGTCGGCGTGCAGCAGCGACGCTCCGACCGAAATCGCGAACAGCGGCAGCGCCTCGTCGGCCCGCAGCGTCCTGGCCGGGGCGGCGCCCTGTTCGGACAGCACGTTCGCGTCGGGGGCCAGGGTCGTCAAACCCTCGTCGGCGACGACGGTCGCATCGCCGAGGTCGCCGACGATCAGCGTGTCGACCGCGCCCTGGCGCAGCGCCGAGCAGACCGCCCCGAGCCCCTCGGCGGCCAGGCCGGAATCGCGGCCGAGCTCGGCGGTAAAGCGTTGGGCCACAGCGTCTATCGTGCGCAGCTGGCGCTTGACGAACTCGTCCTCGATGGCCTGTGCGACCTCGGAGAAGTCGTGACCGCTGTGCCGCGCCCCGACGTCGAGCGCGACCGCGCGTTCCCGCAGGCGTTCGGGCAGCGCGGCAAGCAGGTCCGAGCGCGACCGCACCTCGCCGACGACGAAGACGACGTCGATGCCCTTGTCGCCCTTGTTCTCCGCGAGCTCGCCGACGCGGTCGGCGACGGCGCGCACGTTCTTGCGGGCGGCCTCGTCGGTGCGCGGTTGCGGGTCGCCGTATCCCGCCGTCTCGGCGCTGGCCGCCTTGTGCACCGGGTAGCCGCCGCCGTCAACGGTTTCCGACCGCAGCGTGCCACCGATGTGGGTGGTGATATCGGCGCCGCTGTGGTCGACCTCGACCAGCACGTAGTCGGGGTGGTCGAAACTCTGCTCGAGAATTGGTACGACATAGGGCAATTCGGAAACCCGGACGACCGTGGCCGGGGTGGCCCGCGCCAAATGCTCGTTGATCACCACGCCCTCGGCGTCGGCGATCACCGCGCGCCCGCTCTGACCGATCGGCGGACGCAGGTTCAGCACCGCGTCCTCGATGCCGTCGATGACGGTTTGCGCGGCACCCTGGCTTTCCAGTTCTTCTTTCACCGCCCGCCACTTGAGTTCGAGTTGCGCCTCGGCATCGTGCGTGTCGTGAGAATCGTCGAAGTAGACCGACGCGAACGGCCTCGGCGCGTCGAGGAGTCTGCGGAAGCGGTCAGAGTCCATGCGTTGTTGGGTGCCCGGCCCGTCGGCAGGCAAACCCTGATCGCCCTTAATAGCTTCGGTCGCCCTCGCTGTGGTCGAAGAAGTGCCATTCGCCGTTTTGCTCGACTTCCATGCGCCAGCCAAGTTCGTTGCCCTCGACCGCGTCGTCGGCGAACCACGCGTGCGCCTTGTCGGCGCTGTCGATGTCTTTGGTGGCGACGACGTCGCCCTTCGGGTTGAGCACTCGATACGTAGCCATCCCGGCAGTGTTCCCACCGCCGGGCGGCCTCAACCGATCGGAATCTCGGCGGCGACGGTGTCCATCAGCGCGGTGTAGCGGCGAATTTCGGGATCGCGGCCCGGTTTGCCGCTGCTGATCACGCCGGCGGCCAGCGCGCGCGCCGGGTCGGCCCAGATCGCGATGTTGGCCAGGCCGAGGTTCCCGAACGCCGCCGGCGCGTTGCGCCCGAAGGGCCCGAACCGTTTCGTGCCCAACATGTATCCGGTGCCCCAGCGCGCCGGCTGCAGGCCCACCGCGAAGTCGGGCCGCAGCCGCCGGCATTCCTGCACGGCCCCGTACATCCGTTCGGCGCTGAGGATCCGCACGCCATCGAGTTCCCCACCGCGCCGCCACATTTCGGCGAACCGGGACAGCTCGTCGGCGGTCGAAACGGTGTTGGACGAGGGGACGACGGTGGACAGGAAGTCCGCGGTGTTGGTGTAGGGGATGATCTCGTGCACGGTTCCGCCGATCGCCTTGCGGAAGATCGCCGCGATCGGCGCCGGCAGCGGCCGGCCGGTGGCGTGGCTGGGCGCAACCAGCGGGATGTCCTGCTTGGCGACCCCGAAGTTGGTCCATCGGAAGTCCAGCGGTTCGAGGATTTCGGCGGCCAGGATTTCGCGAATGTCCTTGCCCGCGGCGGCGTAGATGATTTCGCGCATCAGCGGACCCCACGTCAGCGCGTGGTAGATGTGCACCAGCCCCGGCCGGTACAGCGGCCGCAGCTTGCCCAGCTGCTCCTGCGCGTACTCGTGGTCGTCGGCGCGCTTGAGGTCGGGCGCCGGCCCGGTGGGGAAGGGCACACCCGCGCTGTGCGTCAGGACGTGCCGGATGGTGGTGCGGTGCTTGCCGTGACTGGTGTAGCCGGGCAGGTATTCGCAGACCCGGTCGTCGAGGGAAAAGACGCCGCGCTCGACGAGCATGTGCACCACGGTCGCGGTGATGCCCTTGGCCGCCGAGTACACGCAGAACGGCGTGCCCGTGGTGACAAGGACCTGCTCGGCTTCCGGGTCGTCGGTCGGGGCGTTGCCCCAGCCGTGCCCGATCGCCCGGTTGAGCACGACGCGACCGCGGTGCCGCAGGCACAGCTGGATCGCGGGGTGGAAGCCGGCCCGGTACCAGTGCCGCGCGGCCTGCCAGATCCGTTCGACGGCCGCGCCGTCGATTGCGGAGTGGTCCTCGTCGCCGATCGCGGTGACGGCGTCCAGATCGGCCGGGACGCGAATTCTGCCGTCGGAAGTCACCCCAGCGAGGGTACGTGGCAGTGCGCTACTCCCCGGTGAACTGCGGCGGACGCTTGGCGAACGTCGCCGAGATGCCCTCGGTCAGGTCCTTGGACGGCAGGAAGGCCGCGTTCCAGGCCGCGACGTAGCGCAGGCTCGCCGACACCGCCGCGATGCGCTGCTGGTCGAGGACGTCCTTGACGCCGTGGACGGTCAGCGGCGGGTTGGCGGCGATCTCGGCGGCGGTGGCGTGCGCCGCGGCAAGCGTGGCCTCGGCGTCGTCGTACACGGCGTTGACCAAACCGATCTTCTCGGCGCGGGCCGCGTCGATGTCCTTGCCCGTCAGCGCCAACTCGCGCAGGTGCCCGTCGGACAGGATCAGCGGCAGGCGGGCCAGGCTGCCGACGTCGGCGACGATCGCGAGCTTGACCTCGCGCACCGAGAACTTGGCGTCGGCGGTGGCGTAGCGGATGTCCACCGCGGAGATCAGGTCGACGCCGCCGCCGATGCACCAGCCCTGCACGGCGGCAATGGTGGGGGTGCGGCAGTCGGCGACGGCGCTGATGGCGTCCTGCATGCGCCGGACCTCGGCGTGGAACTCCGCGCGCGGGCGGGCCGACGCGCCGTCGGTCATGACCGCGGTCAGCGATCCGCCCATGGCCGGCAGGTCCAGGCCGTAGCTGAAGTTCTTGCCCGATCCGGTGAGCACGATGGCCCGCACCTCACGGTCGGAGTCGAGCGCCGCGAACACTTCCGGCATCTCCGCCCAGAACGCGGGCCCCATCGCGTTGCCCTTGCCCGGCCCGATCAGCGTCACTTGCGCGACCTGGTCTTTGACCTCGACGGTGACGGATTCGTATGTTTCGCCCATAGCGAGACCGTAGCGTGGCAAACATGCCGCGTGATCTGCGACCCGGACCTCATTCCGTACCGACCGACGAGCTGCACAGCGCCGAGGACACGCTGGGCGTGCTGCAGCGAGTCCTGCACCCCATCGCCGCCGACGACATGACACGGCAGACGCCGTGTGCGGAGTTTGACGTGGCACAGCTGACCGCGCACCTGCTGAACTCGATCACCGCGATCGGCGGCATGGTCGGCGCGGAGATCCCCGAACCCGACGCGAGCGATTCGGTGGAACGCCAAATCGTCGCCGCGGCCCGCCCGGCCCTGGACGCATGGCACCGCCACGGCCTGGACGGCACCGTGCCGTTCGGCAAAAGCGAGATGCCCGCCAAAGCGGCGTGCGGGATCCTGTCGTTCGAATTCCTGGTCCACGCCTGGGATTACGCCACCGCGGTGGGACACGAGGTCGACGCCCCCGAACCGCTGGCCGAATACGTGCTGGACCTGGCGCGCCGGATCCTCCGGCCCGAAGTGCGCGCCGGCGCCGGGTTCGACGACCCGGTCGACGTGTCGCCGGATGTCGGCGCACTGGCGCAGCTGGTCGCGTTCACCGGGCGCAACCCGGCGCGGTAGCGGTCTCGAGCCGATGCACATTGGCGATCAATCGTTGTAAGAGCGCGCGCATCAGCGCAATGTCTGCGGGCTGAAGGTCGGCACTGAGTGCTGCGCTGGAGGGGCGCGCACGCGCGGCGATTCGCTCCAGTGTTTGGCGGCCCCGAGGGGTCAGGTCGAGCAGAGGCGACGTGCGATGGTCGGGGTTGGGCCGCAGCTGCGCCAAATTTCCGGCAACCAAGAGGTCCGCCACGCGTTGTACGGCTTGGCGGGACACACCCAGCCGGCGGGCAGCCTGAGGCACGCTGAGCGCCTCCTCGGACACCACGCTGAGCAGTTGCCAGCGTGCCTGGGTCTGTCCTTCGGCGGCCGCAATCGCCTCACCGGACTTGCGAAGCGCACCCGCGGCCTCGTAGATATCGGCGATCAGCAGGGCCAAATCGTCAGGCATACGACGTCCGATCTTGACAATGTGTTGTCACTATAGCATTTTGATGTCAAGCGATCCGAGGGAGGACAAGATGAGTAGCGCGACCGAGAACCTTGAAGTCGCCCATAAGCGGGCTGTGTCCATTCGGGCGCAGGTAGGCGGCTTCCCTTACCTCGCCGAGGTACTCCGCCGAGCCGGCGTACACCGCTACCAGCACATGGTCCCGGCGGCTACCAGCCTGTACTTCACCGAAGCCGGACCCGTCGTCAGTCAGGCCAGTCCGATCGTCGACGGCTTCGCCGACGTCGCTCCTTGGAACCGGGAAGCGTTGATCGCTGCGCTGCGTGCCGACCAGGCCGGCGAGACGGACTACGGCGAGTTCACCCAGGCGTGCTGGCAGGCTGGTGTGGTGCACTACGAGGTTGACTTATCATCTCGGACTTGCACCTACGTCGGGGCCGCGGACGAACGGTACGTGGAGTCCTACGCCGACGTCGACCTCCCGGCCGGCTAGCGGTGATGCGGACCGGGCGCTAGACGCGCTCCAGATAGAAGTAGTAGTACTTGCCGTTGTCGCGGACGCCCTTGCCGTTCATGATGCCCATCACCGCGTCGTCGTCGATCTTCTTGAAGTGGTCGTGCACCGGCTGGCCGTCGTAGACCATCGTCGCGGTGACCTCACCGCGGAAGTCCTCCAGCCACAGGCTGGCCTCGCCCTTGCCCATCTCCTTGTTGGAGAACTTGTTCCCGTCGGCGTCCAGGCAGACCAACGGCTGCACGTCGGCGGCCGACTTGAAGGTCTTGCCGAACCAGCCCGCCTTTTCCAGCTGCCCGTTCATTTTGTGGCCGGTGACGAACTCGCCGCCCTTCCACTCGCCGAGCATGCCCTCGATGGTCGCGGGCTCCAGGGTCGCCCAGTAGTCGTCGAGCTCGCCATCGTCGACGCCGCCGGCGCGCTCCTTGAACTCGGTGAACTTCTTGCGCGCCAGGGTCATCGGTCACTCCTCGGTTGTGTTTGCGTTATCCACTCGCGGGCGAAGCGCAGCAGGGCGTCGTTTTCCTCCGGCGCCCCGACGGTCACCCGCACCCCGTCGGGCGCGAACGGGCGGACCACGACGCCCGCCTCGGCGGCCCGCGCGACGAAGTCCTGGGTGCGGCGGCCCAGCGGCAGCCACACGAAGTTGGCCTGCGACGGCGGCAGGTCATACCCCGCGCCGCGCAGCCCGGCGCTGACCCGATTGCGCTCGGCGACGACGGCGTCGGTGCGGGCCAGCAGCTCATCGGCCGCCTCCAGCGAGGCGATCGCGGCGATCTGCGAGATGCTGGTCACCGAGAACGGCACGTAGACCTGGTCCAGCGCGGTGATCAGGTCGGGGTGGCCGACCGCGTAGCCGACGCGCAGGCCCGCCATCCCGTAGGCCTTCGAAAAGGTCCGCAGCACAACGACATTGCCGCGGGCGCGGGCCAACGCCAAGCTGTCGGGCAGCATGCCGTCGCGGATGTATTCGACGTAGGCCTCGTCGATGGCGATCAGGATGTGCGGCGGCACCGCCTCGACGAAGCGCGCCAGCGCGTCGGGATCGACGACCGTGGAGGTCGGATTGTTGGGGTTGCAGACGAAGATCAGCCTGGTGCGGTCGGTGATCGCGGCGAGCATCGCGTACAGGTCGTAGGTGTGGTCGCGCAGCGGCACCTTGACGGCCACCGCGCCGGCGACCTGGACCTGTGGCGGGTAGAGCTCGA
This sequence comes from Mycobacterium sp. NGS57, assembly GCF_059812405.1. NCBI lineage: Bacteria > Bacillati > Actinomycetota > Actinomycetes > Mycobacteriales > Mycobacteriaceae > Mycobacterium > Mycobacterium sp. NGS57. Next base: position 1,083 of record NZ_JCALCP010000013.1, on the reverse strand, counting down.
AACTGTGCCACCCCATCACCACCTCGTCGCCCGCCGACGCGGTGATCTGAACCAGCTGCTGGCACAGGCTGACCGAACCACAGCCGACCGCGACATGCTCGGGAGCGAAATCCGAGCCGAGGTGCTTGGCCAGCGCCGCCTTGAGCTGAATGCAGGCGCTGTCGGGGTAGCGGTTGATCCGGTCGGTGGCCCCGTCGATGGCCTCGCGCACGCTGGGCAGCGGGCCGAGCACCGTCTCGTTGCTCGCCAGTTTGATGGCACCGGGGACCGTTTTGCCGGGCACGTAGACGGGCAGACCGACCAGCTCGGGGCGCAGGCGGGCGGTCACTTCGACAGCATATGTCGGCGCTGTGTACGCTATGCCTCCGGCGGTTCGGGGACAGCCGAAAGGGTTCGGGTACCCTCAGGAAGTCCGATGGAGGCGTGCCAGAGCGGCCGAATGGGACTCACTGCTAATGAGTTGTCCCCCTTACCGGGGACCGGAGGTTCAAATCCTCTCGCCTCCGCTGGGTCCTTTGGAACTAGACAACTGAAGACAGGCGCCCGTAGCTCAACGGATAGAGCATCTGACTACGGATCAGAAGGTTGGGGGTTCGAATCCCTTCGGGCGCGCTTTGTGACTTACGGGTTGATCGTGTTGTCGCCGACCTGACGGCCCCAGACGTACTCGATCGCATACGGCGAACCGGTGTCGAGGTGGTTGTAGGGCGCGAGGCTGTTGCCGGTGTCCATCACCAACTCGGGCGCCGGCCACAGATGACGAGTGATCGGCTGCCAGCACCCCGGCGCGCCGCCCGGTCCGCCGTGGGCGTTGATCCGGGGCAGGTTCTCCGGCCACACATAGGGATTGGGGGCGCCGCCCACCAGGCCGGCCAGGGCGCCCTGGCCCATGGTGAGCGCGACGAGGGCACCCAGCGATACCGGGTTCGCGAGCAGCCCCAGCCCGGACGTCACTTCGATGTCCATGTTCAGCGAGTAGCCGTTGTGCCTGCCCAAGGCCGCACCAGCCGCCGGTTCGATGTCGTGGTTGTTGCGAATCATGCAATACAGCTCGGGGCTGTAGGTGTCCAGCAGCTGCGCGGT
>NZ_JCALCP010000012.1:0-140751 GCF_059812405.1 Mycobacterium sp. NGS57 | reverse complement strand
ATCAATTATCAGTTTGGCGATGTGGATGCCCACGGCGCGTTGATTCGTGCGCAGGCCGCGTCGTTGGAGGCCGAGCACCAGGCCATCGTGCGCGATGTGCTGGCTGCCGGTGACTTTTGGGGTGGCGCCGGTTCGGTGGCCTGCCAGGAGTTCATCACCCAGTTGGGTCGTAACTTCCAGGTGATCTACGAGCAGGCCAACGCCCACGGCCAGAAGGTGCAAAGCGCCGGCAGCAACATGGCCAGCACCGACAGCGCCGTCGGCTCCAGCTGGGCCTGACGCCGTAACGCAACGCCGATCCCCGGGCACCCGGTGCCCGGGGATCGGTTTGTCTAGAGCTCGCTATCCCGCCACGGGCGAACGGGGGATCAGCGATGTGCGGAACCCGATTCGCTGCATCGTGCCGTCGGACTCCCGCCCGACCATGCCGCCCAGCGGCAGCTTGGAAACGCCCGTGCCGGGCGCCGACACGGCTCCGTAGCTGCCCGGCAATGCGTTGGCGTCCAGCGGCAGCGGCGTGACCGACGACGCCGCCTCGGCCCAGCCCTGGGGCACCGACAAGGTGCCCAGCGACGCCGCTTGACCGACGCCCGCCGTGGGGGCCGCGCCCAAACCTCCGAGCGGGCCCACACCGCCTAATCCCGCGGCGCCCGGAGCCGGGAAGCCCGAAACCCCTTCGGCGCCCAAGATCGAACCGGCGCCCTCGTAGTCCAGCGCCAAGCCCTGGAAGTCCAGGTCCAGCCCGTATCCGTCCAGGCCGAGCCCGCCGCCGTCGGCGCCGAAGCCGGCGAGATCGGAGCCAATCCCGAGCGCGTCAAGGCCCAGCGCGCTCCCACTGCCGCTCAGCACGGAGCCCAGGCTGGATATAGCGCTGGCACTGGTGCTCGCGCTCTTGGTCGCGGTCTTGCCCGAGGCCCCGGTCACGCTCGACAACGCGCTGAGCGGGGCGGACGCCCCCGACGCACCCAGCGACGCCGCGGTGCCCTCCGCCGCCCCCGACACGCCGGTCCCCGACGCCGCGCCCGGGGTCGCCATGGTCTGCAGCGTTTGGGGCACCGAGGACATCAGCTGCGCCGTCGTCGCCTGGACGTTGCTCCCGACCTGGGTGCCCGTCGTCTGCGCGACCGCACCGGCCTGGCTGCCGACCCCGCCCGGATTGGTTGTCTGCGGCGGCGACGTGAACGTGCTGAACGTCGACGCCGAGGCCGAACTGGCGGCGTAGTTGTACATCGCCGTCGCGTCCTGGGCCCACATCTCGCTGTACTCGGCCTCGGTGGCCATGATCGCCGGCGTGTTCTGCCCCAGCAGGTTCGTCGCGATCAACGCCATCAGCTGGGTGCGGTTGGCCGCGATCAGCGGCGGCGGCACCGTCATCGCATACGCCGCGTCGAAGGCAGCCGCGGCGGCGGTGGCCTGGGTCGCCGCCTGCTGGCACTGGGCGGCGGTGGCCGTCATCCACGACATGTAGGGAACGGCGGCCGCCGCCATCGTCATCGATGTCGACCCCTGCCACGACTCGTCGGTGAGGCTGGCGATCACCGACCGGTAGCCGCCGGCGGCGTCGGTCAGCTCAGCGGCCAGCGACTCCCACCCCACCGAAGCGGCCAACAGGGTGCCGGGCCCTGGGCCCAAATACATCCGACCGGAATTGATTTCTGGTGGCAACGCTCCAAAGTCCATCGTTCGTCCCTATCTTTTGCCCGAATCTGTGAGTCCTGACACGAAACCCGTTTCGTATCAACAGGCTTCGCGAAATCACGCGACCTCACGGTCGCGGAATCAGGACGCTGTCGCCGTACGGCCGTCGTGCGCATGTCTGGAGCGCCCGCGGCGTCCACTGGAGTGCAGCGGTTTTCCAATCAACGAAATTTGTTCGTATATCGATGGTCCGGAGGGATTGCCCCTCGAATCGGCTCGGTTCTTTCAACCAATGACCATGCCTACCAGTATTTTTCGAACACCGGCTCATCATCAACCTTGCTGATGCGACCCATATGAAATCCATATTTGAATCCGCCAAGTGTGGGCTGCACAACAGAGTTTTATTTGAGAAGTCTATGAAGTCCGTGACAACCGGATGTGTGCTTGCGAGAATGCAGGAACATGACCGTAATGTCCGGATACGCAGGCAGCCAGCGGCCACGCCAGGCCATCCTGGGCCAGTTGCCCCGCATCTACCGCCCCGACGGCTCCCCGATCCGGGTTTTGCTGGTGGACGACGAGCCCGCGCTGACCAACCTGGTGAAGATGGCGCTGCACTACGAAGGATGGGTCGTCGACATCGCCCACAACGGGCGCGAGGCCATGGCCAAGTTCGAGAATTCCAACCCCGACGTTCTGGTCCTCGACATCATGCTGCCCGACGTGGACGGGCTGCGGATCCTGCAGCGCATCCGCGAATCCGACGCCTACACCCCCACCCTCTTCCTCACCGCCCGCGACTCGGTCATGGACCGGGTCACCGGCCTGACCGCCGGCGCCGACGACTACATGACCAAGCCGTTCAGCCTCGAGGAACTGGTCGCCCGGCTGCGCGGGTTGCTGCGGCGCTCCACCCAGCAGACCCCGCCCGCAGCGGAATCGCTGAAGGTCGGCGACCTGCATGTCGACACCGCCAGCCGGGAGGTCACCCGTGACGGCACGCCGATCTCGCTGTCGTCGACCGAGTTCGAGCTGCTGCGCTTCCTGATGCGCAACCCGCGCCGCGCGCTCAGCCGCACCGAAATCCTCGACCGCGTCTGGAACTACGACTTCGCGGGGCGCACCAGCATCGTCGACCTGTACATCTCATATCTGCGAAAGAAGATCGACTCCGGCCGCGAGCCGATGATCCACACCGTCCGCGGCGTTGGGTACATGCTGCGGCCACCGGAATGACCCGCGAGCGGCACCCCACATCCAGGGACCGTCCACGGTGGTTTCCCCACTCATTGCGCCGCCAGTTGCTGCTGGGCGTGTTGACCGTCGTCAGCGTGGTCCTGGTCAGCGTCGGCGTCGTCTCCGTGCTGAGCCTGCGCAGCTACGTCACCGCGATGAGCGACGCCGATGTCGATCAATCCCTTGACGCACTGAGCAATTCGTACACCCGATACCAAAAGAGCCAACACTCGCCTGCGCGGCCGGAGACCCGGCCGATCGCGGAGGCGATGCTGGATTTCACCGATCAGACGCCCGGAAACGTCATCGCCGTGCTACGCGGCGGCGTGGTGGTCGCCTCGGCGGTGTTTTCCGAAGCCGAAGCGCGACCCGCGCCGCCCGATGTGGTCCGCGCGCTCGAGGCGCAGTCGTGGCCCGACGCCCCGCCCCGGACCGTGCGGCTGAGCAGCCTCGGGTCCTATCGCATCGACAGTCGCGTCGCCGGCCACGACCAGCTGATCGTCGGCGTCTCGCTGGCCCGTGCCGAACAGATCATCGTCCGCAAACAGCTCACCACCACGGCGCTGGTCGCGGCGGCCCTGGCGGTTACCGCTGGGCTCACCGTCTGGGTGGTCGGCTACACCCTTCGCCCGCTGCGCCGGCTCGCCGGGACCGCCGCCGAGGTCGCCGCCATGCCGCTGACCGACGGCGACCAACGGATCAGCGTGCGGGTGCGGCCGAACGACACCGACCCCAACAACGAGGTGGGGATTGTCGGTCACACGCTGAATCGGTTGCTGGACAACGTGGATAGCGCGCTGGCGCATCGCGCCGAGTCCGACCTGCGGATGCGGCAGTTCATCACCGACGCCAGCCACGAGCTGCGGACCCCGCTGGCCGCGATCCAGGGATACGCCGAGCTGACCCGGCAGGACAGTTCGGAGCTCCCGCCGACCACCGAATACGCGCTCGCCCGCATCGAATCCGAGGCGCAGCGCATGGCGCTGCTCGTCGACGAGCTGCTGCTGCTCTCGCGGCTGGGCGAGGGCCAGGACCTGCAGACCGAAGACGTCGACCTGGCGGACCTCGTCGTCAACGCGGTCAACGACACCGCCGTCGCGGCGCCCACCCACAACTGGGTCAAAGGTCTGCCCGACGAACCGGTATGGGTGCGCGGCGATCACGACCGGCTGCACCAGCTGGTCAGCAACCTGCTGAGCAACGCCCGACTGCACACGCCGCCGGGCGTCACGGTGACGGCGGGAATCACCCGTCACCGCAACGGGACCGACGCGCCCTACGCGGAGCTGACCGTCGCCGACGACGGGCCCGGCATCGACGCGGAGCTGCTCCCCCGGCTGTTCGAGCGGTTCGTCCGCGCGGACACCTCCCGGTCCAACGGCTCGGGCATCGGGCTGGGGTTGGCCATCGTGAGTTCGATCGTCAAAGCCCACCACGGCTCGGTGACCGCCGAATCCGCCGAGGGCCGGACGGTCTTCCGGGTGCGACTGCCGATGATCGCGGCGACCGACGTCAAGAAACCGTAAAGGCGCACCGCGGCGTCGTTAGGAAGCCGTTAGGAACCGTCAACCGGGGCCCGCGGTTGGTCGGCGCCTGTCTAGGTTCACCGAAATGGGCGTGTTGATATACCTCGCGCTGACGGTGGCGGCGTTCGCGCTCCTCGGCCTCGCGCAGCGGCTGGTCGAGCGGCTGTGAGTTACGAAAACGCCGTCGGCTTGGCGCTTTCCGCCGTCCTCGCCGTCTATCTCGGGGCCGCGCTGCTCTTCCCGGAGCGGTTCTGATGTGGGTGATCTCCCTCGCCGCTCTCGTCGTCGCGCTGGCGCTGGCGCATGTGCCTTTCGGCGACTACATGTACCGCGTGTACGCGTCGGACAGGGACTCGTACCCGGAGCGGGCGATCTACCGGCTGATCGGCGTGGACTCGCGTTCGGAGCAGAGGTGGGGTGCTTACGCCCGAAGCGTCCTGGCGTTCTCCTCGGCCGGGGTGCTGTTCCTGTTCGCGCTGCAACTCATGCGGGGCAAATTGCCGCTGCACCTACATGATCCGGCGACGCGGATGACGCCGGCGCTGGCGTGGAACACCGCGATCAGCTTCGTCACCAACACCAATTGGCAGGCCTACTCGGGGGAATCGACGCAGGGCCACCTGGTGCAGATGGCGGGCCTCGCGGTGCAGAACTTCGTCTCGGCCGCCGTCGGCATGGCGGTGGCGATCGCGCTGGTGCGCGCCTTCGCGCGCCAGCGCACCGGTGAGGTGGGCAACTTCTGGGTCGACTTGGTGCGCGGCACGTTGCGCATCCTGCTGCCGATCGCGGTCATCGGCGCGGTCCTGTTGGTCGCCGGCGGCGCGATCCAGAACTTTCACGTCAACGACCAGGTCGTCAACACGCTCGGCGGCGCCCGCCAGACGATCACCGGCGGGCCGGTCGCCAGCCAGGAGGTGATCAAGGAGCTCGGCACCAACGGCGGCGGCTTCTACAACGCGAACTCCGCGCACCCCTTCGAAAACCCGACGGCCTGGACCAACTGGCTGGAGATCTTCCTGATGCTGGTGATCGGCTTCTCGCTGCCGCGCACGTTCGGGCGCATGGTGGGCAGCACGAAACAGGGCTACGCGATCGCGTCGATCATGGCGACGTTGTACGCGATCAGCCTGGGGCTGACGCTGTGGACGCAGTTGCAGCATCACGGCACGGTGCCCAGCGCCGCCGGCGCCGCCATGGAGGGGGTCGAACAGCGGTTCGGCGTCGTCGACTCCGCGGTGTTCGCCGACTCGACGACGCTCACCTCGACCGGCGCCGTCGACTCGTTCCACGACTCCTACACCGCCCTCGGCGGGATGATGACGATGTTCGACATGCAGCTCGGCGAGGTCGCGCCCGGCGGCACCGGCTCGGGGCTCTACGGCGTGCTGATCCTCGCGGTGCTCACCGTGTTCGTCGCCGGGCTGATGGTCGGGCGCACCCCGGAATACCTCGGCAAGAAAATCACTTCCCGCGAAATCAAGCTTGCCGCAAGCTATTTCCTGGTGACCCCGCTCATCGTCCTGGTCGGCACCGCCCTCGCGGTGGCGCTGCCCGGCGAACGCGCCGGCATGCTCAACACCGGGCCGCACGGCCTCTCGGAGGTCCTGTACGCGTTCACCTCCGCGGCCAACAACAACGGGTCGGCGTTCGCCGGCCTGTCCGCCAATACCGATTGGTACAACACCGCTTTGGGGTTGGCCATGGTCTTCGGCAGGTTCCTGCCGATGGTGCTCGTACTCGCCCTGGCCGGGTCGCTGGCCCGCCAGGGCACCACCCCGGAATCGGCGGGCACGCTGCCCACGCATCGGCCGCAATTCGTCGGCATGGTCGCCGGGGTCGCGGTCATCCTCGTCGCCCTCACCTTCCTGCCCATGCTCGCGCTGGGACCGCTCGCCGAAGGGATCCACCGATGACCGCAACCGTCGAGTCGGTACCGCCCGCGGCTCCTACTGGCGCGCAACGGGTTCGGGGCGGCCGACTCGACCCGAAGATGCTGTGGGCGTCGATGCCCGAGGCGCTGCGCAAACTCGACCCCCGCACCCTGTGGCGCAACCCGGTGATGTTCATCGTCGAAATCGGCGCAGCCTGGGGCACGGTGCTGGCGATCGCTGACGGAACCTGGTTCGCGTGGCTGATCGTCGCGTGGCTGTGGCTGACCGTGCTGTCCGCCAACCTCGCCGAGGCGGTGGCCGAAGGCCGCGGCAAGGCCCAGGCGGAAACGTTGCGCCGCGCCAAAACCCAGACCGTGGCGCGGCGGGTCGAAGACTGGCGGCCCGGGGTTTTCGCCGCCGGGCAAGAGATCGCAGCCGCCCTGCTCCGACAGGGCGACGTGGTGGTGGTCGAGGCCGGGCAGGTGATCCCGGGCGACGGCGACGTGGTGGAAGGCATTGCCTCGGTGGATGAGTCGGCGATCACCGGCGAGTCGGCGCCGGTGATCCGCGAGTCCGGCGGTGACCGCTCGGCGGTGACCGGCGGCACCACCGTGCTCAGCGACCGCATCGTCGTGCGCATCACCCAAAAGCCCGGCGAAAGCTTCATCGACCGGATGATCGCGCTCGTCGAGGGCGCCAACCGGCAGAAGACCCCCAACGAGATCGCGCTGAACATCCTGCTGGCCGCGCTGACGATCATCTTCGTCTTCGCCGTCGCCACCCTGCAGCCGCTGGCGATCTACTCGAAAGCCAGCAACCCCGGCGTCCCGGATACCCATGCACTCAACGCGAACGGCGTCACCGGGATCGTGCTGGTGTCGCTGCTGGTGTGCCTCATCCCCACCACGATCGGCGCGCTGCTGTCGGCCATCGGCATCGCCGGCATGGACCGGCTGGTGCAGCGCAACGTGCTGGCGATGTCGGGACGCGCGGTCGAAGCGGCCGGCGACGTGAACACCCTGCTGCTCGACAAGACCGGGACCATCACCCTGGGCAACCGGCAGGCCGCCGCCTTCATCCCGCTCTGCGGCATCACGCCGGGGCGGTTGGCCGACGCCGCACAGTTGTCCAGCCTGGCCGACGAAACACCCGAGGGCCGTTCGATTGTGGTGTTCGCCAAGCAGCACTTCGGCCTGCGTGCGCGCACGCCGGGCGAACTCGTGGGCGCGCAGTGGGTTGCCTTTTCGGCCGCGACCCGGATGTCGGGAGTGGACCTCGACGGGCACCTACTGCGCAAGGGCGCGGCGAGTTCGGTCGCGGAATGGGCACAGGCCCAGGGCGGCACGGTTCCCGCACAGCTCGGCGAGATCGTCGACGGCGTCTCCGCCGGCGGCGGCACCCCGCTGGTCGTCGGCGAGTGCCTTGACGGTGCCTCGCGAGTGCTGGGGGTGATCCACCTCAAGGACGTCGTCAAGCACGGCATGCGCGAACGTTTCGACGAGATGCGGCGCATGGGCATCCGCACCGTGATGATCACCGGCGATAACCCGTTGACCGCCAAGGCGATTGCCGACGAGGCCGGAGTCGACGACTTCCTCGCCGAGGCCACGCCCGAGGACAAGCTCGCGCTGATCAAGCGGGAACAGGAGGGCGGCAAGCTGGTCGCAATGACCGGTGACGGCACCAATGATGCGCCGGCTCTGGCCCAGGCCGACGTGGGCGTGGCGATGAACACCGGCACGTCGGCGGCCAAAGAGGCCGGAAACATGGTCGATCTGGACTCCGACCCCACCAAGCTGATCGAGATCGTCGAGATCGGTAAGCAGCTGCTGATCACCCGTGGGGCCCTGACCACGTTTTCGATCGCCAACGACATCGCCAAGTACTTCGCGATCATCCCCGCGATGTTCGTCGCGTTGTTCCCCGGACTGGACCTGATCAACGTCATGCGGTTGCACAGCCCGCAGTCGGCGATCCTGTCGGCGGTGATCTTCAACGCGATCATCATCGTCATGCTGATCCCGCTGTCGTTGCGGGGGGTGCGCTACACCCCGAGCAGCGCGTCACAGCTGTTGAGCCGCAACCTGTATGTCTATGGCCTCGGCGGCATCGTGGCCCCGTTCGCCGGGATCAAGCTGATCGACCTCGTCGTCCAATTCGTCCCCGGGATGTCCTGAGATGAAGTACTCCAATTTCGTCCGCATGCACTGGGCGGCCTTGCGCACGCTTCTGGTGTTGACCGTGATCCTCGGGCTGGCCTACCCGGCCTTCATCTGGCTGGTCGCGCAGCTGCCGGGGCTGCGCGAGAAGGCCGAAGGCTCGATTCTCACCGCCGGCGGCAGGCCGGTCGGCAGCGGACTGATCGGCCAGTCTTTCACCGGCTCGGACGGCAATCCGCTGCCACAGTACTTTCAGAGTCGTCCCTCGGCGGCAGGCTATGACCCGCTGTCGTCGGGAGCGAGCAACCTGGGGCCGGAGAGCATCGTCGACGCGCCCGGCAAGCCGAGCCTGCTGACGCAGGTGTGCGCGCGCAGCGCGGCGGTGGGGCGGCTCGAGGGCGTGAACGGGTCGCGCCCGTTCTGCACCGATGGCGGTGTGGGCGCGGTGCTTTCCGTGATCGGCACGCGGGTGGTCAGCGTCAACGAGCCGTGCCAGACGAACTCCGCTCCGTTTTTGGCGACCTTCGAGGGCGTCCGCGTCGAGTGCGCGAGGGTCGGGGAGGACTACTCGATGGGCCGGATCGTGCCCATCCGCGGGGCCGCACCCGCCCACCCGGCCGTGCCCGCCGACGCCGTCACCGCCGGCGGAAGTGGCCTGGACCCGCACATCTCGCCGGCCTACGCCGACCTTCAAGTCGCCCGGGTGGCCACGGCCCGGCACGTCAGCGCGGACCGGATCCGGGCGGTCGTTGCGGCGCACCGCAGCGGGCGTGCGCTGGGGCTTTTCGGCGAGGCCGTCGTCAACGTGGTCGAGCTCAACCTGCAACTCGACCACACGTATCCGGTCGCGGGCCAGCGCGTAGGGGGATGATGGTTGGGTGAACCATCCCAAGCGCGGGGAGCTACGCATCTACCTGGGTGCGGCTCCGGGCGTCGGCAAGACGTACGCGATGCTCGGGGAGGCACACCGGCGCCTGGAACGCGGCACCGACCTGGTGGCGGCCGTCGTCGAGACCCACGGTCGTGCGAAAACCGCGCAGCTGCTCGACGGCGTGGAAGCCGTTCCGCCGCGCTACGTCGAATACCGTGGCGGCAGCTTTCCCGAGCTCGACGTGCCCGCCGTGCTGGCCCGCCACCCGCAGGTGGTCCTGGTCGACGAACTCGCCCACACCAACACACCCGGCAGCAAGAACCAAAAGCGTTGGCAGGACGTCGAGGAACTGCTCGAGGCCGGGATCACGGTGATCTCCACCGTCAACATCCAACACCTGGAAAGCCTCAACGACGTCGTCGCCCAGATCACGGGCATCGAGCAGCAGGAAACTATTCCGGACTCGATCGTGCGCCAGGCGTCGCAGGTTGAGCTCATCGACATCACACCGGAGGCGCTGCGCCGCAGGCTCTCCCACGGCAACGTCTACGCCCCTGAGCGGATCGATGCGGCGCTGTCGAATTATTTCCGCCGCGGAAACCTCACGGCGCTGCGGGAATTGGCGCTGCTGTGGCTGGCCGACCAGGTTGATACCGCCCTGGCCTCCTACCGCGCCGAGCACAAGATCACCGACACGTGGGAGGCGCGTGAGCGGGTCGTGGTCGCGGTGACCGGCGGTCCGGAATCCGAGACGCTGGTGCGACGGGCGTCGCGGATCGCCTCGAAGTCCAGCGCCGAGCTGATGGTGGTGCACGTCGTGCGCGGCGACGGGCTGGCGGGCCTGTCGGAGGCCCGGATGGCCAAGATTCGCGAGCTGGCCGGCAGCCTGGACGCCTCCGTGCACACCGTGGTCGGTGACGACGTGCCCACGGCCCTACTGGATTTCGCGCGCGAGATGAACGCCACCCAGGTGGTGATCGGCACCTCGCGGCGACCGCGCTGGGCGCGCATCTTCGAGGAGGGTATCGGCCAGACGATCGTCGAGCGGTCCGGGAAGATCGACGTGCACATCGTCACCCATGAGGATTCCAGGTCCCGCCCGGCGTCGCTCGCGCCCCGCGAGCGGCGCGTCGCCTCCTGGCTGGCGGCGGTCGCCGTGCCGTCGGTCGTCTGCGCACTCACGGTGACGGTGTTCGACCGGTATCTCGACAACGGCGGCGAGAGCGCGCTGTTCTTTGTGGGCGTGCTGTTGGTGGGGCTGTTGGGAGGCGTTGCCCCGGCGGTCCTTTCGGCGGTGCTGTCCGGGCTGTTGCTGAACTACTACCTGATTACGCCGCGGCACAGCTTGACCATCGCCGAACCGAACAGCGCCATAACCGAATTGGTGCTGTTGCTGATCGCGGTCGCGGTCGCGGTGCTTGTCGACGGCGCCACCAAACGCCGGCGCGAGGCACGGCGCGCATCGCAGGAAGCCGAACTGCTGACGCTGTTCGCGGGGTCGGTGCTGCGCGGCGCGGATCTCGAGACACTGCTGGAGCGCGTGCGGGAGACCTATTCGCAGCGCGCGGTCAGCATGCTGCGGGAGTCCGGCGAAAACATGGGGTGCGTGGCCGGCGTGGGCAAAGATCCCTGTGTGACGGTCGATTCGGCGGACACCGCGATCGAGGTCGGTGATGACGAATTCTGGATGCTGCTGGCCGGCAGGAAGCTCTCCGCGCGTGACCGAAGGGTGCTCGGCGCGGTGGCCAAACAGGCCGCAGGGCTGATCAGACAGCGCGAGCTGGCCGAAGAGGCCAGCCGCACCGAGGCGATCGTGCGGGCCGACGAGCTGCGGCGCTCGCTGCTCTCGGCCGTCAGCCACGACCTGCGCACGCCGCTGGCGGCGGCCAAGGTGGCGGTTTCCAGCCTGCGCGCCGACGACGTGGCCTTCTCCCCCCAGGACACCGCCGAGTTGCTGGCCACCATCGAGGAATCGATCGACCAGCTGACGGCGCTGGTCGGAAACCTCCTCGATTCCTCGCGGTTGGCCGCCGGCGTGGTTCATCCCGAGCGGCTTCGGGTGTATCTGGAGGAAACGGTGCAGCGGGCTCTGGTGAGCATCGGCACGGGTGCCACCGGTTTCAACCGTTCCGCCATCGATCGCGTCAAGGTCGACGTCGGCGATGCCGTGGTGATGGCCGACGCCGGGCTGCTCGAACGCGTCCTTGCCAACCTGATCGACAACGCGCTGCGATACGCGCCCAACTGTGTGGTCCGCGTCAACGCCGGACGGGTGGGCGATCGCGTCCTGATCAACGTCATCGACGAAGGGACCGGCATCCCCCAGGGCGGCGAGGATCAGATCTTCGAGGCGTTCCAGCGGCTGGGCGATCACGACAACACCACCGGCGTGGGACTGGGGATGTCGGTGGCGCGTGGCTTCGTCGAGGCGATGGGCGGCGCGATCGCGGCCGGCGACACTCCGGGGGGCGGATTGACCGTGGTGGTGGATCTGGCGGCACCTGCGGGTGAGACATGACGCGCGTATTGGTGATCGACGACGAACCGCACATCCTGCGCGCGCTGAAGATCAATCTGTCGGTGCGCGGCTACGAGGTCGTCACCGCGTCGACCGGCGCGGGAGCGCTGCGCGCCGCCGCCGAGCACAAACCCGATGTCGTGATCCTGGACCTGGGCCTGCCCGACATCTCCGGTATCGAGGTGCTGGCCGGCTTGCGCGGCTGGCTCTCGGTGCCGGTGATCGTGTTGTCGGCCCGCACGGATTCGTCGGACAAGGTCGAGGCGCTCGACGCCGGCGCCGATGACTATGTGACGAAACCCTTTGGCATGGACGAGTTTTTGGCCCGGCTGCGCGCTGCAGTGCGTCGCAACGCGGCGGCGTCCGAGCTGGAGGAGCCCGTGATCGAGACCGACGCGTTCACCGTCGATCTGGCCGCCAAGAAGGTCACCAAGGACGGCAACGAGGTGCATCTCACGCCGACCGAATGGGGCATGCTTGAAGTGCTGGCGCGCAACCGGGGCAAGCTGGTCGGCCGCGAGGAGCTCTTGAAGGAGGTGTGGGGGCCTTCCTATGCCACCGAAACCCATTACCTGCGCGTCTATCTCGCGCAGCTGCGCCGCAAGCTCGAGGACGATCCGTCGCATCCCAAGCACCTGCTGACCGAGTCGGGTATGGGGTACCGCTTCGAGGTGTGAGCTGCGGCTGTCTGCCGCTGGCACCCGTCCAAATCACACCTGCCACTTTGATATCTGTCCGGAAGTGGTCACTTAATTGCCCGCCTCATAGCGACAACTTGGCTACCTTGGCCGCCGCACGCCAGGGCGAGGCCGCCGCGTACGCCGGGCGCGCGTGTGATGGCTGCCAGCCCAAATCACGTCGGCCACTTTCGTATCTGTCCGGAAGTGGTCACCCAATTGCCCGCCTTATAGCGACAACTTGTCCGCCCTGGCCGCCGCACGTAACGCCAGCACGCGTTGGTGGATTCGGTGCTCCGTCGAGCGCGGCATGTACCCAGGCCCGTACCTGCCGCGTCCAAGCCGGTATACCCGACCGCGCTGGACCTCCCATCGCAGCGCATCCGCGATCACCTTCGATGGTCTGCCACGGACGCAAAAGCCATGCCAGGCAAGCGCATCAGTCATCTCCGGGATGGTGGCCGGTCCATGCACGGCCAAGTGCATCGCGAGCACGTAACGAAGCTCGGTCCCTTTGAGTCGATGGTTCATAGTAGAACGGTGGCACACGGGTCTGACATCAAACCGAGTTGTCGCTTTAAGGCGGGCAAAGAGGGTGCCGCTCTCCACAAGGGCCAGTGTGGCGGAAGCGATCCGACCGCCACGTCTACCAGAGTTGTCGCCATGAGGCGGGCAAAGAGGGTGCCGCCTTTTGCAGGGACGCATGTGGCTGATGTGTCTCAACGGGCGATCGACAGCACGATCCCGTCCAGGATGTCGTGCTCGCTCACGACCAGCTCGTCGATGCCGGCGCGCGTGCGCAGCTCGCGCGCCAACTCCTCGACCACGATGGCCCCGCCCCCGATCACATCGGCCCTACCCTGGTGCATGGGCCCCAAGGCGGCTCGCCCCGAACGCGTCATGCCGATCAGCCGCTCGCACACGGCCAGCAAGTCGCGGCCGGAGACCCGCGAAAGATGAATGGCCGCAGCGTCATACGTCGTCATGTTATGGGCCAGCGCGGACAGCGTGGTCATCGTTCCGGCGAGCCCGACCCACGTCCGCGCGCCCTCGACGGGTACCGCGCGCAGCGCGACGTCCAGGCGCTCGCGCACCACGTCACGCGCTGCCTGCACCTCCTCCACAGTGGGCGGGTCGGAGTGCAGGCACCGCTCGGTCAGCCGGACACACCCGATGTCGGCCGAATAGCTGGCCACCACGGCCTCACCGCCGACCACGATCTCGGTGGACCCGCCGCCCAGATCGACGACGACGAACGGCCCTGCAGCGCTGTCCAACTCGCCGACGGCGCCGGAGAAGGACAGCGAAGCCTCCTCGGCGCCGCTGATCACCTCCGCGACCGCGCCGGGTACCACCGAGCCCAGCACCGAGGCCGTCATCGCGAAAAAGTCATCGCGATTACTCACGTCCCGGGCCGCCGAAGTCGCCACCATTCGCACCCGTTCGACGCCGTGTTTATTCAGCAGCGCGGCGTAGTCGGCGAGTGCGGCGCCGGTCCGGTCGATCGCCTCCGGCGCGAACTGGCCGGTCGCGTCCACACCCTGACCGAGCCGCACGATCCGCGTCTCACGATGCACGTCGCTGAGCCGTCCGTCACGAAAGTCCGCGATCAGCAACCGAATCGAGTTGGTGCCGCAGTCGATTCCGGCCAGGCGGCTCACCACTGCCCCACCACCACCACCGATGCCAGCGCCGGCTCGCCGGCCAACAGAGCCAGCGCCTCGTCGCCAAGGGGATTCACACCCGGACCCTTGGCCAGCGAGTGCGCGATCAGCACGTGCAGGCATTTGACCCGGTCCGGCATCCCCCCGCCGGAGAAGGTGGTCCCCAGCGGTTCGATCGCGTCGCGCTCGGCCAGGTACGACTCGTGTGCCCGCCGATACGCGGCCGCCAACGCCGGGTCCGTCCGCAACCGCTCGGTCATCGCACGCATCAACCCCGTGGTCTCGAGCCTGCTCGCGGCCGCGGTCAGCGCCGGATGCGTCAGGTAGTACAGCGTCGGAAAGGGTGTTCCGTCAGGCAGTTTCGGCGCGGTCTTCACCACCCCCGGCTCGCCGTTGGGACACCGGTAGGCGACCTCCAGCACCCCGCGCGGTTCACGCCCCAGCTGACGCGCCACCGCTTCCAGGTCGGCGCGATCAACCACCGGGCGCGGCGGGAGTCGGGGCGGGCGGGGGCGCGGGCGGCAGGTGCGGGGCGTCGGCGATGGTGTGCCACAGCGAGGTGTACCAGGGATCGTTGTTGGCCGGTTTCGCCGCCTCCGCCCCGGGTTGCGGCGACGCCGCCGCCGTCGGCGGAAGCTGGACCTGGAACGGGATGTCCCCGGGCATCACGAAGCCGAGGCGCTCACGCGCCTGCGCCGCAATGTAAGCCGGGTCGCCCAGCTTCGCCTTCTTCTGTTCGAGATCGGTGATCTGGCGGCGCAGCGCGGCTTCGCTTGCGGCCAGCTGATTCATCTCGGTCCGCTGCGCGAAGTAGGTGCGCACCGGCCCGGCGATGGTCAGGGTCAACACGCAGATCACGGCGGCCAGCACCGCCGCGCGCCGCGCGGTGAAACCCAGCCGCTGATCCGAACGCTGCTCGACGGACTCGGCGACCTGCCGCTTGATGGGCTCGACCACACGCTCATGCAGCGTCCGCGAGGTGTTCCGGGCAGCTGTCTGCGCGGGCGCAGACGGGCCCGAGGCGCGCCGGCGCCGAACCGAATCGCCGGCCTTCCCCGGTCTCGATGCCGGGGAGCGCCGCTTCGGATCGGGCTTGGGCGTCAACCTATTTGGCCTCCGGCACGTAGCGGGGGAACGCGAGGTCGCCGGCGTAGCGTGCCGCGTCGCCGAGGGCCTCCTCGATCCGGAGCAGCTGATTGTATTTGGCGACGCGCTCGCTGCGCGCGGGCGCGCCGGTCTTGATCTGTCCGCAGCCGGCGGCCACCGCAAGGTCGGCGATCATGGTGTCCTCGGTCTCGCCGCTGCGGTGACTCATCATCGTGCGATATCCGCTGTGGTGGGCCAGCGCGACGGCGTCGAGCGTCTCGGTCAGCGTGCCGATCTGATTCACCTTGACCAGCAACGCGTTTGCCACGCCCTTGTCGATGCCCTCTTCCAGCCGTTCGGGGTTGGTGACGAAGATGTCGTCGCCGACGATCTGCACCCGGTCGCCGATCGCGGCGGTCAGCGCCGCCCACCCTTCCCAATCGTCTTCGGAGAGCGGGTCTTCCAGCGATACCAGCGGATAGGAGCCGAGCAGGCCGGCGTAGAACTCGGCCATCTGCTCAGCGGTGCGGGTGGAGCCCTCGAAGGCGTAACCGGTGCCCTCGGCGTAGAACTCGGTGGCCGCGGCGTCGAGGGCCAGCGCCACGTCGGTCCCGAGCCGGAATCCGGCCGATTCGATGGCCAGGCCGATCAGGTCCAGGGCAGCGGTGGTGCCGGCCACGTCGGGGGCGAATCCGCCCTCGTCGCCCAGGCCGGTCGACAGCCCCTCCTTCTTGAGCACCGCCTTGAGCGCGTGGTACACCTCGGCGCCCCAGCGCAACGCCTCGGCGAAGCTGGGTGCGCCGATCGGTGCGACCATGAACTCCTGGATGTCGACCGCGGTGTCGGCGTGCGCGCCGCCGTTCAGGATGTTCATCATCGGCACCGGCAGGATGTGCGCGTTGGGCCCGCCGATATAGCGGAACAGCGGCAGCTCGGCGGAGTCGGCGGCCGCCTTGGCCACGGCCAGCGACACACCCAGGATCGCGTTGCCGCCCAGCCGGGACTTGTCGGGCGTGCCGTCGAGGTCCACCAGTGCCTGGTCCACCAGCCGCTGGTCGTCGGCGTTGAGCCCGATCACGGCCGGCCCGATCTCGTCGAGGACTGCCTGCACCGCCTTCTGCACGCCCTTGCCGCCGTAACGCTCACCGCCGTCACGCAACTCGACGGCCTCGTGCTCGCCGGTCGACGCGCCCGACGGCACCGCTGCCCGGGCGAACGTCCCGTCCATCAGGGCTATCTCGACCTCGACCGTGGGGTTACCGCGGGAGTCGAGGATCTCGCGGGCCCCGACCTGCTCGATAATCGGCACTGCGTTCTCCTTGCGTCATAAACCGTCGTCCAGCGATACATCCTGCTACAGCGGGTGCCCCGCCGCGTAGGCGGTCGCCCAGTCCCGCACCGCCCGCGCGTAGACCCCGGAGTTGTTGTAGGCACGCATCGCGGTCAGCCACCCCCGCGGCGTGGCGAGATCTTTTCCACGCCAACACAGGTAACCCGCCGCCGCGAGCGCAGCGTCGTCGATGTTGTCCGGGCTGAGGCGGCCGTCGTTGTGCGCGTCCACCCCGTACAACCGCCACGTCTCCGGGATGAACTGCATCGGCCCCATCGCGCGCACCACATCGCCCTCACCGTCCAGACCGTCCTCGCTGTCCACGATGCGCAGGGTGCCGCCGGTGCCGTCGAGGCGCACGCCCCGAATGGGCGGGCTCACATCCCCGTTGGGCGACAATGTCGCGCCCCGGTAGGTGCCGTGGTGGCTCTCGACCTGCCCGATGCCCGCCAGCGTGGTCCACGCGATATGGCATTTGGGGTTCTCGACCTCGGCGACCCGGGCCGCGTACGCGTAGGCCTCCAGCGCGATGACCGGGATTTCCAGTGCCGCCGACCGTTGTTGGGCCCATCCCCGCAACTGATCCGCGGGCCGGCCGCTGAGGTGGGTGTCCACCGCCGGCACCGGATCCCCGGCAGGCGGCGGGACGCCGTCGGGGATGAACAGGCTGAGCTGCCAGGTGCAACTGGAGGCGAGAAGCATGGCGGTCGCGCCGATCACGGCGCCCGCGCGCAACCAGCGCCTCGGCGACACCATCCTTAAAGAGCTCCCCTGCACTTCACCTACACAAACGTCGGCCATCACCATCGTCCCATGGGTTTCGGGACTACCCCGCGGATTTCGGCGCCCGCGGCGCCCGTTGCCGCCGGGTCGGCGGTTAGCTGCCAGCGATCATGGCTAGCAAACCCAGACCAAACCCAACCGCGCGCATTCGCACCCCAACCGCAGCATCACCCGGTCGCGGGTGGCGGTAGCGGCAAACTTCGCTGCAGTCGCTGCACGCAATTGTTACGAGCTTGATGTGAGCCGCGCTATTGCCGTGGCCCGTCGGCGCCCCCGTCCGATGGCCAGTGCGCGCGCCATTCCTCCTCGGTGACGCCGGCCAGCGGGGCCGCGTCGAGCCCGTCGGTGAGGCCGCCGCGGGCCGCGGCAATCGCCCTCTCCGCACTGTGAACCGTGTCCACGAACTCCAAAACGACTGCGCGAAGCGCGCTTTCCGCGTCGACGTCGGCCGACACGGAAACAGACGTCATCTCGGCGGGAATCAGCTCGGCGGGCAGGTCCGCCTTTTCCGCGCGTTGAATCACCTTCTGCGCCAAAGCCAATGCCGGCTGTCCGGTGTGGACGTCATCCATCACGGAGTTTCGTGGCTTTTCGGCCGCCTTGCGCTCTTCCCACTGCGCCAGCTGCTCTTCGAGCGAAATCGATTCTCCCGCCAGCACTCCGGGCACCCGGTTCCCCAGCTTGCGCATCAGCGTGGCGGCGACGTCGTCGATGGTGAAGGGAAACTGTGGCGACTCCTCGGCGATGCGGGAGTGAAAGAGAACCTGCAGCAGCACGTCGCCCAGTTCCTCGCGCAGCCGGTCGGCGTCGCCGATGCGCACGGCGTCCAGCAGCTCGTAGGTTTCCTCCAGCAAGAACCTGCGCAACGAGTCGTGCGTTTGCTCGCTTTCCCAGGGGCCCGCGGTGCGCAGCTTGTCCATCATCGCGACGGCGTCGACCAGCCGCTCGCCGCGCGGGGTGTCCGGCGCCGAGATCAGCCGCGCTCCGGCCGCCAACCGCGCGGTGACGGCCGGGTGGTCGCGGTCGGAGGACAGCAGCACCGGTGCCGGGGTGTCGGGGTCGCCGAAGTGCACCGGCCGCGCCGCGGTCAGCGACCAGGGCACCGCGACGGGCATCTCTTCGGTGTATTCGACCTCGCCGGCGAGGTGCTCGATGGCCTCGATCGGCACCAGGGACGGGCGGCGGGGGTCGAACAGGACGACGATCATCACGCCCGCCGCTCCTCGCTCGACACCGCTGAACTTGAACTCGTTATACCAAGGTCGATCTGTGGTTTCCCCTCGAGCGCCGTCACCAGGTTGGCCACCATCTGCAGCAACTCGACGTCGCGCAGCCGCGGCGCACCGACCCCCCCGGGCCGCGGGATGGGCACCTGGACCGTCGACGTCGTCGCGCGGTAGTTCGCCGCCGGGTACATCCGTTTGAGCCGCACCTGGGCCGAATCCAGCAGTGTCACCGGCGACAGCCGCACCGTCGAAGCCGCCGACGCGGCCGAGACCTCGGTGATGCCGACGCCGCGGCACAGCAGCCGCAACCGCGCGACGGCCACCAGCCGTTCGGCGGGCTCGGGCAGCGCCCCGTAGCGGTCGGTGAGCTCCTCCACGACGGCGGCGATACCCGCGTCGTCCGGCGCCGCGGCCAGCCGCCGGTAGCCCTCCAGCCGCAGCCGGTCGCTGGCGATGTAATCCGGCGGCAGGTGCGCATCGACCGGCAGGTCGATGCGCACGTCCTTGGGCTCCTCGGGCGCCGTGACCGTCTGGCCGTCGGCGGCGGCCCGGTACGCCTCGACGGCCTCGCCCACCAGCCGCACGTACAGATCGAAGCCCACCCCGGCGACGTGCCCGGACTGCTCGACGCCCAAAACGTTGCCGGCGCCGCGGATCTCGAGGTCTTTGAGCGCGACAGCCATGCCCGCGCCCAGCTCGTTGTTCTGGGCGATGGTCGCCAACCGGTCGTAGGCCGTCTCGGTCAGCGGCACGTGCGGCGGATACAGGAAGTAGGCGTAACCGCGCTCCCGGCTGCGGCCGACCCGGCCGCGCAGCTGGTGCAGCTGGGACAGGCCGAAGGTGTCGGCCCGCTCGACGATGAGCGTGTTGGCATTCGAGATGTCCAGGCCGGTCTCGACGATCGTGGTGCACACGAGGATGTCGTATTCCCGGTTCCAGAAGCCCTGCACGGTGCGCTCCAGCCGTTCCTCGGGCATCTGCCCGTGCGCGACGACGACCCGCGCCTCGGGCACCAGCTCGCGGACCCGCGCCGCGGCCCGGTCGATGGAGCTCACCCGGTTGTGCACGTAGAACGCCTGGCCGTCACGCAGCAGCTCGCGCCGCAGGGCGGCCCCGACCTGCTTGTCGTCGTGCGGACCGACGTAGGTCAGCACCGGGTACCGCTCCTCGGGCGGGGTCAGGATCGTCGACATCTCCCGGATCCCGGCCAGGCTCATCTCCAGGGTGCGCGGGATCGGCGTGGCGCTCATGGTCAGCACGTCGACGTGGGTGCGCAGCGACTTGATGTGCTCCTTGTGCTCGACGCCGAACCGCTGCTCCTCGTCGACGACGACCAGCCCCAGGTCCTTCCAGCGCACCCCGGTCTGCAGCAGCCGGTGCGTGCCGATCACGACGTCCACCGTCCCGTCGGCCAGGCCCTCGATCACCGCCCGGGACTCCGCGGCGTCGGTGAACCGGGACAGCCCCTTGACGGTCACCGGGAAGTCGGCCATCCGCTCGCCGAACGTCTGCAGGTGCTGGTCGGCCAGCAGCGTGGTGGGCACCAGCACGGCGACCTGCTTGCCGTCCTGCACGGCCTTGAACGCCGCGCGCACCGAGATCTCGGTCTTGCCGTAGCCGACGTCGCCGCAGATCACCCGGTCCATCGGGATCGGCTTTTCCATGTCGGACTTGACCTCGGTGATCGCGGTGAGCTGGTCGACGGTCTCGGTGAAACCGAACGCGTCTTCCATCTCGGCCTGCCACGGGGTGTCCGGCCCGAACGCGTGCCCGGGGCTGGCCTGCCGCTTGGCGTACAGCGACACCAGCTCGCCGGCGATCTCGCGCACCGCACGCCGGGCCTTGGTCTTGGTGTTGGCCCAGTCGCTGCCGCCGAGCCGGCTCAGCGCGGGCGCCTGCCCGCCGACATAGCGCGACAGCTGGTCCAGGGAATCCATTGGGACATAAAGCCTGTCGGCCTGCTGGCCCCTCTTGCTCGACGCGTACTCCAGCACCAGGTACTCGCGGCGCGCGCCGCCGACCGTGCGCTCGACCATCTCCACGAACCGCCCGATGCCGTGCTGATCGTGCACCACCAGGTCGCCGGCCGTCAGCGCCAGCGGGTCGACGGTGTTGCGCCGCTTGGCGGCCAGCCGCTTGCCCTCGACGGCGGTGGCCCGGTTGCCGGTCAGGTCGGTCTCGGTGATGACCACCAGGTTCGCGCCCGGGATGACGACGCCGTCGTGCAACGGGCCCTTGAGCACGCCGACCACTCCCGGTTTCAGCGCGTCGCCCGGTTCCAGCATGGCGGCGGGGGTGTCGGAGTCGGCCAGCCGCTCCACCACGCGGTGCGCGGTCCCGGTGCCGGGCGCGACGACCGCTCCGTAATTTCCGGCCCCTCCGGCGCCTGCGACGTGGGCGCGCAGCATCGCGAAGATGCCGTCGATGTCGTGCTGATGCCCGCGCGCCGACGGCGCCGCCCGGACGTCGAGCTCGACCGCCGACTCGTCGGACAGCTGGCTCAGCGTCCACCACGGATGCCCGCCCTCGGCAGCCGCCGCCCGCACGTCGTCCAGCTCGGCGAATCCGGACCCGCCGAATTGGGCGACGTCGACCGGAGCCTGGCTTTCCGACGTGCCCATCGCCGCCGCCGACCACGAGGCTTCCAGGAACTCGCTACCGGTCTTGATCAGGTCGGCGGCGCGGGTGCGGATCTTCTCCGGGTCGCAGAGCAGTATCGGCGTGCCCTGCGCCAGCTGGTCGGTCAGCAGCACATGCGCCCCATCTTCCCGGGGGCGCAGCACCGGCAGCAGAGCCTCCATGCCGTCGACCGCGATGCCCTCGGCGAGCTTGGCCAGCATGTCGGTGACGCTGCCGGTGATGGCGGGCCCGGTCGACGGGTGCCGCGCCGACAGCTCGGCGGCGCGCTTTTGCACCTCCTCGGTCAGCAGCAGCTCGCGGCAGGCCACCGCGATCAGGGTGTCGATCTCCAGCTCGGGGATCGAGCGCTGGTCGGCGACCGAGAACATCCGCATCTCGCTGACCTCGTCGCCCCAGAACTCGATGCGCACCGGGTGCTCGGCGGTCGGCGGGAAGACGTCGAGGATGCCGCCGCGCACCGCGAACTCGCCGCGCCGCCCGACCATGTCCACCCGGGTGTAGGCCAGCCCGACCAGCCGGGCGATCACGCCCTCGAATTCGATCTCCTGACCGACGCGCAACGTGACCGGCTCGATCAGCCCCAGCTGGGGCGTCATCGGCTGCAGCAGCGAGCGCGCCGCGGTCACCACCACCTGAAGGGGCGGCCCCAGCCGATCGTCGTCGGGGTGGGCCAGGCGGCGCAGGACCATCAGGCGGGTGCCGACGGTGTCGACGCCGGGCGAGAGCCGCTCGTGCGGCAGGGTTTCCCAGGACGGGAACAGCGCCACCGCGTCGCCGAACACGCCACGCAGTTCGGCGGTCAGGTCGTCGGCCTCGCGCCCGGTCGCGGTGACCACGAGCAGCGGTCCCAGCCGCGCCAGCGCGGCGGCGACGAACAGCCGGGCGGCGGCCGGGCCGACCAGGCTCAATTCGGCCGGCCGGTCCGCCGCGCCGTCGATCAGCTGCTTGAAGGTCGGCGCGCTCAGCGCCAGATCCACGAGCCCCGCGATCGGGGTTTCTGGGCGAGCAGGCCCCGGTCCGGTCATGATGAATACATTGTAGGGGCCCGACTTTCGGCCGCCGGAGCGCGAAGCGAGGGCCGCTACTCGTCCTGCAGCCGGGGGTCGGCCTCCAACCCGATCAGCCCGTTCCACATCAGGTTGACCAGGTGCGCGGCGACCACTTCCTTCTTGGGCTCGCGGGTGTCGAGCCACCACTGCGCCGTCATCGACACCGAACCGACGAGCGCCTGCGCGTACAGCGGCGCCAGGTCCGGATCCAGGCCCCGGCGGGCGAAGTCGCCGGCGAGGATGGAGCTGACCTGGCTGACGGCGTCGTTGAGCAGGCTGGAGTAGGTGCCCGAGCTGATCGCGGCCGGCGAGTCGCGGATCATGATCCGGAAGCCGTCGGTGCGCTCCTCGACGTAGGTGAGCAACGCCAGCGCGACCCGCTCCACCCGCACCCGGGAGCGGTTGTTGGTCAGCGACGAGGTGATGCCGTCCAGCAGCGCCGACATCTCCCGGTCGACGACGACGGCGTACAGGCCCTCCTTGCCGCCGAAATGTTCGTAGACGACGGGCTTGGACACGTTGGCGCGCAGGGCGATCTCCTCGATCGAGGTGCCCTCGTAACCGCGCTCGGCGAACAGCGAGCGCGCGATGCCGATCAGCTGCTGGCGACGATCGCTGCCGGTCATCCGGGCGCGCGGCGCCCGGGCTTCCTTATCCGTCTTATCCGGGTCCCGGTCCAGAACGGCCACGTCAGTCAGCGTATCGGTTCTGGGCGCCGAAGCGTCTAGAGTCTCTTGGTGGTCCCGTGGGCCCGCAATCCGTCGTGGTGTAATCGGCAGCACATCAGATTTTGGTTCTGAGAGTTCAGGTTCGAGTCCTGGCGACGGAGCGTGGCGGTTTTGCCTTCACCGCAGCTGGAATGCCACGCTTGACCCATGTCGTTTCGTGGTGACACCGCCGTCCTGGTCCTTGCGGCCGGGCCCGGCACCCGGATGCGTTCGGGCACCCCCAAGGTGCTGCACACCATCGCCGGGCGCAGCATGCTGTCTCATTCGCTGCACGCGATCGCCAAGGTGGCGCCACAGCACCTCGTCGTGGTCCTCGGCCACGACCACGAGCGCATCGCGCCGCTGGTCGCCGAGCTCGCCGACACCCTGGGGCGCGGCATCGACGTGGCGCTGCAGGACCGGCCGCTGGGCACCGGTCACGCCGTCCGCTGCGGCCTGGCCGCCCTGCCCGACGACTACGCCGGCATCGTCGTGGTCACCTCCGGCGACACCCCGCTGCTGGATTCCGACACCCTGGCCGGGCTGATCGCCACCCACAGCGCGCAGTCGGCCGCCGTCACCGTGCTCACCACCACGCTGGACGACCCGGGCGGCTACGGCCGCATCCTGCGCACCCAGGACAACGAGGTGATGGCGATCGTCGAGCACACCGACGCGACGGCCTCGCAACGCGAGATCCGCGAGGTCAATGCCGGCGTCTACGCCTTCGACATCGCGGCGCTGCGCTCGGCGCTGAGCCGGCTCAGCGCCGACAACGCCCAACAGGAGCTGTATTTGACCGACGTGGTCGCCATCCTGCGCGGCGACGGCCTGACCGTGCGCGCCCAGCATGTCGACGACAGCGCGCTGGTAACCGGGGTCAACAACCGCGTGCAGCTGGCCGAGTTGGGCGCCGAGCTCAACCGCCGCATCGTCGCCACCCACCAGATGTCCGGGGTGACCGTCGTGGATCCGGCCACCACCTGGATCGACGTCGACGTGACGATCGGCCGCGACACCGTCGTCCACCCCGCAACGCAGCTGCTCGGGCGCACCCGGGTCGGGGGTGGCTGCGTCGTCGGGCCCGACACCACCCTGACCGACGTCACCGTCGGCGACGGGGCATCGGTGATCCGCACGCACGGGGCGTCCTCGTCGATCGGCGACGGCGCGACCGTGGGCCCCTTCACCTACCTGCGGCCGGGCACCGTGCTGGGCGCCGACGGCAAACTCGGCGCGTTCGTCGAGACCAAGAACTCCAACATCGGCACCGGCACCAAGGTGCCGCACCTGACCTACGTCGGCGACGCCGACATCGGCGAGCACAGCAACATCGGCGCCTCCAGCGTCTTCGTCAACTACGACGGCGAATCCAAGCGGCGCACCACCGTCGGCTCGCACGTGCGCACCGGCTCGGACACCATGTTCGTCGCGCCGGTCACCGTCGGCGACGGCGCGTACACCGGCGCCGGGACCGTGGTGCGCGACGACGTCCCGCCCGGGGCGCTGGCGGTGTCGGCGGGGCCGCAACGCAATATCGAGGGCTGGGTGCAGCGCAAGCGGCCCGGCAGCGCGGCCGCCCGCGCGGCCGAAACGGCCGAACAAAAATCAGAGCGCGAATAGACACCGTGGGTTCGGTCGCTGGCAACCCCGCCACAGTTCCGTACGATTCGCCTCGTACGATTGGTAATCCATCGATCCCGACGGCGAGGGCAGTGCGTTGAGCCACGACTGGACCGATAATCGAAAAAACCTGATGCTCTTCTCCGGCCGTGCGCATCCGGAGCTGGCCGAACAGGTGGCCAAGGAACTCGACGTCCACGTCACCGCCCAGACGGCGCGGGAGTTCGCCAACGGCGAGATCTTCGTGCGCTTCCAGGAATCGGTGCGCGGCTGTGACGCGTTCGTCCTGCAGTCCGCCCCGGCGCCGGTGAACGACTGGCTGATGGAACAGCTGATCATGATCGACGCGCTCAAGCGGGGCAGCGCCAAGCGGATCACCGCCGTGATGCCGTTCTACCCCTACGCCCGCCAGGACAAGAAGCACCGCGGCCGCGAGCCGATCTCGGCGCGGCTGGTCGCCGACCTGCTCAAGACGGCGGGCGCCGACCGGATCGTGACCGTGGACCTGCACACCGACCAGATCCAGGGTTTCTTCGACGGGCCCGTCGACCACATGCGCGGCCAGAACCTGCTGACCGGCTACATCAAGGACAACTACCCCGACGGCAACATGGTGGTCGTCTCCCCCGACTCCGGCCGGGTGCGCATCGCCGAGAAATGGGCCGACGCACTGGGCGGCGTGCCGCTGGCCTTCATCCACAAGACCCGCGACCCGCGGGTGCCCAACCAGGTGGTGTCCAACCGCGTCGTCGGTGAAGTCGAGGGCCGCACCTGCGTGCTGATCGACGACATGATCGACACCGGCGGCACGATCGCCGGCGCGGTGAATCTGCTGCGCGAGGACGGCGCTTCCGACGTGGTGATCGCGGCCACCCACGGCGTGCTGTCGGAGCCGGCCGCCGAGCGCCTGGCCGCCTGCGGCGCCCGCGAGGTGATCGTCACCAACACCCTCCCGATCGGCGAAGAGAAGCGGTTCCCCCAGCTGACGATCTTATCGATCGCGCCGCTGCTGGCCAGCACCATCCGCGCGGTCTTCGAAAACGGATCGGTCACCGGGCTGTTCGACGGGGACGCCTAAATGGCCGGCGACGCTTCCATCTATCACAACCCCAAGTGCAGCACCTCGCGTAAGACGCTGGATCTGTTGCGGGACAAGGGCTTCGAGCCCGAGATCATCGAGTACCTCAAGACCCCGCCGTCGCGGGCCGAGCTGGTCCGCATGATCCGCGACGCCGGCATCGACGTGCGCACCGCCGTGCGCAAGCGCGAGCCGCTGTATGCCGAGCTCGGGCTCGATTCCGCCGGCGACGACGAGTTGCTCGACGCCATGGCCGAACACCCGATTTTGATCGAGCGACCGTTCGTCGTCACGGACAAGGGCACCCGGCTGGCCCGCCCGATCGACGCGGTGCACGAGATTCTGTGAGGCGGTGTTGGGGCGCTGCCGTGCTGGTCGCGCTGTCGGTGGCGGGCTGCGCCCCGAAAGCCCCTGACTACCAATCGATCTTGAGCAGGACCCCGACTACCACCGTCACCGCCACCACCCCCACGAAGCCCGTTCCGCTGTCGAAGTACCTGCAGGACAACGGCGTCAGCGGCAAGCAGGTGGCACCCGGTTCGCTGCCCGACCTGACCGTGTCGATACCGACACCGCCGGGCTGGGAGGCGTTCAACGATCCGAAGAAGATCGCGCCCGAGACGGTGATGATCTCCAAGGGCGGGAAGTATCCGACCGCGCGGCTGGTGGTGTTCGCGTTGCGCGGCAAGTTCGACCCGGCCCAGGTCGTCAAGCACGGCAACGACGACGCGCAGCTGTTCGAGAACTTCAGGCAGCTGGACGCGTCAACGGCCGACTACAACGGCTTCCCGTCGTCGATGATCCAGGGCAGCTACGACCTCGAGGGGATCCGGCTGCACAGCTGGAACCGGATCGTCATCCCCACCGGATCACCGCCCGCAAGCCAGCGATACCTGGTGCAGCTGACCATCACCAGCCTCGCCGAGCAGGCGGCCGCGCAGGGTCCCGACATCGACGCGATCATCCACGGATTCGTCGTCGCGGCTAAATAGCATTGCCGCGAAAGTGCAACTGGCTACGCATTTCTCAAGTGGCAGCGTCGGTAGTTGCACTTTCGCCGCACAATTGGGTCCGCGACGTCACGCCGAGCTTGGCGTAGACGTGGGTGAGATGGGTCTGCACGGTCCGCGGTGAGATGAACAGCCGCGCGCCAATGTCCTTGTTGCCCAGCCCTTCCCGCACCAGACGCACCACGTCGTTTTCCGTCGGCGTCAGCGATCCCCAGCCGCGGGTGGGTCGTTTGCGCTCGCCGCGGCCGCGTTGCGCGTAGGCGATCGCCTCCTCGGTGGACAGGTCGGCGTCCTCGGTCCAGACGGCGTCGAAGTCGTTCTGCCCCAAGGCTTCCCTGGCCACCACCAGGGTGGCGTCGTAGTCGGCCAGATACATCGGGAAGCGACCGTGGCCCATGCGCTGCCGTAAGGCATCCGCCGCGCCCAATAGACGCACCGCATACGGGTGGTTAGCGTCGCCGACCGCCAGGCGGGCAAGGCATTCGAACGTGTCGGCCACCCGCATATACCCCTTGGTGCGAGCCGCGACCGTCAGGGCCTCATGGGCGTCGCGTTCGGCCTGCTCCGGCTCGCCCTGCGCCATCGCGACGTAGGCGCGCACGGTCAGCGCCGCCATCCGATACCAGCCCGGCACCACCGCGACGGTGTCGTCGGCCCAGCGGCGGGCGCCGAGCAAATCACCGCACGCCAAAGCAGCCTCGGGGAGCAGACTGATGCTCTTGATATAGACCTCGCGCTCGGGAACGGCATGTTGCCAGGCCGCCTCGGCTGCCTGCTTTGCCGCCGCACCATCGCCGGCGGCGAGGGCGGCGTTGGCCGTGACGGCATACACCGCATCGGCATAGATGCCGCCTAGCGCTTCTGCTGCCTCATGCGCGGATCGCGCAGCGGCCTGCGCAGCCGCCGCTCGGCCCTGGTAAGCCAGCGCGTTTGCGTAAAACACGTAGCCATTGGCCTTCAACGGCAGGTCGCCGACCGTCTCCGCCTCGTCGACCAAGGCCTTAGCGATCTCGACGGCGTGGGCGACATCGCCCTGCAGCGCATGCGCCACCCCCAGCCACATTCTGCTGCCCCGTTCGAAAAACCGGTCGCCGAGGGCGTCAGCCAGATCACATCCCTCTTCGGCCGCAGCGCGCGCCGCGATCGGTTCACCGGCATAAGATGCCGTGACCGCCAGGTAGGCGAGGATCTGGCACAGGGTCCACCGATCACCCATGGTGCGAACCAGATCGATTGCCTCGGCGAAGTAGGGCTGCGCGACCTCGGCGCTGAAGAGGGCCAGCATGCCGCATGCTATGAGACTCCGGGCAATCAACGCTTGGTCCTCGAGCTGACGCGCGACGGCCAGCGCCTCCCGGGCCCGGTCCAGGCTCGCGGGGATGCCCATCCATGCCGCGAGGGCGGCGTGGTCGGCAACTGCGCTTACCCACACCGCCGGCGTGACCCCCGGGTGGACCTTGTCGGTCAGGATGGCGTCGAACCCGGCGAGTCCTTCGCGTAAGCGGCCGCGCCTCAGCCAAAACTGTTGCAACGAGGACACCAACCGCAGCGCCGTTTCAGGCTCGGAGTTCTCCCGGCACCACACGAACGCGGCCCGCAGATTGTCGATCTCGACGTCCGCCCACCGCACCAGCGCCTCGACCCCGCCCAGCCCCTGCGCGTGCAGCGCGGCGGCCGCCGCAGTGTAGTGATCGCGATGACGGGTGCGGACCTCGTCGGCCTCGCTCGATTCGCCGAGTTTTTCTTGGGCGTATTGACGCACAGTCTCCGACAATCGGTATCGCATCCCTGCGCCGGTGTCGTCGGCGACTACCAAAGATTTGTCAACCAACAGACTCAGCTGGTCCAGCAACTGGTAACGCTCGATTTCGCTGTCAGATCCAACCACCAGGGCGCCATCCAGATCGAAGCCCCCTGCGAATGCCGCGAGTCGCCGGAACAACACTTTTTCCGGCTCGGTCAGCAGCGCATGCGACCAGTCCACCGACGCGCGCAGGGTCTGTTGGCGACGTACCGCGGTGCGCGAACCGCCGGTGAGCAACCGGAAACGGTCGTGCAGACTGTCCACGATCTGGGACAACGACAGCGCCCGAACCCGCGCTGCGGCAAGCTCGATCGCCAACGGCATGCCATCGAGGCGCTCGCAGATCTCGCGAACGAGCACCGTGTTGTCCTCGCCCACAACGAAATCCGGGCGGGTGCGGCGGGCACGGTCGGCGAACAACTCGATCGCGTCGTCGACAAGAGCCAACGACGGCACCCGCCAGCTCAATTCGCCAGGCACTCCAAGAGGCTCACGGCTCGTGGTCAGAACCGTCAAGTGCGGGCAGCCCGCGAGCAGCTCGACGACCAGGGTCCCGCACGCATCGAGCAGATGCTCGCAGTTGTCGAGCAGCAGCAGCGTTCTCTTGTCGGCGAAGAATCGCACCAGCACTTCCGTGGTGGAGCGACCCTGCTGATCGGGCAGACCGAGGGTACGTGCGACGCTCACCGCCACCAGACCGGGAATCGTGATCGGAGCTAAATCGACACACCACACGCCGTCGGGAAACTCGGTGGTGAGCTGCGATGTGACTTCAACAGCGAGTCGTGTCTTGCCCGCACCCCCGGAACCGGTCAACGTCACCAACCGGTTACCGGCAACCAGTTGACACAACTCCGCTATTTGGGCTTGGCGCCCAACGAAACTCGTCAACTGAACCGGAAGATTATGCGACACAACCGCACTGCGCACGCGAAGCGGCGGAAACTCGTTGCACAGATCCGGATGGGAAAGTTGCACGACGCGCTCCGGGCGCGCCACACCCCGCAACGGGTAGCTACCCAGATCGGCCAGCCACACCCCATCGGGCATCCGGTCGGCGACCAGCGATTCGGTCACGCCCGACAGCACCGTCTGCCCACCATGGGCCAAATCGCGCAGCCGCGCCGTGCGGTTGATCGTCGGGCCGGCGTAGTTGGCGTCGTCGCGCAGCTGGATCTCGCCGGTGTGCATCCCGATGCGCAACCGGATCGGCGCCAGCGGTGCCCGCTGCAATTCCAGTGCGCACGCCACCGCGTCCGACGCGCGCGAGAACGCGGCCACAAAGCTGTCCCCCTCGCCCTGCTCCAGCGGACGCACGCCCTCGTGCGCGGCGACGGCCTCGTTGACCGTCGTGTTCAGTCGCGCCAGCGCGGTGGTCATCTCTTCGGGCCGGGTTTCCCACAGCCGCGTCGAGCCCTCGACGTCGGCCAACAGCAACGTCACCGTTCCGGTCGGCAGCAACTCGCTCACGCCCAAATCGCTCCAGGTTAACGGGGGTAGCTCCGCGTTCTGGCTCATGTTAGCCAGCATGGCGGCCGTCGACCACGCAAAACATCCGCCAGATCGCGCAGATCCTTCCGCGCGCGGCTGGGAAGCTACGCGGTCGACCGCGCAGATTTGCGCGCTGCTGCGGATGGTCTTGGCCGCCGGCCGCCGGATAGTCGACTCCCATGACGACTCAAACCGCACGTGAGTGCCCAAGCGTTTTCCAAGCCGGCTTGCCCACCTTCGCCTATGACCACCTCACCGACCCCGACGAAGCGCACCGGATCATCGCCGACGCCCGCCGGCAGGCCCCGATCGCGATCGGCCCGCACGGCCCCGAGGTGCTGGGCTACGACCTGGTCCGCCAAGTCCTGCGCGACGGCCGATTCGTCACCGCGCGCGGCCTCGGGCTCGACCTGCAGGGCATCACCTCGGGCCCGCTGTGGGACAGGGCGATCAGCAACATTCTCGGCCTCGACGGCGCCGCGCATCACCGCCTGCGCCGACTGGTGTCGAAGGCGTTCGCTCCCCGCGGTGCCGAGCGGCTGCGCGCACTTGTCGTCGACGTCATCACGAGCCTGGTCGACCCGCTCACCGCCGTCGGGCACTGCGACGTCGTCTCCGACATCGCGCGGCGCTACCCCACGCCGGTGATCTGCGCGCTGCTGGGCGCGCCGCCCGAGGATTGGCAACTGTTCAGCGGCTGGACCGACGACATCAAAAAGTTGTTCGACTGGAACGTCGCCAACGACGGCCCGGCGATCCTGGCGGCATGGGAGCAACTCGACGCCTACCTCGAGGACCTCATCGCCCGCCGGCGCACAGAACTCACCGGCGACCTGATCTCCGAGCTCATCCGCACCGAAGATGACGGCGACCGCCTCAGTCACGACGAAATGGTCATGCTGTGCGCCACGCTGCTCGCCGCGGGCACCGACACCACCCGCAACCAGCTCGCCGCGGCCGTGCAGGTGCTGTGTGCCCACCCCGACCAGTGGGCAATGCTCGCCGGGCACCCGGAGCTGGCGCCCAACGCGGTGCACGAGCTGATGCGTTACTTCCCAATCATTTTCGGCGCCGCCCGCCGTACCGCCGAGGACGTCGAACTGGGCGGCGTATGCATCCCGGCCGGCATCCTGGTCGGCGCCAACACCGCCGCAGCCAACCGCGACGCATGCGTCTACGCCCACCCCGAGCATCTCGACATCACTCGAACCGACCCGCCGGCCATGCTCACCTTCGGCGGCGGCGTGCACTACTGCCTGGGCTCGCATCTCGCGCGGCTCGAACTGACCGAGGCGCTTCGGGTCATCACCCGGTGCATGCCCAACCCTCGCCAGACCGGTCCCGCCCCGTGGAAGGCCATCAGCGGCATCACCGGCCCCACGACCCTGCCGCTGGAGTTCGATGTCGGTACTGTTCGGGCATGACGAACTGGACCGCCGCAGACCTGCCGTCGTTCGCCGGGCGCACCGTGATCATCACCGGCGCCAACAGCGGGCTGGGTGCCGTGACCGCCCGCGAGCTGGCCGGCCGGGGCGCCAAGGTCGTGTTGGCCGTCCGCAACACGGGCAAGGGCGAGGCCGCGGCGCGCGGCATCGCCGGTGACGTCGAGGTGCGCCAGGTCGACCTGCAGGACCTGTCGTCGGTGCGCCGGTTCGCCGACGGCGTCGAGAACGTCGACCTGCTGATCAACAACGCCGGCATCATGGCCGCGCCCTACAAGGTGACCGCCGACGGGTTCGAGAGCCAGATCGGCACCAACCACCTCGGGCATTTCGCGCTCACCAACCTGCTGCTGCCCGAGGTCACCGACCGGGTCGTGACGGTGTCGTCGATGGCGCACTGGCCGGGCCGCATCGACTTCGACGACCTGAACTGGAAGAACCGGCGGTACTCCCCCTGGCTGGCCTACAGCCAGTCGAAGCTGGCCAATCTGCTGTTCACCAGCGAGCTGCAACGGCGCCTCGACGCGGCCGGTTCGCCGCTGCGCGCGCTCGCCGCCCACCCCGGCTACTCGCACACCAACCTGCAGGGGGCCTCGGGTCGCAAGCTGGGCGACGCGCTGATGTCGGCGGCCACCCGGGTGTTCGCCACCGACGCCGATTTCGGCGCCCGGCAAACCCTGTACGCGGCGTCGCAGGACCTGCCGGGCGATACGTTCATCGGCCCCCGGTTCGGCTCCGTCGGGCGCACCCAACCGGTCGCGCGCAGCCGACGGGCGCGGGACGCCGCGACCGCGGCCAAACTGTGGGACCTGTCCGAGCAGCTCACCGGGGTCAAATTCCCGCTTTAGCGCGCCGAGACTGCGCACAGAGCGCCGACACGCCGGCGGATGTGACCCTGGACGCAGACTCGATCGGCGGGTTGGGCGAAGTCCGCCGAATTTCCGCTCCACGGCGCCCATGCGCTACCCTGACCGGGCGTCACGGCGAGGGTGCTCAGCCACATGGCCAGCACCGTTATCGACGGAGACCGACTCCTTTGTCGCGATCCCGCCGTGCCCCGAACGAGAGCACGCGAGGAGCGACACGATGGCCAAGTCCGCAGGCAACCAACTCACCGCGACGGTGCGCACCGAGACCGGCAAGGGCGCGTCCCGCCGGGCCCGCCGCGACGGCAAGATTCCCGCCGTCCTCTACGGCCACGGCGCCGACCCCCAGCACCTGGAACTGCCCGGGCACGACTTCGCGGCGGTGCTGCGCCACTCGGGCACCAACGCGGTGCTGACCCTCGACATCGCCGGCAAGGAACAGCTGGCGCTGACCAAGGCGCTCGACATCCACCCGATCCGCCGCACCATTCAGCACGCCGACCTGCTGGTCGTGCGGCGCGGCGAGAAGGTCCAGGTGGAGGTCAACGTCGTCATCGAGGGCGAGGCCGGCCCCGACACCCTGGTCACCCAGGAGACCAACACGATCGAGATCGAGGCCGAGGCCCTGTCGATTCCGGAGCAGTTGTCGGTGTCCGTCGAGGGCGCCGAACCGGGCACGCAGTTCACCGCCGGGCAGATCACCCTGCCGCGCGGCGTCAACCTGGTCTCCGACCCCGACATGCTGGTGGTCAACGTGGTCAACGCGCCGACCGCCGCGGACCTCGAGGAGGAGGGCGCGGGCGAGGTCGCCGAAGGCGAAGCAGCGCCTGCCGCCGAGGCCGAGGAAGAGGGCGGCGAGGCCGAGGCCCCCGCGGCCGAGTCCGAGTAGCGCGACGTGGCCGAACCCCTTCTGGTGGTCGGCCTGGGCAACCCGGGAGACAACTACGCCCGCACCCGCCACAACCTCGGGTTCATGGTCGCCGACCTGCTCGCCGCGCGGCTCGGTTCGAAGTTCAAGGCGCACAAGCGTTCCGGCGCCGAAGTCGTCAGCGGCCGGCTGGCCGGGCACTCGGTGCTGGTGGCCAAGCCGCGCTGCTTCATGAACGAATCCGGCCGGCAGGTGGGGCCGTTGGCGAAGTTCTACTCGGTGGCCCCCGCCGACCTCATCGTCATCCACGACGACCTCGACCTCGACTTCGGTCGCATCCGCCTGAAGATCGGCGGCGGCGAGGGCGGCCACAACGGGTTGCGTTCGGTGGCGAACGCGTTGGGCACCAAGGAATTTCAGCGGGTGCGCATCGGAATCGGGCGCCCGCCCGGGCGCAAGGACCCGGCGGCGTTCGTGCTGGAAAACTTCACCGCCGCCGAGCGTGCCGAGGTCCCCACGATCTGCGAGCAGGCCGCCGACGCCACCGAGGCGCTCATCGAACTGGGGCTAGAGCCCGCCCAGAACCGGGTCCACGCCTGGTAGTCAGCTGACCAGCGTGACCGACGTGGATCGCCGCAGCTTGCCCGACGGCGTCTTCGGGATGGTGCCGGGGCCCAGCACCACGACATTGCGCGGACGCACGTCGACCTCGGCCACCACCTCGTGGGCGACCTGGTGCTCGATGCGGCGCACCTCGGCCGGGTCCTGCCAGGCGTTGGACTCGACCGCGACGGCGAACGTCTCGCGGGAGTGGCCGGCGTCGAGGCGCACCGCCACGGCGCAACCGGGCCGGACCCCGTCGACGCGGCTGGCGGCCCGCTCGATGTCGGTCGGGTAGATGTTGCGGCCCGCCATGATGATGACGTCCTTGACGCGGCCGCAGACCACGACGTGGCCCTCCTCGGTCAGGTAGCCGAGGTCACCGGTGTCGTACCAGCCGTGCTCGTCCTGGGCCGGGATGAAGCCGCCCATGGTGAGGTAGCCGGGCGTCAGCGACTCGCCGCGCAGCTCGATCACCCCGACGCCGCGCGCCGGCATCACGTTGCCGTTCTCGTCGACGATGCGGGCCTCGAGATCCTTCAGCAGGGGGCCCAGCGTGGCCAGCCGGCGGGTGTTGCCCTTGGTGGCGGGGACGGCGCGGCGCAGGGCGGCCAGCAGGTCGGCGTCGACCTCGTCGACGACCAGACCGGCGTTGCACTCGGAGAACGACACGGCCAGCGTGGTCTCGGCCATGCCGTAGGCCGGCAGGATCGCCGAGGACCGCAGGCCGAACGGCTTGCCCGCGTCGAGCAGGTCCTCGACGTCGGCGGGTTCGACGGGCTCGGCGCCGGACAGCGCGAAGCGCAGGGTCGACAGGTCGAAGTCGCCGGGCTTGGCCTGCCGGCGCAGCCGCTTGGCCAGCAGCGCGTAGGCGAAGTTCGGCGCCGCGGTCATGGTGCCCTTGTACTTGTCGATCAGCTTGGCCCACAGCAGCGTGTCGCGCAGGAAGTCCATGGGCGTGACCTTGACCAGCTCCGCGCCGAAGTACATCGGGATGGTCAAAAAGCCGACCATGCCCATGTCATGGAAGCAGGGCAGCCAGCTCACCATGACGTCCTTGTGGATGTCGTACTGGGCGCCGATGAACATGGCCTCGGCGTTGGAGTAGATGTTGCGATGGGTGATCTGGACCGCTTTAGGGGAGCCGGTAGACCCGGACGTTAACTGCATCAGCGCCAGGTCGTCCTCGCCGACCTCGATCGGATCGATCGGCTCGCATGCCAGCAGGTCGGAGACGGTGAGGACCTTGATGCCCTTCTC
Source organism: Mycobacterium sp. NGS57 (assembly GCF_059812405.1). Lineage (NCBI taxonomy): Bacteria > Bacillati > Actinomycetota > Actinomycetes > Mycobacteriales > Mycobacteriaceae > Mycobacterium > Mycobacterium sp. NGS57. The sequence goes on along the minus strand of NZ_JCALCP010000012.1, from coordinate 105,725 downwards.
CTCGAGCACGGGGATGGCCACCAGGAAGGGCTCCGAGACGATGACGGCCTTGGCCTCGATCATGCCGATCACGGTCATGGTGTCCTCGGCCCACGCAGCCAGGTCCGTGCGCGGGGTGGGCTGGTGCAGCATGGTCAGGCTGGCGCCGCGAATCCACAGACCCTGCGCCGTCGGGGCGATCTCCACCGGGAAACCGGCGAGCACACCGACCGCGTCGCCGAGGCCGATGCCCGCGGCGGCCAGGCCGCCCGCGATGCAGCGCGCGCGCTCGTGGACCTCGCCCCAGGTATGCCGGACCGGGGCGTGGGGTTCACCAGTGACCATGCCCGTCGTCGCGGTGCGAGCATTGCGGAACATCTTGTCGGTAAACCTGCTCACAAAAACCTCCTCGGTTCCGGCATTTTCCCCAAGGACCGGATTCTCATGTTCCGCCTGCTGGGCACTACTTTGCAGCAGGCACGCGAGCACAATTGCGCGGCGGTTAGGTCTCGAAACGGCGATGAGGCGATGAGTCCGCCGGGATGCCCGGCGGACGACGGAATCGAGTGGTCCTTCTTACCGCTGCTCGTCACCGCGAGCTATCTTAAACTCCTCTTAAGTAACTAACAAACCGTCACGCCGGATGAGTGCGATCTCTCACACTTCGGTGGGCGTCGGCACGACGCGCGCGCCGGGCACCGGTCCGGTCGCGACCCGCACGGTGCGACAGACGCCCGCCCCCGACAGTTGCGTCCCGACGTCCACCGCCGCCGCCGCCGACGTGCACAGGAACGCGCAGGTCGGGCCCGACCCGGACACGATGCCCGCCAGCGCGCCGGCGTCCACACCGGCGCGCAGCGCGGCGCGCAGGCCGGGGTTCAGGCTCACCGCGGCCGCCTGCATCTCGTTGCCCAGCAGCGGCGCCAGTTGTTCGGGATCACCCGCGGCCAGCGCCGCCAGCACCGGGCCCGGCTCGGCGAGTCGCGGCGGCACCGTGCCCTTGCGATGGCCCTTCGCCTGGCCGTCGCGCAGCCGGTCCAGCTCGGCGTACACCGCCGGGGTGAGCAGCTCGCCGTCGGCGAAGGCCAGCACCCAGTGGAAGCTGTTGCGGGACAACACCGTTGCCAGCTCCTCACCGCGACCGGTGCCCAGGGCGGTGCCGCCGTGCAGAGCGAACGGCACGTCACTGCCGAGCCGCGCGGCCAGCATGCGCAGATCGCGGCGCGGCACGTTGAGTTCCCACAGCGAGTTCATCGCGACCAGCACCGCCGCCGCGTCCGCGCTGCCGCCCGCCATGCCGCCGGCCACCGGGATGGATTTGTCGATCATGATCGAAACGTCGGGGGCGCGCCCGACGTGTTCGGCCATCAGCTCGGCGGCCTGCCAGGCCAGGTTGCGTTCGTCGGTGGGCAGCTTTTCCGCGCCCTCCCCGATGAGCTCGAGCGAGAGCACGTCGGCGTTGCGCACCGTCACCTCGTCGAGCAGCGAGACGGCCTGGAACACCGTCGTCAGCTCGTGGTAGCCGTCGTCGCGGCGATCCCCGACGGCCAGGTAGAGGTTGACCTTCCCGGGCACCCGGACGGTGACCGACCCGGTGGGCACCCACTGTGCGGCGGTGTTTCCGTCAGACATGATCAGCCACCGCAGCAGACTATCGCGGTCAGCTCGCCGGGGCGTGCCCCGGAACGGCCGAGCGTCGCAGCAGCCGCACGAAGTCGTCGATGGACAGCGTCTCGCCGCGACGGGCCGGGTCGATGCTGGCGGCCAGCAACCGATTGGCCGACTCGTTGCCCGAGCCCGCCCACGTGGCGAACGCGTTGCGCGAGGTCTTGCGCCGCTGCGCGAACGCGATGTCGACGAGCTCGAACACCTGCCGCCGGAAGTCGTCGTCGGTCGGCCACGGCGTGCTCGCATACCGGTCGATGCGCACCAGCCCGGAGTACACGCGCGGGATCGGCCAGAAGACGGTCGGCGACACCATGCCGCACCGCCGCACCCGCCCGAAGAAGCGGACCTTCACGCTGGGCACGCCGTATTCCTTGCCGCCCGGTTCGGCGGCCAGCCGTTCGGCGACCTCGGCCTGCACCATCACCGTGACCACCCGAATGGACGGGAATTCGGCGAGCAGGTGCAACAGCGCGGGGACCGCGACGTTGTACGGCAGGTTGGCGACCACAGCGGTGGGCTCTTCGGCAAGCTCGTCGCGGCGCAGGGTCAACACGTCGCGGTTGCACACCGACAGCCGGTTGATCTCGCTGTGCGAGTGCTCGGCGACAGTCTGCGGCAGCCGGTCGGCGAGCACCGGGTCGATTTCGACGGCGGTGACGGTGGCGCCGCGGTCAAGCAGCGCCAGCGTGAGCGAGCCGAGGCCGGGACCGACCTCCAGCACATGATCGGAGCGCCCGACGCCGGAGGCCGTAACCACCCGACGCACCGTGTTGGCGTCGTGAACGAAGTTCTGGCCCAACGCTTTTCGTGGCCGAAATTCCAATTCTTTGGCCAGCCGCCTGATCTCGGTACGCCCGAGCAGCCGGATCGTCAGCTTGCACCAGCTCTTCCGCTGCACACCGGCCACGCGCCCCATCCCTGCCGCGACCGGGTCACCTCGGCGATCGCGATCTGCTCCTCGCGGGTAGCGAGGTCGGCACGCGCGGCGAACCGCAGCCCGCCGTTGCGCTCCCAGGTGCCCTGATCGAACTGCACACCGCCGTAGTACCCGTTGCCGGTGTTGATCGCCCAGTTGCCGCCGGCCTCGCAGCCCGCGATGGCGTCCCAGACCGATCCGTTGCTGACCGGGGGCACGTCGGTGCCGGGCTTGGTGCCCACGCGCACCACGGCCTCACGGGCCGGGGCGATCACGGTGTTGGCGATGGGCAGCCGGCCGGTCTCGACGCCGTTGACCGTGGCCACCGCGAACGTCACGTCCTGGGTGCCCGGGCTGCCCGGGTCCTCGACGACCTGGCGGCTGACGTTCATCTGCGGGTCCTCGATGCGGCGCGCCGGCGGCTGCAGCGGGATCCGCTCGGTGACCCGCTGAATCCGGTTGCGGGTCACCTGGACCTGCATTCCGTCGACGATCGGGGACGCCGCGCCGGGCACCACCTGGTCGCTCTCCAGGAGCGGCGCGCCGGCGGCGCTCAGCAGGCCCGCGACGTTCGGCGCCGGCAGGTGCACGCTGCGCGTCGCGCCGCCGTCGTTGATCAGGACCGTCTTGGCGCTCACGACCGGCAGCGCCATCCCGGCCAGCGGGACCCTGCTGCCGCGGGAGGCGGCGGCCGGGGCGGTGTCGGTCATCGCGAGCTGGGCCAGCGCCTCGTCGACCGTCGACGCCGTCGTCCAGACCTGCTTGGGGTCGTGGCCGTCCAGCGAGATCTGCAATGGGCGACTGCGGCGCAGCACGATGTTGGCGGCGTCGCGCACGCTCACGTCACCGGCGGGGTACAGGTCGTCGCGCTCGTCGACGGCGAAGCCGTTCTCCTGGACGATGTCGATCACCCGCGACTTCATCGTCGTCACATGCATCGCGACGCCGTCGACGGTCAGCGTCACCGTCTTGCTCGCGGAGACAGCGAACCCGCCGGCCAGCCCCAGCGCCAGGAGCAACGCTCCGGCCAGCAGGCGCAACATCGGTGATGAAGTTTGATGAAGTTTTGTCAATACAGTCGATACAGGCAACGCGCTTCCCCGACCTCAGCAACCAGTTACGAACACTCAGCAGAAAATGACTACAAAATTGGAGGGCGCTTAGCACGCCCTCCGTACGATCACAAGACGGTAACGAACCGGCCAATGTTGAGCAACTCCCACACACCCTTCAAACCAGGATGTCGGGAAAATCACCCGGCGCCGACAGCGGTCAGGACGCAAGCCCATAGACCCGACGGGCATTGCTGGTGGTGCTCTGCGCCACGTCCTCCGGACGGCGATCCAGCAGCTCAGCGATCGCCCGGACAGTATAGGGCAGGCAGTAGGGCTCGTTCGCTGCGCCCCGATAGGGATGCGGCGTCAGGAACGGGGCGTCGGTTTCCACCAGCAGCCGCTCCGCCGGTATCAGCGGCACGGCCTCGCGCAGCGCGCGGGCGTTGCGAAAGCTGACCGTGCCCGAAAGGCTGAGCAGCCACCCGGCGTCCACGCAGCGGCGCGCCATCGCGCTGTCCGAGGAAAAACAGTGGAAGATCACGGCGTCCGGGGCGCCCTCGGCCGCCAGCACGTCGAGCACCTCGGCGTCGGCCTCGCGATTGTGGATCATCAGCGGTTTGCCGCACCGCTTGGCCAACTCGATGTGCCACGCGAAGGCGTCGCGCTGCACGGCCGGCTCCGCGCAGCCCTCCAGGCGGCCCGGCCAGTAGAGATCCATCCCCGTCTCGCCGACGGCCACCACCCGGGGGTGGGCCGCCAGCCGCTCGATTTCGGCGCGCGCCGCGTCGTCGAGCGCGCCGGCGCGGGTCGGGTGCAACGCCACCGCGGCGTAAACCCGTGGGTCCCATTCGGCGGCCCGCGTCACCCAGCGCGCCGAGTCCAGGTCGTCGGCGATGGTGACCACCGCGCCGACGCCGACGACGGCCGCGCGTTCGACGATGGCCCGCACCCCCGCCGCGTCGCGCGCGCCGCAGGCGTCGAGGTGGGTGTGGGCGTCGACCAAGGGCGCCAGGGGCTCCGGGGCGGGCGGCGGCGGTCGTTTGGAACTCACGCGCACACAATAGGGTGATCTCTCAATGAGGCCCTACTACGTCACCACGGCGATCACCTACCCGAACGGCGAGCCGCACGTCGGGCATGCCTACGAGTACATCGCCACCGACGCGATCGCGCGGTTCAAGCGGCTCGACGGTTTCGACGTCCGGTTTCTGACGGGCACCGACGAGCACGGCCTGAAGATGGTCGAGACCGCCGCCGCGGAGGGCATCGCGACGGCCGATCTGGCCCAGCGCAATTCGGATGTGTTCCAGCGGTTGCAGGAAAAGCTCAACATCTCCTTCGACCGGTTCATCCGCACCACCGACGCCGATCACCTGGAGGCCTCCAGGGCGATCTGGCGGCGGATGGCCGACGCCGGCGATATCTACCTGGACACCTATTCCGGTTGGTACTCGGTGCGCGACGAGCGGTTCTTCGTCGAATCGGAAACGGAGGCCATCGACGGCACCCGCATCGCCTCCGAGACCCGCGCGCCGGTGACCTGGACCGAGGAGCAGACCTATTTCTTTCGGCTCTCGGCGTATGCCGACCGGCTGCTGGCCCACTACGAGGCGAACCCCGACTTCATCGCCCCCGAGGCACGGCGCAACGAAGTGGTCAGCTTCGTCTCCGGCGGCCTGCGCGACCTGTCGATCTCGAGGACCTCGTTCGACTGGGGCGTGCAGGTGCCCGAGCACCCCGATCACGTCATGTACGTCTGGGTCGACGCGCTGACCAACTACCTGACCGGCGCCGGCTACCCCGACACCGATTCCGAGTTGTTCCGCCGCTACTGGCCTGCCGACCTGCACATGATCGGCAAGGACATCATCAGGTTCCACACGGTCTACTGGCCGGCGTTTTTGATGTCGGCCGGAATCGAGCTGCCGCGAAGGGTTTTCGCGCACGGATTTCTGCTCAACCGCGGCGAGAAGATGAGCAAGTCGGTGGGCAACATCGTCGCCCCCGACGACCTGGTCGACACGTTTGGGGTGGACCAGGTGCGCTACTTCCTGCTGCGCGAGGTCCCGTTCGGCCAGGACGGCAGCTACAGCGAAGAGGCGATCGTCACCCGGATCAACGCCGACCTCGCCAACGAGCTGGGCAACCTGGCGCAGCGGTCGCTGTCGATGGTGGCCAAGAACCTGGGCGGCACGGTGCCCGAACCGGGCGAGTTGACCGCCGCCGACAGCGAACTGCTGGCCGTCGCCGACGGCCTGCTGGAGCGGGTGCGCTCCAACTTCGACAACCAGGCCATGCACCTGGCCCTCGAAGCGATCTGGCTGATGCTCGGGGACGCGAACAAGTACTTCTCCGCGCAGCAGCCCTGGGTGTTGCGCAAGAGCGAGTCGGCCGCCGACCAGGTGAGGTTTCGCACCGTGCTCTACACCACCTGCGAAGCGGTTCGCATCGCGGCGCTGCTGGTCCAGCCGGTCATGCCCGAGTCGGCCGGCAGGCTGCTGGACCTGCTCGGCCAAACCGACGACCAGCGGACGTTCCGCGCCGTCGGCGCGCGACTGGTTGCGGGCACGGTCCTGCCGGGGCCCGCGGGCGTGTTCCCGCGCTACGAAGTCACGGGGACGAGACCGGCTTCCGGCACGACGGTTTGAGCGAAAATATATATTTTCAGTTCTTTCCGAACGCATTCATAGGCGTCTCGCCTGTCGATCGAAGAATGTGTCGGAACCGCTCCATGCCATAGGACATAATCGGCGTGTGGAGCGACGACGAAACCGGCAACAGAGCCAATCGCCGATGACTACCTTGAAGCAGTTGCCCGCGTTGGTCGTCCTGGAAAGAATTCCGATTCCCGTGCTCGCGATCGGGCATGACGGCAGCATCCTGTTCACCAACACCGCATTCGCCGACATGGTGGGCTTCGAGCCCGAAGAGGTTCTGTCCCTGCGGTTCTACGAAATCTTCCACGAGGCGCCGGAGTCCGAATCGTTGCTGTCGGTCGTACACGCGCTCGCGAACATGGTCGTCGAATTGGCGCACAAGGACGGCTCGGTGGTGCGCGCTTTGATGAGCAAGTCGGCGGTCCTGCGCGCGGACGATCAATTCGCCCTGGCGGCGTTTCAGGATTTGACCGAACAATTGTGGGTGGACGAGCGATAGGCTGGTCGCTTCACAGCTATACCACAGGTATGATTGGTCGCATTCTGGCGTACTTGTAGTACGGTGGTCGTCGTGATCGCGACGCGTGAGGAATTGCGAACTTACCTGGCGTCGGACTTGCGGGCGAACGGTCTCGAGCGGTGGAAGTTTCGCTACCGCCTGCTGGAGCGCCCCGCCTACTTCCAGCGCATGTTGCGCAAATCCGAGTACTGGACGAACACCGCCCGCACGCCCTTCGGGCACCTCGTCGCGGCCTGGTTGCGCTTGCGCACAAAGCTTCTCGGCGAGCGCGTCGGCCTCTACGTGTCGCGCAACGTGTGCGGCCCGGGCCTTTCGCTGGTGCACCCCGGCCCGATCTGGGTGCACTTCAAGGCCCGGATAGGCGCCAACTGCCGGATCTACCAGGGCGTGACGATCGGTGAGGCCAGGGGCAAGGTCCCCGTCATCGGCGACGACGTCTGGATCTATCCGCTCGCGATGGTGCTCGGCGTCGACGTCGGCGACCGCGCGTGCATCCTCGCGGGATCCGTCGTCACCAAACCGGTGCCCGACGATGCCGTGGTGGCCGGCGTCCCCGCCCGGATCGTGGGGTTGAACCGGGAGGCCGCGACGGCCGCAGCGGCCGTCAACGTCTAGTTCGCCGTCAGTTCCTGGCGGGCGCGGCCGTCCCCGCATGCCGCAGCGCCTCGCGGGAGAGGAACTGGCGAAAGTACGGCAGCGACGCCTCCGTCGCGATCGACGCGAGCAAAAGTTCCCACATCTGATTGGTGCGTTCCGCGGTCTTCTCACCTGCGTTCGCCGACATGGCATTGGCCAGGAATCGCGCGCCGAACATCGCGCCGACGATCGCCTCGCTGATGACGTCCGGATCGAGTTCGTCGCGCAGGTCGCCCTCGGTGCCCGCCCTGCGGGCCTGGGTCGCCATCAGCTCGACCAGGTTTGCGCAGAAGCGGGTGGCCGCGTCGTTGAATCCGCTTAGGGCAGCGGTCAATTGCTCGGCCGCGCGGGCCGTCTTGTCGGAGGTGAGCAGGTTGGCGATGGTGAACGTGCCGTGGATCATGTTCTCCAGCGCCGGCGACGACGACCCGCACACGTTGCGGAAGGCGACAAGTATTGTCTCCGAACCCTCCCCGATGATGGCCGACGCCAGCGATTCCTTCGAATCGAAGTGGTGGTACAGCGCGCCCTTGGTCATCCCAGTCCGCTCGATGATGGTGTTCCATCCCGCCGCCGCGTACCCGACGTCACCGAAGACGTCTATCGCTGCGTCGAGGATCTTTCGCCGGGTGGCCTCCGATCGAACCTGGCGCGCCATCGCGTCTGTACCTCCAGAGTTCAGTCGATGTCCTCGGTCCCCGGATCTTGACGTCTCAGCAAATGTTCCGGCGAGGGCAGTAAGCGTAACAGCCGCCGCACCGAGGGCGTCGCGTCTGCGGTAACGGCATCGAGCCCGCGCTCAGATCGCGAATTCGGGCTTTACGGCGCGCTGGTTGCAGTCTCGGCGCAAACGGCGGGCCATTAGTCGGAGTCCGCCGGGGTCGAGGTGGACGTGATGGCGAGCGACGCACGCCGCCTGAGGAATTGGCGGAAGTATTCGGTCCGGTCCGCCTGCAGGATGCCGGTCAGCATGAGCAGCCAGCACTTCTCCAGGTCGCGCAGGAACCGCTCGGGCTCTTCCAGATTGCTGGTCTGCCGCAGCCCCATGTGCAGGGAGACCATCAGCCGCCCCACATCCTGGGGATCGCAGTCCTCGTGGATGTCGCCCTCGGCAATGGCCTGCTCGACGACTCCGGCCAGCGCCTTGGCCCACTCGTCCAGCAGCCGCTTCTGCAGGCCCTCCGACCGGCCGACCGACTCGAGCAGGTTCAGCCCCGCCCGGACCCCGTCGGTCTTGATGTCGCCGACGGCGATCAGATACGAGAAGTCGATGAGGGTCTCCAGGCCCGAAAGGCCGCGGGTGAGCAGTTCTTCCACCGCGCTGGCGCCGTCGCTGGTCTGCCGCTCGATGATCGCCACGGCCAACGCGTGCTTGGAGCGGAAGTGGAAATACATTGCCCCCTTGGTCAGTTCCGCTTCCGCGAGGATGTCGTCGAGCCCGACGTCGTGGTAGGCGCGCCGGGCGAACTGATGCGAGGCGGCCTGCAGAATCTGTCGCCGCGTCGCGTCCGCGCGGCCGTCGGTCGAGTGGGTCGTCATCGGGACCGGGAGCTCAGCTGTCCGGTGCGGGCCGATCGCGCTCCTGCGTACGCGATCCGGGCGATCATTCCGGGGCCTGCGCCACGGCCCGGATCGATCGATTCCACGTTCAGGGCGCCTTCCTCGAGCAGGGCAAACACCCGGTTCTAGAGCCAACACTCACCGGCGTGTTTTCGGCGGCATTTGGGCCGTCTCTGAGGTTAGCAGTCGGTTGTCGCGCTGAGGCGTTCAACGCTGCGGGTCGAGTTCACGAACTTGGAAATACTTTCGGTGCGCTGCGGGGCTGCACTCCGAACTAAAAGTATGTAGAATCCCCTTCCATGGGGATTTCAGTTTGTTGGCCTGGTCAGCGCGTGAATTCGGGGCTCACGGCGCGCGGCGCAGCCCGCTTCTGCGGCCGATCGGCGCGGCGGACGGCCGGTGCGCGGGGCCCGTGGCCTGTGTCGTTGGTCACTTCGCAGGCCGGGACGGTGCCCGCGGCGGGGACGGCTTCGGCCACCGCCGACGTGGCAGCGGCCCGCTAGCGAACCGGGGTCCGAAGCGATGGATTTTGGTGCCTTTCCCCCGGAGATCAATTCTCTGAGGATGTACACCGGCCCGGGGCCGGGGTCGATGGTGGCCGCCGCGGCGGCGTGGGACGACCTGGCGGCCGAGCTGCATGCCGCCGCGGCGTCGTACCGCTCGGTGATCTCGGGATTGACCGTCGGGCGGTGGCTGGGGCCTTCGTCTTTATCCATGGCGTCCGCGTTCGGGCCGTATGCGGCGTGGACGGCGGGGGCCGCCGCGCGGGCCCAGGAGGCGGCCAGCCACGCGAAGCTCGCCGTGGAGATCTACGAGGCCGCCTTCGCGATGACGGTGCCCCCCGCGGCGGTGGCGGGCAACCGCGCCCAGCTCGCGGTGCTGGTCGCGACCAACTTCTTCGGCCAGAACTCGCCGGCGATCGCGGTCACCGAGGCCGAGTACGGCGAGATGTGGGCGCAGGACGCCGCGGCGATGTATCAATACGCCGCCAACTCGGCGGAGGCCGCCGACCTGACCCCGTTCGCGTCGGCGCCGGACGTCGTCAATTCCGCCGGGGTGACCGGGCAGGCCACCGCCGTGTCCGAGGCCGCCGCGGGCACGTCCACCCAGCAGTTCTCGCTGGCCGGCCTGATGTCTTCGCTGTCCTCGATGTTGCAGAACCTGGCGACCCCGACCTCGGTGAGCGCCGCGAGCACGGGGACCGAAACGTCCTGGGGCACGCTGCTCGGGGGCAGCACCGGGTCGGGGCTATCGCTGTCCAGCTTCATGACCAACTTCGAGGACAACCTGCCCGCCATCCTGCCCGGCTACCTGATGGTTGCCGCCACCCCGTTGTACGGGCTGTCCAGCGTGCTCGGCATGGCCCAGACGCTGCAGGGGCTGGCCAGCACCGCGGCCCAGGGCGCCGCCGCGGCCGCCGGGGACGCCGCCGCGGCGGCCGCCGGCGCGGCCGAATCCCTCGGCGCGGGTGTGGCCGGCGGCCTGGGTCAGGCCGCCTCGCTGGGCTCGCTGTCGGTGCCTGCCAGCTGGACCAGCGTCATCCCCGCCGCGCACTTGACCGGCGCGGGTGCGGTGCTGCCGAACGCCGGCGGCCCCGGCGGCCTGGGGGGCGTGCCGCCGAGCCTGCTGGGCGGGCTGCCGCGCGCGGCGGGGGGCCCGCAAGCGCCCGGACCGCGCTACGGGCAGATCCCGACCGTGATGGCGCAACCGCCCTCCGGCGGCTACGGGGCGTCGATCGTATGACGGCCGGACGGGGCCACAGGCCCGACATACCGGAAGTATCTTTAGACGCTCCTATACGGAGACTCGGTCTCCTCAAAGCGGCGCTCGTCTCCCGCGGCGCCTTCCGTCATCCGAAGGGGTGGGTGTCATGAAAGTCGTGCTTTTCTGCGGTGGTTACGGCATGCGGATGCGCACCGCCGAGGGTGACCTCGTCCCCAAGCCCCTGCAGATGGTCGGGCCCCGGCCGCTGCTGTGGCACGTGATGCGCTACTACGCGCACTACGGGCACAAGGAATTCATCCTGTGCCTGGGCTACGGCCAATCGATGGTCAAGGATTTCTTCCTCAATTACCGCGAGATGGAGTCCAACGACTTCGTCATGCGCTCCGGCCGGATCGAGCTGCTCGATTCCGACATGTCCGACTGGACGATCACCTTCGTCGACACCGGGCTGGAGTCCCCGATCGGCGAGCGGCTGCGACGGGTGCGCAAGTACCTCGGCGACGACGAGTACTTCCTGGCCAACTACGCCGATGTGCTGACCGACGCGCCGCTGGACACCATGATCGAGCGATTGCAGACCAGTGGCGCCGCGGCCTCCATGCTGATCGTGCCGCCCCAGTCGTCGTTCCACTGCGTCGATGTCAGCGCCGACGGCGACATCAAGGAGATCGCGCCCATCGCCAAGTTCCCGATCTGGGTCAACGGCGGCTACTTCGTCCTCACCCAGGAGGTCGTCGACCTCATTCCCGAAAACGGCGACCTCGTCGGCGATGCCTGCATGAGCCTCGCCGGCAGCGGGCGTCTCCTGGGCTATCAGCACGACGGCTTCTGGAAACCGGCCGACACGTTCAAGGAACGCGCGGAACTCGACGCCGACTACAACGCCGGACACCGGCCGTGGATGGTGTGGGAGCGACCCGCTGCGAGACGTTCGGCATGATCGGGCTGACCACCGGCGCAATCGGTTCGATTGCCGCCATCGGAGCGCACTGCGACGACATCGCCATCGGCGCCGGCGCGACGCTGCTGCAAATCGCCCACCACAACCCGGGCGTCGTCGTGCACGCCCTGGTGTTCACGGGGGCGGGCACCGAGCGCGAGGTCGAGGAAAAGAACGCATTCGCCGCGTTGTTCCCGCAATCCGACGTGCGGTTGACGGTCGCCGACCTGCCCGACGGCCGCCTGCCGGAGCATTGGGGCGCGGTCAAGCGCCACCTCGCCGAGTTCCGCGGGCAGTGCGAGCCCGACCTGGTCCTCGGACCGCAGCGCCACGACTACCACCAGGATCATCGTGCGGTCGCCGAGCTCATCCCGACGGAGTTTCGCGCCCATTTGGTGCTGGGCTACGAAATCCTCAAGTGGGAGTCCGACCTGCCGAATCCGACTGTCTACGTGGATGTTCCGAGCGAACTTGCCCGCAAGAAGGCCGAGGTGCTTTCCCGGTCGTATCCGTCTCAAGCGGGCCGTGACTGGTTCGACGAGGAGGCGTTCCTCGGCCTGATGCGGATCCGCGGCGTGCAGTGCCGGGCCCGCTACGCCGAGGCCTTCACGGGGGAAAAGACGCTGCTGCGCCCGTGCGCCGTCCCCGCGCCCAACTGACCGACAGCCGCCGAGAAGGGAACCGAATGAAGTACACGCCCACGAGTGTCGCCGGGGTGACGATCATCGACATCGAACCCCATCGCGACCATCGCGGCTTCTTCTCTCGATCCTTCTGCGCCGACGAATTCGCCACCCACGGCCTGATTCCCGAAGTGGCGCAAACGAGTATCTGCTTCAACCACACCCGCGGCACGGTGCGCGGCCTGCACCGGCAGGCGCCGCCGCACGCCGAGGCCAAACTGGTGCGGTGCGTGCGCGGCGCCATCGTCGACGTCGCGGTCGACGTACGCCCCGAATCGCAGACCTACGGCAGGCACGTGATGGTGGAGCTCAGCGCGGACAACCGCCGGGCGCTGTTTTTGCCGCCGTACGTCGCGCACGGCTTTCAGACCCTGACCGACGACACCGAGATCCTGTACCAGATCAGCGGTCCCTACGTGCCGGGTAGCGAGGAGGGATTCCGCTGGGACGACGCCGAATTCGGCATCAAGTGGCCGCTGCCGGTGACCGTCATGTCGGAGCGTGACGCCAGCTGGCCCTGCCTGCAGGAGGAGGCCGCGGCCGGGAGCGGGGCGTCGTGACGCCCCCGCCGGTGCGCATGGTCGTCAGCGGCAGCGTCGTGGAGCGCTGCGACACCGGCCAGGTGCTGTCGATCATCGCGGGCCGGCTGCGCTCGCAGTCGCCCGGCCTGGCGGTGGGCTCGGTGAACCTCGACCACCTGCACCACTTCCGCGCGCTGGGCGCGGCACCCGAGGGCAGGCTGGAATGGCTGCTGCTGGCCGACGGCATGCCGATCGCCTGGCGCGGCCGACTGCTGACCGCGAAGCCGTGGCCGCGCGTCACCGGCGCCGACCTGCTGCCCGAGGTCCTGGCGTTGGCGGAGTCGACGGGCCAACGGGTCGGTTTCTTCGGCGGTAGCGTCGAGACGCATCACCTGCTGACGCAGCGCCTCCGCGGCCGCTACCCCGCGCTGGCGGTCTCGGGAATGTGGGCGCCCGACCCGGCCGACGTCGACTCGCGTTCGGAGGCTCTCGTCGCCGACATCCGCGCGGCGGGCACCGACATCCTGGTGGTCAGCCTCGGCAAGCCCCGGCAGGAGCAGTGGATCGACCGGCACGGGTTCGCCACCGGGGCAAGGATTTTCCTGCCCTGCGGCGGCGCCATCGACTTCCTGGCCGGCATGACGAACCGGGCGCCGCACTGGATGCAGCGCATCGGGCTGGAGTGGTTCTACCGGTTGACGCGCGAACCCAGGCGGCTGGCGCGCCGGTACCTGGTGCAGGGCCCGCTGGCCTTGCTGCGCGCATCGCGGGCCCAGCTCATCTGCTACCCCGGCGTGTACTACGCCGGGACACCCGCGATCGACGTTCCCGAAAACCTGCCCGTCGCAGTCGAATCGGCGAGCGCGTAGGCGAGGAAGCCATCATGACGACGACGCTTCGAGCCGGCACCGGCCTGACGACGCTGCCCGCGCACCCGGCGCGGCGGGCGCGGGTCACAGCCGCCTCCCGCTGGCAGCAGCGGTACTCGGCGCGTCTTCGCATCACCGACTCGGCGATCGTCTGCGCCTCGGTCGCCCTCGCCCAGTTTGTCCGGTTCGGGGACGAACCCAACACGTCAGGCTACCCCGGCCAGCTGATGACGCTGTTCTCGGCACTCTTTGCGGCACTGTGGCTCTCGGCGCTGGCGATGTTCCAGACGCGGTCGACCCGGATCGTCGGCGCCGGGATCGACGAGTACCGCCGCATCGCCAGCGCGTCGTTCTGGACGTTCGGGTTCATCGCCATCGTGACGCTGCTCGCCAAGATCGACCTGGCCCGCGGCTACCTGGCCGTCGCGCTTCCCGCCGGCACCGTCGGACTGCTGGCGAGCCGCAACCTGTGGCGCAAACACGTCTGGCACAAACGGGCGCAGGGCCAGTACCAGACCATGGTGCTGGCCATCGGGGACCGGCCGGGCGTTTCCCACCTCGCCCGCGAGCTGATCCGCAACCCCAACGACGGCTACGTGGTGGTCGGCGTGTGCATTCCGGGATACGGCCCGCCGCGCGGCGAAACGCTGACGGTGCGGGGCCGAAAGATCGCGATCCTCGGCGACGAGACCGCCGCGGTGGCCGCGATCGGCGAGTGCGGCGCGGACACGGTGGCGGTGACGCGCACCGAACACTTCGGCGTGCACGGCATCCGGGACCTGATGTGGCGGCTGGAGACCAAGGACGTCGACCTGGTGGTGTCGCCAGGCGTGGTGGACGTCGCCGGGGCACGGTTGACCCTCAAGCCGATCGCGGGATTCCCGTTGCTGCACGTCCAAAAGCCGCAATACGAAGGGACGCAACGGTTTCAGAAGCGCGCCTTCGACTTCTGCTTTTCCCTGGCCGCGCTCGTCGGGACGTCGCCGCTACTGGTCGCGGCGGCGGTCGGGATCAAGGCGACCGGCAAGGGACCCGTCTTCTACCGCGCCGAGCGCATCGGCCTGGACGGCAGGCCCTTCACCATGCTCAAGTTCCGCACCATGGTGGACGGCGCCGACACCCAGGTCGATAGCCTGCTACCGCTCAACGAGGGCGCCGGCGGCATGCTCTTCAAGATCCGGCGCGACCCGCGGGTCACGCCCGTCGGCCGGGTACTTCGCCGGTTCAGCATCGACGAGCTGCCGCAGTTCATCAACGTGCTCAAGCAGGACATGAGCGTGGTCGGCCCCCGCCCGCCGTTGCGGCGGGAAGTCGAGAACTACGACGGCGAGGTCAAGCGGCGGCTGCTGGTGAAGCCGGGCGTCACCGGGCTATGGCAAGTCAGCGGCCGTTCCGACCTGTCCTGGGAGGACTCGGTGCGGCTCGATTTGTCCTACGTCGACAACTGGTCGATGGCTGGTGACCTGCTCATCATCGCGCGCACCCTCAAGGCCGTTTTGACCAGCGACGGAGCCTACTGATGGGCGGCGAGACCACGCTCGAACAGGACTCGACTTCGCCGGCGGCTCCGGAAGCACCGTCGGTGCCGCGGTCGCGGATCGCGCACGCGTTCTCCGTCCAGCTGATCTGCCGCGCGCTGGGGATGGTGGCTTCGGTGGTCTCGGTGGCGATGACCGCCCGTTACCTCGGTCCGGGCCGCTACGGCCAGCTCACCATCGCGATCGCCTTCGTCGGAATGTGGGCCAGCCTGGCCGATCTCGGTATCGGCACCGTCATCGTGCGCCGCGTCACCTCGGGCACCGGGGACCTGGAGCGCCTCGTGCGCGTCAACAGCGGCCTGTCGCTGGTGTACTGCCTGCCGCTCGCCGCGCTCGCCGCGGGCTCGGGCCTGCTGCTCTACCACGACGGGGACGTGCGGGTGATGCTCGTCGTGCTCTCGGGCCAGCTGCTGATGCTGACGATGACGACGCGCTTCGAGCCGGTGTTCCTTGCCACCGTGCGCTTTTCGGCGGTGGCCTTCTCCGACGTCGCGGGCAGGCTGGGCACGCTGTCGATGGTCAGCTACCTGGTCGCCACCCACGCCGACGTCATCTGGTTCGCGGTGGCCCAGCTCATACCGCCGGCGCTGCAGCTGCTGATCCAGGGCACCGCGGCGGCCCGGCACATCTCGCTGCGGCCGATCTTCGCGCCGCGCGAAGTCGCGGACCTGTTGCGGGAGAGCATATTTCCGATCGGCGTCGCGGTGCTCGGCGTGCTGTACTGGCGCGCCGACGGCGTCATCCTGTCGAAGGTGAGCACGCATGCCGAGGTCGGGGTCTACGGACTGGCCTACACGGTCGCGTTCAACACGCTGATCGTCTCGGTGTTCTTCCTCAAGGCGACACTGTCGACGGCCACCGAACTGTTTTCGCGCAATGTCGCCGCCTTCGCCGACTTCCTGCGGCGCTGCGTCGAGCTGATGTACTTCGTCGGGATCCCGGTGGCCATCATCGGTGTGCTGCTGTCGCGACCGCTGATCGAGTTGTTCGGCGATCGCGACTTCGTCGATCGCGGCGCGCCGACCTTGGCGACGCTATTCGTGGCGGTGGCACTGCGCTTCGTCACCGGCACCCTCGGTCAGGCCCTGTTCGCCTGCCACCACCAGAAGTTCCTGTTCCGGCTGTCGATCGCGACGCTGACGTTCAACGTGGTGCTGAACCTGTTGCTGGACGGGCGATTCGGCGCGGTGGGCGCCGGCCTCGCGTTGGTGGGTACCGAGCTGTTCGGCATGGTGGTGGCCAGCTGGTGGCTGCGCCGCGCATGCGACTATCGCACCCCGGTGGCGTTCCTGGTCCGGCTGCTGGCGCCCACTGCGGCCTGCGTCGCGGTGGCGCTGGCCCTGTCGGGCCACCCGGTGGTGCTGATCGTGGCGGCCGCGGCCGCCACCTACCTGATCACCAGCGCGATGATCGGACCGTTCACCCGATCGACGTTGACCACGCTCTTCGACAAACAGGTGGCGGCATGACAACCGAACTGGATCGGCCATATCTGCAGCAGGCGGTCAACGGCGCCAGGCCCCCGCGGCCGCTGGCGGTGCTGATCGTGACCTACAAGAGCCACGACCTCGTGGAGCAATGCCTGGCCGGCGTCGCCGAACACCTGCCGGAGCTACCGGTTTACGTCTACGAGAACAGCGGCGACCCGTATCCCGGCCGCGAGGAGCTCGCCGCCCGCCACCCCGGGGTGCACTGGGTGCTGGGTCCGGTCAACCTCGGCTTCGGCGCGGCCTTCAACGCGTTGGTGAACCACACGCCGGGCGACGCCGACCTGTTGCTGCTCAATGCCGATACCCGGATCCGGGGACCGCTGAAGCGGACCAGGGAATTGCTGAACGAGGACGGAGTGGCGGCCGTCTCCCCGCTGGTGCGCGACGACGGAGCGGCCGGACCGGCTCGTTGGGACGTCGCGACGCGGCGCCGGACGCTGAGCCGGGCGCTGGTCGCGGCCGCCGGCTATTCGGATCGCCTGCGGGGCACGGCGATCTCGCACCTCTACTCTCGTCAGCCCGACGAATCACACAGCATCGACGGCTATCTGGGCGGCGTGTGCCTGGCGATCAACCGTGCGGCCTGGGACCAGATCGGCGGCTTCGACGAGGAGTTCTTCCTCTACGGCGAGGAAACCGACTGGCAGGCCCGGGCCGGCGCGGCGGGCTGGCGCATTCTGCTGGCCGACGAGTTCGAGATCGAGCACGGCAACCCGGCGGCAGCGACAGCTGAATGCGAACCCGACGCCGTGCACGGCGCCGAGGTGCCGACCGTCGAGCGCTACCGCAATCGGGACCTGTTGCGCGCCAACATCGCGCTGCTGCTCGAACGGCACCACAGCGTTCACCATGCGGACGTGTACCTGGCCGGCACCACGCTGCTGGACCGGCTGCAGCGGTCCAAACGGGACGCGCGGAAGCGCGTCAGCGCCGCCCGCCACACGGGCAAGCCGTCGATAGTGATCACCACCAACCGCCTGGTCTATGGCGGCGCCGAACGCCAGAAGGCCTTGCTGGCAACGGAATTGGACCGCCGAGGTTACCCCGTGACCATTGTGTGCATGCAGCGGTTCGGCCCGCTGATCAAGGAAATCCCCCACTGCGTGCGCGTGGTACGCCAACCCTGGTGGGCGCCGGCGGTCGACCTGCCCGCCGGCCCGGCCGTACTGATCAGTGGCGACACCAACACCGAGACGGGGTTTGCGACGCTGTGGCGCGCGCGCGGCGGCGGCCGCCGCTGGTTGGTCGCCCCACACGTGCCCCCCGAGACCGACCGCCCCATCTACTCACGACCGCTGGCCGCCGCGATGAGCCGCGCCGACGGCTTCGTCGTTCTGGCGCAACGGCAATGGGACATGCTCGGCCTGCACCACCGGCTCACGGGCCGCCTGTTCGTCGCGCCGAACGGCGTCACCGTGCCGGGCGAGCCGGACCGCCGTCGCCCCGGCGCCGGGGAACCCCATCTGGTGATGCTGTCGCGGATTCTCGACCACAAAAACCCCCACCTGCTGGTCGAGGCGCTCGCCGGCCTGGCGCATCTGCCCTGGAAGCTCTCGATATTCGGCGACGGTCCGGATCGGGAGCGGCTGCAGGAGCGCACCCCCGCCGAGTTGCGCGACCGCGTGCAGTGGCGCGGATGGGCAGCCGGCCCGGGGCCCGCGCTGGCCGACGCGGACTTGCTCTGCGTGCCAAGCCGATCCGAGGCATTCCCACTGGTGATCCTGGAGGCGATGGCGCGGGGCGTTCCGGTAGCGGCGTCGGCGACGTGCGCGGTGCCCGAGATGCTCGACTTCGGCGGGGCGGGGTTCGTCGTCGAACCCATTACGGTGTCGGCATGGCGGGACGCATTGGCCGGGATCATCGGCGACCCGGTCGCGCTGGCGTCGATGGGACGCCGCGGGTACGCGCGCCTGCGCGAGCATTACACGGTGGAGGCAATGACCGACGCCTACCTCGAGGCGATCAACGCGATGGCCGCATGATCGCCCGATCGGCACGGCATCGCAGCCAACCCCACAGACACGGACCGGTTACCGAGGAGACAACCAGATGAATTGCCGCCTGTGCGATTCCGATCACCTGCTCAGCGTCTTGGACCTGGGCTCGACCCCGCCCTGCGAGAGAATCCTCGCCGCCGACGAGCTGGATCTGCCGGAAACGACCTACCCGCTGCATCTTCGGCTCTGCGAAGACTGCCTACTGCTACAGGTGCCGGCGCTGATCACCCCCGAGGACACGTTTACCGAATACGCCTACTACTCCTCGTATTCCGACAGCTGGGTGCGCCACGCCAAGGACTTCGTCGGCGAAGCCGTCCAGCGTCTCGGGCTCGGCCCGGACTCGCTGGTGGTCGAGGTCGCCAGCAACGACGGCTACCTCCTGCAGCACGTCCTCGCGGCGGGCGTGCCGTGCCTGGGCATCGAGCCGTCGAAGAACGTGGGCGAGGCCGCCCGCGAACGCAAGGTGCCGACGATCTCGGCGTTTTTGGACGAGGAGGTCGCGGCCAAGGTCCGCGTCGAGCATGGCCCAGCGGACCTGGTCGTCGCCAACAACGTCTACGCGCACATCCCGGATCTGCGCGGCTTCACCCGCTCCCTGCGCAAGCTGATGGACGACGACGGCTGGCTGAGCATCGAGGTGCACCACGCGCTGAACCTGGTGCGGCAGGCGCAGTTCGACACCATCTATCACGAACATTTCCAGTACTACACGCTCTTCTCGGCGATATGCGCGCTCGCCACGTCGGGGCTGGCCGTCGTCGACGTCGAACTGCTGCCCACCCACGGCGGGTCGATCCGGGTCTGGGCGCGCTCGGCCGAGATCGCCGGCCAGCCGAGCGAACGCGTGAGAAAGGTGTTGGACGCCGAGGAGGCCGCGGGGTTGCACCGCGTCGAAGGCTATCTCCAACTTCAGGCCAGAACCGAAGCCACCCGGCACGAGCTCCTGCGGTTCTTGCTGCAGTGCCGCGCCGAGGGCAAGCGCGTCGTCGGCTACGGCGCGCCGGGCAAGGGCAACACCCTGCTGAATTACTGCGGAATCCGCAGCGATCTGCTCGAATACACCGTCGATCGCAACCCGTACAAGCACGGCCACTTCACGCCGGGCATGCGGATCCCGATCCACGAACCGGAACGGATCGCCCGGGACCGCCCCGACGTCGTCCTCGCGCTGCCCTGGAACCTGGAGAGCGAGCTCACCGAACAACTCAGCTACATCGCCGACTGGGGTGGCCGGCTGGTCTTCCCGCTGCCTAACCTGCACATCGCCTCCGGGGTGCACCGGCGACGCGGCGGCGTGCCATGACGAGCTGCCGTGGGTGCGGCCGCACCGAGTTACACCGAGTGCTGGATCTCGGTAATGTGCCTGCCGCCGACCACTTTCCGCTCGCCACGGAGCCGGTGAGCCCGGCGGAGTCGGCGCACCCGATCGCGATGGACCTCTGTGCGTCCTGCGGTCTTGCCCAACTCGCCAGCGACGACACGATCACCGAAGAACCGCGCGGCATCGAGCCACTCGCGCTGCGTGAGCAGGCCGCCGAGGCCGTGCGGCGCGTCGCCGACGCCGGCTGGCTGCGCGGCAGCACCGTGCGGGAGTTCGGCAGCCCACACGGCGGAACGTGGCTGCCGCTGCTCGCCGAACGCGGCTTCGCCGGGTCCGAGATCGCCGACGTCGTCCTCGACTCGTTCGGCGTCATGCACGACGCGGATCAGCGGTCCGGCTTTCAGTTCCGGGCCAAGACGACCGCCCCCGGCGGGGTTCTGCTCGTCCAGTTCCCGTGGCTGCTGACCATGGTGAGCCAGGGACAGTGGAACGCGTTGCGCCACGGGCACTTCGGCTACTACTCGCTGACCGCGCTGGTCGGACTCCTCGAATCGGTCGGGATGAGCCTGGCCAGCGCCTGGGAGTTCGACCTGTACGGCGGGACCCTGTTGGCGGCCGCCGTGCACGGTCCCGCCGAACCGGACGGACGTGCCGCCGGCATCCTAGCGCGCGAGGCGAGTTTCGGGGTGACGGACCCGTCGGTGGTCGGGCGGCTGCAAGGGGCGGCCGAGCGGCATGCCACCCTGCTGCGCGAGTGGCTGGTGACGCAAGCGGCCGGCGGGCATGAGGTTTACGCGTACGGCGCCGGCTCCCGGGTGCCCGCGTTGTTCAGCATCGCGGGGGTCGACCGGAGCCTCGTGCGGGCGGTCGCCGACGCGTCGCCGGCGAAGCAGGGCCGGCGGATTCCCGGGACCGACATCGCGATCATCTCCCCCGAACAGCTCATCGCGGCCGACCCCGATCGCGTCATGCTGACCCTGCCGGACCTGTACGACGAGGTCCGCCGGACATATCCGCAGTTCGAGGGGCGCTGGTCGGTCGACCCGGGAGCCGACGGGGCGGGGTCGCGACTATGAATCCGATTCGGGTGCTGTGGCTTTCGCCCTGGATGCGGCCGCTGGCGCGGGTGCAGGCCGAAGCGCTGCGACGGCGGGGGGCCGACGTGTTGTTGGTGACTTCCGACCAGCACCCCGAGTCCGACGCCGCCCGCGATTACGAGCTGGTGCTCGACCCGCGGTTCCGGACGGCCGGAACGTGGCCGTCCAGCTTCGCCGCCTGGCGCCGCATCCGGGCCCATCGCCCGGACGTGGTGATCGCCGAACTGGTTCGCGATCCGCGGTGGATCGCGCTGGCCGGCGGCGTGCCGCGGGTGCAGCTGGTGCACGACGACCGGCCGCATGACGCCGGCGAGCAGCGGCCGGCATACGAGCGCGCGGTTTTCGATCGCTGGGGCGCCCATTCCGCGGCAACGGTGGTCTACAGCGACTACGTCGCGGCCGCGGTCAGCACCCGCCGGGACGTGGACGGAACGCCGCTGCACGTGCTGCCGCTGACCAGCGACCTCGACCTGGATCTCGTTCCGCCGCCCGTCGGCGCCGGGGGCCGCCGCGATTTCGTGATGGTGGGCCGGCTCAATCCGTACAAGAATTTCGACGTGGTGCTGCAGGCCTGGCAACGGCACGTCAGCGGCGACGGCTGGCGCGGCGACGACCTGGTGCTCATCGGCGACGGCCCGATCGGCCTGAGCGGCGCGGAGTTGCCGCAGCGCGTTCGGTGGTGTTCGGGCACGTACCGCTACTCCGATGTCGTCGAAACGCTCTCCGCGGCAAAGGGTTCCGTCGCCCACTATCGGCGCGCCTCGCAGAGCGGGGTGCAGGTGCTGAGCATGCAGCTGGGCGTGATGCCGATCGTTTCCACCGTCGGCGCCCTGCCCGAGTACCAGCCGCCGGGCGGCCCGGCGGTCGGCGCCGACGACGTCGCCGGCCTGGCCGCCGCGTTCGACACGCTGGCGGATCCCGCCGTCGCGGCGCGCCGCGGGGCCGAGGCGGCGCGCCACTACGCCCAGCGGTTCAGCGTCGACGAGGTCGCGGACCGCTTGTTCGATGTCCTCAGCGAGGTGCTAGTCACGCGATTGCCGCTGGGCACGCGTGAGCTAGAGAGCGCCATCCGGCGCCGAGAAAGGTTCTAGCTCATGGATTTCCGTACGTTCGTTCGAACTTTGGTGGCGCACTGGAAGCTGTTCGCCGGCGCGCTGCTGGCCTGTCTGGCCGGGGCCGCGGCCGTCACCGCGTTCCAGACCAAGAGCTACCAATCGGCGGCCACCGTGCTCATCTCGTTCTCCGGGGAGACCGACCTGGCCCAGGTGTACTCCGGGACGCAGGCCGTCCAGGAGCGGCTGTCGTCCTACGCGGCGATCGCCGGCGGGCACGCCGTGGCCGAGCGCGCGGTCAAGCAGTTCCACCTGCCGGTCAGCGCGGACCTCCTGGCGAGCGAGACGCACGTGGACTACACCGCCAAGTCGACGCTGTTCACCATCTCGGTCACCGACACCGATCCCAATCGTGCCGCGGCACTGGCCAAAGCGATGGCCGACACGTTCGCCGGGATGGTCGGCACGCTCGGCGTGACCCCGCGGGACCCGGTCGCGCTGGTGAGCAGCGGACCGCCGCAGGCCCCCGCCCCCCAGGCGCCGCAGGACACCGACGGCCAGCCCGCGACGTCGCCCGGCGCCGAGACGCCGCCGCTGCCGGACCCGCAGGCGCCGCCGCAGGTGGCCCCGACCGGGCTGCCCCCGCAGCCGTCCCCGTCGCTGCCCGTGGCCAGGGCCACCGTGATCGAGCAGCCCGGCGTCCCGGACAGCCCCATCAAGCCGGTGCCGGCGCGAAACATGGCGATGGGCCTTGCCGCCGGACTGCTTCTGGGGACCGGTGTGGCCCTGACGCGGGAGGCCGCCGATCGCACCGTGCGTGACCGTGCGAAGCTCGAACGGCTCTCGGAATTGCCGACCCTGGCCGAACTGCCCGGAAAGCGCGGCACCGCACCGCGATTCGGCACGAACATCTCGTTCGACGACGCGGTTCGTGGCCTGCGCGCGCGCCTGCTGCGGGCGATGGAGCCGGGAACGCGCCGCGTCCTGCTGACATCGCCGTTCGGCGGGGAGGGGACGACGACGACGGCGGTGAACCTGGCGCGGGCGTTCGCCGAATCCGGCGAGGAGGCCCTGCTGGTCGAGGGCGATACGCGCCGGCCGGTAATCGCCGGCCTGCTCAAGGTCGACTCCGGCGAGGGGCTGGGCAACGCGCTGGCCGATCCCGCCATCGCGACGGAAGCCGTGAAGCCGACGTCGATTCCGCGGCTCTTCGTGCTGGCGGCGCGAGCCGTCCGGCGGGAAACGCTGCCCAGCAGCGCCTACCTGCCGGAGGTGCTCGACAGGGTGCTGCACGACGTCTCGGCCGTCTTCGACCGAACCGTGGTCGACGGTCCGCCCGTGCTGGCGACGGCCGACTCCGGCCTGCTGGCGTGCGCCGTGCAGGCCACGGTGTTGGTCGTGCGGGCCGGGCGCACCACCGAGGACGAACTGCGCGACGCGTTGACCGCGTTGCGCGCGGCGGGCGCCGACGTCGTCGGCACCGTGCTGACCGACGCCAAGATGCCCCGCCATGCCAGAGCGTCGGCGCGGACCTACCGGGCCAAGGTGGGCCGCCCGGCGTGATCCTGTACCTGCGGAGCCGGCACCGCCTGGCGCTGTCCGGGGCCATCCTGACGGTATTCGCGTTGGGGTGCTTCGTTTTCGGCGTGCTGTCGGTGCGCAACACCACCCAGGGCGTGATGCTGATCGGCGTGACGTTCTGCGTGATCGTGTACTGGACGAAGCGCGAGACCATGATCTGGCTTGGGCTGTTTTTGGCCTTCGCGTCGCTGCCCCAGGGCCTGCCGCCCGGGAAAGTCATTGGGCCGGTGGCGATCTACGGCCACCACGTGCCGCTGTTCCTGGCGATCTGCTTCCTGATCCCGCTCGTGCGGCCCCGGTGGTCCGACTTCGCGTTGCCGCTGATGTTCGCCTCGGTCGTGGTGTACTTCACCGCCGTCGGGTTCGCGACCGGGCACAACCCCCGCTCGATCATCCACGAGGCGACCTTCCTGCTCGAGATGGTCGCCGGGTTCATCCTCGCGGTGTTGATCGTGTACGGCGGATACCTCAAGGGCGTGATGCATGCGGTCGCGGCGACGCTGTGGATATCGGCGGCGCTCGCCGTGCTGTGTTCGCTGCACGTCATCCGCCTCGCCGGCCGGGCGGAGAGCCTGGACGCGACGGCGGGCGCCGCCGCCACCCGGATCATCACCAACACCCTGACCCCGTCCATCGCCGTGCTGACCGTGCTGGTCGCCGCGGGCATCGTCGGCCGGGTCCGGCCCGTGACGTTTCTCGTGTACGGGCCACCCGCCCTGATCATTTCGATGCTCGCGTTCTCCCGTAACACCCTGATCTGTGTGGGCGTGGCCGCGCTCGTGGCCT
The DNA here is from genome assembly GCF_059812405.1 of Mycobacterium sp. NGS57. Lineage (NCBI taxonomy): Bacteria > Bacillati > Actinomycetota > Actinomycetes > Mycobacteriales > Mycobacteriaceae > Mycobacterium > Mycobacterium sp. NGS57. The sequence continues at coordinate 81,131 of NZ_JCALCP010000012.1, read as the reverse complement.
TCCTGGTCACCCTGAGCTGGTCATCGCTGCGCCGGACCGTCAGGCTGACCATCGCCGGCGCGGCGATCCTGGCGGTGGCCGTGCCCCTCGCGCTGTTCTTGCTGCAGCACTCGACGGCCGGGGAATGGCTCGGCAACCAGATCGCCGGGTTCAGCCACCGCGTGCTGGGCGGCGTGTCGAAGCAGGCGCTCGCCGCCGACTCCTCGACGCTGGCGCGGCTGGCCGAGGACGGCAACCTCGATCGCGCGATCGCCCGGGCGCCGCTGTTCGGGCACGGCCTCGGTTACGCCTATCAGCAGCCGTTCGGCAACGATCCCGACGAGTTCACCAACACGCTGGGCACCACCTACGCGCACAATTTCTACCTGTGGTGGCTGGTCAAGGCCGGGGCGGCCGGCATGGCCGCATTCGCGGCGTTCGCGCTCACGCCGCTGGCCCGGGCGCTGCGCAGCGCCTCGGCGCCGGCGAAGGTCGCCGCGGCGGTCAGCGTCGGGCTGTTGGTGATGTGCATCGTCGACCCGCTGCCCGAGGACCCGGCCAACTCGCTGACCCTCGGCCTGGCGCTGGGTGCGGCGTCGGCCTTCGCCCGCCTGCGGCAGCGGCCGGGCGTTTCGGAGCCCGCCGCGCCCGCCCGCGCGCCGGCTCACGCCCGGCTGCCGGTGGGGGCGGCGCGGTGAGCGCCGCGCCCGTGCGGGTGCTGGTGGTGGGGCCGGCGCCGGCCGCGGACCACAGCCGCGGCGGCATGGCGACGGTGGCCGCGTTGCTGGCGGCGCACCCGGACGAACGGATCCGCGTCACGGTGGTGCCCACCTACGTGGACCGGTCGCGGTGGGTGAAGCTGGCGGTGGGCGTGCGCGGAATGCTCTGCGCCAGTTGGCTGCTGCTGTGCGGTCGCGCCGACGTGCTGCACGTGAACCTGGCCCACGGCGGCAGCGTGCTGCGCAAGGCGGTGCCGCTGTGGGCGGCGCGCCGGGCGAGCGTGCCGGCGGTGGTGCACGGGCACAGCTTCGACTTCGGTGGCTGGTTCGACCGGCTGCCGACGGCCACGCGGGCGGCGGTGCGCCGCATGCTGGTCGCCGACCACTGGCTGGTGCTGGGCGAGCGCCACGTCGAGGAGTATGCGAGCCGGCTGCGGTTGGCCGACGGCCAAATCAGCGTGCTGCACAACGCCGTTCGCATCCCGGAGGCCCCGGTGCCCCAATCGGGCGCCGAGCGGGTGCATGCGGTCGCGCTGGGCCGCATGGGGGTTCGCAAGGGCAGCTACGACATCGTCGCGGCCGTGGGCGCGCTCGAACCGGCGGTCCGCTCCCGGCTGCGCGTGACCCTGGCCGGCGACGGCGAGGTCGACGGGGTGCGCGCCGCGGTGGCCGCGGCCGGCCTTCGCGAGACGATTCACGTGGCCGGCTGGCTCGACCCGGCGGCCCGCGACGAATTGCTGCGCGCCGCACACGTTTTCCTGCTGCCCAGCCGCGACGAGGGCCTGCCGATGGCGTTGTTGGAGGCCATGGCCTACGGGTTGGCGCCGGTGACCACGACGGTCGGCAGCATCGGCGAGGTCATCGGCGACGGCGTCACCGGCGTGGTGGTGCCACCGGGTGCCCCACAGCAGATCGCCGGCGCACTCACCACCCTGACGACCGACGAGCGGCTACGCGCCCGGCTGGGCACCGCCGCGCGCGGCCGCGCCGCCGACTTCGGGCTGACGCGCTGGCACGGGTCGCTGGCCGGTCTGTGGACCGCCCTGGCCGGGTGCCACAAGTCACTGGCCGTTGGCTGACGTCGTCCAGTCGCGCGGGATATCAAGCGTCGCAATCGGATACAGGCCCGCCCCGTCGCGCCCGTCGCGCGCCAGCGCCATCGGCGCGTAGTTCACCACGTGTGACGCGTTCGGCTTGTGCTGCTGCCAGTCCACCGTCGCGCGCAGCGTGTAGTGCCCCGGCGCCAGTCCCGCAAGGTCGATGCGCACGGTCTCCGTCGACGACGCCGGGACCGGCTCCTCGCGCGCGGCGGCGGTGTCGTCGTGCACCAGCGTCTTGAGGTTGACCGTCGCGGGCAGGCTGCGCACCACCGCCCCGGCGAAGTCGACCAGTTTGTAGCCGGGCGCCCAGTGCTCGGTCGCGGCCGCCGAACCATAGTTGGTCCAGACGGCGGAGATGGTGGCCACCTTCCCCTGTATCGAATGGGAGCCCGGGCGCGTCTCGACCGAATACCGGTAGCCCGCCGCGGTATTGGCCTGCGCCCACAGCAGAAACAGCTTCGGGTCCATCGACGAGTTGGAGTCGCGGTCGGCGAAGTTGGCGCTCGACGTCATCGACACGTGGTACCTGACGACGTCGTGCAAACCCTTTTCGTAGTAGGACCGCGGGTCGGTGCCGCCGGGCAGCTGGCACCACTCGGTGATCACCGGCGCGGCGGCCATCCGTTGCTTGATCGCGTTGACGACGGCGTCGTTGGCCCGCACGTAATGCGACTCGTTGGTCTCCGCCCACGCGGGCAGGGGCGCCTGGACCCCGAGGCAGTCCGAGCGAATGCCCACCGGCGCGGACAGTTTGTTGGTCACGTCGTCGGCCAGCAGCTCGCGCACGATCTCCGGATTCTGCGGGGTGACCACCAATTGGGTGCGGGGGAAGGCGCCGACGTTCGCGTCGACCAGCTGCCGGATGGACGGCTTGTTGATGCTTTGATCGCGAAACTGGCTGTAGTAACCCAGCATCGCCTCGCTCTCGTCGGGCGCCGGACCGGGCGCCCCCAACACGTCACGCAGATAGGCGACGTGGTTCTCGCTGAAGTCCCCGTACCCGGAGAACTCGAACACGCTGAGCCGCTCGTCGCCGTCGTAGCGGCGGCCCAGCGCGGCCAGCAGATCCCCGAACGCATTGAGGTAGGTGGGGTTGTTCCAGTTGGGCACCACCTGCGTCACCCCGGGCGTCGGGCTGTTCGGCGGCGACGAAAAGTCGGTGGTGGCGCCGGGAGCGGCGCGTACCCAATCGGGCACGGCAAGGTTCGTGTTGTTCGGATACGAGGCGTTGCAGCACGAGTTGTAAGCCAGCACCCGCAGCGTCAGCCGCATGTTGCGGGCGGCCAGCTTGGTCAGCGCGTCGTCGATCACGCCGAAGTCGAACTTGCGATCGTCGGGGGCATCCGGCGGCAGGGTGTGCGGGTCGACGGGCTGCAACTGCCGCCACGAGACACGCAGGCTGGCGTCGTAGGAGGCGGGCCAGGCCGGATACCGCTGCTGGGCCGGATTGCCTTGCGGGAACAGCGGAATCAGCAAGTCCTCGTACTGGCCGCGCAGCGGGCTGGGGATCTCCTGAACGGTGGCGGGGATGGCCGGAAACACCATCGTCGACAGCGGGCCCGGGTCGGGGTGGCCGCCGCACCCGTTCAGCAGCAGCGCCGTGCACGCGAGGACGGCCACGGGACCCTTTTTTAATGAACGAAGCATCGTCACTGGGCTAGATCGCACCTAACGACAGCGCCTCGCGGTCGGCGAGGAACGGCATCGGCATCCACCGCGCGGACAGCAGCGCCTCCATCGCGTTGCCGGGCACCGGCCGCGACAGCAGGAACCCCTGTGCGCGGTGACACCCGTGCTGCATCAAAGTCAGTGCGGCGGCGGGGGTTTCGACTCCCTCGGCAACCAACTGCAGGCCGAACGCCTCGGCCAGTCCGATGATCGCCCGGACGATGGCCAAATCGCCGGCGTTGGTGCCCAGGTCGCGGACGAACCCGGTGTCGATCTTGAGCATGTCGACCGGCAGCGACTTCAGGTGTGACAGCACCGCGTAGCCGGTGCCGAAGTCGTCGATGGCGATCTGGACCCCGACCTCCTTGAGCTCGGCCAGGGTCTTGCGGGTGGTTTCGATGTCGTGCACCACGGCCCGCTCGGTGATCTCCAGGCACACCGACCCGCCGTCGATGCCGAACTCCTCGATGGTGTCGGCGACGCTGCGCACGAAACCGCGGGTGATCAATTGGATCGGGGAGACGTTGATGCGCAAAATCGCGCTCTGGCCAATGCCATTGGCCCGCCATCGGCTGAATTCCGCGCAGGCGCTGCGCATCACCCACCGGCCCAGTTCCCCGGCGAGGTTGGTCGACTCGGCCACCCCGATGAACGAGTCCGGCAGCAGCAGACCCCAGATCGGGTGCCGCCAGCGCACCAGCGCCTCGGCCGCCACGATCGCGCCGGTCCACAGGTCGACCTCGGGCAGGTAGTGCAGCAGCAGAGCCTCGCTGTCGATGTCGCCCTGCAGATGCAGCTCGATGTCGTTGCGGAAGGCGCTTTTCAGTGACATGTCGTCGGTGGACAGCGCGACCTGGTTGCCGCCGCCGCGCTTGGCGGTCAGCACGGCCTCGTCGGCCCGCCGCAGCAGATCGGTGCTGTTGTCGCGCCCGGGCATGCCCACCGCCAGCCCGATGCTCACGGTGCGGGTGATCATGTGCCCGCCGATGGCCAGCCGCTCGCGCAGCATGGCCCCCAGCCGCCGCGCGAACGACTCCGCGGTGCCCGTCGACATCGGCGGGTCCGGGATCACCACGAACTCGTCGCCGCCCAGCCGCGCGATCATGCTCTGGCTGCCCGCGCACACCCGAATGCGTTGCGCGAACACGCGGATGAACCAGTCGCCCGCGGTGTGGCCGAGGTAATCGTTGATCGGCTTGAGCCGGTCCAAATCGAGGTACAGCACGGCGACCGGTCCGGGGCTGCCCGGCGCGAGCCGCTCGGCCAGGTGCGCCACCAGCGCCCGCCGGTTGTACAGGCCGGTCAGGTCGTCGTGCTCGGCGAGGTAGCGCAGCTTCTCTTCGGCCGCGATGCGGGCTTGCAGCTGCGCGAACAGGGCGGCGACCGCCTCCAGCGTGTTGATCTCTTCTTGCTTCCACTTACGCGCGCCGTTCTTGACGAAACCGAGGACGCCCGTGGTGATCTCGCCGGAGACGAGCGGTGCGGCGGCCACCGACGGCGACGTGGGATGCTTGGCCGCCCCGAGCCGGCGCGCCAGCGCGCGGTTGGTCTGCTCGGGGCGGATCACGACCGGCTTGCGACCGTGTTCGCACTGGGCGAGCACGGGGTCGGCGCTGGTGAAGTGGACGACGGCCAGCGGGTCCGGGTCGGGAACGTCGGTGCGCGGCGGCCACTCCGCGACCAGCACCGAAGCGCGGATGTCGTGGTCGTGGTGGCGCAGGAAGCTGGCGTCGAGGTCGAACTGCTCGACGAGCTGGGCGAGCACCCGTTCGCTCACCCGGGTCGCCGTCGATCCCGTGGCCTCCATCAGCTGGGTGGCCACGGAGGTGACGACGAGATCCAGGCTGCGAGGCATGGAATCCTCCGAGGGGCACAGGTCCGGCTGGGCTCGGCCTTTCCGGGGGGCCCAATCAGGAAATCGTCTAGCGGTTTTGCTTGATTGTATTCGGCCCGGGGCAGGTCACGAATCGCAGCGAAGCGTAACATGTGCGACCCGGCTCAGCGCCGCTCATACCGCTCCCACCAGGACAGGAGACCACCGCAGATGCCGGTCGCACGCACGGCCAAACGCTGGCTCGCGCCGGCGGCAAAGACGTTGGCGCCGCGGCTGTTCTGGCGGCGCAAATACGGCATCCTGCAACGCCTCGGCGAATCGCGACCGGACGTGCAATTGGTGGCCTCGCTGTGCGATTCCGACCGGGTCTCGCTGGACATCGGGGCCGACGTCGGCGAGTTCACGATCGCGATGCTGGCGTCGTCGCGGTCGGTGATCGCGTTCGAACCCCGGCCGGCCCAGGCCCGCGATCTGACGGCGATGTTCGACGCGGTCGGCGCCGCGGTGCGGGTGGAAGCCGTCGCGCTCTCGGACCAGCCCGGCGTCACGACCATGCGGGTGGTGGAATCCGACCCCGGCCGCAGCACGATCGACACCGCCAACACCCTCGACAGCGCCCTCGGTGACACCGGCGGCGCGATCCAGAGCATCGACGTGCCGGTCAAGCGGCTCGACGATCTGGGGCTGGACGGCGTCGGCCTGGTCAAGATCGACGTCGAGGGCCACGAGTTGGCCGTATTGCGCGGTGCGACAGACACACTCGCGCGCAACCGGCCCGCGGTCCTGGTGGAGGCCGAGGAGCGCCACCACCCCGACGCCGTCGCCGCGATCACCGAGTTGCTGACCGGGCTCGGCTACCACGGCTACTTCGACGACGGCGACGCCCGGCGCCCGGTCGAAGAGTTCGACGCGGCCCGCCACCAGGACCCGGCCAACATCGGCGGCCGCGAGGACGGGTGGGCCGCCCACGGCGTCTACGTCAACAACTTCGTCTTCCTCCCAGGGCCCGCTGAGGGCCGCCGCGGGTGAGCCAACTCACAGCGCCTCCCTGTCACGCCCGGTCGGGCTGCGGTGTCTTTAGGGCACGAGCCCGATGAGAGGAGACAACAAATGACCGAGCTGGCCTCCCCAAGAACCCGTGTCGTCGTCGTCGGCGGCGGATACTCCGGCACCCTGGCCGCCAACCACCTGCGCCAGCGCCCCGACACTGTGGCCATCACCCTGGTCAATGCGCGCCCCGTGTTCGTCGAGCGGATTCGTCTGCACCAGCTGGCCGCCGACACCGGCGCCGCGGTCGCCGACTACGAGACCCTGCTGGGCGACGGGATCGCGCTGGTCGTCGACACCGTCGAGCGCATCGAGGCCGCCGACCGGCGCCTGGCGCTGGGCTCGGGCGCCGTCCTGGACTACGACTACCTGATCTACGCCGTCGGCAGCACCGGCGCGGTGCCGGACGCGGTGCCCGGCGCCGCGGAGTACGCGCACTCGGTGGCCGACCTGGAAAGCGCACAGCGGCTGCGCTACGCCCTGGCGGACCTGCCGCCGGCCGCGCCCGTCACGGTCGTCGGCGGCGGCCTGACCGGCATCGAAACGGCCGCCGAACTCGGCGAGCAGGGACGCGCGGTGACCCTGGTTTGCGGCGGCATTCTCGGCCCCTCGCTGAGCAACCGGGGCCGCCGTTCGGTGGGCAAGCAATTGCGCAAGCTCGGGGTGGACGTGCTGGAATCCGGGGCCGTCGCCGCGGTGCGCTGGGACTCGGTGGTGCTCGCCGACGGGTCCGTGCTGCCCAGCGCGGCGACGGTGTGGACGGCGGGTTTCTCCGTGCCGGACCTGGCCGCGCGCAGCGGGCTGAGCACCGACGCGCTGGGCCGGCTGCTCACCGACGAGACGCTGACCAGCATCGACGACGGGCGCATCGTCGCCGCGGGCGACGCGGCCGCGCCGTCGGGCCGGCCGCTGCGGATGAGCTGCCAGGCTGCCGGCCCGTTGGGCGTGCAGGCCGCCAACACCGTGCTCAGCCGTATCGGCGGGGCCGCGCCCGCGGCGATCAACCAGGCCTTCGCCGGGCAATGCATCAGCCTGGGCCGCTCGCACGCCACCCTGCAGTTCGCCCGCGCCGACGACACCCCGGTCAACGTCGCCCTCGGCGGCCGCCCGGCGGCGCCGGTCAAGGAGGCGGTCTGCAAGGGCACGCTGTGGGCCATCCGCCGTGAGGCGGCCAGGCCCGGCACGTACTTCTGGTTCAAGGGCGGCGCCCGGCCGGTGGAGCCGGCCGCCGACCCGCGGCCCGCGGTGCCGTGACCTCCGTGACTCCCAGGAGTGCCGGCAGCGAGCACGCCGAACGGTTCACGCTGCTGCGGCCGCTGCTGTTCACCATCGCCTACGAGATCCTCGGCTCGGCGACCGAGGCCGACGACGTGCTGCAGGACAGCTACCTGCGGTGGGCGGGCGTGGACCTGGCGGGCGTGCGCGACACCAAGTCCTATCTGGCCCAGCTGGTCACCCGGCAGGCGCTCAACGCGCTGCGCGCCGGCGCCCGCCGCCGCGAGGACTACGTGGGGCCGTGGCTGCCCGAGCCGCTGCTGCTCGACGACCAGGACCCGTCGGCCGATGTCGTTCTGGCGGAATCGGTTTCGATGGCGATGCTGGTCCTGCTGGAGACGCTGAGCCCCGACGAGCGGGCGGTGTTCGTGCTGCGCGAGGTGTTCGGCTTCGACTACGGCGAGATCGCCGAGGCGGTCGGCAAACCGGCGCCGACCGTGCGTCAGGTCGCCCACCGCGCGCGCGAACACGTGCGGGCGCGCCGAAAGCGCTTCGAGACCGTGGACCCCGAACGCAACGCCGAGATCACCGCCCGGTTCCTGGCCACGGCGGCCGACGGCGATGTGGAGGCGCTGATGACGATGCTGGCCCCCGACGCGACCTGGACGGCCGACAGCGGCGGCATCGTCAGCGCCGCCCGCCGGCCCGTCGTCGGCGCCGAGAGGGTGGCCCGGGCGATCTCCGGGCTGGTGCGCCGGGCCGCGGAGATGGGCCCGCTGCGGCTGGACATGGTGACCTGCAACAGCGCCCCGGCGGTGTTGCTCTACCTCGGCGAACAGCTCGAAGGGGTGATCACCGTGGAGATCGCCGACGACAAGATCACCAACTTCTACGTGATGCGCAACCCGCACAAGCTGGCGGCGCTTGCCACCGCCCGCGACATCAGCCGGGGCTGAGCGGCAGACTGGGGCGGTGCGAATCGAGCGGCTGGGCGACCTGGGCGCCGCGCCCGGGGTGCTGCGCGCCGTCGGCGACGCCGCCGACGGGCTCGGCCTGCCGCCGCCCGCCGCGCTGACCGGCGACTGGTTCGGGTCGCTGGCGGTGATCGCGCCCAGCGTGTCGGCGCGGCCGGTGGATGCCGCCGACGCGTTCGCGGCCCGGCAGGCCGCGCCGGCGCGGGACACCGATGCGGTGGGGGGCGGATGGGTCGGTTACCTGTCCTACCCCGATCCCGGCGCCGACGGGCTGCCGAACCGGATCCCCGAGGCCGCCGGGGGCTGGACCGACTGCATCCTGCGCCGCGACCGCGGCGGGCAGTGGTGGTACGAAAGCCTCTCCGGGGCGCCGCTGCCCGGCTGGCTGGCCGCGGCCCTGGCCGCAGGTCCGGCACCGGCGCGCGACTGGCGGATCGACTGGGGCGCCGCCGACCGGGCGGCGCACCGGGACGGGGTCCTGGCCTGCCTGGAGGCGATCCGCGCCGGCGAGGTCTATCAGGCCTGCGTATGCACGCAATTCACCGGATCGGTCAGCGGGGCGCCGCTGGATTTCTTCGTCGACGGCGTCGCCAGGACGGCCCCGGCCCGGGCCGCTTACCTGGCGGGGCCGTGGGGGGCGGTGGCGTCGCTGTCGCCGGAACTTTTCCTGCGCCGTCGCGGGGCGGCGGTGACATCCAGCCCGATCAAGGGCACGCTGCCGCTGGACGCCTGGCCGTCGGCGCTGCGGGCGTCGGCCAAGGACGTCGCCGAAAACATCATGATCGTGGACCTGGTCCGCAATGACCTCGGCCGGGTCGCGGTCGTGGGCACCGTCACCGTGCCGGAGCTGCTGGTCGTGCGGCGCGCCCCCGGCGTGTGGCACCTGGTTTCCTCGGTCTCGGCGCGGGTGCCCCCCGAACTCCCGACGTCGGATCTGCTGGACGCCGCGTTCCCGCCCGCCTCGGTTACCGGCACCCCCAAACACCGCGCCCGGCAGCTCATTTCGCAGTGGGAACACAACAGCCGTGGAATCTATTGCGGCACAGTCGGTTTGGCCTCCCCGATCGCCGGGTGCGAGCTGAACGTCGCGATCCGCACCGTCGAGTTCCGCGCCGACGGCAGCGCCGTGCTGGGCGTCGGCGGCGGGATCACCGCCGATTCCGATCCCGACGCCGAATGGGAGGAGTGCCTGCACAAGGCCGCGCCGATCGTCGGGGTGCCGCCCGTCGCGGCCGCGGCCCCGGTCGGTTAGCCGGCAATGCCAGAGTCTGCGGCCGATGAATTTCGGCTAACGCCCAGCGCCGCGTGCCGCGGCCGCCTAAGCTTCATGGATTGACCGCGCCGCACGCGAGTCGACCGCCGGAGGGGGCAGTCATGAGAATCGCCATTTTGGGCGCCGCGGCGTCCGCCTTCGTGGGCGGAACGCTGGCGGTTACGCCGCTGACCTCGGTCAGCACGCCCCTTCCCGTCCCGGGGGGCTGCGGCAACGGCGCCGTCTGCGAGAAAGTGGCGTCGGTCATCATGCCCGAGAAGCCCGCGCCGCCGCCGGCGGCGGAGACCGTACCCTCCGCCCAGTCCGGAGGACCCGGCACCCCGTTTTCCGACGCCGCCAACGTCATAGCCCCGCCCGCGCCACCCGCACCCGGAGGGCCCGCGGCCGTCGCCGCGGCACCCGGGATGGGGGGCGGCTCACCGGGTATCGGCGGCGGTGCGCCCGGCGTGGGCGTGCCGGGCGTCGGCGTGCCCGGCGTGGGCCTCCCCGCTGACCTGGGCGGACTGCCCGACCCCGCGCTCGTGCTGCCCGCCATGGCCGGGCTGCCGGCCGCCGCGTCCATCCCGAACTCCGCGGCCGTGGCCCTGTCGGTCGTGCAGGGCGTCGTGGGCGTCGGCGGCAGCGTCGTGGGCATCGGAACCGGGGCCGTGGCCTCGCTGAGCACCGCGGCCATCGCGCTGGTCTATCTCAAGAATGCGGGCCTGCTGCCGGCCAACTTCAGTTTGGGTGTGCCCGCGATCCCGGGCATGGTCGCCATCCCCGGATTGAACATTCCCTCCGCGGCGGCCATCCCGGCCGCGGCCGCGGCCGTTCCGGGGGCGGCGGCCGCTATCCCGGCGGTGACGGCGGCCGCTTCGCACGTGGCCCTCCCGCCACTGCCCGCGCTGCCGGCGGGCCTGCCGGCGGCCCCGGCACTGCCCCCGCTTCCGGCGGGCCTGCCCCCGGCACCGGCGCTGCCCCCGCTTCCGGCGGCACCGGCGCTGCCCCCGTTGCCGGCGGCCCCGCCCGCGCTCCCGGCGCTGCCCCCGTTGCCGGCGGCCCCGCCCGCGCTCCCGGCGCTGCCCCCGCTCCCGCCGCTTCCCGCTGGGCCGCCCCCGCTGCCGGCCCTGCCGCCGCACCCGCAGGTGTGCACCCCCGGAATCGGTCCCTTCAAGGCTTGCACGCCCTGATTCACTCGCGGCGCAGCTGCAGCACCTCGTCGTAGAGCTGGCGCGTGCGCACGTCCGGATGCGCCGCGGCCACCTCGCTACAGGCGTCCTTGACGCGCACCCCGCCCGCGACCAAGTTCTCCACCTCGGCAACCAGGGCGGGCAGGTCGGCGCGCGGCGTTGCGCCCGCCAACACCACGGTGACCTCGCCGAGCACCCCCTCGTCCGCCCATGAGGCCAGCTCGTCGAGCGACCCGCGCAGCACCTGCTCGTGCACCTTGGTCAGCTCCCGGCAAACCACCGCGCGGCGTTCGCCGCCGAGCTCCTCCGCGGCATCGCGCAGGCACGCGGCCAACCGGCGCGGCGACTCGAAGAACACACACGTGCGCCGCTCGTCGGCCAGCGAGGCCAACCACGTGCGCCGCGCGGCCTTGCGGCGCGGGGCGAAGCCCTCGAAGCAGAACCGCTCCGACGGCAGGCCGGACACGGCCAAGGCCGTCGTCACCGCCGACGGCCCGGGCAGACACGTCACCGCAACCCCGGCCGCCACGCACGCCTCCACCAACCGATAGCCCGGGTCGCTGATCAACGGCATCCCGGCGTCGCTGACCACCACCACCGTCGCCCCGGCCGTCATCGCGTCGAGGAGCGCGGGCACCCGCGCGGCCTCGACCCGGTCGTACAGGCTGACCACCCGGGCGGTGATCTCGACGTCGAGCGCCTTCGCCAGGGTCCGCAGCCGGCGGGTGTCCTCGGCGGCGATCACGTCGGCGCGGGCCAGTGCGTCGAGCAGGCGGGGCGAGGCGTCCGACGGCTGGCCCAGGGGGGTCGCGCCCAGCAACAGGCGCCCGGAGGTCATGAGCGACAGCCTACGATCGACACCGATGTCCGCCCCGCCCAGCGAAAGCCCCGTCGAGGAGCGCGTCGTTCCCGTCGTCAGCCCGGGGCCGCTGGTCCCGATCGCCGACTTCGGGCCCACCGACCACATCCGCGGCTGGGTGACCACCGGGGTGATCGCCGTGCTGGCGGCGGTGACCCGGTTCCTCAATCTGGGGTCACCCACCGACGCCGGCACCCCCGTCTTCGACGAGAAGCACTACGCGCCGCAGGCCTGGCAGGTGCTGCGCAACCACGGCGTGGAGGACAACCCGGGGTTCGGCCTGGTGGTGCACCCGCCGGTCGGCAAGCAACTCATCGCGATCGGCGAGGCGCTTTTCGGCTACAACGGCGTGGGCTGGCGGTTCACGGGCGCGCTGCTCGGCGTCGTGATGGTGGCGCTGGTGATGCGGATCGTGCGGCGGATCAGTCGCTCGACGCTGGTCGGCGCGATCGCCGGCGTGCTGGTCATCTGCGACGGCGTCTGCTTCGTCACCGCGCGCACCGCGTTGCTCGACGGCCTGCTGACCTTCTTCGTGGTCGCGGCGTTCGGCGCGCTCGTCGTCGACCGCGATCAGGTCCGCAGGCGCATGCACATCGCGCTGCTGGAGGGCCGCAGCGCCGAGACCGGGTGGGGGCCGCGACTGGGTGTGCGCTGGTGGCGGTTCGGCGCCGGGGTGTCGCTCGGATTGGCTTGCGGGACAAAGTGGTCCGGGCTGTACTTCGTGCTGTTCTTCGGCGTGATGTCGTTGGCGTTCGACGTCGCGGCGCGGCGCCAGTACCAGGCGCCCAGCCCGTGGCGCGGGACGTTGGGCCGCGACCTGATCCCCACGGCGTACGCGTTGGTGGTCATCCCGGTCGCGGTGTATCTGTCCAGCTACGCGCCATGGTTCGCCTCGGAGACCGCGATCGACCGCCACGAGGTCGGTCAGTCGATCGGTCCGCATTCCCTGGTTCCGCTGCCCGACGCCCTGCGCTCGCTGTGGCACTACAGCGCCAAGGCCTTCCAGTTTCACGCCGGGCTGACGAATTCCGCCGGCAATTACCACCCGTGGGAATCCAAGCCGTGGAGCTGGCCGATGTCGTTGCGGCCGGTGCTGTATGCCATCGACCAGCAGAACGTGCCCGGCTGTGGCGCGCAGTCGTGCGTCAAGGCCGAGATGCTGGTGGGCACCCCCGCGATGTGGTGGCTGGCGGTACCGGTATTGGGCTACGGGTTCTGGCGGATGCTGGTTCGCCGCGACTGGCGCTACGCCGCGGTGCTGGTGGGTTATTGCGCGGGGTGGCTGCCCTGGTTCGCCGACATCGATCGGCAGATGTACTTCTTCTACGCGGCGACGATGGCGCCGTTCCTGGCCATGGCGATCGCGCTGATCTGCGGCGACATCCTGTACGCGCGACGGCCCAGCGCCGAGCGGCGCACGCTGGGGCTGATCGCGGTGAGCTGTTACGTGGCATTGGTGGTGACCAACTTCGCCTGGCTGTTCCCGGTGCTCACCGGCCTGCCGATTTCGCAGCAGACCTGGAACATGGAGATCTGGTTGCCCAGCTGGCGGTGATTCCTTGGCGCCGAAACTGCGTCCAGATCGCGATTTGGGCCGATCCGACGCCCTGGACGCAGTCTCGGCGCGACGGCTAGAGCGGGTCGCGGGCGACGGGGCACGACATGCAGCGGGGGCCGCCACGGCCGGTGCCCAGCTCGGACCCGGCGATCGTGAGCACCTCGATCCCGGCGTCCCGCAGCCGGGCGTTGGTCTGCACGTTGCGCTCATAGGCGACCACCACCCCGGGCGCCAGGGCCAGCGTGTTGTTGCCGTCGTCCCACTGTTCGCGCTCGGCGACGAGCGGGTCCAGCCCGGTGTCGATCACCCGCAGCTTGTCGATGCCCATCGCAGTGGCCGCCGCCTCCAGGAACGGGGTCTCCTCGCCGATGACGACGCTCCCTGTGGACGTGCGCTGGATCGTGAACGCCGAGAGCGTGTCGACGATGTTGGCGTACATCACCACGGTGTCGGTGTCGACCATGGTGCACACCGTGTCCAGGTGCATCTGCGCGCGCCGCTGGGCGATCGGCACCGCGAGCACCGTGGTCGCCAGGTTGTCCTCGAACAGGCTGCGCGCCAACGCTTCCGCGCCGGCGGGGGTGGTCCGCTCCCCCACCCCGACGGCGACCACACCGGGCGCGAGCAGTAACACGTCGCCGCCCTCGACGGGGGCGGTGCGCGACTCGTAGGCGCGCCGCACCCCGGTGAACCGCGGGTGATGGGCGTAGATCAGGTCGGTCAGCGACGCCTCGCGGACCCGGGCCCGCAGCGCCAGGGTGGGGATCACCACGCGCGGTCCGATCCATATCGACGAGTCCCGGGTGAACACCAGGTTGGGCAGCGGCTCGATGACGAAGTCCGCACCGTGGTGCATCCGCAGCACCAGCGACACGTCGGTGCGGGTGTCTGGCGGCAGCTCGTTGAACGTCATGCCGGCCATCAGCACTTCAGCCAGCCGGACCGGGTCGAGCGCCCGCAGGTAGGCCGAAACTTCTTGCGCCAGCGGCGCTCCCAGCCGGCGCGCGTCCACGGCAGCGGCGACGCCCTGCATCCGGGCGGCGCCGCTGTGGGACAGCGCCTCGGTCAGCAGGTCGGACAGCAGCAGCACTTCGACGCCGCGGGAGCGCAGCAGTTCGGCGAAGCGGTCGTGCTCCTCCTGCGCCCGCGTCACCCAGGGCACCGCGTCGAACAGCAGCTGGTCGTTGTTGCGCGGGTTGAGCCGGCGCAGCTCCGGGCCCGGGCGGTGCAGGACGACCACGCGCAACGCGCCCACCTCGGAATTGGTGCCCACTTCGACGACGCCCACGGTGAAAACGGTAGCCGCTCCGACCCGCATCGAACGGATGTGCGATAAACTGCGGGTCGTGGGGACCGCCGTACAGGGCTCGCTTTTCGACGCCACCGAGCGCAGGGCGCTCGGCGACGGTGCCTTCATCGAGATCCGCGCCGCCTGGCTGACCGGCGTCGACGGCCTGCTCGACGAACTGCTGTCCACCGTGCCGTGGCGCGCCGAACGCCGGCACATGTACGACCGGGTCGTCGATGTGCCGCGGCTGGTCAGCTTTCACGACCTGTCCGTCGAGGAACCGCCCCACCCGATGCTGGGACGGCTGCGGCGCCGGCTCAACGACATCTACGCCGGCGAACTCGGGGAGCCCTTCACCACGGTCGGGTTGTGTTGGTACCGCGACGGCTCCGACAGCGTCGCCTGGCACGGCGACACGATCGGCCGCAGCAGCTCGCAGGACACCATGGTCGCGATCGTCAGCCTCGGCGCGACCCGCACATTCGCGATGCGGCGCCGCGGAGGCGGTCCGTCGCTGCGACTGCCGCAGGCCCACGGCGATCTGCTGGTGATGGGCGGGTCATGCCAGCGGACCTGGGAGCACGCGGTGCCCAAGACGTCGGCGCCCACCGAGCCGCGGGTCAGCATCCAGTTCCGTCCGCGCGACGTGCGCTAGTGGCGCTGGCGGCGCTAGCCGCGGACGGCGCCGACGGCCTTGACGAGCAGGTCGCGGGCGCGCTGGGTGTCGATCCTGGCCACCGGCTGGTCGGGAATGACCAGCGGGTTGGCGATGACGATCACCTGGTAATCGCCGAACTGCGCCGAATAGTCATAGAGCTCGCCGGTGCGCGCTCCGCCGGGGACCACCGCCTGCAGGACGCGATGCACGCCGGTCGTGTGGGTCCCGTCGATGTGCGGCGCGTCGATCACCTCGATGCCGCCGCGCACCCCGGCCCCGGCGAACGCGACCTTGGCGCAGTCCTTCCCGGGTTCGTTGAGCGGCAGGGCTTTTGACGTCTCCACGGCAATGACGACGAAGCGGTTTCCGTTGCCCTCGGCGGAGACGGCGGCCATGTTGCCGTGCAAGTCCGATGGCATGTCCGGGCCCACCGCCGCTTTCGCGCAGTTGGCCGGGTCGAAGGCCAGCCCATCGGGCAGCTTGCGGGCCGACAGCAGCTTGGGGTCGATGCCCCGCTCGGAAATGTCGGCGACCCGGTAGTCGGGGGGAAAGCTCGACTTCACGTCGGCGACCTTTCCGATGTCCGCCTTTTCCGCGGCGGGGCCGGCGCCCGACGAGCAGCCGGCGAGCGCGCACACGGACGCGGCCGCGAGCAACACCTTCAACATCGTGGCCAATCTATCCCACGGCGACGGTTCAGCCGCGCAACGCCGACACCGTTTTGACGAGCAGATCCGCCGCGAATTGCGGCGGCAGTCCGGGCAGCACCGAACCCGGGTCCGTGATCAGCATCGTAAACGCATAGTAGTTGCCGAGGTAGGCGATGAAGGTGTAAGCGCGCGAATCGATTTCGGTGCCAGACTCGACCGACGACTTGGTGTCGGTCACCATGCCCACGGTTGGCACGCCGTCGATGTGCGGCGCGTCAACGAGGCGGACATCGGCCGTGGAGTGGCCGTCGCCGATGGTCCACCGGTCGCACTGCGCCAGCACGCCCGGGTCCAGGTCGACCGGGCCCGGCAAAGCGACCGCCACCGCGTCGACGATGCCGCCGGCGCCCGAGGCGGAAAAGCCCTGCGCGCTCTGGTCGGTCCCGTCGCCGGGGTCCGCGAGGGCGGCGCACCGCGGCGGCGCGGCCTTCGCGTCGGCTTTCAGGCTCCAGATAACCCGCGGGGAGGCCCCGCCGGGGATGCCGGTGGTCACCTCGTAGTGGGGCGGCAGCTCGCGAACGACACGCTTGATGTTGGCGGGGTTTACCGTCGCCCCACGGGGCGCCGACTGGGTGGGCGTGGCCGCCGGGGCGGGCGGATGCGAATGCGCGCAGGCGCCCAGCAGCACCGCGATGGCGCCAATCCACAACGGCCGCATGCCCGTTCAACCCACCGCTTCGATCACCTGGCGGGCGACGCGCTTGATCTGCTCGGTCATGTGGTGCCCGAAGATCAGCCGGCTTGGCACGTCGATGACGGTGGTGATGACGCCGACATCCTCGCGCTGCCACACCGCGCCGTAGTGGTCCATGATCGCACGCATCGGCAGGTTGTCGGAAAGCATTCGCGCGGAGAACCTTTCGATGCCGTTGAGCCGGGCGGCGACGGACAGCGCGCTGATCAAAAAGCTCCCGATCCCACGGCCCTGGTACGCGTCGGCGACGGTGAACGCGATCTCGGCGACCGCCGGATCGCTCTCGTCACGAACAAAGCGCGCGTCGGCCACCGGGTTGGCGCCGTCGGTCACCACCCACACGAAATGGTCGACATAGTCGACCTCCGACAAGTAGTGCATCAACGTCGGGGTGGGCAGGCGCGCCGTCATGAACCGCCGATACAGCGTCTCGCTGGAGAAGTAGACGTGGCCGTGCACGGTCCGCTCGTCGTCGCCGGGAAGGACGGGACGCAGCAGCAGCCGGGTCCCGTCGCGGACCCGGATCGGGATCGGTGTGATGAACGCGGCCAGACGCTGGCGCACCGTGCGCAGCAGTTTCGGCATGATGCCGGGAATGTGCACCAGCCGGGTGAAGGCGTCGTTGTCGCCGATCCACCCGGCCAGCGGTTCCGCGGTGACGACCGTCGCGGTTCGCGGTCCGTGGCGCAGCAGGGCGATCTCCCCGACGATCATGCCGGCCGTCGCCTGCTCGGTTGTCGCCACACCGTCGTCGCCGAGGTGTTTGATCTCGGCGCTGCCCGATGAGATGAGCAGGAACGACACGGCCCGCTCGCCCTGGCGCATCAGCACCTGGCCGGCGGCGGCGCGCAGCGGCTGCAGGCGGGCCGCCAGCGCGACGAGGTCCTCGACGGGGCAGCCCTCGAAGATGTCCATCGTCGCGAGCTCCGCGGCTCGCGCGCCGGTCAGTTCGGCCACTGCGATGTCCCCGCCGATCTGTGTTGCCATGTTCTGCGCCAAAATCGGACTTGCCCAGGCTATGGGGTCCGTTCGGGACGCGGCAAGGATGCCTTCGGCGCGTTATCCGTCGCGCGACACGACGAAGTCGACGACGATCGCGGCCATCGCGTCGATCGCGCTGCGGGACATGACCTCGTAGCCGTGGGTGCTCAGCGTCGGCAGGCACAGCAGGCCAGCGCGCGGCGTCAGCCCGTTGGCCTTGGAGTGCGAGGCGTCGGACATGAATGCACCGAGCACGGCCGCCTGGGGCTCTAGCGCCCGGTCCGTGGCGATCCGCATGAGCCGGTCGGCGACGTCCTTGTCGTAGTCACACATCGCGTCCTTGTAGCCGACGATTGGGCCGCCGGTGACGGTCGTCCCGTATTCCTGCTCGGTGGGTCCGACCTCCAGGGCGAGGGTGAGCGTGCCGGGCAGGCTCGCGCTGGCGTACGAGCCGCCCACCCCGCCGATTTCCTCGTTGGTGGTGAAGACCAGGTAGGCGTCCTCGGCGGGCCGTTTCCCGCCGTCGCGCAGCCGGCGGGCGGCCTGCAGCAGCGCGGTCACCGCCGCGCGGTCGTCGAGGAAGTAGCAGCCGACGTAGTCCCCGATCTCGACCAGCGCCCGCTTGCTGCGTTCGACGCAGACCCGCGTGCCGGCGTGCACTCCCGCGGCCTGCAGCTCCTCGGGGGTGCGCCCGGTGAAGACGTAGACGTGGTGCCAATCCAGCGACCGGTCGCCCTTATCGGGCTTGGTCTCGTAAATCCGCGGGCTCTCCTTGGTGGTGTGTTCGGAGCCGAGCGTGAGCACCGCGGTCAGCGTCTCCTGGTCGCCCAGCACGGCGACGGGGCCGAGCCCGAAGTTGCCCGGGTACATCGTCCCCAGTTGTGTCAGGTGCAGCGAGCCGTCGGACTCGATCCGTTTGACGAGCATGGACAGCTCGTCCATGTGCGCCATGATTCGCGTCGCGCGGCTGGGCCCGGCCGTCGCGGCCGACCGGTGGCGGTCGTCGGCGGGCACCTCCCCGCTGGCGGCGACGAAGCCGATCAGGTTGCCGGCGTCGTCGGTCCACATGTCGTCGACGACGGGTTGCAGCTCGCGGGCGCACACCGCGCGGACCTCATCCTCCTGCCCGCCCGGCCCATAGGTCCACAGCAGTTCTTTGAGCAGCGTCTCGATGGAGTCGTCATCGCGTTGTGCCATCTGGTCCTTTCCCGGGCGCACGGCCGACGGCCCTCGCGTCGACACCTGCATCCATACCCACATCGGGCACCGGCAACCCGGGCGGATTCGTCATCCGGGCCGGCGTCCCTGATCTCTCGTCATGCCCGCCGAAAGGAAGGCCTGTTGCGTTCGACGCACGACGGACCTGCCGGCGCACATGAGCATGCGGCGCGTGCGGCTCGGCTCAGCCGCGGGCCGTACCGTGACCTGGTCGCCCACCCGGATCACCCCGGGGCGGGTCACGTCGGCATAGACGCCGAGGAAGCGCCCGGTGCGCTCGGATAGTGCGCGGCTCACCGCTCGGTCCTTTTCCACACCGGGCTGCGGGCGCGACGGAGCGGTGCAGCGGACCGTCTGCATCGTCACCTGCAGTGTGACGCCGCCGATTTCGACGTGCGCTCCGATCCACTCTGACTCGGGGTATTCCGCTTCGGTGCCGCCGACGGTCATCAGGATGTTGGGCCGGAACCGCCGAACATCGTAGGGCTGGCCGGTCGGCGACAACGACGCCAGGCTGTTGGTACTGAGGAGGTGGACCGGACCCAGGTCGACGAACGTGCCCGGCGGTGTCGCGAAGCGCGCGAGTGTCAGCACCTGCTTGGTCATGAGCTTCGACGTGTCGGGCACTTCACCCGGCACCCACCCCATGTCGCTGCGCAGATACTTGGGCGAATACGTCGAGGCGAGTTGGCGCAGCGACATGCGGTGCTGGCTGGTGTCGTCCGCCGGCGGCAGCGCGGTCAGCCGCACCGGGCGACCGGCCACCTCGGAGAGGCGGTCGTGAATATCGGCATCACTACTGGATCCTTCGGCGCCGTCGGGGAAGGTGATCACGACCTCGGGGGCATTTCCCGGGCCGGCATCCGGGCCGGGTTCTTGCGCGTAGCGCGCCGAACAGGTCAGCAACGCCGGCAGCCGGCGGCAGGATGCCGTGACATCCCTGTCCAGATCGCGCAGCGCCCACAACCGATCGGCGTGCGCGGCGCGATGGTCGATGCGCAGTTCGTCGACCGAATGACCGGCCAGCGATTTCACCGGGAACCGCCACAGTTGGGTGACCGTCATTGCTTGCCTACTTTCCGCGCGTGCGGTCGTGGTGCAGTCGGATTGACGGTACGCGACGCTCGGCTAGCGGTCTCGAACGTCGGACAGAGATGCCCGCGGCGAGGCAGAATCGAGCGATGAGGCCGGCCGGTGTACACCATGTCGCCATCTGCGTCACCGATGCGCAGCAGGGACTCGTCTTTTATCGCGATGTGCTGGGCATGACGCAGCTGCCGCGCCCCGACCTCGGCCCCGGGTACTGGCTCGACGCCGGCGGCCAGCAGGTGCACTTGATGGAGTCGGATGCGCGGCCGCCCGGGGCCAACCATTTCGCGATCCGGGTCGACGACATCGATGCCGCCGTCACCGACCTTCAGCGCCACGGCGTCGAGGTGCAACGCGCCCCGTTCGTCGCCGGCGCCGGCCACCAGGCGTTCCTGCACGACCCGTTCGGCAATTTGGTGGAACTGAACCAACCGAAATAGCTTGGCGCACCGGCTGATCCCTCGCCCGGCGGGAACTCAGTTCTCCACCAGGTCGGGGATCGGCTCGGCGTCGGTCAGCCAATGGCGTCCGGCCTGGCGGGCGGCCTCCCACTTGGGGACGCTGATCGCGTCGTCCTGGCCCAGGCCCTCCGGCGTCGGTCCGATGCGCTCGGCCAGCGGAGCCAGGGCATCCAGGTCGAAGTTGTACAGCTCGGCCGCTGCCAGGCCCAGCATCTGGCGGGTCTCCTCGACGGGGATGTCCCAGAAGGAGCGGCGCAGCCATTTGAGGGTGTGCGGCCAGGTGCCCTCGGGGTGGGGAAAGTCGTTGCCCCACAAGATGTTCGACACGCCGATCTCGTAGCGCCGGGTCAGCTCCCGGCGCTCGGTGGTGGTGGCCCCGATGAAGCAGTTGCGGTCGAAGTAGGCCGAGGGTGGCATCGTCAGGTCGCCCTCCATCTGATGGCTCATCTTCTTGGCCGAGTGCTCGCGCAGGTACCGCGTGTCCATCAGCCACAGCAGGTCGTTGGCCCAAAACGCCCCGCATTCCGTGACACCCCAGCGCAGCCGGGGGAAGCGCTCGAACACGCCCGACCACAACGCGAACCACAGCGGGCGGGCGCCCCACCAGCGCACCTCGGTGACATAGATGCCCAGGTGCCCGCCGTACTCCTCCTGCGGGGCGGGGCCGGAGTGGGTGTGCACCGGCATTTGCAGGTCCTGGCAGGCGGCCCAGACCTTGTCGTAGCGACGGTCGTGATACGGCGGGTAGCCGACCCAGCGCGCCGGGATCAGGATCCCGCCCCGCAGCCCGGACTCGGCAGCCCGGGTGATCTCGGCGACCGCGGCGTCGACGTCGGCCAGGATCGGCACGACGGCGACGCCGGCCCGTCGCTCGGGGCTGTGGCTGCACAGCTCGGCCAGCCAGCGGTTGTGGGCCCGCGCGCCCGCCATCGCGCGGCCCGGGTCGAGGTCGCCCGACTGGCCCAGGCCGGCCCCGAACGGGGCCCCGGCGACCCCGGTCACGGCGTCGGCGTCGGGGAAGATGACCTCGCCGACCACCCCGTCGCCGTCGAGCTCCTTGTCGCGCAGGCCGACATCCCAGCCACCGGCGATGCCGTCACCGTGCTCGGAGAACCACTGCTCGGCGAACTCCTCGTCGATGAATCCCCCGGCCTGCGCCGCTGCCGTCTTCTCGGCCAGGTAGGCCTCGAAGTCGTCGGCGTATTCGGGGTCGACGTACTCGCGGTACCGCTCGGTCGGCAGCTCCGCATGGGTGTCCGCGGAGATGATGAGGTAGGGGTTCACGGGGGTCCTTTCGCTACCAGGTGCGGATCGGGTCGGGTTCGAAGACGGTGCTGCGCGCGTCGGGGGGTACGGCACCCAGTGGCTCGGCGACCTCGGCCACCGTCGGGCCGATTCGGTCGGCAAGGGGCGCAAGGGTTTTCAGGTCGAAGCCGTAGACGGCTGCCGCGTTGCCGCCGAGCATTGCCGCCACCTCGGCGGGCGGAACGCCGCTGAAGGTGTGGCGCAGCGCCTCGCGGGTGTAGGGGGCGGTCCCCTCGTAGTGCGGATAGTCGCTGCCCCACATGATTTTCTCGACACCGATGCCGTGGCGCTCGGCGCACTCGACGGGGCGCATGAAGCTGGCGCCGACGTAACACTGGCGGGACCAGTACTCGCTGGGTTTGAGGCTCAGCGAGCCGGCGGTGGGCCCGGCGAAGCGGGCGATCGCCGAGTTCGCCCGCCCGTACCGGGCGGCCGCGACGTCGAGCGAGTCCAGCGTGGCCGGGATCCACCCGGAACCCTGCTCGGTGAAGACGAGCGTGAGGCCCGGATGGCGATCCAGCGCGCCGCTGAAGATCAAATGCCACAGCGCCCGGTGCGCCCACCAATGCGTCTCGTACACCCACACCGCGAACGTGCTGCCCCAGCCGTCCGTCGGGCTCGGCCCGGCGGTGCCGCCATGGTGGTTGACCACCACGCCCGCCTCGTCGCACGCCGTCCAGAGCGGCTCCCAGTGCTCGGCGTAGAGCGGCGGAATGCCGGTGCCGGGCGCGACGCCGGGCAGCAGCACCCCGCCGCGCAGGCCGAGCTTGGCGATCTGGGCGATCTCGGCGACGGCCTCGTCGAGGTCCCCGAGCAGGATCTGGCCCACCCCGGCGCGCCGCTCGGGCGACAGGGAGCAGAAGTCGGCCAGCCACCGGTTGTGCGCGCGCAGGCCGGCCCAGCGCAGCTCGAGCTCGCGGGCGGTCTCCGGCGGGGCGGCGGCCAGGCTCGCCTGGGGAAAGAACGGCGGCACGGTGTTGGGGAAGATGACCTCCCCCGCAACGCCCTCGCGGTCCAGATCGGCGTTGCGCCGCTCGCTGTTCCAGCTCCGCTCGGCGTCGGGCTCGCTGAGATCGCCGAACGGGTTGACGTAAGTCTTTGCCCAGCCGTCGAATTCGTCGCGGTACTGCGGGTCGAGGTACTCGCGGTAGTCGAGCAGGTCGGCGCCGGCGTGGCAGTCGGCCGAGAGGACCGTGTACCGATCCATGGGCCTACGCCCGCGCCGGCTCGGGCCTGGGCGCCGCGAGCAAAGCCACGTCGTCGTAGCGCTGGTGCACGTACGGCAGCAGCCACTCCTGCGGCACCCGCGCCGCGACCCGGCCGACCTGAACCGTGCGCCGGCGACACCAGGTGATCGATCGGATCTCGCGGATCACGATGTCGGCCACCGGGTCCAGCGGCGATTCCCCCAATTCGATTGTGCCGTCGATATTCTCGAGCAGCTCGTAGTGCCGGTGGTACTCGCCGTAAACCAGGTGCGGGTCGGTGATGCCGCTGCCGTCGGGGGCGCGCAGGAACTTGAAGTAGAACTCGGTGTTCATCTGGTCGGGTGGCAACTCCGCCGGGCCGGTGACCTGACCGCTCACCTTGATGAGTGGATAGCCCAGCCGGTCCACGGCCGCGGTGACGCGGTCACCGTCGCGCTCCACCGCGATGTGGGCCAGTTTCTTTGGCTCACCGAATGTTTCGCGCCCGCCGGTGACCGACTGTTCGGTGGACTGGGGCATGAACAGGGGGTAGTCACCCTCGACTTCGGCGTGCCGCGCGGTCACGGAAAACACCGCCGACCCGAACGGTGCCATGCCCTCGATCTGGACCCGCTGCAGCTGAACGCGCACCAGTGGTTCGGTCGCGGGCTCCAGCGGCCTCGGCAGGACGGCCGCGACGATTTCCGGGTCGGTGAGGTAGGTGACGGTCACCGCCTCGGTGGCGATCGGCGCCTTGGTGGCGTCGATCTCGTGGTCGACTTGCGCCTCCGGCGGACGGGGGCCGTAGCGAACTTCGTTGCTGCTCAACGGTTTCCTCCTTCGGTTTCCGTGCTGGCGCTCTGGCCGAGGACGTCGACCAGGTAGTCGGGTGCGCCGCGCGCCAGGATCGACGCCGCCTTGCGGCTCACGACGTCGTCGGCGGGCGTGGGTGGGCCCATCATCCAGAAGCGGTCCGCCCGGATGCCGTCCACCACCTGGTCGGCGACGGTCTCGAGCGGGGTGAACTCGACGTGTGCGCCGGCGGCCTCGAAGCGGGCCACGACCTTGTCCAGCGTCTGGTCGGGGGTGCGACGTTGTTGGGTCGGTGCGTAGCGCTGCGGGCGGTGCCGCCACGACTCCCAGATGCCGGTGTTCAAAAAGCCGCCGGGGAACAGGACGTGCGCCCGCACCCGTGTGCCGGTCATCGCCAGGTGCGTGTAGAGGCTCTCGCTCAGGCAGAGCACCGCGGCCTTGGTCATCGGGTAGACCGCCTGGCCGGGTCCGCCCATCGCGCCGCGGGCGATCGGCGCGAAACCGCCGTTGCCCGAGCAGGTGTTGACGACGTGCCCCTCGCCCTGCTCGAGCAGGAGGGGCACGAAGGCCTTGATGCCGTGGATGACGCCCAGCACGTTGACGTCGATCCCCCAGCGCCAGTCGGCCAGGTCGTGTTCCCACATGTAGCCCTCGGAGACCCCGCCGGTGCCGGCGTTGTTGCACACCACGTGCACGGCGCCGAAGCGTTCGAGAGCGTCCTTGGCCAGCGCCTCGACCGAGGAGTAGTCGGTGACGTCGGTGACCACGCCGGCCGCCTCGATGCCGTCGCCGGTGAGTTCGCGGGTGGCCGCGTCCAGGGGTTCGGCGAGGACGTCGGCGAGCACCACCTTCATGCCCTCGCGGCCGAAGCGCCTGCCCATGGCCCGGCCGATGCCACCGGCGCCGCCGGTCACGACCGCTACCTTGCCCCGAAGGTCCGTCATCGTGAGCATCGTCACACGGTCGCGCATATCACCGCAAGAAGTCGCATTATGCGACCATTGGCGGGTGGCTCCGCGCCCCTCCCCGCAGACCGAACGGGTCGTGAACCTGTTCGAGCTGTTGGCGGGTGATGGGGGCGGCGGCATGACGTTGGCCGAGGTGTCGCGCCACCTGAGCGTGCACAAGGCCAGCTGCCACTCGATGCTGTCCGAGTTGCTGCGGGCCGGCTGGCTGCTGCGCGACCCCGTCGCCAAGACCTACCACCTCGGCCCCGCGCTGGTCCGGTTCGGCCGGGAGGCGGCGAGCCGCTATCCGGCGCTGGTGTTGGCCCGCTCCGCGATGGCGGAGCTGGCGGCCACGACGGGCGCGCATTGCGTCGCCTTCTCGGTGAGCGAGGATCACTCCACCGTCGTCGATCAGGTCCGCAGCCCGCGCGGTGGCGGCCACCCGATGCCGGTCGGCACCCAGTTTCCCCACCGCCCGCCGTACGGCGCGTCGACCGTTGCCTGGGCCGGGCTTCAGGCGCGCGAGCGCTGGCTGGCCGCCTTACCCGACGGCGTGCGCGGCCGCTACCGCGAGGCCATCGCCGCCGCCGCCGAGCGCGGCTACGCGGTCGGTCTGCACATCCTGCCCGATCTGCGGCTGCGCGAGCTGGCCCAGATCGTGCGCAGCGCCGAGGTGCGTTCCACCCGGCTCAGCCAGCTGGCGCAGGAGTTGACCGACGAGCTGATCCACCAGGAGGACTGGTTTCCGGTCAGCCTGGACCCGGACCGTACCTACGAAGTGAGCCACATCGACTCCCCGATCCTCGAGCCGGGGCCGCGCATCGCGCTGATGCTCAGCCTGGTCCCCAGCGCCGAGCCCATGAGCGGCGCGGCGGTCACCCGGGTTGGGGCGCAGCTCGCCGCGGCGACCCGACGGCTCAGCGCCGCCCTGGCCGAAGAGTCCGGTTAGCGCCGTTCCGGGGCCACCCGCTTGAGGGCCAACCCGCCTTCGAACGGCCGGAAGCCGAACGCGGCCGGTGCTTGATAGCCGGTGTCCTCGAGGGGCGTGTGCACCTCGGCGACGGTGGGCCCGATCTTGGCGGCCACCGGAACCAAGGCGTCGAGATCGAAACGGTAGAGGCGAGCGGCGTTGCCGCCCAAGATCTTTCGGCAGGCGTCCTCGGGCCTGTCGTGCAGGGCCCAGCGGATCGCCAACTTCGAGTGCGGCGCGAAGCCCTCCTCGTGGGGGTAGTCGCTGCCCCACATGATGTGGTCGGGCCCCATGAAGTCGATCATTCCGCCCTCGTACGGCGTCAGCTCGGTGGCCAGATAGCAGTTGCGCTGGGTGTATTCACTCGGCGTGAGGGTCAGCTCGTCGACCGACGACCCGCCGAACATTCCGTAGGTGCGGTTGCCGGCGTCGGACTTCATGGTGGGCACCATCGCGTCGAGAATGGCCAATTGCCCGGGCACCCAAAAGGTTCCCTGCTCGGTCGGCACGAAGCGCAGCGTCGGATGCCGCTCGAACACGCCGGCCAGGATCAGGTGGCCGAGGGTGCGCTGCGCCCAGATGGCCATCTCGGTGATCAGCACCGCGTTGGACGCGGGCTGGTCCATTGGCATCTCGGGACTTCCGGCCCCGGCATGCTGGACGATCGTCAGGTCCAGGTCGGCGCACAGCGCCCAGAGCCGTTCGTAGCGGGTGTGAAACAGTGGGGCGACTTGCGGGTCGCCGGGCGAGACCGGCGGAAGGAGCACGCCGCCGAAGCAGTCCTGTTCGGCGCCCCAACGGATTTCGTCCAGCGCCAGCTCGACGTCGTTGGGAAAGACCTGGATCAATCCTCGGCGCCGGGCCGGGGCCAGCGAGCAGAAGTCGATCTGCCACCGGTTGTGGGCCTGCACACCGGCCCAACGCTTTTCGAATTCGTCCCGCGTGCGGGGCAGGCTGATGGTGATGTTGGGGGTGGTCGGGAAGAACGGCGGCACCGTGTTGGGCAGCAGCACCTCGGCGGCGACGCCGTCGGCGTCCATTTCCGTGATCCGAAGGTCGTGGTCCCAGTTGCGGTTGGCCGTGGCCACGATCAGGTCGTCGAACGGGCTGGCGTAGGCCTTGGCCCACGCGTCGAACTCCTGGTGCAGCCGCGCCGGCAGATACGGCTTGTAGTCGTAGAGGTCCGCCCCGGCATGGGTGTCGGTCGAGATGACGACATAGCGATCCAGCGTGTCCCAGGTAGTAGCCATCGCACCTCCGTCGGTACGTCGAGTGTAGGAGAACGGGTCCCGAGCGCGAAGGACCTGTCCCGGTGACCGAGACGACGGCGCTGCGCTAAGTGCCGAGCTGCCGGTACCTCTGCGAGCGGTAGGGCAGCACGCCTGTTCAGCGACGATCTCGACGACGTCGCAGCGGATCTGGATGCGGCGATGCGCGCTGCCGGGACACAGCGGGCCCGACCGGAGATTGGGGCCGGGCCCAGCCCAAAAATCGTACTGACCTGCTCAAATGTGGTGGAGCTAAGGGGATTCGAACCCCTGACCTTCTCGATGCGAACGAGACGCGCTACCAACTGCGCCATAGCCCCTGATCGCTAGCAGGCTACCAGCCCCGGCACCAACAAACCGAACCGCCGGCGCTACTCGCCGACGGCGCGCGGCAGGTCCCGCGGCCAGCCGAACGTGCGCATCGGCATCGCGTAGTCGAGGTGCTCGAAGATCGGGTCCTCGTCGTCGATCTCGAGCACGACGGCGCCGGGGCGCCGCAGCCGCGAGGGGACCAGGTCGTACTCGCGGTCGTAGGCGTTCTCCACACCCAGACGCGCGCGGGCCATCCGCTGCATCCGGCGGCGGCGCACCCGCTCCTCGATCCGGGTCTGGCGACGCAGATAGGCCAGGTACAGCAGGGTCACCGCGGTGGCGGCGCCGCACACCCACCAGGCCGTCCGCGAAATCTCGAACGCGGCCGTGGCCGTGCCCACCAGGACGACGGCCATCACCATCAGCACCCGCTTGCGAAAGGCGTACTTGCGCGCGCTGACCGCCGCCGCCGTCTTCGGGTCGAATCGGCGCCGCCGGGATGCGCCCTGCGGGACGAACGCCCGCGGATCCTCGTCCTCGTCGCGATCGTCCTCGGGCTCCAAACCCGAAGAGTCCTCGACGTATTCGTACTCGTCGTCGGCCTCGGTGTGCTGCGCGACGGCGTCGGTCTCGGACTCGTCGGCCTCCTCCGGCTCGGCCACCTCGGCACTGACGCCAGCCGGGAGTGCGCCGGAATCCTCGATGACGTCGACGTCGAGGTAGTCGGGCTCGGCCTCCCCGGCGGCCTCCACGACGGCCTCCACGGCCGCGGCCTTCACGATGACCGGACGCGCCGCCAGGGCGTCGGTGTCCCCCTCCGGCTCCTCGGCATCCTCGTACTCGTCCTGGTCAACCGCGTCTTCCTCCGGCTTCCAGTGCGGGTCGCTGCGATGACCGGCGGCGGGCCCGCCGCGCTTCAGCAGCCGGGAACCGTTGACCACCCGGGTCGCCAGCGCCACGTCGCTGGTGCGCCGCACGGCGTCGCGCTTGCTGATGAGCATCGGAACCAGCACGAACAGCCACAGCACCACGAGCGAGATCCACAACAGCGACTGCGGGATGCTTGGCATGATGTCTTGCTCCTAACTGGACCTGACCCCCGCGAGGATGGCCGGCGCGGCCGGGCCAAGGTGACCAGCACAATTACACACCTGTAATTTGCCTCTCACAAGCACCACATGTCACTCGTGTCGCGCTAGCCACATTCCCGGGCACACCCGCCCCGCCCGCGGACCCGAAGGTTCACGCCCAGCCGGCCTGTCCGGCGCGGACCAGCGTCGATGCCGCCGACCCCTGCACCTCTTCGGCCGTGATGGCCATCAGCAGGTGGTCGCGCCAGGCCCGGTCCACCTCGAGGTAGCGCTGCAGCAGGCCCTCTTCCCGGAACCCGACCTTTGCCAGCACGGCGCGGCTGGCGGCGTTCTCCGGGCGCACGGTGGCCTCGACGCGATGCAACATCACCGGACCGAAGCAGTGGTCCAGGCCCAGGGCCAGCGCCGCCGTCGCCACCCCGCCGCCGGTGGCCGAGCTGGACACCCAGTAGCCGATCCACGCCGAGCGCAACGCCCCATGCGTGACGTTGCCGATGGTCAGCTGGCCGCAGAACCGCCCGTCGAGCTCGATGACGTAGGGCAGCATGCGGCCCTTGCGGGCCTCGGCGCGCAGGCCCGAACACAACGCCGGCCACGCGGCAACCGTGTGCCGGATCGTCCAATCGCCGTCGGCGCTGGGCTCCCAGGGCTCGAGGTGCGCGCGGTCGGCCAACCGGATCCGGCTCCACTGCGCGCCGTCGCGCATCCGCACCGCGCGCAACCGGACCACGCCGGCGGGCACCCGCAGCGGTCCCACATCCAGGGGCCAACCGGGATGACGAGAAGTGTTGCGCAGCAGGTTCATCGGGAGTAGGTCTGCCTAGCCGCGCTGGGCCAGGAACGCGACGTCGACGATCTCCCCGGTGCGGATCTGCTCGGCGCCGCTGGGCACCACGACCAGACAGTTCGCCTCGGCCAGGGTCGCCAGCAGGTGCGACGACCCGGGCGCCCCACCGAGGGCCTGCACCAGGTATTCGCCGCTGTCCTGGTCGCGCATCAGCTGACCGCGCAGGTAGCCCTTGCGCCCGACGACCGAGGTGATCGGCGACAGGGCGCGGGCCTGCACGATGCGGCGCATCGGCTGGCGCTTGCCCAGCGACAGCCGGATCAGCGGCCGCACCATCACCTCGAAGACCACCAGCGCGCTGACCGGGTTGGCCGGCAGCAGAAACGTCGGCACGCCCTCGCGGCCCAGCTGCCCGAAGCCCTGCACCGATCCCGGGTGCATGGCGACGCGCACGACCTCCATCTCGCCGAGCTCGGAGAGCACCAGGCGCACCGCCTCGGCGGCCGCGCCGCCGACCGCGCCGGCGATCACCACGACCTCGGCACGATTGATCTGGCCCTCGACGACTTCGCGCAGCTGCCTGGGGTCGTTGCTGACGATGCCGATGCGGTTGACCTCCGCGCCGGCGTCGCGCGCGGCCGCCGCCAACGCGTAGGAGTTGACGTCGTAGACCTGCCCGTTGCCCGGGCTGCGGGTGATGTCGACCAGCTCGCCGCCCACCGCGATGACCGACAGCCGCGGGCGCGGATGCACCAGCACCCGGTCGCGGCCCACCGCCGCCAGCAGCCCGACCTGCGCCGCGCCGATGATCGTTCCGGAGCGCACCGCGACGTCCCCGGGCTGGACGTCGTCGCCGGTGCGGCGCACATAGGCGCCCGATGGCGCCCCCCGGTAGACCCGCACGTGCGAGGTGCCGCCGTCCGTCCAGCGCACCGGCAGGACGGCGTCGGCCAGGGTGGGCAGCGGAGCGCCGGTCTGCACCCGCACAGCCTGCCGCGGCTGCAGCCGGCTGGGTGTGCGCGAGCCGGCCTCGATCGTTCCCATCACCGGCAGGACCAGCCCGTCGCGCCCGTCGTCCTCGCCGGCCGCCTCGCCGGACGGCTCCCCGAGGCTGTCGACGCCGACCTCACCGATGCCGAGCACATCGACGCTGCGCACCGCGTAGCCGTCGATCGCGGCCTGATCGAACCCGGGCATGGGCCGCTCGGTCACCACTTCTTCGGCGCACATCAACCCCTGCGCCTCGGCGATGGCCACACGGATCGGTCGCGGAGCCACCGCGGCCGCCGTTATCCGGGCCTGCTGCTCTTCAACAGAACGCACAAGCGCGCCTCTCTGCCGTTATCGGCGCGTCACCACCCGGCTACTGCTCGGTCAGGCCCAACCGCGCCACCAACCATCGCCGCAAATCCGGGCCATAGTCGTCACGATCCAATGCAAAGTCAACCGCAGCCTTCAGGTACCCGCCGGGATTTCCCAAGTCGTGTCGGGATCCGCGATGCACGACGACGTGCACCGGGTGGCCCTCGTTGATCAGCAGCGCGATCGCGTCGGTGAGCTGCACTTCGCCGCCGGCGCCCCGGTCGATGCGGCGCAGCGCGTCGAAGACGGCGCGGTCGAGCACGTAGCGCCCCGCGGCGGCATACAACGACGGGGCGTCCTCGGCCCTGGGCTTTTCGACCATCCCGTTGACTCTCAGGACGTCGGGATTGTCACCGCCCGGAACCGGCTCGACGTCGAAAACCCCGTAGGCGCTGATCTCTTCGGGCGCCACTTCGATCGCACACAAAACCGTGCCGCCGTGGTCGGCCCGCACCTTCGACATCGTCTCCAGGACGCCGGTGGGCAGCACCAGGTCGTCGGGCAGCAGCACCATGACGGCGTCCTCGTCGGCCGCCAGCGTGGGCTCCACGCAGCCGATGGCGTGCCCCAGCCCGAGTGGCTCGGCCTGCACGACGGACTCCACCTTGATCAGCTGCGGCGCGCGCCGCACCTTGTCGAGCATGGCCTTCTTGCCGCGCGCCTCGAGCGTGCCCTCGAGCACCAGGTCTTCGACGAAATGCGCGACGACGCCGTCCTTGCCCTCGGAGGTGACGATCACCAGGCGCTCGGCGCCGGCCCCGGCGGCCTCCGCGGCGACCAGCTCGATGCCCGGCGTGTCGACGACCGGCAGCAGTTCCTTGGGCACGGTCTTGGTCGCGGGCAAAAAGCGCGTACCCAGGCCGGCCGCGGGGACGATCGCCGTGAAGGGGATCGGAACTTCGGGGCGGGACATTGTTCAAACGATAACTCTCGTCGGGTACGCCGAGGCGGTGTGGCGGCGCGCGCGCCGGGCCTGTCATGGTTGACGGCATGGCAGCCCCCGGCAAGGCGGAGTTGCGCGGGCAACTGCTGGCCGGGCGGCGTCGCGTTGCTGACGACGTGCGGGCCGCGGAGGCGCGCGCGCTCAGCGAGCGGCTGAAGCCGGTGGTCGACGGCGCGAGCACGGTCTGCGCGTACGTGCCGGTGGGCACCGAGCCGGGGTCGATCGAGATGCTGGACATGTTGCTGCGCCACTGCGCGCGGGTGCTGCTGCCGATCGCCCGGACCAGCGACACCGACGAGCCGTTGCCGTTGCGCTGGGCGGAATACCGGCCCGGCCGGCTCGTCCCCGGACCCTGGGGGCTGCTCGAGCCGCTTGGACCCCCGCTGCCGGAAGCGGTCCTGACCGAGGCCGCCGTGGTGCTCGTGCCTGCGCTGGCCGTCGACCGCCGCGGCGTGCGACTGGGCCGCGGGCGCGGGTTCTACGACCGCTCGCTGGACGGCCGCGACCCGCGCGCGCGGCTGATCGCGATCGTGCGCGACGGGGAGCTCGTCGACGAGCTGCCCGCCGAGCCGCACGACGTGCCGATGACCCACGCGCTGACGCCCGGGCGCGGCCTGATCACGCTTGTCAGCGGGGAATGATCGCGATCACGTGGCGGTTCTAGCACTTGAGACGGTAGAGTGCTAATGCAGCCCGACAGAATTTCGGAGGTTTTCGTGCCGACCTACAGCTACGCGTGCACCGAGTGCGACGACCGCTTCGACGTTGTGCAGGCCTTCACCGACGACGCGCTGACGACCTGTGAGAAGTGCTCCGGCAAGCTGCGCAAGCTGTTCAATTCCGTGGGCGTGGTGTTCAAGGGCAGCGGCTTCTACCGCACCGACAGCCGCGAGGACGGCAAGAAGTCGAAGAGTTCCACCACCGCATCCAGCGATACGCCCTCGAGCTCCGGATCGAGCGACAAGGCGGCCTCCAGCGACAAGAACGGCTCGAGCGACAAGGGCGCCCCTTCCGAGAAGTCCACCAGCAGCGCCACGCCGGCCACCGCCGCCGCGTCGAGCTGACGGGTTATCCACAAGCCCGCTTTTGACCCACACCGCCGGCGCCGCCGCGCGGCTACCGTTGCGGCGTGGGGCAACCATCGCTGAATCCGGCGCTGCTGCGCCGGATTTCGGCGTCGCTGCGCCCCGACTGGACCCGCACCGTGCTGGCCCGGCGGGTGGCCGCGGGCGGGCTGGTCGTGCTGGCGGGCATCGCCGCGCTGCGCTCCAACCCCGACGGCGACTACGCCGACGTGGTGGTGGCCGCGCGCGACCTGCGCCCGGGCGCCGCGCTCACCGCCGACGATGTCCGGCTCGAAAGGCGTTCTAGCGCAACGCTTCCCGAAGGGTCGCAGGCCGAGCTGACCGCCGTGGTGGGCTCGACGCTGGCCGGCCCCACCAGGCGTGGCGAGGTGCTCACCGACGTCCGCCTGCTGGGCAGCCGGCTGGCCGAGGCCGCAGTCGCGTCCAAGGCCGGGCCCGGTGCCCGCATCGTGCCGCTACACCTGGCCGACGGCGCCCTGATCGACATGGTTCGGGCCGGCGACGTCGTGGACGTGCTGGCCGCCCCGGCCACCGACGCGCCGGCACCGGGCTCCCCCGCCGTGACCAAAGTGGTAGCAACTGACGCCGTCGTCGTGCTTGTTTCGGCCAAGGCGAAGGCCCAGGCTGCCGATAGCGACCGCGTAGTGTTGGTTGCGCTGCCGGCTCGCGTGGCGAACACGGTGGCAGGCTCGACGCTGGGCCAGACGGTGACGCTGACCCTGCACTGAGTACCTGGCCGCTGTTGGGCACGCGATCGATAGCAAACTCTGTCCAGTCCAGAAAGGGCCTGCCCAATGCTCAAAGGGTTCAAGGAGTTTCTCTCGCGCGGCAATATCGTCGACCTGGCCGTCGCGGTGGTCATCGGTACTGCCTTCACCGCGTTGGTCACCAAGTTCACCGACAGCATCATCACGCCCCTGATCAACCGGGTCGGGGTCAACCAGCAGTCCAACGTCGGCGCCCTCAAGATCGGCATCGGCGGCGGCCAGACCATCGACCTGAACATCCTGCTGTCGGCCGCCATCAACTTCGTCCTGATCGCGGCCGTCGTGTACTTCTTCGTCGTGCTGCCCTACAACACGCTGCTCAAGCGCGGCGAGGTCGAGCAGGCCGACGACGCCCAAGTGCTCCTGCTCACCGAGATCCGCGACCTGCTGTCGCAAACGGCCAACGGGGACTCGCCGGGCAAACACGGAGGCGCCGCAGGCACGACGCCCCCGCCGGAGTACGGGCCCCGCGCGGACGCCGAATCGCGGTGAGCGGCGCCTAAATTTCCAGGCTCGACAGCTGGCCGATGATCTGCGCGGCGAGCGGGTTCAGCGTCGCCATCCCGTCACGCACCGCGTAGCGGGAGCCCGCGAGGTTGACCACCAGCGTGCTGCCCGACACCCCGGCCAGCCCGCGGGACAGCCCGGCGTCGGTGATGCCCGCGGACAGCCCCGAGGCGCGGATGGCTTCGGCGATGCCCAGGATCTCTCGATCCAAAATCTCCCGGGTTGCCTCCGGCGTGACGTCGCGGGGGGTGACGCCGGTGCCGCCGACCGAGACCACCAGGTCCACCCCGCCGATCACCGCGGTGTTCAGCGCGTTGCGGATCTCCACCTCGTCGGCCGCGACGGCCACCACACCGTCGACGACGAATCCCGCCTCGGTCAGCAGCTCGGTGACGAGCGGGCCGCTGTGGTCCTCCTCGTCGCCGTGCGCGGTGCGGTCGTCGACCACCACGACCAGCGCCCGGCCGACCACCAACTCCGCGCCCGTTTCCATGGGTGCCACCGTATATCCGAGGTCCGACAATCCGGCCGCCGAGGGCTCATCGACTCTCATCACTGATCCGCCTTGCCGAGGGTGACTTGCACGGTGCGGCTACCGCCGCCGGGATCCTGAAACGTCAGCGAGACCTTGTCGCCGGGGGCCTTGGACCGCACCGCGGCGACCAACGCGTCGGCGCTGCTGATCGGGCGGTCGTCGACCTTGGTGACGACGACCCCCTTGGGCACACCGGCCGTCGCGGCCGCACCGTTCGGCACGACCTCGACCACCTTGGCGCCCGGCGTGCCCTTGTCGCTGGTCACCTGGACACCGAGCGAGGCGTGCGTCGCCTTGCCGGAGCTGATCAACTCGTCGGCGATGCGCTTGGCCTGGTCCACCGGAATCGCGAAGCCGAGACCGATAGAGCCGCTTTGCGCATCGGGCGAATCGGCGCCCAGCGTGGCGATCGCCGAGTTGACGCCGACCAGCTGACCGCTCATGTTGACCAGCGCCCCGCCGGAGTTACCCGGGTTGATCGCGGCGTCGGTCTGAATCGCGTCCAGCACGGTGTTCTGGTTGCCGGTCTCGCCGGTGGTCGACACCGGCCGGTTCATCGCGCTGATGATTCCGGTGGTCACCGTGCCCGACAGGCCCAGCGGGGACCCGACCGCCACCACCGGCTGGCCGACCCGCAGGTCCGACGACGAGCCCAGCGAAATGGGGGTCAGGTTGGAGGCGCCCTGGACCCGGATCACCGCGATATCGCTGGTGGGATCGGCGCCGACGACCGAGAACGGCGCGGTGCGGCCGTCGGAGAAGGTCACCGTCGTTTTCGGCTGCGGGGCACCCGGGCCGCCCGGGGCCGGTCCGCCAGGTCCGCCCGGCTTGGCCGCCGCGGCGGCGACGACGTGGTTGTTGGTCAGGATCAGCCCGTCGGTCGACAGGACGATGCCCGAGCCCTCTTCGGACTGACGGCCGATGTCGGTCTCGAGCATGACGACGCTGGGCACCACCTTGGCGGCGACCTGTTCGACGCTGCCCGCCGGCATGTTCGCGGCCGGGACGCTGGGGACGACGCCCGGGATGATGCTGTGCCCGTTGCCGCCCGTGGCGTTCGTGCCCAGTTCGACGGCGGTGGCGGCCGCGCCGCCGATGCCGGCCGACACGACCGCGATCGCCAGCGCGCCCACGGTCAACAGGCCTGCGCGGGAACGCTTTTGGGGTGCCGGCCCGGGTCCGCCCGGACCCATCGGCGGCAGCATGTGGATCGGTCCCGTTCCCGTTCCGCCGGGGACGGGACCCGCGCCGGTGCCGCCGGAGATCGGGCCCGGCCCGGTGCCGCCGGGCATCCGGACCGGCCCGGTGCCGCTGAACGGCTCGTAGGGCCGGCGGTATTGCGCCGTCGGCTGGGCCTGCTGATAACGCCAGTCGAACTGCTGGTTGTACGGCTGCTGGCGCCCTTGGGCATAAGCGGGCGGAACAGGCTGATTAGGCCCGGTGCGGTATCCCGGCTGCTGCGGCGGTGGCGAATACCTCGGGTCATTCGTCATGACGCTACGTCGCTCTTCCTGTATATCGGTATGTAGGGCTCGATCTGGCTCGAGTCCAACACTAGCTGCGAACTACCTTGCCTGCGCGGACTGAGAGTCCACTGAGATAACGTTCGCCGATTCCCGTGAGTTCGCCGCGCTGCTCGGCGCGGGCGCGGCCGGCCCCGTCTGCTCGGCGTCGGGCCCGTCCGCCGGATAGGCCGAAACCGGCGCCGGGCGGCCGGGCAGCAGCATGTAGATGGAGGTGCCCGGGGGCTGGCCGCCGGGCATCGTGTCCTCGACGCGCAGCAACCCGCCGTGGGCGAGCACCACCTTCTTCACGATCGCCAGCCCGAGCCCCGAGCCCGGCATCGCCCGCGCCGTCGTCGACCGGTAGAACCGCTCGAACACCAGACGGCGCTCGTGCACGGGGATGCCCGGCCCCTGGTCGGACACCACCAGTTCGGCGTGCGACGGGTCGAGTTGGCGCAACGTGATGTCGACGCGGCCGCCAGTCGGGCTCCACTTGGCCGCGTTGTCCATGAGGTTGAGCACCGCGCGCGACAGCCCCGCGGCGTCGCCGTGGACCTGCCAGCCGATCGCCTCGACGTCGAAGTGAATGTCGTTGCGCCGCCGCCTAACCCGCTCCAGGCTGCGATCGATCACCTCGGACATGTCGACCGTTTCCTGCACGACTTGGCCGGCGTCGTCGCGGGTGAGGTCCACCAAATCGCCGACCAGCGTGGACAGTTCCTCGATCTGCGCGAGCACGTCGGCACGCAGGCCGACCATCTCCTGTTCGGGTAGCCGCGGCGCGCCGGGCTCCATCGAGGCCATCAGCAGCTCGACATTGGTGCGCAGCGACGTCAGCGGGGTCCGCAGTTCGTGCCCGGCGTCGGTCACCAGCCGCGCCTGCCGCTCCCGCGACTCCGCGAGGGCCCGCAGCATCAGGTTGAAAGCCTCAGTGAGTCTGGCCAATTCGTCGCTGCCGAACACCGGGATGGGTCGCAGGTCGTCGGTGCGCGCCACCCGCTCGGTGGCCCGGGTCAGGCGAGCCACCGGACGCAACCCCGCCCGGGTGACCATGCCACCGGCCACCGCGGCGACCGCCACACCGACCCCGCCGACGATGAGCAGCACCCAGCGCAGCTTCGTCATCACCGCCTCGGTGGGCTTGAGACTCTTGGACAGCAGCAGTGAACTGCCGTTGGGCAGGTGGATGGCGAGGATGCGTTGGTCGGCCGCGGTGCGCCGTGACATGAACAGCTCGCCGCTGATGACGGCCTTCTCGGTGGACCCGACCGGCAGGATCTGGCCCGGCTGGTTGGCGGTGTAGACGGAGTGGCCCGGGTTCACCAGCATCGCGTTGACGTCGGAGTAGGCGGTCCCCTCGATAGCCTTGCCCGGGTCCGCCGCCAGCGAGCCACTGGCGATCAGCAGCTGCGCGCGGCTCTGCAGCTGGTTGTCGATGTCGCTGTAGAGCGCCGCCGAAATCACCGCGTACACAGCGAATGCCATCAGCACGACGACCATCGCCACCATCGACATCGCCAGCAGCATGACGCGCCACCGCAACGACAACGAGCTGGTGGCTCGCAGCGGTGCGCGCCCGCGCCGGCGGAACCGGATCATCAGGGCGGCGTCTCCCGCAGCACATAGCCCACCCCGCGAACCGTGTGGATCAGCCGCGGCTCGCCCTCGGCCTCGGTTTTGCGGCGCAGGTAGCCGACGTAGACCTCCAGCGCGTTGCCGGAGGTGGGAAAGTCGAATCCCCACACCTCTTCGAGGATGCGGCTGCGGGTGAGCACCCGGCGCGGGTTGGCGATCAACATCTCCAGCAACGAGAACTCGGTGCGGGTCAAGCTGATTCGGCGTTGCCCGCGGGTCACCTCGCGGGTCACCGGGTCCAGGGTGAGGTCGGAGAAACTCATCGCGACCGACTCGGCGTCATCCTCGGGCTTGGTGCGGCGCAGCAGCGCGCGCATGCGGGCCAGCAGCTCTTCGAGGGCGAACGGCTTGGGCAGGTAGTCGTCGGCGCCGGCGTCCAGGCCGGCGACCCGCTCGGAGACCGAGTCGCGCGCGGTGAGCACCAGGATCGGCAGGTCGTCGCCGGTGCTGCGGAGCTGGCGGCACACCTCGAGGCCGTCCAGCCGCGGCATCATCACATCCAGCACGAGCGCGTCGGGCCGATCGCTGGCAATCATGTCGAGGGCCTCGACCCCGTCGTGGGCCAACTCGACCGAATAGCCGTTGAAGGAAAGCGACCTACGCAGCGACTCGCGCACCGCGCGATCGTCGTCGACGACAAGTATCCGCACGGCCACTAGTTTCGCCCGAGCGCCTGAGAGCGGGCTGAGAGACGCGCCGCGCGTTTGCCGAGACTTCTGTCAGGCTAGCGGCGGTCGAGATCGATGAGGCCGAGGCGGGCCGCCTTGAGCAGCCGGCGCGGCACCTTGTGCTTCTGGCCGGCCACCGTCACACCGACGAGCTCGGTCTTCGTGGCCTTCCACTGGGCGCGGCGGCTTCTTGTGTTCGCGCGCGACATCCTGCGCTTGGGTACGGCCATGGCTTTGGGGGCCTAACTCCTCGTCCGGGGCTTCTTCGGGCATGTCGCGCGACGTGGCCGGTCCGGCCGAACGTGCGACGATTGGGTATCAGAATAGTCGGTGGCCAGCCGGTCGCCAAAACGGCGCCCGGCGTCCGCTCCGCCGCCCAACAGCGCCGAGATCGCCGTAAGGGCAATCTCGTCGCATCCGGAGCCGACCGGGCATCCTTGACGTGACACCCGCGGTACCCGCTAACCTACCGAGTGGTTGGTTGATTGGAGGACGCGCGCATGGCCCCTGCTGGCAACGCCGGCGCCGTCAGAATCGCGAACTGCTCCGGGTTCTACGGCGACCGGCTCTCGGCGATGCGCGAGATGCTCACCGGCGGTGATGTCGACTACCTGACCGGCGACTACCTGGCCGAACTGACCATGCTGATCCTGGGCCGCGACCGGATGAAGCACCCCGAACGCGGTTACGCCAAGACCTTCCTGACCCAGCTCGAGGACTGCCTGGGCGAGGCCCGCGACCGCGGGGTGCGCATCGTCGCCAACGCCGGCGGGCTCAACCCGGCGGGCCTGGCCGGCGCGATCCGCGCGCTGGCCGAGCGCCTCGGCGTCCCGGCCCGCGTGGCCCACGTCGAGGGCGACGACCTGCGGCCGCGCGCGGCCGAGCTCGGGCTGGGCGACCCGTTGACCGCGAACGCCTACCTGGGCGCATGGGGCATCGTCGACTGCCTGGCCGACGGCGCCGACGTCGTCGTCACCGGCCGGGTCACCGATGCCTCGGTGATCGTCGGGGCGGCCGCCGCGCACTTCGGCTGGGGCCGGGCCGACTACGACGCACTCGCGGGCGCCGTCGTCGCCGGCCACGTCATCGAATGCGGTGTGCAGGCCACCGGCGGCAACTACTCCTTTTTCACGGAGGTGCCGGATTTGATCCACGCCGGCTTCCCCCTTGCCGAGGTCCACGCCGACGGCTCCTCGGTGATCACCAAGCACCCCGGCACCGGCGGTCTGGTCAGCGTCGACACCGTCACCGCGCAGCTGCTCTACGAGGTCACCGGCGCTCGCTATGCCAACCCCGACGTCACCGCCCGGATGGACAGCTTCGAGCTCTCGGCCGACGGCCCCGACCGGGTGCGCATCGCCGGCGTGCGCGGCGAACCGCCGCCGCCCACCTACAAGGTGTCGCTGAACAGCATCGGCGGGTTCCGCAACGCGATGACGTTCGTGCTGACCGGCCTCGACATCGAGGCCAAGGCGGAGTTGGTGCGCCGCCAGCTCGAGGCCGCGCTGAGCGTCAAGCCCGCCGAGCTGCAGTGGACGCTGGCGCGCACCGACCATGTCGACGCCGACACCGAGGAAGCCGCCAGCGCGCTGCTGCACTGCGTCGTCCGCGATCCCGATCCCGCCAACGTCGGACGTCAATTCTCCTCGGCGGCGGTCGAATTGGCGTTGGCCAGCTATCCCGGCTTCCACGTAACCGCCCCGCCCGGCGACGGTCAGGTCTACGGCGTGTTCACCGCGGGCTACGTCGACGCCGCGAAGGTCCCGCACGTCGCGGTGCATGCCGACGGCGCCCGCGTCGAGATTCCCTGCGCCACCGAGACTTTGGAACTGGCGCCCGCCGACCCACCGCCGTTGCCGGAGCCATTGGCGGCGGGCCCGGTGCGCCGGGTGCCGCTTGGTTTGATCGCCGCCGCCCGCAGCGGCGACAAGGGCGGCTCGGCCAACGTCGGGGTCTGGGTGCGCACCGACGACCAATGGCGCTGGCTGGCCAACACGTTGACCGTCGAGCTGTTCCAACAGCTGCTGCCCGAGGCGGCGGACTTCGAGGTCACCCGCCACGTGCTGCCCAACCTGCGCGCGCTGAACTTCGTCATCGACGGCATCCTGGGCCGGGGCGTCGCCTATCAGGCGCGCTTCGACCCCCAGGCCAAGGGACTGGGCGAATGGCTGCGCGGCCGCCACATCGACATCCCGGAAAGGTTGCTGTGAGTATCTGGACCACGCCCGAACGCGAGCAGCTGCGAAAGACGGTGCGCTCGTTCACCGAACGCGAGATCCTGCCCCACACCGACGAGTGGGAGCGCAGCGGCGACCTGCCACGCGAGTTGCACCGCCGCGCCGGGTCGGCCGGCCTGCTGGGTGCGAACTTTCCCGAGGCGGTCGGCGGCGGCGGCGGGGACGGCGTGGACGCGGTGATCATCTGCGAGGAGGTGCACCAGGCCGGCGCGCCCGGCGGCGTCTTCGCGTCGCTGTTCACCTGCGGCATCGCGGTGCCGCACATGATCGCCTCCGGCGACGTCCGGCTGATCGACGAGTTCGTACGGCCGACGCTGGCCGGCGAGAAGATCGGCGCGCTCGCGATCACTGAGCCCGGCGGCGGTTCCGACGTCGGTCACCTGCGCACGGCGGCGGTTCGCGATGGCGATCACTACATCGTCAATGGAGCCAAGACCTACATCACTTCCGGGGTGCGCGCCGACTACGTCGTCACGGCGGTACGCACGGGCGGGCCCGGCGCGGCGGGGGTTTCGCTGCTGGCCATCGAGAAGGGCACGCCCGGTTTTGAGGTCAGCCGCAAGCTGGACAAGATGGGCTGGCGGTCCTCGGACACCGCGGAGCTGTCCTTCACCGACGCACGAGTGCCGGCCGCCAATCTCGTCGGCGCCGAGAACAGCGGCTTCGCCCAGATCGCCCAGGCCTTCGTCGCCGAGCGGGTCGGCCTTGCCGCACAAGCGTATTCGAGCGCGCAACGCTGCCTGGACATCACCGTGGCCTGGTGCCGCGACCGAGTGACGTTCGGCCGGCCGCTGATCTCGCGGCAATCGGTGCAGAACACGCTGGCCGAGATGGCCCGCCGCATCGACGTCGCGCGGGTCTACACCCGACACGTGGTGGAGCGCCAGCTCGCCGGGGAGACCAACCTGATCGCGCAGGTGTGTTTCGCCAAGAACACCGCCGTCGAGTCCGGCGAATGGGTCGCCAACCAGGCCGTCCAGCTGTTCGGCGGCATGGGCTACATGGCCGAATCCGAAGTCGAACGCCAATACCGGGACATGCGAATCCTGGGCATCGGCGGCGGCACTACCGAGATCCTGACCGCCCTGGCCGCCAAAACCCTGGGATTCCAATCATGACCGTCTTGCAAACGACGCTCGACCCGAGTTCGACCGCCTACGCCGACGCGGCGTCCACCGCGACGCAGCGGCTCGAGGAGATCGGCGCCGAACTCGCCAAAGCCCTTGCGGGTGGCGGTCCCAAGTACGTCGAGCGCCACCACGGCCGCGGCAAGCTGACCGCACGGGAACGCATCGAGCTGCTCGTCGACCCCGACGCCCCGTTCCTGGAGCTGAGCCCGCTGGCCGCGTACGGCAGCGCGTTCCAGGTCGGCGCCAGCATCGTCACCGGCATCGGCGTGGTGGCGGGCGTGGAATGCATGATCGTGGCCAACGACCCGACGGTCAAGGGTGGCACCAGCAACCCCTGGACGCTGCGGAAAATATTGCGGGCCAACCAGATCGCGTTCGAAAACCGGCTTCCGGTCATCTCCCTGGTGGAGTCCGGCGGGGCCGACCTGCCCACCCAGAAGGAGGTGTTCGTCCCGGGTGGGCGGATGTTCCGCGACCTGACCCGCCTGTCGGCGGCCGGGATCCCGACCATCGCGCTGGTCTTCGGCAACTCCACCGCGGGCGGGGCCTACGTCCCGGGGATGTCCGACCACGTGGTGATGATCAAGGAGCGCTCCAAGGTCTTCCTCGCCGGGCCGCCCCTGGTGAAGATGGCCACGGGCGAGGAATCCGACGACGAATCCCTGGGCGGTGCCGAAATGCACTCCCGCATCTCGGGTTTGGGCGACTACTTTGCCGTCGACGAGCTCGACGCCATCCGGATCGGTCGGCGCATCGTGACCCGCCTCAACTGGGTCAAACAGGGCCCCGCCCCGGCGCCGGTGACCGAGCCGCTGTTCGACGCCGCGGAGTTGATCGGCATCGTGCCCGCCGACCTGCGCATCCCGTTCGACCCGCGCGAGGTCATCGCCCGCATCGTCGACGGGTCGGAATTCGACGAGTTCAAAGCCATGTACGGCTCGTCGCTGGTCACCGGCTGGGCCCGGCTGCACGGCTACCCGCTGGGCATCCTGGCCAACGCGCG
This sequence comes from Mycobacterium sp. NGS57, assembly GCF_059812405.1. NCBI lineage: Bacteria > Bacillati > Actinomycetota > Actinomycetes > Mycobacteriales > Mycobacteriaceae > Mycobacterium > Mycobacterium sp. NGS57. Next base: position 38,580 of record NZ_JCALCP010000012.1, on the reverse strand, counting down.
CGGCGTGCTGTTCAGCGAGGAGTCGCAGAAGGCCACCCAGTTCATCCAGCTGGCCAACCGGTCCAACACCCCACTGTTGTTCTTGCACAACACCACCGGCTACATGGTGGGTAAGGACTACGAAGAGGGCGGGATGATCAAGCACGGGGCGATGATGATCAACGCCGTGTCCAACTCGACCGTCCCGCACATCTCGTTGCTGATCGGCGCGTCGTACGGGGCCGGCCACTACGGCATGTGCGGGCGTGCCTATGACCCGCGTTTCCTGTTTGCCTGGCCCAGCGCCAAGGCCGCCGTGATGGGCGGTGCCCAGCTGTCGGGCGTGCTGTCGATCGTGGCCCGCGCGGCGGCCGAGGCCCGCGGGCAGCAGGTCGACGAGGAGGCCGACGCGGCGATGCGCGCGGCCGTCGAGGGCCAGATCGAAGCCGAGTCGCTGCCGATGGTGCTGTCGGGAATGCTGTACGACGACGGCGTGATCGACCCGCGCGACACCCGCACCGTGCTGGGAATGTGTTTGTCCGCCATCGCCAGTGGCCCGATCAAGGGGACGTCGAACTTCGGCGTCTTCCGGATGTGAGCGTCATGGGAATCACCCGAGTGCTGGTCGCCAACCGCGGCGAGATCGCCAGGCGCGTGTTCGCCACCTGCCGACGGCTCGGCCTTTCCACCGTGGCCGTGTACACCGACCCCGATGCCGCCTCACCGCACGTCGCCGAGGCCGACGCGCGGGTGCGGCTGGAAAAGACCAACGACTACCTCAACGCCGACGCGATTATCGCCGCCGCCCGCGCCGCCGGCGCCGACGCCGTGCATCCCGGCTATGGATTCCTCTCGGAGAACGCCGAGTTCGCGGCGGCCGTGACTGACGCCGGCCTGGCCTGGGTCGGTCCCCCGGTGGACGCGGTGCGCGCGATGGGCTCCAAGATCGAGTCCAAAAAGCTGATGGCGGCCGCGGGTGTTCCGGTGCTCGACGAGCTCGACCCCGACACCGTGACGGAGGCCCAGCTGCCGGTGCTGGTCAAGGCGTCCGCGGGCGGCGGCGGTCGCGGGATGCGGGTGGTGCGCGAATTGTCCGCCCTGACGGGCGAAGTCGAGGCGGCGCGGCGCGAGGCGCAGTCGGCGTTCGGTGACCCCACGGTGTTCTGCGAGCGCTACCTGCCCACGGGACACCACGTGGAGGTTCAGGTCCTCGCCGACACCCACGGCACGGTGTGGGCCGTCGGGGAACGGGAGTGCTCGATCCAGCGCCGCCACCAGAAGATCATCGAGGAGGCGCCCTCGCCGCTGGTCGAGCGCACACCGGGCATGCGCGCCAAGCTGTTCGACGCGGCCCGGCTGGCCGCCGGTGCGATCGGCTACACCGGGGCCGGGACCGTCGAGTTCCTAGCCGATGACGACGGCGAGTTCTACTTCCTGGAGATGAACACCCGCCTGCAGGTCGAGCACCCGGTTACCGAGGAGACCACCGGGGTCGACCTCGTCGAACTGCAGCTCGCCGTCGTCGATGGTGCCCGCCTCGACCCTGAACCGCCCGTCGCGCAGGGGTATTCGATCGAGGCGCGGCTCTACGCCGAGGACCCCGCGCATGGGTGGCAGCCGCAGGCCGGCGTGATGCACACGTTCGCGGTCCCCGCGGTGCGGGCGGAGTTCGACTCGCTGGGGCGGCGGAGGGGCGTCCGCCTGGATTCCGGGATCGTCGACGGGTCCACGGTGTCGATCCACTACGACCCGATGCTGGCGAAGGTGGTCTCCTACGCCCCCACCCGGCGGCAGTCGGCGCGCGTCCTCGCCGACGCGCTGGCCCGGGCCCGCCTGCACGGCGTGCGCACCAACCGCGAGCTGCTGGTGAACGTGCTGCGGCACCCGGCGTTTCTCGACGGCGCCACCGACACCGCGTTTTTCGACACCCACGGCCTGGCGCAGCTGTCCGCACCCCTGGCCGACGAGGCGGTGGTGCGACTGTCGGCCGTCGCCGCCGCGCTCGCCGACGCCGCGCACAACCGCGCGACGGCTCACGTGCTGGGCTCGCTTCCCAGCGGGTGGCGCAACCTGGCGTCCGGCTACCAGGTCAAGGCCTACCGTGACGACACCGACACCGAGCACCACATCGAATATCGTTTCGGCAGAGACGCGTTGGCGCTGCCCGGTGACGAGTCGATACGACTCGTGGCCGCCACCGAGGACGAGGTGGTGCTGGCCGCCGGCGGGGTAGATCACGCCTTCTCGGTGCGGCGCCACGGTCAGGACGTCTACGTCGACTCGGCCCGCGGACCGGTTCACCTGGTGGCGCTGCCGAGGTTTCCCGAGCCGGGTTCGGCTGTCGCCCAAGGCTCGTTGGTGGCGCCCATGCCGGGAAACGTGATCCGCCTCGGTGCCGCGGTCGGCGACACGGTGACCGCCGGGCAGCCGCTGATCTGGCTGGAAGCCATGAAGATGGAACACACCATCACCGCACCGTCGGACGGTGTGCTCGCCGAGCTCGACGTCACGACCGGTCAACAAGTCGAAGTGGGCGCCGTCCTGGCGAGAGTGGACGCGCCGCAACCAGAAGGGGATGCACCGTGACCGATACCAGCTTCGTCGAAAACGAGGATCGCCGGGCGCTGCGCAAGGCGGTGTCCGAGTGGGCGTCGAACTACGGCCAGGACTACTACCTGCAGAAGGCCCGCGCGCAGGAGCACACCACCGAATTGTGGTCCGAGGCGGGCAAACTCGGCTTCCTCGGGGTGAACCTGCCCGAGGAGTACGGCGGGGGCGGCGCCGGAATGTACGAGCTGTCACTGGTCATGGAAGAGATGGCGGCGGCGGGCAGCGCGCTGCTGCTGATGGTGGTGTCACCAGCCATCAACGGCACCATCATCAGCAAGTTCGGCACCGAGGAGCAGAAGAAGCGCTGGATCCCCGCGATCGCCGACGGCACGCTGACGATGGCGTTCGCGATCACCGAACCCGACGCCGGCTCCAACTCGCACAAGATCACCACGACCGCCCGCCGCGACGGCAGCGACTGGATCCTCAAGGGCCAGAAGGTTTTCATCTCCGGGATCGACCAGGCTCAGGCGGTACTGGTCGTCGCTCGCACGGAGGAGGCCAAAACCGGCAAGCTGCGCCCCGCGCTGTTCGTCGTGCCCACCGACGCGCCCGGCTTCACCTACACCCCGATCGAGATGGAGCTGATCAGCCCCGAGCGCCAGTTCCAGGTCTTCCTCGATGATGTCCGGCTGCCCAGCGACGCGCTCGTCGGGGCCCAAGACGCCGCGATCGCCCAGCTTTTCGCCGGCCTGAACCCCGAGCGCATCATGGGCGCGGCGAGCTCGGTGGGCATGGGGCGGTTCGCGCTGAACAAGGCCGTCGACTACGTCAAGACGCGCCAGGTCTGGTCAACCCCCATCGGTGCCCACCAGGGTCTGTCACATCCGTTGGCGCAGTGCCACATTGAGGTTGAGCTCGCGAAGCTGATGATGCAGAAGGCCGCCGCGCTCTACGACAGCGGCGACGACATGGGCGCGGCCGAAGCCGCCAACATGGCCAAGTACGCGGCGGCCGAGGCAGCCAACCGCGCCGTCGACCAGGCCGTGCAGTCGATGGGCGGCAACGGGCTGACCAAGGAGTACGGCGTGGCCGCGATGATGACCTCGGCCCGGCTCGGACGCATCGCCCCGATCAGCCGGGAGATGGTGCTGAACTTCGTCGCGCAGACGTCGCTCGGCCTGCCGCGAAGCTACTGATGGACACCCTCGTCGAATACGCCGGACCGGCCGACACCGGCGGCCCGGTCGCGCGGCTGACGCTGAACTCGCCGCACAACCGCAACGCGATTTCCACCGCGCTCCTCACCCAGCTGCACCAGGGGCTGCGGCAGGCCGCGGCGGACCCGGCCGTGCGGGTGGTGGTGCTCGGACACACCGGAGGCACGTTCTGCGCGGGCGCGGACCTGAGCGAGGCCGGCGGCGGCGACGACCCGTTCGACCTGGCCGTGGCGCGGGCCCGCGAGATGACCGCATTGCTACGCGGCATCCTCGAATTGCCGGTGCCGGTGATCGGCGCTATCGACGGGCACGTGCGGGCAGGCGGGTTCGGCCTCGTCGGCGCCTGCGATCTGGTGGTCGCCGGTCCGCGCAGCACCTTCGCGCTGACCGAGGCGCGCATCGGTGTCGCCCCGGCGATCATCTCGCTGACGCTGCTGCCGAAGATTTCGGCGCGGGCCGCGGCGCGCTACTACCTGACCGGCGAGAAGTTCGGCGCGTCGGTGGCCGCGGAGATCGGGCTCGTCACGCTGGCGGCCGACGACGTCGACACCGCGGTGGCCGAGTTGGTCGCCGGCGTCAGCCACGGCTCCCCGCAGGGCCTGGCGGCGTCGAAGGCACTGACGACGGCGGCCGTCCTGGCGGGGTTCGACCGCGACGCAGAACGGCTCACCGAGGAGTCCGCGCGGCTGTTCGTGTCCGACGAAGCCCGCGAGGGCATGACGGCGTTTCTGCAGAAGCGTCCCCCTAGTTGGGCAAACGTCTAACGACCCGCAGAGGCGTGGAGAAGCGGCGCAATTTGCCTGGCGAAATCCGGTCCCACCTGGGCGGAAGGTTGCAGTTTAGCCAACCCACTTGCAGCAAAACTTCTACGTCGTACGCTCGTGGATGATGAGCAACTCAGCGCAGCGCGACACCCGCGCTACCCGCGATGACGGGGACACGCGTGACGAGGCGTCGCGCGCGGCCGACACCGACCGCATTCAGGTCGCGCAGTTGCTGGCGTATGCGGCCGAGCAGGGCCGCCTGCAACTCAAGGACTACGAGGACCGACTGACGCGCGCCTACGCGGCGACGACTTACGAGGAACTGGATCAGTTGCGGGCCGACCTGCCCGGCGCGATGCTGAGCCCGCGCCGGGGCGGCAAACCCAATCCCGCGCCATCGATGTTGCTGCTGGCGCTGATGAGCGGGTTCGAGCGGCGCGGCCGGTGGAACGTTCCCAAGAAGCTGACCACGTTCACCTTCTGGGGCAGTGGCGTGGTGGACCTGCGCTACGCCGACTTCACCTCCACCGAAGTCGACATCCGCGCCATCTCGATCATGGGTGTACAGAGCATCCTGGTGCCGCCGGAGGTCAACGTCGAGATCCACGGCCACGGTGTGATGGGCGGCTTCGACCACAGCGTGCTGGGCCAGGGCACGCCCGGCGCACCGAAGGTGAAGGTTCGCGGCTTCTCGCTGTGGGGCGGCGTGGGCATCAAGCGCCGCGCTCGCCGGCCGCGGGGGTAGCGCCAGACGCGTTGCGCCGCACGCGTTCCCGCTAGTCCGGCACGTAGTCGAACGTGTCGGGGTGCGGGCCCCGACGGCCCGATTCGCCCCTGTTCAGCGCCGAGATCGCATCCATGTCGGAGCCGTCGAGCTCGAAGTCGAAGATCTCGAAGTTGGATCGGATCCGTTCCGGCGTCACCGATTTGGGGAAGACGACGTCGCCGCGCTGGATGTGCCAGCGCAACACCACCTGCGCCGAGGACTTGCCGCGGGCATCGGCGACGCGGTTGACCACCGGGTCGCTGAGCACCTTGCCCTGGGCGATCGGCGACCACGCCTCGGTGACGATGCCGTGCTCGCGCCCATAGCCGCGGACCTCCTCGTTGCCGAAGTACGGGTGGACCTCGATCTGGTTGACGGCCGGGACGGTGCCGGTTTCGGCGGCGAGCCGAGCCAGGTGCGCGGGTTGGAAATTCGAGACGCCGATGCTGCGGGCGCGTCCGTCATTGGCGAATTCCTCGAGGACCTTCCAGGTGGACACGAAGTCGCCGCCGTAGAGCGTGGGTAGTGGCCAGTGGATAAGAAACAGGTCGACATAGTCGGATTCCAGCGCGCGCAGCGTCCTGTCGAATGCGCGGCGCGCATCGTCGGGTCCGTGCGCGCCGTTGTTGAGCTTGCTGGTGACGAACACCTCGGCGCGGTCGAGACCGGCGTCGCGAATACCTTGCCCGACTTCCTTTTCGTTGCCATACATCTCGGCGGTGTCGATGTGCCGGTATCCGACGTCGAGGGCGCGCTTGACGGCGGCGGCGGTTTCGTCGGGCTTGATCTGAAACACGCCGAAACCCAGCTGCGGGATGCGCGCGCCGTCGTTGAGTTCGATCGTCGGAACGGTGTCCACGGTTTTCCCTCCGTTATCGGCGGCGGCGCGAGCGCAGGTAGTCACCCACGACGGCGGCGCCCAAGCCGTCGAGATCGGGCACCACCACGCGGCCCTCGACGCGCCGGGCGACCTGATCGATGAACCGCGCCAGGCCGGGGTCGTTGCCCAGCCGGAAGATCGTCACCTGCGCACCGAGCCTGGCCATGTCGTCGAACCCGCGCACGGTGTGGGCGATGGTCCGCGGGTGCGGCGGATAATCAAAGAAAACCGACGTGCCGTCGCCGTCGAAGTCCTCCAGGTGGGCGGTGGGCTCGCCGTCGGTCACCACCAGCACGACGGGCTGCGCGTTGGGGTGCCGACGCAGGTGGCGGCCCGCCAGCGCCAGCGCGTGGTGCAGGTTGGTGCCCTGCTCGTAGACGCCCTCCAGCCCGGTCAGCTCGGCGGCGGTCACCGTGCGGGCGTAGCGGCCAAAGGCGATGATCTGCAGGGCATCCGAGCGGAAACGCGTGCACACCAGGTGGTTGAGCGCCAGCGCGGTCTGCTTCATGGGCAGCCAGCGGTTCTCCATCACCATCGAAAACGACGTGTCGACCAACAGTGCCACAGCGGACTGGGTGCGCGTCTCGGTTTCCGAGATCTCGACGTCGTCGACGGTCATCCGAATCGGCCCATCGTCAAGAGTCGCCGTTCCCGCCTGGCGCAGCACCGCGTTGGTCAGCGTGCGGGGAATGTTCCACGGCTCGGTGTCACCGAACTGCCAGGGCCGGGTCGCGCCGGTCAGCTCGCCCGCGGCGCCGGCGCGCCGGTGATCGCGCTCGCCGCGGCGACCGGAAAGCTGTTGTGCCACATCGCGTAAAGCCGTCTCGCCGAGCCTGCGCATCGCCTTCGGGGAGAGCCGCCACTGGCCGTCGGAACCGCGGTCTAAGAACCCCTGATTGACCAGCGCGCGCTCCAACTCGGCGAGCGTGCGGGCGTCGATGGCCGCCTGGTCGCCGAGCTGGCGGGCCAGCGCGTCGAGGTCGACGTCGTCCATGGTGGCACCGGGATAGCTTTGCGACAGCTGCTCGGCCAGCTGTTCCAGCTCGGCGATGTCGGACAGCGCCTGGGTGCCCTCGCCCATGCCGAACGGGTTGTCGCCGGAGAACTGTTCGGACCCGTTCCAGTCCTCGCCCGGCCGCGCGGCCTGCAGGTGCGCGTCGAGCCGATTCAGCGCCTCCATCAGCGCCGGGGACCCGAATGCCTGCTGCGCCAAGGCATCCAGCTCGGCGCGCTGGTCGGCGCTCAGGCTGTTGCGGAAGCGCTGGGCGGCGGCGGCGCGCTTGGCCAGCGAGTCCAGCAATTCCTCTACGTTGCGCGGGTTCTCGGGGAAGAACTCGCCGTGCTTGTCCATGAAGTCTTCGAAGTCTTGCTGCGAGTCTTGTCCTTTGGCGTGCTTGTCCAGCAGCTCGTTGAGGTCGTTCAACATCTCGTTGACGCGCTGGCGGTCCTCGTCGGTGGCGCCCTCCAGCGCCTGCTTCATGCCCGCGAAGCGTTGGTCCAGCATCTCGCGGCCGAGCAGATCCTTGATCTGCTCGTACTTTTGGCGGGCCTCGCCGCTGCGCCAGTTGTAGTCGGAAAGCTCCTGCACGGCCTTGGCCGGCGACGCAGGCAGCGCGTCGAGCTGCAGCTCGCCGAACCGTGCGTCGTCGTCCAGCGCGCGGGCCAGCTCCTTGCGCTCGGCCAGCACGGCCTCGTCGAGCAGCTTTTTGATCTCCTGCAGGGTGCCGTCCAAGTTGTTGCGGCGCAACAGATCCCGTCGGCGCCGGTTCGCCTCGGCCGCCAGCCGATCGGCCCCGCGCATGTTCTCGGTGCCGCGCCGCAGCAACTCCGACAGCGCGCGCCGCGGCGAGGTGCCGGCCATGACGTCCTGGCCGATCTGTTCGAGCGCCTCGCGCAAATCCACCGGCGGCGCCAGCGGGTCTGGCCCGCCGGTATACGCCGAGTATCGCGACGAATGCCCTCTAGCCATAGACGGTTTGGCCCTCCCCGGACACCTTGTCGATCCGCTTGGCCAGATACAACGCCTCGAGCGCCAGTTCCAATGCCGCGGCGCGCTCGCCCTCGGATTCGGCGTGCAGCTTGGCCGCGATCTTGTCCACCACGTCCAGGCCTCCGACTGCGGCCAGCACGTCCTTGGCCGACACCCGCTCGCCGGTCGTCACCGCGGAACCTCCCTCGACCGCGGAAACCAACGAACCGACGTCGATGCCGCCCAGCACGCGGGCGGCGGTGTCGGCGGTCGCGCGGCGCAGCAGGTGCTCGAGCACCGCCTGCTCGCGGCCTTCCTCGCCGGACTCGAATTCCAGCTTGCCGCGCAGGACGTCGATCACCGTGCCCAGATCGACCACCCGGGCCACCGGGTCGGTCTCCCCCAGCACCGCGCCGCGGTGCCGGGCCGCGGCCGCGACGGTCTCGGTCGCCGCGATCGCGAACCGCGCCGACACCCCGGACCGCTGGTCGACCGAGTTCGACTCCCGCAGGTAGCGGGCGAACCGCGCGATCACCTGCATCAAATAGTCGGGCACCTGCGCGCTGAGGTGGGCTTCCTGCACGATCACGCCGACCTCCGCCTCGAGCTCCAGCGGGTAGTGGGTGCGGATCTCGGCGCCGAACCGGTCCTTCAGCGGGGTGATGATGCGACCCCGGTTGGTGTAGTCCTCGGGGTTGGCGCTGGCGACCACCAGCACGTCCAGCGGCAGGCGCAGCGTGTACCCGCGGACCTGAATGTCGCGCTCCTCCATGACATTGAGCATCGACACCTGGATGCGCTCGGCGAGGTCGGGCAGCTCGTTGACCGCCACGATGCCGCGGTGCGCGCGCGGGATCAGCCCGTAGGCGATGGTCTCCGGGTCACCGAGGCTGCGGCCCTCGGCGACCTTGATCGGGTCGATGTCACCGACCAGATCGGCGACGCTGGTGTCGGGGGTGGCCAGCTTTTCGGTGTAGCGCTCGCCGCGGTGCTTCCACGCCACGGGCAGGTCGTCGCCCAGGGTCGCGGCACGGCGGATCGACTCCGGCGTGATCGGGGTGTACGGGTGCTCGCCCAGCTCGGCCCCGTCGATCACCGGGGTCCACTCGTCGAGCAACCCGATCAGCGCCCGCAGCAGCCGGGTCTTGCCCTGGCCGCGCTCGCCCAGCAGGACGAAGTCGTGGCCCGCGATCAGCGCCCGCTCCAGCTGGGGCAGCACGGTGTCGTCGAAGCCCAGGATCCCGGTCCACACCTCGTCACCCTCGGCCAGCGCCGTGAGCAGGTTTTCCCGGATTTCCTGTTTGACGCCCCGCTCGCGGTGGCCGGCGGCGCGCAGCTCGCCGAGGGTGCGGGGCAGATTACTCGGTGATGGCACCACTCCACGCTACGCGGTGGGCAAAACGCTCACGCGCCGAGCGTTCAGTGAGCGAAATGACGGGCCCCGGTGAGATACAACGTGACGCCGGCGCCAGCCGCCGCCGCGGTCACCTCGTCGTCGCGCACCGATCCGCCCGGATGCACGACCGCCTTGACCCCGGCGGCGGTCAGCGTCTCGAGTCCGTCCGGGAACGGGAAGAACGCGTCCGAGGCGGCGACCGCGCCGCGGACCCGGTCGCCGCCGCGCTCGACGGCAAGCCGGGCCGCGTCTACCCGGTTGACCTGACCCATGCCGACGCCGATGGTGGCGCCGTCGCCGGCGATGACGATCGCGTTCGATTTGACCGCGCGGCAGGCGCGCCACGCAAAGACCAGGTCGGTCAAGGTTTTCGGGTCCGCCGGCGATCCGGTCGCCAGGGTCCAGTTGGCGGGGTTGTCGCCGTGCGCGTCGAGCTGGTCGCGTTGTTGGACCAGCAGGCCGCCGCTGACCGGCCGCAGTTCGGTGCCGCCGGCCAGCGGCTCCGAGGCCACCAGCACGCGGATGTTCTTCTTGCGCGTCAACGCGTCGACGGCGCCCGGCGCGTAGACGGGTGCGACGATCACCTCCGTGAAGATGGTGCTGACGTACTCGGCCATCTCGAGGCTGACTTCAGTGTTCGTCGCGATCACCCCGCCGTAGGCGCTCAGCGGATCGCATTCGTGGGCCTTGCGGTGCGCGTCGGCGACCGATGCCGACGAGATCGCGATCCCGCACGGGTTGGCGTGCTTGATGATCGCCACACATATCTGTTCGTGGTCGAAGGCCGCCCGCCACGCCGCGTCCGCGTCGGTGAAGTTGTTGTAGGACATCTCTTTTCCGTGCAGCTGCTCGGCCTGCGCCAGGCCCGGCCAGGCACCCGGGTCGCCGTAGAGGGCCGCCTGCTGGTGCGGGTTCTCGCCGTAGCGCAGCATCGCCGTGCGCCGCCAGCTGCCGGCGAGCCACCGCGGGAACGCCGTGGCCGGATGTTCGGGCGCCAGTGTCGACTCCATCCAGCTCGCGACGGCGATGTCGTAGTCCGCGGTGTGCTGAAATGCCAACGACGCCAACCTTTTGCGCTCGGCGAGGGTAAACCCGCCGCTGCGCACCGCGGCGAGCACCCCGTCGTAGCCGAGCGGGTCGGTGACCACCGCCACGCTGGGGTGGTTCTTGGCGGCCGCGCGGACCATGGACGGCCCGCCGATATCGATCTGCTCGACGCACTCATCGATACCCGCACCGGAGCCGACGGTTTCGCTGAACGGGTACAGGTTGACGACGACCAGTTCGAACGCCGCGATCCCGAGCTGCTCGAGCGCAGCCGCGTGCTCGGGTTTGCGTAGATCGGCCAGCAGACCGGCATGCACCCGCGGGTGCAGTGTCTTGACCCGGCCGTCGAGCACCTCGGGGAAGCCGGTCATGTCCTCAACGCGCGTGACCGGAATCCCTTTGCCGGCAATGGTCTTCGCCGTCGAGCCGGTCGAGACGATCTCCACGCCGGCAGCACTGAGGCCCTGAGCAAGGTGCACCAGCCCGGTCTTGTCGTAGACGCTGATCAACGCTCGGCGGATCGGCCTTCTTGCGTCGTCGGTGCTCATGCGGTGCTCATCCTATGGTTGCCTTTCTCCCGACCACCGTCACGCCGCGGGTCGCGATCGCGGCCACCACGTCCACCAGCAGCTGCCGTTCGGTCACTTTGATGCGCTCGTGCAGGGCTTCTTCGTTATCGCCGTCGAGCACCGGAACGGACTGCTGGGCCAGGACCGGCCCGGTGTCCGTACCGGCGTCTACCAGGTGCACGGTACAGCCTGTGAGCTTCACGCCGTAGGCCAGCGCGTCGGCCACCCCGTGCGCACCCGGGAAGGCGGGCAGCAGCGCGGGATGCGTGTTGAGGATCCGCCCGTCAAAGCGTGAAAGGAACTGCGGCCCCAGGATTTTCATGAAGCCCGCCGACACCACCAGATCGGGCGAATGCGCGGCCGCGGCCTCCGTGATGGCCGCGTCCCAGGCGCCGCGGTCGGGGTGGTCGGCCAGCCGGACGGTGAAGGCGGGCACCGACGCGGCCTCCGCGATCTTTGTGGCCGGGCAGTCACGGTCGGCGCCGACGGCCACGATGCGGGCCGGGTAGTCGCCGATGGCCGCGTCGATCAGTGATGCCAGCAGCGAACCGGTGCCCGATGCCAGCACCAACACCCGCGCCGGCGCGCTCGGGGGCACGTGGAGCGGTTGCTGCACAACGGCGAGCCTACTGGTGCGCCTCGCCGCGCCGACTCTGCGTCCAGCGCTACCCACCCGGGCGTGTCGCCGCACTCAGCGCAGATTCGGTCACGCCGGGGGCGGGGTGTGGTCGTCGGCCGGTTCGTCGCCCGGCGCCTCCGCCGCCGGCTCCTCCGGCGCCTCCGCCGCCGGCGCCTCGTCCGGCTCGTCGAAAAACTCGGCGAAGTCTGCGGGCTCACTGGCAGCCGCGGGGGCGCGGCGCCGGCGCGTTATCCCCCCGGCCATCACCACCGTGGCCCAGCCGACGACCGCGAACCAGAAGAACACGCCGACCACCAGTGCCCCCTGGTCGACGCCGACATGACCGAAGTTGCCCAGCCGGCCGCTGGCGCCGTAGGCGAGCAACGACATCGCCAACGCCCCGGCGACCGACGCGACCAACAGCTTGGCCAGCGCCGGCAGCAGCGGCAGCGGGTGCCGGGCGCATTGCTGCCCGACCGCCACGCCGGATGACGCGCCGACGATGAGCAGCGCCACCCACACCGGGCCCAGCGGCGGCGTCGGGGCCGCGGCCAGAATCGGCAGCGCCGGGATGTCGCCGCCGAAAACGGTGAACGGGCTGAACGTCGCGAAACCGAGGTGCGCGCTGGAGCCGACCGCGATCGCCGACGCGCCCACGATGACGTTGGGCGCGTACAGCGCGGACAGCACGGTGAGGCTGAACTGGCCGAATATCGAATCGGTGATCCCGTAGAGCTCTTGCATCGTCGCCCAGTGCACGACCAGCGATCCCGCGGTCACCAGCCCAGACAGCCCGAGCAACGCCAGCACCCCGGCCGCCGCCGCGCGCAGGGAATCAGCGAGCCAATCGGGCAGCGGCGACGCGGCCAGCGCCCGCCGGCCCACCCGGGACCACACCCCGATCGCGGCCCCGACGGCGTGCACCACCAGCACGCCGCCGAACGCGCGCAGGGCGCTGGGTGTCTGCAGCTCGGTGATCACCGTCGACGCGTCGTGGATGACCGCCAGCGCGATCGCGGTCAGCAGCAGTGGCCCGCCCAGCGCCGAGGCGATTACCCAGCGGATCACCAGCCAGGACGAAGACGGCGAGGTGGCGCGCGCGCTGCTGCGCGCGGTGGCCCACACCATCAGGACGACCGGCAGCAGGGGCAGCACCCCCAGTTCGCGTCCGCCGATCGAGATCGGCACCTGGTGCACGGCGAGCCACATGCTCGCGATGGCGCCCAGCGCGCCGGTCATGTCGCTGTTGGCGATCAGCAGCTGCAGCAGCGTGACCGCCGCAACGATGCCCAACGCGACCACCGCCGGCCCGAACGCCACCCGGACAAGGTCGCGCGCCTGGCGAGCGCCCGCTGCCGCGTTGTCCGCGCTTTCTGACACCGTTTTCACTCTTGACGCACGTGTCCGGCTACGCGCGAGAGCCCGGGGTCAGGCCGGCGCCGGCCCGGACGGCGAGGACGGCGACTGCTGCTGGTCCCCGGTTTGGCTCGAGTAGTCGGTCTGGGATTCGCCGCCACCCGACGAGGGCGGCGGACTGAAGCTGGGGAAGCCGGTCGGCGGCGTCGACGACCCGTGCTGCTGCGTGGTCGGTTGGGGCCCGGACTGCGGCGTGGGCTGGGCGCCGAATCCGCCGGTCGGGATCGAGGCCTGAGTCGGGGCCTGGCTCTGGCTCGACGGGTAGCCGCCGTACTGGGATCCGTACGACGAAGGCTGGGGCGACTGCTGTCCCCCGTGCTGCTGGGCACCCGGCTGACCGTAGTACGGCTGCTGTCCGTACTGCCCGTATTGGCCGTATTGGCCGTAGCCCGCGTACGGGTCGTACTTGGGCCGCGGTTTGGGCGCGGTGATGACGCCGGAGTCCAGCAGCAGGGCGGCGACGGCGGCGAGCGCCTGGAGAATGGCGCACGCGACCAGCGGCCACATCGCCCACCCGATCGCGAAACCGGCGGGCGTGTTGACCGTCTCGGTGATCGCCAGTAACGCGCCCAGCACCGCGATCACCGCAACGATTCCGCCGCGGGCCGTGGCCTTGGGCAGCAGGCCGATCCCGGCCAGCAGCGCGGCCAGCACCGCGGCGATCACCGCGAAGCCGGCGTCGCCGGCGCGTCCACCGCCCGGAGCGAGCTCGGCGCTGATGGTGAACGTCGGCCCGAAATTCAGGAGGTATACCGCCAGGCCGAGCACCAGCACGGCGAGGTTCAACATCTGCGGAAGCTTGCTTTCGCCGTCGTCGGTCTTGGCGAACGACGGGGTGGCGCCCGGGTAGGAGCCGCCTGGCTGCGCGGGTTGATATCCGGAACTGCCGGGCGAGTAGGTCATGGCTCCTCCTGTTGCTTCCAGTGCCTTCAAGTCGTCTAGTGGCGCCACATTGCAGAGCGACGCTGTGCGTGCGGGCGCGCCGCCTCGCTCACACCTTCCCCTTGTTCGCGCTGCGACGCGATCGATCAACCACGCTAGCGCACCTTCGGGCCTGCGCGCCGGGGCGATCGGCCCACCCGCTTGCCCCACAGAGGTAGAACACGTTCTAATTCGGGGCATGGATTACGGGCTTGTGCTTTTCACCAGTGACCGCGGCATCTCCCCGGCGGCAGCCGCCAAGCTTGCCGACGACCACGGCTTCCAAACCTTCTACGTACCGGAACACACCCACATCCCGATCAAGCGCCAAGCGGCCCACCCGACCACCGGCGACGCGTCGCTGCCGGACGACCGCTACATGCGCACCCTGGACCCCTGGGTAAGTCTGGGCGCGGCCTGCGCCGTCACCTCGCGGGTGCGGCTGTCGACCGCGGTGGCGCTGCCCGTCGAGCACGATCCGATCACGTTGGCGAAGAGCATTGCCACCCTTGACCACCTCTCGGGCGGCCGTGTCAGCCTCGGGGTCGGCTTCGGCTGGAACACCGACGAGCTCGCCGACCACGGGGTGCCGCCCGGGCGGCGCCGCACCATGCTGCGCGAGTACATCGAAGCGATGCGGGCGTTGTGGACGGAAGAGGAAGCCGCCTGCGACGGCGAGTTCGTCAAGTTCGGGCCCAGCTGGGCCTGGCCCAAGCCGGTGCAGCCACACATCCCGGTGCTGGTGGGTGCGGCCGGAAACGAGAAGAACTTCAAGTGGATCGCGCGCAGCGCCGACGGCTGGATCACCACCCCGCGCGACTTCGACATCGACGAGCCGGTCAAGTTGCTGCAGGACACCTGGGCGGCCGCCGGCCGCGCCGGCGCCCCGCAGATCGTCGCGCTGGACTTCAAACCCGTCCCCGAGAAGCTCGCGCGCTGGGCCGAGCTCGGGGTGACCGAGGTGCTGTTCGGCCTGCCCGACCGCGCCGAGGACGAGGTCGCCGGCTACGTGGAGCGGCTCGCCGGCAAACTGGCGGCGCTGGTTTAGCGCGAGCAGACACAAAAGCACCGCGACACGCCGTGCGGTGCGTGCTTTTGTGTCTGCTCAGCGCGCGAAGCAGCGGTTGCCGTAGTCGAACGAGCGCACCAGGACCTCGTGTCCGAGGGGGTCGCCGTCGATCAGCAGCGCGATCAGTTCCTCGTCCTCGGTGGTGGACAGGAACCGGCTGCCGTCGTCGAGGCGACCGAAGATGATCCCGGTGGGGCGCCCGTCGTCGCGCCGCACGGTGTAGGTCTCGACGGTCCCGACGCCGTCGGCTTTCTCGGTCACGGCCTCGGTCGGCGCGCCGTCGATCTGCGCCTGCAGCTGCGCGTTGCGATCCGGCTGCCACGGCGCGGGAGTGGTGGAGTACACCCCGACCGAGTACTTGCTCAGGATGCCGCCGTTGGCGCCGACGAGGCCGAACTGCCCTGGCGTGCTTCGCATTTGGGTGACCGTTTCGGCGACCGCGTGCATGGAGTAGTTGTTGCCCGCGCCGCCGAAGAACGGCAGCCCGCCGGTCAGGGTGAGCCCGCGCGCGTCGTCGGTCGCGATGCCCATGCCATCGCAGATGTTGAACACCGGCACCGGAAAGCAGCTGTAGAGATCGAAGGTGGCGACGTCGTCGATGCCGATGCCGGCCATGCCCAGCGCCTCACGCACCGCCAGCACGGCGGACGGGGCGTGGCCGAGGTCCGGCCGCTGCAGCAGGGGCTGCTCCTCCAGGTCGACATGGCCGTGCAGGTACACCCAGTTGTCCTCCGGCACACCCAGCCGGCGCGCCGCCCCGATCGACATCAGCAGCGCCGCGGCCCCCTGGTTGACCTGGTCGCGCGCGACCAGCAGCCGCGGGTAGGGCTCGGAGATCATCCGGTTGCCCTCGGTCACCGTGATCAGCTCGTCCACGGTGCGCTCGACTGGCGCGGCGGCGAACGGATTCTTCGCGGCGATCTTGGTGAACGGCGCGAACAACTCGCCCATCTGCTGGCGGTATTCGGCCGGGCCGAGCCCGGTCCCGGCCCGCCGGGCGTTTTCCAGCAGCGCGTATTGAATTGGCGCACTGGTCAATCCGTGAATGACGGTGTAGCGCGAGATGAGTTTCTCAATACCGTGACCGCGGTCTTCCAGGTCGCCGTCGACGGTTTCGGTGAAGTCCGGCTTGGTTTCGGCCTTGGCGAAGTGCCGCAGCGTCGAGGTCGCGTCCGACCCGAAGACGAGGGCCACCTCCGAGCGGCCCGCGGCGATGTCGGCGGCCAGCTCGCTGATCAGGTGCTGGGGCCCCTGCCCGCCGACGATTTCCAGAAGCGCCCGAACGGGTTGGGCGCCAAGGCGATTGGCCACCGAGCGCGGATAGTTGTTGGACCGTCCCAGCACCGCGGTGGCGACGGGCCCGGAGATCTCGAACTGCCGGACGCCGGCCACGGTGTCGACGGCGGCGGCCACCGCGTCGAAGACGGCACCGCAGTCGACGAGGGCGGCCCGGGCGGCGGCGGTGGCCAGCTCCACCGGTGACATCGCGGCGTAGCCGGGGTCGTCGATGCGCTCGGCGGCCTGCCCGACGCCGACGACGACGGGGGTGTGCGCGTCCAGATTCATAGCTCAACTATCTACCGGAGGTGTCGCGGCGGCCTGCACCCGGGGTGCCCCGCAACCCCGGCCTGCCGTAGAACGGGACGCCCTACAGGCTCTTGAGGATCTCCCGGGCCAACGCGGCCGTCTCCGACGGGGTCTTGCCGACCTTGACGCCGGCGGCCTCGAGGGCTTCCTTCTTGGCCGCGGCGGTGCCCGACGACCCGGACACGATCGCGCCCGCGTGGCCCATCGTCTTGCCCTCCGGGGCGGTGAATCCGGCCACGTAACCGACGACCGGCTTGGACACGTGGGCCTTGATGTAGTCGGCGGCGCGCTCCTCGGCGTCGCCGCCGATCTCACCGATCATCACGATGACCTTGGTGTCGGGGTCCTTCTCGAAGGCCTCGATGGCGTCGATGTGGGTGGTGCCGATCACCGGGTCGCCGCCGATGCCGATCGACGTCGAGAACCCGAAATCGCGCAGCTCGTACATCATTTGGTAGGTCAGCGTGCCGGACTTGGACACCAGACCGACGGGTCCGGCGCCGGTGATGTTGGCCGGGGTGATGCCGACCAGCGCCTGGCCGGGCGTAATGATGCCGGGGCAGTTCGGCCCGATGATGCGGGTCTTGCCACCCTTCTCCAGGTTGTAGGCCCAGGCATATGCGCTGTCCTGCACCGGGATTCCCTCGGTGATGACCACCAGCAGCGGGATCTCGGCGTCGACGGCCTCGATGATGGCGTCCTTGGCGAACTTCGGCGGCACGAAGATGATCGACACGTCGGCGCCGGTCTTTTCCATGGCCTCCGCGACGCTGCCGAACACCGGCAGCTTGACGATCTGCCCGCCCTTGTTTTCGTGCGTGACGGTGGTGCCGGCCTTGCGCGCGTTGACGCCGCCCACGATCTGGGTGCCCGCCTTGAGCATGCGGGCGGTATGCACGGTGGCCTCGCTGCCGGTGATGCCCTGAACGATGACCTTGCTGTCTTTGGTCAAAAAGATTGCCATGTCGTGCGGTCCTTTCTCAGGCGCTGGCCAGCTCGGCGGCCTTGTCGGCGGCCTCGTCCATCGTCGCCACCATCGTCACCAACGGGTGGCTGGCGTCGGTCAGGATGCGACGGCCTTCTTCGACGTTGTTGCCGTCGAGCCGAACCACCAATGGCTTATTGGCTTCGGCGCCAAGGATTTCCAGCGCCTTGACGATGCCGGTGGCCACCGCGTCGCACGCCGTGATCCCGCCGAAGACGTTGACGAACACGCTCTTGACCTGCTCGTCGCCCAGGACCACGTCCAGGCCGGCGGCCATCACCTCCGCGGAGGCGCCGCCGCCGATGTCGAGGAAGTTGGCCGGCTTGACGCCCCCGTGCTTCTCGCCGGCGTAGGCGACGACGTCGAGGGTCGACATCACCAGGCCCGCGCCGTTGCCGATGATGCCGACCTGGCCGTCCAGCTTGACGTAGTTGAGGTCGTTCTCCTTGGCCTTGAGCTCCAGCGGGTCGGTGGCGTCGCGGTCCTCGAACTCGGCGTGCTCGGGGTGGCGGAAGTCGGCGTTCGCGTCGAGGGTGACCTTGCCGTCCAGCGCCAAAATCCGGTCGTCCGGGGTGCGCACCAGGGGGTTGACCTCCACCAGCGTCGCGTCCTCGGCGACGAAAAGCTCCCACAGCTTCGAGATCGTGACGGCCGCGGCGTCGAGCACCTCGGCGGGCAGATGACCCTGCTCGGCGATCGAACGCGCGGTCGCCACATCGACACCCGTGACGGCGCTCACGGGGACCTTGGCCAGCCGGTCGGGCTTGGTGGCGGCCACCTCCTCGATCTCCATGCCGCCCTCGACGGAGCACATCGCCAGGTAGGTGCGGTTGGCGCGGTCGAGCAGGAAGGAGATGTAGTACTCCTCGGCGATGTCGCTGGCCTCGGCGACCAGCAGCTTCTTCACGACGTGGCCCTTGATGTCCAGGCCGAGGATGTTCTGGGCGTGCTGATAGGCGTCGTCGGGCGTCTCCGCGTATTTGACGCCGCCCGCTTTGCCGCGGCCCCCGATCTTCACCTGCGCCTTGACCATCACCGGGCGGCCGATCTCCTCGGCCACGGCGCGAGCGCCCTCCGCGGTGTCCGTGACGCGACCGGGCGTGCTCGGTACGTTGTGCTTGGCGAACAACTCTTTTGCTTGATACTCGAAAAGGTCCATGTGCTCACTGTCTTCGCTCGGCGTGCTGCGGGGCCTCTGGCACTTTATCCACCCGCCGACCGGCTGCTACCGTCGCGTCCACCGATGTGGCAGAGCTCACGGCATACCACCACGCCTCGAAAGTGATGCGAATCACAATATTAGTTGGGTTCTCGGTCCACGGTTGCCAGCCCCGTCGGTTAGCGGCTACCTTTCCTAGGGTCCAGATAACGTTATGGTCACGATACGAGGACATTTCAGCTTGTCGCAGCATCGTTTGACTCGTTCTTCTCCCGTATCGGGCGTGGTCAGGGTAGGTCGCGCAGCGGGCGGCCGGTGGGCGGAGCCCCACCGCAATGAAGTCACCGAAATTCTCCCGCTCGACGGGTTCGACTTCGACGACTTGGAATTCCTCGACGAGCCCGGCGAACTCGACGACCTCGACTTCAGCAACGACTCGACGTTCGACAACGAAGCGCAGGTGCTGCTCGCTCCCGAACTCGACGACCTGCACGACGTCGACGACCTGGCCCCGCTGCGGCTGGCACCAGCCGTAGCGGCCGCAGTGCGGCCCGCGACGACCGAACCCGCCGACCGTCCCAACCACTCGGACATCACCGACGTCATCCCCGCGATACGGCGCGGCGGCCAACACCGCAAACAGCCCACCAGCGCGGCCCGGGGCCGGCTGCTGATTTCGGCGATGGCCGCGGGCGCGGCGGCCGCCGCGGCCCACACGGCGACCAGCCACGCCGACGCCCCCAAAACGGAGGCCGTGCTGGCCGCCAACGCGTCGGCGCTCGCCGGCGGGCCGGGCGCGAACACGATCCGCGGCGCTCAGGTGGTGGCGGCCCAGCCCTCGGCGAACGCGGCGGTGCACAACGCCGAACTCGCCCGGGGTGTGGCCTTCGCCAACGATCGCGCCCAGCGCGAGGCACGGTTGCAGCAGCCCCTCTATGTCATGCCGACGAAGGGGATCTTCACGTCCAACTTCGGCTACCGGTGGGGCGTGCTGCACGCCGGGATCGACCTGGCCAACTCGATCGGAACGCCGATCGTCGCGGTGTCCGACGGTGTCGTGATCGACGCCGGGCCGGCCGCCGGTTACGGGATGCTGGTCAAGCTCCGTCACGCCGATGGCACGGTCACCCTCTACGGCCACGTCAACACGACGATGGTCAGCGTCGGCCAGCGCGTGATGGCCGGTGACCAGATCGCCACCATGGGCAACCGCGGCAACTCCACCGGACCGCACCTGCACTTCGAGGTGCTTCAGGGCGGCACCGAAAGGATCGACCCGCTCCCATGGCTTGCTAAGCGGGGTCTCAGCGTCGGCAACTACGCTGGCTGAGGTGACTTCGCCGAAGGATCCGCCCGCTGCTGCGCCGTCCCCCGAGACCGCCGCGGGGCCCTCGGAATCGCACACGCGGATCATCCGGCGGGCACCGACCGGGCCGATGCCCGTCGTGCCGGAGTCCCCGACCACACAGATCCCGCCCCAGCCGTCTCCCTATCCGGGCGCGGGCCGGCACGCAGGTGTTGCGGGCCTGGGCGGCCACGAGCCGGACGGCCGCACCGTCGTCGCCGCCTGCGCCGCCGGCATCGTCAGCGGATGGGCCACGTCGGTGGTGGCCACCGACCTGATCGCCGGCTGGTGGCGAACCGATCGGCTGTTCTGCATCGCGGTCGCGTTTCTCGCCTTGGTGTTTGCGGTCACCACCATCTCGGGCGTCATCACGTTGCTGCAGCACCGCGACGTCGGGCGCTATCTCATTCTGGCCGGCGCGGTGGTCGCGGTACTGACTTACCTCGGTGTCTTCATCGCCGGAGCCCGGGTCGCATGGATCGTGCATGCGCTTCCCGTGCTGCCGATCGCCACGGCGGTGCTGGTGCTGCTGCCGCAGACCAAGCGCTGGCTCGACGCGTAGCCCTCGGCGGGCTAGAGCTTGCTGATCGGCGCGTGGTTGTGCATCAGCTTCACCCTGCCCGAGCTGCCGAAGTCGATCAGCGACATGGCCGATTCGCCGACGCCGGAGACCTCCTCGACGCGGCCGAGTCCGTATTTGTCGTGGGTCACCCGATCTCCTGGTTCCAGCACCAGCAGCGGGCGCTTGCCCGCCGACCGGGCCGGCGCCGGACGCGGGGTGCCGAACCGGCCCGCACCGCTAACCGGCGCGCTGAACGACGGTGCGGGTGCGCTGCGCCGCCAATCGATGAGCTCCTGCGGAATCTCGCGCAGGAACCGCGATTCCGGATTGAGCATCGGCTGTCCCCACGACGACCGGACGATGGCTCGGCTCAGATACAGCCGCTGCCGGGCCCGGGTGATACCGACGTAGGCCAGCCGCCGCTCCTCCGACAGTTCGGTGGGGTCGTCCAGCGAGCGCATGTGGGGGAACATCCCGTCCTCCCAGCCGGTCACGAACACGACAGGGAACTCCAGGCCCTTAGCGGTGTGCAGCGTCATCATGGTCACCATGCCCGCGCCGTCCTCGGGAATCTCGTCGCTGTCGGAAACCAGCGAAACCCGTTCCAAGAACTCCGCCAGCACACCGGTATCCGGCACGTCTTCATCATCGGGGGCCTGCAATGACTCACCGAGCGCATCCGCGTTCGCCCGGTCGATGCTGAATTCGTGTGCGACGCTGACGAGTTCGTTGAGATTGTCCAGCCGCGCCAACTCCTGCGGATCGGTGGAAGACTCCAGCTCCCTGCGGTACCCGGTCCGTTCGAGCACCAACTCGACCAGGTCGCCGAGATCGTCGTCCAGGCGGCCGCGCAGCTCGTCCAGCAGCTCGACGAAACCCGAGATCGCCTTCTCCGCGCGGGAATTCAGCATCGGCACCTTGCCCTCGGCCGCGGCCACGAGCGCGTCGGCGAAGCTCGCTCCGGTGTTCTCGGCGTACACCGCCACACAGGCCTCGGCACGATCACCGATGCCGCGGCGCGGCGTGTTGAGGATGCGCCGCATGCTGACGGCGTCACCGGGGTTGTCCAGCACCCGCAGATAGGCGACGATGTCGCGGATCTCCTTGCGCTCGTAAAAACGCACTCCCCCAACGACTTTGTAGGGAATCCCGGCACGGATGAAGACCTCTTCGAACGACCGTGACGAGTTGTTGGTGCGGTAGAACACCGCGACGTCGTTGTAGGTGATCTCGCCGTTCTCGGCGAGCGCGTCGATCTCCTCGGCGACGAATCTCGCCTCGTCGTGCTCGTTGTCGGCGACGTAGCCGACGATCAACTCGCCCGCGCCCTCGGCGGTCCACAGTCGTTTGTCGCGGCGCCCGGAATTGCGGGCGATCACCGAGTTGGCCGCCGACAGGATGTTCTGCGTCGACCGGTAATTCTGTTCCAGCAAAATGGTCGTCGCGTCCGGATAGTCGCGTTCGAAGTCCTCGATGTTGCGGATGGTGGCGCCGCGGAACGCATAGATCGACTGGTCGGCGTCGCCGACCACGCACAACTCGGCCGGCGGCACCTCATCGGATGACTCGCCGCCTGCGCCGGGCTGATTCGGCGGTCCCAGCTTCACCTCGCCTCCGCCGGCCCCCGGGCCAGCTCCGGCGGGCCTCGCTGAACCACCGCGGCCGGCCAATTCCCGCACCAGCACGTACTGCGCGTGGTTGGTGTCCTGGTATTCGTCGACCAGCACATGCCGGAAGCGCCGCCGGTAGTGCTGGGCGATCTGCGGGAAGGCCTGCAGCACCGCGACGGTTTCCCCGATCAGGTCGTCGAAGTCCAGCGCGTTGGCCGCCCGCAGCCGCCGCTGGTATTCGCCGTAGACGCTCGCCACCGTGCGGGACAGCTCGCCGGAATCGTCGGTCAGGTCCGACACCGCCTGATGCGCGTCGATCAGCTCGTTCTTCAGGTTGGAGATGGCGTTGGCCAGCAGCCGCGGCGAGTAGCGCTTGATGTCCAGCCCCATGTCGCGGCCGATCATCTGCAGCAGGCGCCGCGAATCGTCGGCGTCATAAATCGAGAAGTTGGAGTTGAGCCCGTCGATCAGCGACGCCTGGTTGCGCAGGATGCGCACACAGGTGGAGTGGAACGTCGACACCCACATGGCGCGCGCCCGGGGGCCCACCAGCCGCACCACGCGTTCACGCATCTCCGCGGCGGCCTTATTGGTGAAGGTGATGGCCAAGACCTGTCCGACGCCGACGCCCCGGGCGGCGATCAGGTACGCGATGCGCCGGGTCAGCACCGCCGTCTTACCCGAGCCCGCGCCCGCCACGATCAGCAGCGGTGAACCCTCGTGCACCACCGCCTGGCGCTGTTGTGGGTTGAGGTCGTCGAGCAGCCCCCGGCTGGCTGAGGACGCGTCAGGGACAGGAAACGCGCTCGTCACAGCGTCGGTCAGGTATCGGGTCATGACGCTCCTAACCTACCGCCGGACGGTGACATCCGGTGCAACCCTCGCCTTGCCGCCCGGCCCCGAAATAAATACGAGCGAGGGTGTATTAATTACACTGCGACCTGTCTCACCCACCCACAAGGAGATTGCGATGGCCACCTACAGCTCCGAGACCATTCTCGGCGATGTCATCACCGCCGACCCTTCGCGCACCCGAATATTGGACCGGTTCGGCATCGACTATTGCTGCCATGGCCAACGCCCGATCGGGGCGGCGTGCAGCGAGGCGCAGATCGACGTCGACGAGGTTCTCACCGCATTGAACGGCGAGGACCCCGGGCCGCGGGCCGACTGGGCGGACATGGCCGACGCGGCACTGATCGAGCACATCGTGGACACGCACCACCGGTTCCTGTGGGACGAATTCCCGCGGATGTGGGCGCTGGTCGACAAGGTGGCCCGGGTGCATGGAGACAACCACCCCGAACTCGAGCAGCTCCGAGATGCGTTCGGCGAACTGCGCCAAAAAGTCGAGACTCATCTGCGCACCGAGGAGAGCACGATCTTCCCCGGGCTGCGCACCCGCGGTGACGCCGCAGTCGCCGGTGAACTGCGCGCCGCGCTGGAGCAGAACATGAAGGAACACGACGTCGCCGGTGAATTGCTGGCAGAGCTGCGGGAGCTCACCAGCGGCTACGCAGTCCCCTCAGACGCCTGTGGGTCGTACACGGCGATGTTGGCCGGTCTGCAAGAGATCGAATCCGACCTGCACCTGCATGTGCATAAGGAAAACAACGTCCTGTTCAGGCGGGTGCTTGCCACCGTGTGATCCCGCCGGAACCGGGTCTGGCGGGAGCGCCTCACGCGTTCGCGCATCTCCGCGGCGGCATTGTTGGTGGAGGTCGGACTAGTTGCTGAAACCCGACTGCCGATCGCCCGTGTTGTTGGCGCCCGAGTTATGCGTGCCCGAGTTCTGGTAACCGGAGTTGCCGGTGCCCGAGTTGCCGACGCCCGAGTTGTCGGTGCCGGAGTTGAAGAAGCCCGCGTTCCCGGCGGGACCGGTGTTTGCGTAGCCGATGTTGAGGTTGCCCTTGTTCGAGATGCCCACGTCGTTGGTTCCGCTGTTGTAGAAGCCGGTGTTGTTGTTGCTGGTGTTGAAGAAGCCGGTGTCGTGCTGGCCCACGTTGCCGTAGCCCTCGTCGTTGGACCCGGTGTTGTTGAATCCCGAGTTCGCGTTGCCGTTGTTGTTGAAGCCCGAGTTTCCGGTGCCGGTGTTGCCGAAGCCCGAGTTCGCCGCGCCGGTGTTGGTCGCACTGCCGAAGCCGGTGTTGACGTTCCCCGCGTTCCCGGCGCCGGTGTTGGTGTTGCCGGAGTTCCAGAAGCCCGTATTCGTGGCGCCCGCGTTGCCGAAGCCGGTGTTGTGCAGGCCCGAGTTGCCCCAGCCCACGTTGCCGGCGCCGGCGTTCCCGAAGCCGACGTCTCCGTTGCCCGCATTGAAGGCCCCCATCGACAGGGCCCCGGAATTGGCGAAGCCGAAGTCGTCGTGTCCGCCGTTCCAGAAGCCGACGTCGCCCACGCCGGAGTTTCCGAAGCCGACGTCGGTGCCGGCTGAGTTCCAGAAGCCGGTGTCCAGGCTTCCCGAGTTCCACAGGCCCGTGTTGGTGCTGCCGGAATTGGCGACGCCGGTGTTGAAGTTGCCCGAGTTTCCGATGCCCCAGTTTCCGTTGCCGGAGTTGAAGAAGCCGACGTTGTTGTTGCCCGAGTTGAAGAGCCCGATGTTGCCGGTGCCGCCGTTCAGTCCATTGAGGTTGATGCCGAACTGGTTGTCGCCGGTGAGCCCGATGCCGAAGTCGTTGTTGCCGGTGTTGCCGAAGCCGATGTCGAAGTTGCCGCGGTTTCCGGCGCCGATGTTGCCGTTGCCCAAATTGCCCATCCCGACGTTGGAGTTGCCGGTGTTGCCGCTGCCGAGATTGCCGACGCCGGTGTTGCCGAAGCCGTAGTTGGTGGTGCCGGTATTTCCACTGCCCACATTGTTACTGCCGGTATTGCCGCTACCCAGGTTGGCCGTGCCGCTGTTTCCGCCACCCACATTGGAGCTGCCGAAGTTTCCGCTGCCGATATTCGCATTACCGTGGTTTCCGCTGCCCAGGTTGGAGTTGCCGATATTTCCGCTGCCCAGGTTGAAGCTCCCGATGTTTCCGCTGCCGCCGTTGAGGATGGCGGGCTGGCTCGACGAGGGTCCCTGGTTTCCGGTGCCCACGTTGAGATTGCCGATGTTCCCGCCGCCCAGGTTGGCGTTGCCGGTGTTGCCGCTGCCCATGTTCACGCTGCCCTTGTTGCCGTCGCCCGCGTTGGCGGCGCCGATGTTGCCGACGGGCGAGAGTTGGCCGAGGACGGCGGGCAGGGTCTGCAGCGCCTGCTCCAACGGGGTCAGGGCCGCGGCGGCTTCGGCCGCCCCGGCGTGATAGCCGACCATTGCGGCGACGTCCTGCGCCCACATCTGCTCGTATTCGCATTCGGCGGCCGCGATCGCAGGTGCGTTCTGCCCGAACAGGTTCGACACGACCAGCTGAACAAACTGGTTGCGGTTGACGCTCACGGTGAGCGGGTGCACCGTCGCCGCCAGCGCCGACTCGAACGCGCCCGCGACCGCCCGGGCCTGCCCGGCCGCGTCCGATGCCCGCGTCGCCGCCGCGGCCAGCCAACTCGAATACGGGCTCGCCGCGGCCATCATCGCCACCGAAGCCGGACCCTGCCACGCCTCGCCCGTCAGGCCCGATGTCACCGCGGAAAACGACGACGCCGCCGAGTTCAGCTCGGCGGCCAGGCCGTCCCAGGCCGCCGCGGCAGTCAGCATGGGACCAGACCCCGCCCCGCTGAACATCAGCAACGAATTCAGTTCAGGTGGAAACACGAGAAAATTCATTTCACAGCCCTTCCCTAAGCGCCCGAATCGCTTGCAGCCTACGGTTATCGCGACTGAATCTCGCGCATTTGGCGGCCATCAATTTCCGGTGGACTGAATTCAGCCAAGAAAAGCGCCACGCCCGCGGCCTCCCGGAGCGATACCGCTCGCGCCGATAATGACGGCGTTGCGGAGCGTTTCTTTGCGCGGCCCCCGCCGTTGGTGGCAGACTTCGGTGGGTGCTCACCAAGCAGCGCCATCGGCAGCTCTCGACCAGCGACTGGCCCCGGGAGTGGATTGGCCGATTTTTCTACGGGTACCGGCCAGCGGTGCCCGTGGCCTAGCTGCTTTCGCAGAGCCCCGTGGTCCGCTTCCGGATTCGGGGCTCGTCTCTTTTGTGAGGCCCGATAACGGATGAGACCAGAACCCCCACATCACGAGAACGCGGAGTTAGCCGACATGAACATCGAGACGGTCGAGTCCCCAGAGACTACCGACATTGACCAGTTGCGCCAGGAGATCGACCGGTTGGACGCCGAGATCCTTGCCGCGGTGAAGCGGCGCGCCCAGGTTTCCCAGGCGATCGGCAAGGTGCGCATGGCCTCCGGCGGCACCCGGCTGGTGCACAGCCGCGAGATGAAGGTCATCGAACGCTACAGCGAGCTCGGCCCCGAGGGTAAGGATCTCGCGATGCTGCTGTTGCGGCTGGGCAGGGGCCGGCTCGGCCACTAGAGCGGGACGTCATCAGCGCTCACTCCCCCAGCTTCGCGGAGGTACCCCCAGCGCCGCGCTCGCGACCGTCACTACTGTCGAAAACATGACCTCCCTGCAAACCATCCCTGACATCACCGCCACCCCGGCGTGGGACGCCCTGCGCAGGCATCACGAACAAATCGGCAACACCCATCTCCGCCGGTTCTTCGACGACGATCCCGATCGTGGTCGCGAACTCACCGTGACGGTCGGTGACCTCTACGTGGACTACAGCAAGCACCGCGTCACCCGGGAGACGTTGCGGCTGCTCGTCGACCTGGCGCGGACGGCGAACCTCGAAGAGCGCCGCGACCAGATGTTCTCCGGTGTGCACATCAACACCTCGGAGGACCGTGCCGTGCTGCACACCGCGCTGCGGCTGCCGCGGGACGCCGAGTTGGTGGTCGACGGCCAAAACGTCGTCGAGGACGTGCACGCCGTGCTCGACAGGATGGGCGAGTTCACCGACCGGCTGCGCAGCGGCGAGTGGACCGGGGCGACCGGGAAACGGATCAGCACCGTCGTCAACATCGGCATCGGCGGGTCGGACCTGGGCCCGGTGATGGTCTACCAGGCGCTGCGCCACTACGCCGACGCGGGGATCTCGGCGCGCTTCGTCTCCAACGTCGACCCCGCCGACCTGATCGCCACGCTGGCCGACTTGGACCCCGCCACAACGCTCTTCATCGTCGCGTCGAAGACCTTCTCGACGCTCGAGACGCTGACCAACGCGACCGCCGCGCGCCGCTGGGTGACCGAGGCGCTGGGAGATTCGGCGGTAGCCAAGCATTTCGTGGCGGTTTCCACCAACAAACGCCTCGTCGACGAGTTCGGCATCAACACCGACAACATGTTCGGGTTCTGGGATTGGGTCGGGGGGCGTTATTCGGTCGACTCGGCGATCGGGCTGTCGTTGATGGCGGCCATCGGCCGGGAAGCCTTCGCCGATTTCTTGTCCGGATTCCACCTCGTCGACGAGCACTTCCGCACCGCCCCGCTGGAGTCGAACGCGCCTGCGCTGCTTGGCCTGATCGGGCTGTGGTACTCCAATTTCTTCGATGCGCAGTCCCGCGCGGTGCTGCCGTACTCGAACGACCTGGCCCGGTTTGCGGCCTATCTGCAGCAGCTGACCATGGAATCCAACGGGAAGTCGACGCGCGCCGACGGCACGCCGGTCACCACCGACACCGGCGAAATCTTTTGGGGCGAACCGGGAACCAACGGCCAGCACGCGTTCTATCAACTACTGCACCAGGGCACCCGGCTGGTGCCGGCCGACTTCATCGGCTTCAGCCAGCCCATCGACGACCTCCCCACCGCCGAAGGCACCGGCAGCATGCACGATTTGCTGATGAGCAACTTCTTCGCGCAGACCCAGGTGCTGGCGTTCGGCAAAACCGCCGAGGAGATCGCCGCCGAGGGCACGCCCGCCGACATCGTGCCGCACAAGGTGATGCCGGGTAACCGGCCGTCGACGTCGATCCTGGCCGACCGGCTCACCCCATCGGTGCTGGGCCAGCTGATCGCGCTGTACGAGCACCAGGTCTTCACCGAGGGCGTGGTCTGGGGCATCGACTCGTTCGACCAGTGGGGGGTCGAGCTGGGCAAGACGCAGGCCAAGGCGCTGCTACCGGTGCTCACCGCCGACGACGCACCCGCGGCGCGGTCGGACAGCTCGACCGACGCGCTGGTGCGTCGCTACCGCGCCGAACGAGGCCGCACGGGTTAGGGCGTGACGAGCTCGGACCCGAAGCGCCGCACAAAGGTTCGCAGGCGCTCCACGGTCGCGGTCTGTGGATCGCCGAGGTGCAGCTGCAGCAGCTCGCGGCCGGCGGCGTGCAGGATCCGCGCGGTGTATTCCGGTTCGTGCAGGGCGGGATTGGCGCGCAGCAGTTCCCGCACGAAGAACTCGAGCACGACCTCCTGAGATTGCGCCAGGCGGGCATACAACTCCGGCGGCGCGCCCTGCGGCGGGAACAGGAACAGCCGCCAGGTTGCCGGGTAGGCGTCGACGGCGGCCAGCACCCCGTCGAACGCCACCACCAGCGACTGGTCCTCGGCGACGGCATCCAGCCCGGAGATGGCCTCGGCGAATTGCGCGCCGGCCCGCGCCGCCTCCCGGTCGATCAGCGCGACGAACAGCCCCGCCGGGTCGCCGAAGAGCTGATAGATCAGCGACCTGTTGATGCCGGCCTGGCGCGCGATGCGGTTCGGCGTCGCGGCGTGAAATCCCTCGGCGTCGACGATCGCTTGGGTGACGTCGAGGATCTGCTCGCGCCGCCCCTCGGCGGTCATGCGCCGCTTCGGTTGGGCCGCGCTCATGCTTGACAGCATAACTAACAACTTGTGAGTATTACTCACTAAGTGTGAGTTAGCGGGAGGTTGTGATGGTCACGTACTACCCCGAGCTGGCGCGGCGCGTCCGAAGCCAACGCGAGCTGCAGCCCGACCTCTACGGCGACTTCGACTTCGACCGGCAGCCGGACCGGCTGGCCACCGAGTCCGACGTCGAGTCCGCCCTGCCCGCCTGGATCGCCGACCGCGCGCCGATCCTGGAAGACGACCGCGTCATGGAGCTGATCAGCACGGCCACCCTGCTCGGCGACGTCGTCGCCGATCCCTATGCGGCGCTGATGAATTCGTACAGCGTCGCCCACCTCATCGAGATGCTCAAGACCGCCTGCCGCGAAGGGGTCGACGCGGTCCCCGACGCTCCTCCCGAACTCGCCTCGTTCATCGCCGCCATGGAGGCAGCCCCGGAGTGGATCGACTTCGACTTGGTCCGCGAGGGCGCGCGCCAAGAGCGCATCCCCGCGGCGCTGCTGGCCCCGTTCATCACACGCGGAGCGTTCATCGCAACCTTCACCAACACCTACGCCGCGCTGCCGATGGCCCTGACCGGCGCGCTGTCGGGCAAGCGCGCCGCCCGGCGAGTCAACGAGACGGCGAGCTTCTTCGCCGTCACCACCCTGCCCGGCGCGCTGGACCGGTACGGACCCGGCTTCGAGGCTGCCGCCATGGTCCGGCTGATGCACTCGATGGTCCGCTACAACGCCCTGAAGAAATCCGACAAATGGGATGTCGCCGTCTACGGCATGCCGGTGCCGCAGGTCGACCAGATGCCCGCCGGCATGATCGGCCAGTACCTGTTGGCCCGCAAGGCGCGTCAGGAGGGCCGCACGAAATTCACCAAACAGGAACGCGCCGCCGTCGAATTCGCCAGGTACCGCTGCTTTCTGCTGGGCCTGCCGCCCGAACTGCTGCCCTCGGAGCCCGCGGACATCATGCACGTCATGCACGCGCGTTCGGCGCTGCTGCGCGACGGGTTTGACGACATCTGCCGCGAACTCGTCAGCGGCACGATGGCCGCCTACCTGCGGCCCGGCACCAGCCTGTTCGACCGCTGCGCCGAGGCGGTCGAAAAGAGCTTTTCCAAGCTCACTTTCGTCCGCACGTTCTGCAACGGTGACCGCGAGGTCGCCGACGCGATGGGCGTCTCGCTGGACCCGACGGACCTCCTGCGCGTCGCCCTGACGGCGCCGTTCATCATCGGGCGTTTCACCGCCGTCCAGCAGGCCAGCCGCATCCCGGTGCTCCGGGAGATCACCGACGCGTACGTCATCGGGCTCCTCAAGCTTCGACTGGCGACCTACGGCAAACCCGAATTCACCACCGACGCAGCGCATTACACGCCGGCCCCGGTCTAACCGCCTCGCGCGGGTTCCCCCCCGCTCGCGCGGGTTCCCCCCCGCTCGCGAGGGGCCGCAAATGCACGCGTTCACACGGCGTGTCGCGTACAAACACGCACCCTCGCGGGAAGGGGACCTCGCGGGAAGGGGACCTCGCGGGAAGGGGACCTCGCGGGAAGGGGACCTCGCGGGAAGGGGACCCCCCGCGGGAAGGGCGCGAGAAGCTAGGCGAAGCGCTTGGTCAGCGGAGGTGGCAACACCCGCAACAGTTGCACCAGCGGCGCCCACGGCCACCGCGGCACCACCGCGCGCCCGGGCTCGCGCTCGATCGCGTCGACGAGCGCCTTGACGCCGGTTTCGTTGTCCACCATCAACATTGTGCTCGACGACTTCGCCGTCATCTCCGACTCGATGTAACCGGGTTCGATCGCGGTCACCTTGATGGGGCCGCGCGAGTATTCGGCGCGCAGCGATTCACCCAAGGAGGTCAGCCCGGCTTTGCTTGCGCAGTACGCGGCTTTGACTCCGGGCACACCCTTGTTGCCCAGCACCGAGGAGATGAGCACAAGATGGCCCGAACCACTCTTGGTGAACATCTCCAACGCGGTTTCGATCTGCACCAGCGCCGACACCAGGTTGGTCTCGATCGTCGCCTTGTTCGCCCAGAGCTTTCCGGAGCCCAGCTTCGCGCCCTTGCCGATGCCGGCGTTGACCACGACGCGGTCGATGCCACCGAGCTCGTCGCTGATGTCGGCGAAGACCTTCGGAACCTGCTCGTGGTCATTGACATCCAGCGCCGCGACCGCGATCTTGATGCCCGGATACTGTTGCGCCAGTTCGGCTTTCAGCTCGTCGAGCCGGTCGGTGCGACGCGCGCAGAGCCCCAGGTCACGGCCCTTGGCGGCGAACGAGCGCGCCATCCCGGCGCCCAGGCCGGAACTGGCGCCGGTGATGAGGATCTTCTGGCGAGTCACCCGGGCAGCATATCGACAGGTGTCAAGTCGCGTCCCGGCGACTACTTGAGCAGCCGCGACAGGCGCCGGTCGGCGAGTACCTTGCCCCCGGTCTGGCACGTCGGGCAGTACTGAAATGACTTGTCCGCGAACGACACTTCACGCACCGTGTCCCCGCATACCGGGCACGGCAGCCCGGTGCGGGCATGCACGCGTAGCCCGGAGCGCTTCTCCCCTTTGAGCATTGCGGCCCCCTGGCCGACCGAGCGGCTCACCGCGTCGGTGAGCACCGAGATCATCGCGTCGTGAAGGGTGGTCAGCTGTTCCTCGGACAGCTTGGCCGCGGTGGCGAACGGCGAAATCTTCGCGACGTGCAGGATTTCGTCGCTGTAGGCGTTGCCGATGCCGGCGATCACCTTCTGGTCGGTGATCACGGTCTTGATCCGGCCGGTGTTGCCGGCCAGTACCCCGGCCAGGTCGGCGGGGCTGAGCTCCAGCGCGTCGGGGCCCAGAGCGGCGATGCCGGGCACCAGCTTGGGGTCGTCGACGAGCCACACCGCCAGCCGCTTCTGCGTGCCGGCCTCGGTGAGGTCGAAGCCGGGGGCCACGCCGGGGGTGCCGAGGTGCACGCGCAACGCGATGGGTCCCTTGCCGGGACGCAGCGGCGCGGCGGCGAGCTTGTCGGACCACCGCAACCAGCCGGCGCGCGAGAGGTGGGCGATCAAGAACAGCCCCCCGGCGCGCAGGCCGAGGTATTTGCCCCATCGCTCGGCGTTCTCGACGGTCTGGCCGTACAGGGCGGTGGTCGGCGGGTCGAAGGTTTTCAGCACGGAGAACGCGGCTACGTCGACGCGGCCGACGGTCCGGCCCACCGCGTGGCGCCGCAGGTGGTCGACCAGCGCTTCGATCTCCGGGAGTTCGGGCACCTGTTCAGTCTGCCGATCGCGTTGCCGGGGTGTCCATGTGCCCCACCCTCGTTTACGGATGGGCTATGAATCCCCCGGCGCCCGCAACAGATAGGTGTCCATGATCCAACCGTGCCGGGCGCGGGCTTCGGCGCGCAGCGCCGCGATGCGGGCGCCGACATCGCCGACGGTGCCCGCCACCAGCAGCTCGTCGTCCGTGCCGAGATAGGCGCCCCACCAGATCGCGGTCTCGGGCGGGCACGCTTGAAACGAGCACTCGGCGTCGAGCATGACGACCGCCGAGCCGGCCAGCCCGTGCGCGCGCAGCTGCCGGCCGGTGGTGATCAGCACGGGTTCGCCCACCTCATTGAGCGGGATGCGGTGTCGCGCCGTCAGCGCCTGCACCGCGGTGACGCCCGGGATGACATCGAAGGTGAACTCCACCCGCGCCGCCACCGCCTCGAGGATGCGCAGCGTGCTGTCGTAGAGCGACGGGTCGCCCCAGGCCAGGAAGGCGCCCACGCCGTCGGCACCGAGCTCGGCCGCGATGGCGTCCGCCCAGATGGCCGCGCGGCCCGCATGCCACTCCGACACCGCCTCCCGATAGTCAGTGCCAGAGCGTTTGGGGTCGGGCAACTCGACGAAGCGGTATCCGGGCTCGCGGATGAACCGGGCACAGATCTGCCGGCGCAACGCCACCAGGTCGCTTTTGGCCTCCCCCTTGTCCATAGCGAAGAAGACGTGGGTGTCGTTGAGCGCCTCGATCGCCTGGACGGTCAGGTAGCGGGGGTCCCCGGCACCGATGCCGATGACGTGGATGTGCCGGCTCACGTGGGTCAACCTAATTGAAACCGCAAACATCTAGCCCAAGACCTCAGGTACCCAGTACCATGGGTACTGCGTACCTGTTGCGTTCTGCCATAGTCGGAAGCACCGAAGGGGCACCAGCGATGACCACCACTGCGATGAAGCCAAACGGGCCAAGTCGTGAGGAGTTCTCGGACCGCCTGCTGAAGGGCTCGGTCAAAAAGTCCTACGAGCCCGTCGTCGACATCGACTGGGACGCGCCGCTGGACCCGGACAAGTTCTATCTGCCGGCGAAGCTGGTCTCGTTGTACGGCACGCCGATGTGGGACGAGATGACCCGCGAGCAACAGATCGAGCTGTCCCGCCAGGAATTGGTCAACACGCTGTCGGCCGGAATCTGGTTCGAGAACATCCTCAACCAGTCGCTGCTGCGCACCATCCTGCACAAGGACCCCACCAGCCGCTCGACGCATTACAAACTGACCGAGCTGGGCGACGAGACCCGCCACATGGTCATGTTCGGCAAGGCCATCGAACGCATCGGCGCAAAGCCGGTGCGCCCGCGACGGTTTCACCGGTGGATCATCAACGCGCTGCCGCTGGCGTTCCAGCGCGGCTCGATGCTGTGGGTGGCCGCGCTCATCGGTGAAGAAATCTTCGATTCGCTGCAACGGCAGATGATGGACGACCCCGAGTTGCAGCCGATCATCCAGCGGCTCATGCGGATTCACGTCACCGAAGAGGCCCGCCACATTCAGTTCGCCCGCGACGGGGCACGCAAACGCGCCGCGGAGATGCCACGGCTCAACCGCTGGTTCATGGCCAACATCAACGGCCTGGGCGGCTACTTCTTCAACTACCTGTTCTCCAACCCGATCCCCTATGCGCGCGCGGGCCTGGATGCCAAGCGGGCACGAAAGATCGCGCGCACCAGCGCCCACCGCTACGAGACGCAGATCGCCGGATTCGCCCCGCTGGCAGGGTTTTTGACCGAAGTGGGCCTGCTGGGCCCGATCGCGCGCCGCGGCTGGAAGCGCAGCAGGTTTCTGTGACCCGGGCGCCCGAGCCCTGCCATCGCGCAGTCGTCATCGGCGCGGGCGCCGACGGCCAAACCGCTCGGGCCGCGCTGCGCAGCGTCCCCGGCGTCGCGATGCTCGACACGGCGCACGGCCGCGAGGTCCGCAGTTCACGCTTCGACGACGACACCGACAGCTGGCTGCTGACGACGACCGCGGGCGAAACGATGCGGGCGCGCGTCGTCGTCGCCGCCTACCGACCGGTGCAAACCCCGTGGCTACCGCACATCGCCGGGCGCGACGCCTTCTCGGGTGAGTCCTTCCACGCGGCGCAGTGGCCGCCCGGTTTCGACCCGGCGGGCGAGCGGGTCGCGGTCGTCGGCGCCGACGCCACCGCCGGTCATCACCTGCCGGCGCTGCTCGAGTCCGCGGCTTCGGTGACGGTCTTCGCGCACGCACCGCGCCGGCTCGTCGACGAGCTGCCGTTGCCCGCCACCCGCGCGCGGCGCTGGCTGGGCCGGCGCATCCGCCCGGGCGCCCACGGGCGGCCGCGGGCGGCGCTGGTGGGATCGGCGATCACCGCCATCGGCCCGTCGGGAATCCGCACCGCCGACGGGGTAGAGCACGGCGCCGACGCCATCGTCTACGGCACCGGGTTCGCCATCGCCGATGAGGTCCCGGACGACACGCTGATCGGCGCCGGCGGAGTGACCGCCCGACAGGCCTGGCGCGACGGCATGGAGCCCTACTTCGGGGTCGCCCTGCACGGCTTCCCCAACTACTTCTTCGTCGGCGGACCCGACACCGGCGCCCAGGCCCACTACGTCGCCGCGTGCGTGGAGTTGATGGAGCGCAGCGACAGCACCCGCATCGAAGTGCGCCGCAGCAGCCACCGGGTGTTCAACGAGCGCGTCTACGTGAGACCCGCGCAGCCCCAACCGGTCGCCAAGGCCTTCGACGTGTCATCCGCCACGCCCGGGGACGACACGACCTACGAGGGCTCGGCGACGCTGACCGTTGCCGGCGCCGAGCATCCCGTGCGCGTCCGGCTCGCCGGCCGGCTGGACCCGATCGACGGCCGTTACCACTGGCAGGGCACGGTGTTCGGGTCCGCGGCGCAACCGCTGCCCGACGACACGCTCGCCCAGGCGCGGACCGCGACGCTGACCGTCGGCGAGCGCAGCGCGCCCGCGCGCATCGTCGAACGGACGCCGTGGGGCACGCACACCGTGTCCGGGGTCGGGGCTCCGCCGTACACGCTGAGCTGACCCCCGGCTTGCCGCGCACCGCGCCGCGCGCGGGTTTTCCGGCTGTCGCGGTTGGGTAACCGGGAGAGTCCGATTTTCTTCGCAATGGGGAGATTGGCCACGCGGGCGTAGCGGGCGACCGGCATTTCAGCGCCGACCCGCCTGCGCAGCGGCCAGTCGAGGAGCGGGGTATGGAAGTAGCGGCAGGCCGGATGACGCAGTCGCAACCTTTTTCTTCCAAGTTGGGAATGCCTGCGCCTACATTGCTAGGGAGACACGCGCGCTCGCATGCCTTTGGTCCTCGGGTCGCGGTCGGCGAGGATGGAGCCCTGACGCGAAAGGGGTGGCTGACGTGAGCGCGCTAGCCGAGTCGCCGAGCTCCCTGGCCGTTGCGGCGCGCACCGATCAGTCGGTCGTCGTCCTCACGGTCGAAGGCGTGCTCGACAGCAGCAGTTCCGC
This sequence comes from Mycobacterium sp. NGS57, assembly GCF_059812405.1. Taxonomy (NCBI): domain Bacteria; kingdom Bacillati; phylum Actinomycetota; class Actinomycetes; order Mycobacteriales; family Mycobacteriaceae; genus Mycobacterium; species Mycobacterium sp. NGS57. The sequence continues at coordinate 2,614 of NZ_JCALCP010000012.1, read as the reverse complement.
GGCGCTGCGCGACATCATCATGAAGGCCACTCTCGACGAGCCGTCCGCCGTGGTCGTCAACGTCTCCGGACTTCAGGCGCCCACGAAAGTCCCGTGGTCGAGCGTCCTCGGCGTGCGCTGGCAGGTTCACACCGGGCCCGACGTGCCGATCCTGCTGGTCTGCGCCGATCGCGCGGCCCGGGAGACCATCACCGACAGCGGGGTCACCCATTTCATGCCGGTGTACGCCACGGAGAAGTCGGCGCTCAAAGCGATCGACCGGCTCACCCGTCGCAACGTGCGCCACGGCGATGCCCAGTTGCCCGCCAACCTGACCAGCCTGCGCGAGTCGCGCCGCCTGGTCCGCGAGTGGCTGACCGAGTGGTCGCAGCCCGTGCTCATCCCGGTCGCGCTGGTAGTGGTCAACGTGTTTGTCGAGAACGTGCTGGAACACACGTCCAGCGTTCCTATGATGCGCGTCGAGACCGACGGCACGTCGGCGACCATCGCCGTGTCCGACGGCAGCAGCACACCCGCCGTGCAGTTGCCGGCGCCGGAGCAGGGCATCGACGTGTCCGGCCTGGCGATCGTCGACGCGTTGTCGCGCGCGTGGGGCAGCACCCCGACCTCGTCGGGCAAGACGGTCTGGGCCGTCATCGGGCCCGAGAACCAGCTTTAACCAGCCTCGGCGGTTGTCAGCGGGCCCCCGCGTGGGTAAAACTAGAACACGTTCTAATGTGATCGGGTTCGCCACGGCCCGAGGAAGAGAGATGACGTGCGGTTCAGCTTTGCGGAGTCACTGACCGACCCTTCGTATTACATCCCGCTGGCCAAGGCGGCCGACGAGGCCGGCTACCACAGCATGACGATCGCCGACAGCCTCGCCTACCCGTTCGAGTCCGACTCCACATACCCGTACACGCCCGACGGCGGGCGCGAATTCCTGGACGGCAAGGAGATCATCGAGGCCTTCGTGCTGGCGTCGGCGCTGGGTGCGGTGACGACGAACTTGCGGTTCAACTTCTTCGTCCTCAAGATGACCGTCCGGCACCCGGCGCTGACGGCCAAGCAGGCGGGCTCGCTGGCCGCCCTGACCGGCAACCGGCTGGGACTCGGCGTCGGCACCAGCCCGTGGCGCGAGGACTACGAGTTGATGGGTATCCCGTTCGCCAAGCGCGGCAAGCGGATCGACGAATGCATCGAAATCGTCAAGGGCCTCACCACCGGCGAGTACTTCGAGTTCCACGGCGAGTTCTACGACATCCCCAAGACCAAGATGAGCCCCGCTCCCACCCAACCGATTCCGATTTTGGTCGGTGGCCATGCCGACGCCGCGCTGCGGCGCGCGGCGCGCCTGGACGGGTGGATGCACGGCGGGGGCAGCGACCCCGAGGAGCTCGACCGCCTGATCGCGAAGGTCAAGAAGTATCGCGAGGAAGACGGCAAGACCGGGCCGTTCGAGATCCACGTGATCTCGATGGACGCCTACACCGTCGACGGCATCAAGCGGCTCGAGGACAAGGGCGTCACCGACGTCATCGTGGGCTTCCGGTATCCCTACATCCAGGGACCCGACACCGAGCCGCTGGAGAAAAAGATCCGCAACATCGAACGGTTCGCGGAGAAAGTGATGTCGAAGGTCTAGCGGCGCTGCGTCACAGGGGATCCCAATTCGGTGCCCGTTTCTCCCGGTGCGCCATGGCCGCCTCGGTCGGATTGTTGGTGAAACCGCTGAGGATCTGGGTGCGGTTCTCCAGCTCGATGGCGTGCCGCAAGCTCGGCGCGTCCAGCGCCGCGTTGAGGCCGATTTTGGTCTGCCACACGCCATACGCGTTGTTCTCCGCAATCGAGCGGGCCAGCTCGAGCGCCGCGGTCATCAGCTCATCCGGCGCCACCACCTCGTGCACCAGCTTGATGCGATAGGCCTCCGCCGCGTCGATGATGCGGCCGGTCAGCATCAGCTCGCGCGCCACCCCCGCGCCGACGATCTTCGGCAGCAGGTAGCTGGTGCCCATGTCCATCGACGAGAAGCCGGCCTTGATGAACACCGATCCGAACCGCGCCCGGTCGGACGCGACGCGGATGTCGCTGACGAGCGTGAAGGCCAGCCCGCCGCCGACCGCGACGCCGTTGACCGCGGCTATCACCGGGATCGGCAGCTCGTAGATCCGGGTGAACAGCTCGGCCAGCCGCACCTGGGCGTCGTAGTTGACCTTGAACGCGGGGCTGCTCGGGTGGGGCCTGGTCCAGGGTTCGCCGGTGCCGCTCAGGTCGGCGCCGGCGCAGAATCCCCGGCCGGCGCCGGTCAGGATCGCGACCCGGTGCTCGCCCCGGCCGAGGGCGTCGAGGGCCTCGTCGACTCCGTCGATCAGCGATCCGTCGATCGCGTTGAGGCGCTCCGGCCGGTTGAGGGTGATGCGGGCGATGTTGTCGTCGACCGTTTCGAATTCCACTGACGCTTCCGGTTTGGGCATCCCCAAACCGTAGGCGATGCGGCCTACAGCGTCGGGGCCACCGCCACCATGGCCGCCGCGGCACGCGCGGCCGCCACCCGCAGCCCGCGGCCCGTCATCACCGACGAGTACGCCTGTTCCTAACGGCGAGAGTGCAACTACCGACACCCGCTCTCGGGAAA